>CBFIET010000122.1:0-191897 GCA_965661685.1 Planctomycetota bacterium
CTGAAGCAGCTGGTCAGCAAGTCGCTCACCACCGAGGGCCGTGGAGTCGACTTTCATGGCGTTCAGGTAAAGGTTGCGGTCGCCGATGGCGGACCGATCGAGGTGGAGCGGATCCTCCTGCAGGGAGCTCCTGTTTCAGATGATGCCAAGTTGCAAATCGCCACCAACGACTACCTGGCCACCGGTGGTGATGGATGGGATCTGCTGGCAGATGCGCCGCAAGGGGATGGTGGACTGTCGGTGCTCGAGGCGACGGAGCGTGCCCTCGAACAGATCGATTCCGATGAAAAAATCTACGCCTCCATCGCTGCCGAGGTGTACATCGGCACGGAGACGCAGGACGCTGGTGCCTCATGGCTCGACCGTGGACGAAGCTTGCTAGGCCTGGTGGTTCTGGTGGCGCTGTGCTGGGTGATCTCCACCTCTCGCTCCGAGGTGCGTTGGCGCACCGTCTACTGGGGGGTCGGATTGCAGCTGGTTCTGGCCTTTCTGATCCTGAGGACCGACTGGGGTAACTCATTCACCTCCGGTGCGAAGGAGATCTTCCAGGGGATCCTCGACTTTTCCGAGGTGGGTACCGGCATGGTTTTCAGCACCTTGTCGTCGGCGGACGGGGCTGGATTTCAACTGTGGATCGTTCTCCTTGGAACCATCATCTTCGTCTCGGCATTGATGGCGATCTTCTATCACATCGGTTTGTTACAGGTAGTGGTGTGGGTGATCGCCCGTCTGATGCAACTGACGATGAAGACGAGCGGTCCCGAATCTCTGGCAGCTGCGGCGAATATCTTTGCGGGGCAAACGGAGGCGCCGCTGGTGATCCGTCCCTACCTGAAGAAGATGACCGATTCCGAGGTGATGGCGCTGATGACCGGGGGGATGGCGACGGTGGCGGGTAGCGTCTTCGCTGCTTATGTCAGTCTTGGAATCGATGCCGGACACCTTCTGGCTGCCAGTTTCATGTCGGCTCCAGCCGCCCTGGTCGCGGCCAAATTGCTGGTCCCCGAGAAGAAGGATCTGGGAGATCCCACCGCTGCGAAACTGGACATCCAGCGAACCGATTCCAATCTTCTCGATGCCGCATGTCGCGGAACCAGTGAGGGGTTGCTCCTGGCGCTCAATGTCATCGCAATGTTGATTGCATTCGTTGCGCTGGTAGCACTGGCGAATGCCAGTCTTGCGTGGCTCACCCAGCACATCGCCTACTTCTTGTTGTCGCTGCAGTCGTCCGTCATCGAGATGCCGGATCCGACCCTGGAGAGTTCGCCATACTTCAACCTGCAGGACCTGTTCGGGTGGATCTTCTACCCGTTTGCCTGGCTGCTCGGAGTCGACCTGAAGGATGTATCCACCGTCGCTTCTCTGATCGGCATGAAGACGGTGCTCAACGAATTCGTGGCTTTCATGGAACTGTCCGGAGTCGACACCCTCAGTGACCGGTCGAAGGCACTTACCACCTATGCGCTGTGTGGTTTTGCCAACTTCGCCAGCGTGGCGATCCAGATCGGCGGCATCTCTTCCCTGGAGAAGAGTTTACGACCTCGCCTCTCATCGCTTGGCCTACGCGCCCTGGTCGGAGGTACGGTCGCTGCCCTGATGACCGGTTGTGTGGCAGGAATCCTGCTGCCATGACCGATCGATTCGATGTCGATGAGGCGTGTCGGTGGATTCGTGATCGATGGCGCGAGGCGAGCAAGTCGTCGCAGCAGGATTGGTCCGGGATCTCTCCCGCCGCAGGTGTCGTACTCGGATCCGGTATCCAGTTTCCGGAGGGCGCCCTGCTCGAGTACTGTCGAATCGCTGTCGAGGAGATCCCCGGTATGCCGAGCCCCTCGGTGGCGGGACATGGCGGCGAGTGGATCCTCGGCGAGGTCGGAGAGAAACAGGTGCTACTGCTGGGGGGCAGGGTGCACCTGTACGAGGGATACGAGGTGGAAGAGGTGGTGCGGGGGATCCGCATCCTCGCCGCACTCGGTGCTCACAGTTTGATCCTGACCAACGCCGCCGGCGGAATCCGCGACGGCTGGAGTCCGGGAGAGGTGGTCTCCATCGAGGATCATCTCAACATGCAGGGTGTTGCACCGCAGGTGAGCGATACCGTTTCCGCCCACATCCGCAAGCACAGGAGTCTCTTTGATCACGACTGGATCGATCGCACCGAGCAGCACTGTCGGAACGGCTCTTCCGCTCTCGCTTCCGGCTTCCCTCGTGGCTGCTATGCCGGTCTTCCTGGCCCCACCTACGAAACTCCAGCAGAGGTGAGGATGTTGCGCAAGCTGGGAGCGGATCTGGTCGGCATGTCGACGGTTCAGGAGGCGATCACTGCGGTCGACTGTGGGCTCCGTGTGCAGGGTTTTTCGCTGGTGACCAACCTGGCTGCGGGGATGTCCGGGGAGCAGTTGAGCCACGAAGAGGTGATGGAGACTGGTCGCCGTTCTCGCGACCGGTTGTTGACCATCGTCGAGGCAGCCATCTCGACGGTGTAGGCCGTCAGCGACCTCGACGCAGCGATCCTCCAGCGCCGGTTTCTCTGCAACGGGAACGAACTCATCGTGGTGACGGCGACCGAAGACGGTGCATACACACCCCGATTTCCAGCCCTTCATCGATGCCAGGGTAAAGAGGGTCGAGGCCTCCATCTCCATGTTGGCAACTCCGATCCTGGCCAGTTCCTCGATGACTTCTGGATTTCGAGGTGGAAAGCCGGGTACGTGTCGCCCCTGTGCTCCGTAGAATCCGGGCGCCGTGGCGGTGATTCCGAGGTGGACCGGATATCCATTGCCCCGGGCACCGTCCATCAGCGCGGTGATCACCTCGGGATGGGCAACGGCGGGGTAGCCTTCGGGCACGAAGGTGGTGGAGGTGTTTTCCATCCGCACGGCACCCCAACTCACCACCAGGTCACCCAGATGGATGTCGGGGTCGAGTCCGCCGCACGATCCGGCACGGATCAGTACCGGGTCGTCGACGATGGCAGACAGCTCGATCATGGCAATCTCGATGTTGCTGGCGCCGATGCCGGTGGCCATCAGGGAGACCTGCTCGCCTCGCCACTGACCGGTGACGGTGAGGTATTCCCGGCACGACCATTCGCCATCGATGCGATCCAGTTTCTGTGCGCTTCGTCGCACCCGCTCCGGATCCCCGGCAAGCAAGATGCGTGAGGCCACGTCGCCGCGGGCAAGGCCGATGTGATACTGCCGGTCAGTGTCGTCGGGATGCTGGGACATCAGTAACCTCCTGGATCTGCTCTTACTGCCCAAGATATGCAAATCGGAACAATTCATCACCATCGACTTTGGAATTCCGGGGTTACCAAGGAGATGGAACCCCGTGAAGCGTCATGATATCGTGAAGGTGCACCGAGAGGGCCCTTTCGCTCCCTCGAGCCTTTTTCTGCGCCGTGGGTCTCTGTTCCCGGCGGCGCTGTGACCTAGGACCCAATCTCGCGCCGATCGATCGGCGAACTTGGAGGACGGATGACCTGTCACCAGAGAGTGCTCAGCCTGACGCTGGCACTCATGCTACTTCCTGCACTCGGCAGTCTCTTTTGGCAGGAAGCAGCCGTTGCTTCCGTCACGATGGATTCCAAGGAGATCAAGAAACTCGTCAAGAACTGCAAGAAGGCGATGGCCGGGGAGGATTTCGACCACGCCTCCGATCTGGTCCGTCAGATTGCAGGGTACGGAACCGAGGATTCTCTCGACGCTCTCTATGATCTGGGGTTCAAGACCAATCCCAACCCGAGGGTGTACGAGGCGATCTGCGAGGAACTGTCGCGCCACGATGGCATGATCGAGTTCGTCACGGCCCGTTATGGCAAGACCAAGAGCAAGAGCGACTTCCGTGAGCGGGTGTACCTGGCAGACCTTCTGGCATTCCCCACCAACAAGCGTGGCGAGATCAGCGATGACATGATGAAGATCGCCAAGAGGATCCGCGATATCGAGGAAAACGGATTGCCCCCCGGTGCCGATCCCGGTATCCCCGACCGGCTGAAGCAACAGCAGGATGCGCTGAAGAAGAAACTCGATCGCTTGAAGGGGTCAGACCATGACGAAGCGCTGACCGCTCTGGTTGATTTCCTCCAGGACAAATCTTCCTTCGTGCAGGGCGCAGCAGTGGAAGCGTTCCGCAAGAGTCAGAGCGCCATCGGTGTCGAACCGATGATCAAGCTGCTGGAGAAGCTGGTCAAGAAACGCAAGGACGTCCTCTACCACCAGGTACGTGACTCACTGTGGGAGTTGACCGGCCAGGATTTTGATCTGATCGAGGACTGGTATTCGTGGTGGGAGCCGCGTCAGAACACCTTTGATCCGATGGATGAAACCCACGATGGAAAGACCGGAGTCAAGAGGAAGCGTCGCGGCAACGACCCGGAGTTCTGGGGAGTTCCGGTGGAGTCGAAAAACATCGTCTTCGTCATCGATACTTCCGGTTCGATGAGGTACGTCCACAAGGATGATATCCCCGGTCTCGGTCGAGGAGATGGATCTGACGGTGGCGGATCTTCTGGTGGTGGTCAGATGACCCAGGAGCAGATCCGTCTCGCCAAGTTCTGGACCCGGATGGAGATGGCCAAGCGAGAACTTCGTAAGGTGATCAAGAAGATGTCGAAGGACGCCGCCTTCAACTGCGTTCGTTTCGATACCACCGTCAGCAAGTTCAAGAAGAAGGCGACCCCCGCCAGTACAGGCAACAAGAAGTCCGCCTTGAAGTGGGTCGACGGGATCAAGCACAACGGCAATACCAATACGATGGACGCGCTGGTCGAGGCGTTCATGCAGGACCCGAGAACCAACACGATCTTCTTCCTCTCCGACGGATTGCCGTCGAAGGACGGAAAGGTCAACGATGCGACCGGGCCCATCCTCGACAAGGTGTTCGAACTGAATCGGTTCCGCAAGATCAAGATCCACTGCTTCGGCTTTCATCCGTTCACCCAGGGAGGGCAGCAGATGCCGGGCCTGGCCCAGGCCAATGACTGGCTGCGGAAGCTCGCCGAGGAGACTGGTGGTACCTACACAGACATGAAGGTGGACAACAAGCTGGGCCCCGATAACCCGGGGGACTGAGCACGAAAAGTCACCATACCGATGCGCCGAGGAGGCGCGCAGATCGCCAGCATCCTTCGAGGGTGCTGGCGATCTTTTGCATCGGGGCTGTCGGTGCATCGGGGCTGTCGGTGCATCGGGGCTGTCGGTGCGGGGGTCAATCCTTGAGGATGCGGATATTCGCCCAGTTGGCGCGGTCGAGGATGTGATGGCCCGGTCCCAGGTCGACCTTGAGGGTGAAGGTGCTCGCCTTGCCGAGGGGGATCCGGAATGGAACTCCCGGATCCTTCCAGGAGATGCTCTCTTCGACGAAGACCGTCTCTCCATCGACGGAGATGCTGAATCTCGCACAGCCGATCTCCTTCTCGTCGTCGGGGGGACGGCTACTGATGTCCATACCGGCGATTCCTGTGAGAACCCGGTCTCCATCCTCGATGGCATAGGTCAGGTGGCAACGGGAATGAACTCCGATGCCGGTGCCAAACTTTCGTCCACCGATCTGCAGGGGTTTACCGACCACATTCTGGTTCACCTTCCAGGTCCACGGGAACCAGCCCTTTCCGGGGAGTCCCTCAGCGACCAGGGTGGGTGATCTGTGGCCGAGGGGGATCACCCGTCCCAGCTCGATGGAGATCTGCTGGATCCGGTTGAGGGGGAATGCGACCTGCTGTCCGTCATGGCGGGTCAGCTCGATCGACACCTCATCGATCTTTCGTAACTGACCGGGGATTACCGAACGGTCTCTGGTGACGACTCGAATCGGCAGTTCGGTCCCCTCGAGGGGGGACGAGTCGCTGGGGATTTCCGCCAGGCGGAAGGCGAGGACCTTGCTCCAGGGAATGGTGAGATCACCCAGAGAAGGGTCGTCGAAGCGGATTCCCTCCACCAGAAGACTCTCGAGAATCCCCGTCAGCAGCGCCCCATCGGAAGTGAGTAACTGATCTGAATCGGGATCCGGACTGGGGAACGGCACTTGCGGCGCGCGACTCTCCCGGTATTCGACCACCTCCTCCAGGGAGATGTGGAGGGAGGAGGCAAGCGATGGGGTGGTCCAGATCAGCAGATCTTCTCCGGCGACGTCGGTGGTCTTCATCCGGCCCATCCAGAGGGTGCCGTCGATGAGGCGGATCTGGTCGGAGGTGCCGCTCTGCTCCTCTCCGTTGCGAAATCGGATGGAGAGAAGATCGCGCACCGGATAAGGGGAGTCGGCGATGGTGATGACTGGCTGATCCCCGGTCAATTGGGGGCAATCCGCCTCGATGGGGCCATTTATCGTCTCGATGGTGACGGGAATACCGGGATCTTCCAGGTGGTTGGGGGGGGCCGTCAGCATCAGCAGGGTCAAGGACAGGGTCAGGTTCATCGTTTTCCTTCCCGGTTTTCGGCTGCTCATGATGAGGGGGACAATCGAACAACGCAATGCGCACTTCTTGACCACTCCGGTGGCCTCACCTATTCTCCGTGGTGTACTGTGCCGCAGCGATCAAGGGGGACATGTGGGGCGTCGAGATTCGAGTATGTTTGAACTACTGAGGGGCAAAGGGGCCGGCGAGTCATCGGATCAACGATCCGATCAGGAAATCGGTTCCACGCAGTCATCTGCATCCACACCATCGGATTCCGCTTCTCGATCTCGTCGGCGGATCGAGATGGATGACCCAGCCAAGGGGCCGATCTCCAGCAGGCGACTGCCACCACTGTCGGAAGGCAATACCTCGACCGATGATTCGACCTGGCAAGGAGACAGTAACTCCTTGTTGTCGGGAACCATCGAGTTTCGCCGGGCAACGGTTCTGGTTTTTGCTCTCGCCTTCGTCGTGCTACTGGCACTTGCTTACCTCTCCGGCAAGAGTAATTCGACACCACTTCCTCCCGCCGGTCTCGCCGAGATGCAGAACACGCCACTGGCGGAGGAGGCTCCCTGGGCTGTGCTCGATCCGGAGCCGGAGATCCGTCCTGCAGTGAGAAACATCATTCAAGAGGATGCCGCTGGAGATGGTGACGCAGGAGATGTGACTGCGGTCGCGCCTACGCCTGCCGGCGAACCGGAGGTGCTGACATCGCAAACCCTGTACGCCGTGATGATCGGTCAACAGTTGAGCAGTGATCCGGCAGTGGTCGATAAGCTGGTCCAGTATGTCGATTCAGGTCTGACCTCTGCCAGGGCGCGAGTGCGTCTCACCGATTCCAGAAGAGGTAAGAGATTCAGTGTGTTCGTCGGTCCCTTCCCCGATCTCGATGCAGCACGGTCGGTGCTTCGTGAGATCCAGGTTCTGCGACCCCATGCCGGTGTACGTTTTCGCGATGCCTTTCCCACCAAGATGGTTTTCTCTGCCGAGGAACTTCAAAACTATCAGTCGGGTAATTGACAGTTGGGCCGGTTCGTTCCCCGCTGTTATTCCTGTGCACTTCGGCGCGCTCTCTGTACCGCTGAACGCATCAGTGACGATGAGTGGCTCCAGCAAAAGGTCGTCGATGAATCGATGAGAATCCTGGCGGATTCCGATTCTGGAGAGTCCCCTGCTGAAAAGGTGGGGGGGCTCCTGAAGAGGGTTCATGCGGTGCTCGGTTCGGTCGATCCGTGGAGCGAGATCCGGGAGCGCTGGTTCGGAGAGATGATCGAGGCGCGAGCTGGTATGGAAAAGATGGTGGAGGAAGATGCGGATCCGCTGGGGCGGGCGTTGCTGATTTCTGCCCGCTGTAATGTCTTTTCCAACGAGATCCTCCAGTCGAAGGCATTCCGGGACGACCTTCGCCATCTGGGTCTTCGAGCGGGGGATCCAGTCGACGAGGGCTTTGCCCACGAGGAGCGCTCAGCCTTCGAGAAGGCCCTCTCCACTGCGGTCAGGGTGGTTTTCATTCACGATTCTGCTCCAGAACTACCCGGGGATGCGGTTTTGATGGCTCAGATGCACCGTTTGCAGCCTTCTCTCCGCATCAGCAGTTTCGTCCATGAGTCTCCGATGCTGCTGAAGGCTTGTAGCGGCGATATCGAGCGGGCAAACCTGCTCGGAGCCGGGGGAGCAGAGGAGATGCATTCGATCGAGGGAAATAGCCTCGGATTGATGCTGGACGAGGTCTCCGATCCTCTCCGTGAACGGATTCAATCGGCGGATCTGATCGTCGCCAAGGGATCTTCCCATCACCAGACGCTGTCGGGGCGGGGATTACCGGTCTTCTCCTTGATGAGGGCAAAGTGCCCCGTCACCGCCATCTCCCAGAGCTGTCGAATCGGCGAATTATTGCTGATCCGAGACGACTGACGCCATTTCTCCCTGGCCAGAACAATTGCCCGCGTAAATGGGCCTGAAGTTGACACGCTCCCGCACCCGATCTAGGATCCCTTGTCTCCTGTCCGATGTTATTGGAAACGGGAGGGATCGGTTGGTTTCGGGTCAATTCCCGGACCGGGATGGGAGTTATCTCCTCATGCAAGCCGATTTCGTCCCTGTTCAGTAGGCCATCGGAGAGACAGAGGGGAAGGAGGATCACCTTGAAGAACGCCGCAACGATGACAGTCGAGTCACCAGAAATGATCGAGTGCCGTAGCACCTCAACAGCTGGGGCGGAGAAATTCACACCTCAGCGATCCCTTTCGATCCTCTCCCGGTTCACCGCAACCAGGATTGCGTTGTGTTTGACGATCCTCCTCGGGTCGACAGCGACCGCCCAGGACGAGCCAGTCCGCGGCGAGCCGACACTGCGCCCCTGGCTAGGTGAGGTGACCGGTGCTGTGGTCAATGTCAGAACCGGAGCTTCTACCAATCACTTCTCCTTCTTCCAGTTGCGCGGGGGAACTCCCTTCATCGCAGTGGCGGGCAAGGGAGACTGGGTAGAGATCGCGGTTCCCGCCGATCGGCCGATCTGGGTCCACGGCGATTTCCTCGCTCCACAAGGTGAGCAGGTGCGTGTTACCGGCAGCAGGGTTCGGATGCGAGCTTCTGCAGGCACAATTCATGCACCGCTTGGATTGACTGAACAAGGACAGTTGCTGACCCCGACCGGAAAAACAGATGCGAGTGGCAAATGGGTGGAGGTGTTCGCACCTCTCAATGCACACGCATGGATTCACGGCGATTATGTACGTCGAATTGATTCCGGTCTCGACCCGCTGCATCTATCCAGGCAGCACCAGCAACTGAGCAGTCGTGGACAAGCAGGAGCCGAGGTGGTCACGCCCGGGACTCCAAAGAATCATGGTGAAACTGGCGATGAAGCTGGAGTGACGGGGGATGCACGGGGGATCGAAGATCCCGCTCAACCGATCGATCCCAATACCGTCAAGATTCCGGCATTTGAATCGCCTCGACTGAAGGCATTATTCGAACAATTCCAGAAGGAGACCGAGAAGAATCCAGTGGACTGGAACTTCAGGGGGATCCTTGAGGAGATGAAGGTCATCGAAACCTCGAGCGAGGACATCGGTGAGGTCGAGGTGGTCAAGGACCTCGCACGTACAATTCAGGAACACTTTGTGCCGTTGCACCGAAGATTGGTGCAAATTCAAAAACAGCAAGCTGACGCCAAGGCCAAAAGAGAAGTGGCCAGGGCGAAAGAAGACGAGATTTTGCGGAGAACTGGACATCGCAGCACGCAGCCTGGCGTCAAATACCAGGCGGTCGGCTGGGTTGTCCCTCTGGGGAAACACCGAAACGTTGAGGCGACGCACAAACTGATGAAGGGGAATCAACTCCTTTATTACCTCAACGGTGGCGAACTGAAACTTGATACATACGTCAATAAAAGGGTTGGAATCGTGGGTGCTGTTGAAGAACAGGACCCCAGTACAGGAGCCCGGCTCATCCGAATCCGAAGTATCGAGGTGCTCTCACAGTAAGAGAGACAGTCGCTGCCACTGGTTTTTCCCCTGCAGTTTCTTCTGCGGGAGGATTTTGATTTGTTAGAAATTTACCCATTGCTACGGGGATCTGTGTTCCTGATGGCAGAATCAACCGATGGCTGGCTTCCACTGGTAGGTGGTGGTGCCCTGCTCCTCGTCGCTGCGCTGATGGCGGCACATACCGCCAAGCGGGCTCAGGAGACGCGACGGACCTTGCTGGAAGAAGCCCGCGAGGAAGCGGACCGAATCCGCAAGGATTCCAGGGAAGAGACACAGGACTGGGCCAAACAGCAGCGCCGTGATCTGCAGCAGGAGCAGCGCGAGGCTCGAGAAGAGTCCAAGGAGCAGGAGCGTCAACTCTCCAAGAGAGAAGACGGTCTCGAGCGCAGGATGGCTCTCCTCAGCAAGAAAGAATCGACTCTCCAGGAACAGGAATCTTCCCTCTCCAACCACAAATTGCGCATCGAAAAGCGTGAGGGTGAACTGGAAGAGGTGATCGACCAGGAGCGGGAGAATCTGGAACGCATCGCAGACATGACCCGGGAAGAAGCGCGTAATTCTCTCATCGAAAAGATGCAGAGAGATGTCGACCATGAGGGTGACGTGCTGATCCAGAGAATGGTCGACCGGGTCAAGGATACGGCCGAATCCCGTTCACGTGATATTCTCGCCTCGACCCTTCAGCGCATCTCCTCCAGTTACTGTCAGGAATCCACCGTGACAAGTGTGGAGATCGCTTCTGATGATATGAAGGGCAGGATCATCGGCCGTGAGGGGCGGAACATCCGTGCCTTCGAAAAAGCAACAGGTGTCGACGTCATCGTCGACGACAGTCCTGGAGTCATCACTCTCTCCTGCTTTGATCCGATTCGTCGGGAGATGGGGGGGCGAGCCCTCAACAAACTCCTTCAGGATGGTCGAATCCACCCCAGTCGGATCGAAGAGGTCGTTGCTGAATCGAAAAAGAGTCTCAACGAGGAGATCCAGAAAGCTGGACTGCAGGTTTCCTTCGACCTCGATCTGCCTGGAGTTCATCCCAAGCTGGTCACGATGCTCGGTCGTCTCAAGTACAGGACTTCCTACGGCCAGAATGTACTGTCCCATTCGGTGGAATGTGCCCGGATCTGCGGCATGATCGCCGCCGAGTTTGGCCTCGATCAGGACCTTGCCAAGAGATGTGGGCTTTTCCATGACATCGGCAAGGCGGTGGATCACCAGTACGAAGGAGGACACCCGGAGATCGGTGCTACCATCCTGAAGAGATACGACGAACCCAAGGAAATCATCAATGCGGCTGCGAGTCACCACAACGATGTTCCACAGGAGAGCATCTATGCTGTACTCACTCAGGCTGCCGATTCCGTCAGCGGAAGTCGTCCCGGGGCCCGTGGCGAATCACTCGATCGATATGTCGAGCGTCTCGAGAAGCTCGAGGGGCTGGTCAACTCCTTCGCAGGGGTTTCCAACGCACAGGCGATCCAGGCAGGTCGCGAGGTGCGTGTTTTCGTCAACGCACAGAAGATCAATGACAAGAAAGCGGTCAGGCTGGCGCACGAGGTCGCCAAGCAGATCGAGGAGCAACTGACCTATCCCGGAGAGATCAAGGTCACCTTGATCCGGGAGACACGAGTGGTCGAGTATGCCCGATAGCGATGGAAATCTTCGAATTCTGTTGATCGGCGATATCGTCGGGCGACCTGGTCGTAACCTGGTGAAGGATCGACTTCCTGGTCTTCGGGATACACTCGATCTCGATCTGGTCATCGCCAATGCAGAAAATTCTGCAGCGGGGTCCGGAATCACCATGAAGATATTCAATGAACTGAGGGCTGCAGGTGTTGACCTGATGACCCTCGGAGATCACGCATGGAAGAGACGCGACAACCTGGAGGTTCTTGAAAATGAACCACTTTGCTTGCGTCCTCACAACTATCCCGATGTTGCCAGCGGCAAGGGGTGGTCGGTGATCGAGACCGATTCGGGAACGAAGGTTGCCTACGTCATCGTCCTGGGGCGAGTCTTCATGGAGCCGGTTGCATGCCCCTTCAGAACCCTCGATACCATCCTCGAGGAGATTCCTGACGACGTGAAGGTCCGAATCGTCGAGTTTCATGCCGAAGCGACCAGCGAGAAGCAGGCCGCCGGTTGGTACCTGGATGGCAAGGTCACGGCAGTGGTGGGTACCCACACTCACGTGTTGACCGCAGATGCCCGTATCTTGACGGGTGGTACCGGATACATCTCCGACATGGGAATGACTGGCCCTTATGATGGAGTCATCGGGCGTGACGCCGAACCGGTTCTCCACAAGTTCCTGACCTCGATGCATGCCCCCTTTACCGTGGCGGAACAGAATGCTCACCTCTGTGGCGTGTTGATGACCGTCGATCCGCAGACGGGAATGCCCGCCAGTTTCAGGTCGGTGGACATCGCCGCCGAGGATGGAGTTCGCTTCTGCCATGATGTGGTCGAGGAAGCCGATCCTGCCAGCTGAGCGAGATTTTTTCACAAATCTGCTACATCTTGTACCATCGCTACCTGGACAGGAGGTGGCGTGCGAGTTCTCGTGCAAAGAGTCATGAATGCGAGCGTCGAGGTGGATGGCGATGTCGTCGGTGTCATCGATGCCGGGATCCTGTTGCTGGTTGGTCTGGGATCTGGCGATGGCCACGATCAGATCGAGTGGATGGCGCGAAAGGTATCGGGCCTGAGGATCTTTGCCGATGAAGAGGGCCAGATGAATCGGTCTCTACTCGATGTCAAAGGCGAACTTCTGGCGGTGAGTCAGTTCACACTCTATGGAGATTGTCGTAAAGGTCGCCGCCCCTCTTTCGTTGATGCCCTCGATCCTGCTCTTGCTGAACCTCTGTTCGACGACTTCGTTGATCTTCTCGAGTCACAGGGTGTTTCTGATGTGAAGACGGGACGCTTCGGTGCTGACATGAAAGTTCATCTCGTCAACGACGGTCCGGTGACGCTGTGGCTCGAACGGGAGCATTCGGTATGAGCTCTGGTTTCATCGACCACTATCGGCTGCTGGGCGTCGATCCAGATTGTAGTGCCGAGGACGTTCGGCAGGCGTTCCGTAAGAGATTACTGGAGATCCATCCCGACAAGGTGGAACACCCCCGCGACCCCGAAGAACTTCGTCAGGTCCTCGAGGCATTCGAGGTTCTCTCCGACGACCAACGCCGCGATCGCTACGACCAGATGTGGAAAATCGTCATCTCTCAGGATCCCGATCAGTCGGCGATTCCTCACGTGACCGAGAGTGATCGTCCCAGTGCCCGGGTCAGGACGGTGCTCTATCTGCTCCTGGAACAGCGAGTCGACGAAGCGATGGATCGGCTGATGGAACTTGAGCCGGGTGCGAGGCTCTCTCTTCGAAAACATCTCACTGCCGGTGAATTCGTCGATGTCTGTTTCTTGATCGGCGAAATCGAGCAGGATCGGAAAAACTTCAGCGCAGCTCTGGAATGGTACGAGGACCTGATCCGGGTCGAGGCGACGAGAAATCAAAAACGTCCCTGCTATGCGGAGGCGAAGGAGCGTGCTCAGAGACTGTTGCTGAAGCGAACAGGTGGACGGATCGACCCACGGATCGGCCTCGAATACCTTCGGAGGGCGGAGCAACTGGGGCTCGATCGTGTCGGCCAGGCCGAAGTCGCCAAGAAGCGAGCGGCCTGTTACCTCGAGATGGAGATGAAGGTCGAAGCTGCGAAACATTACAAGGAAACACTGCGGCTGCAGCCGAAATCTCGTGGACTTGACCGTCTGAGGAAAGCACTGGAAGGATATCTTGAAGATGAATAGTGCTCCTCACGTGGCGGTGCTCGCTGGGGGACATGGGCAACGATTGTGGCCATGGAGTCGCCGAGCCAGGCCGAAGCAGATCCTGCCGCTCCTGGGGAACGAAACACTACTGGAATCGACGCTGGCACGAGCGCGGTCGCTGGTCGGTATCGATCGGGTGCATCTTGTTGCCGGTGAGGGCGCATTTGACGATGTCGCAGGCTGTCTCAGATTTGTCGAACAGGAGCCGCGGGATACTGCTCCTGCCATCGTTGCTTTTGCCGAGTCGCTGGCTTCGTCGCAACCGGACAGCTGGCTGTTGGTGATGCCTTCCGACCAGTACATCGAAGATCCTGAGATGTACATCGAAGCAATTCGGGAGATGCAGAGGGTCGCATCGTCGATGCCTGAGCGCCTGTGGCTACTCGCTTCACCGGGTGCTCCTGATCGATCTCTCGGTTTCATCGTTTGCGATGCGGATGCTCCTTTCAGCACCGTCGCGGAGTTCGTGGAAAAACCCGATGACGGACAGATCGTTTCCCTTCGTGAACAAGGAGGCCTCCGCAATTGCGGTACCTTTTTGATGCCGGTTTCCCTGATTCTCGATGTGGTTCGAAAGGCATTGGGGGTCAATCTCGTCGAGGGCCGCCCCCTGGCAGAACAGGTGCCTTCCTGCTCCTTTGATCACTTCATGCTGACTCGCAGCGAACTGTGGCCCTCGATGATGGCCTTCAAATATGCCGGACAGTGGAAGGACCTCGGTAACTGGACCGAGTTGAGGGGGCAAGTCTCGACTGATCCTGCAGAAAATGTACGTTTCGAGGTGGCTGACACCCTCTCGCCGGATGATCACGTGGCCGCTGCGGAACAGCTGTGCATCCGCTCCCTTCCGGCACAGGTTCAGGGTGCTGTCTCGAAACAGATCGTTCTGCTGGGAGTGGAATCGATCTTCATCGAGTGTGGTGACGAGGGTTTGCGGATCTGCCCATCGGTGGCTGAGGCTTCTTCGAGTCGCTTCGAGTCGGGGTTTCATCGCTGTCATGGGGTCACATTTTTCGGAGAAGGCTGCCAGCGCTGGATGGTCGACTCCCTTCAGGATGTTCTTGTTGCCATCACCCCCGATCTGGTCGTCGTGGCCAGTCACGCGGAGGTCGCCAGTGGTGGGTTTCGTGAGGTGTTGTCGCAGTTGGAGAGCAGGATAGGGGATTCGGCATGAGCGTCTGGATCGGTGTGGACCCCGGTGAGAAGCGAATCGGCATCGCTCGAGGCGATGCACTGTCGGTACTGGCCACCCCGAGGGAGGTGGTTTCCAGCCGCGAGGAGCTGGTTCAGTGGATCAAGGCAGCGGATGAGGAATTCCAGGTTCAGGGGGTCTTGATCGGTATGCCCAGAAATATGGATGGATCGTTCGGGCCGATGGCTGTGCGCTCCTATCAGCTGGTTCTGTGGCTACGTCAGCAACTGGAATTCTCCATCCAGTTGTGGGATGAACGGCTCACCTCATCCCAGGCGCAGCAGATGGGAGGTTCTTCCGGGATCGATGAGAAGGCCGCTGCCATCCTCCTGCAGAGTTTTCTCGATGCAGGAACCCCCGATGTGGCGGACCCGGAGGGGCTGATCGAGGCGGCTGAGAGGTCCAATTCTGCCGGTAATCCACCAATTTAGGCACTTTGGCGCTACATTGTCTTGCCCTTCGAGGGCATCCTTGTAGCATCCACATTCAATTCGATATCGTCCCGACACCGGAACGGTATTGCGAACATGATTTTTCAGAGAAACCGAGATAGAGAACAGGGTTAGCACGACAGATGAGCATCACAGCAGAACGCAAGACCGAGTTGATCGAACAGTTCCGCACCTCCGAGAACGACAAGGGATCAGTCCAGGTCCAGGTCGCCATTCTCACGGAGAGGATCCGGAATATCACCGAGCATCTTCGTTCTATGAAGAAGGACTACGCAGGTCGACGCGGCCTGTTGGTTCTGGTCGGGAAGAGATCAAGGCTCCTCCAGTACTTGCAGCGCAAGGACCGTCCCGAGTACCTGCGCTTGATCGAAGCACTGGGACTACGTCGATAGTTGATGAGATCACGAACTGCGGTCCCGGTGGTTGCAGTGAGAGTTCGCAAACTATTGTTCCCTTCCCACCTGGTTGATCCCCAGAGGCTGGCTCCTGTCACAGGAGTAGCAGTGGATCCCGGGCGGTACCATTTCCAAATCAGAAGTAATTTACAGGTGAGAGATAATAGATGAGAGCGCAGGAGCGCTCAGGCAGCGGAGTCTGCCAGGAGGAATGATGAAACATATTGTGAGCCGGGAGATCGGTGGTCGTACGATCACCATCGAAACTGGCCAGATTGCAAAACAGGCTGCAGGATCGACAATCGTCCGCTGTGGCGATTGCGCAGTATTCTGCGCAGTGACCTGGGGCGAGCCGCGCTGGGGCGGGGACTTCTTCCCGTTAACGGTCGATTATCGCGAGAACAACTACGCAGCAGGCAAGATCCCCGGTGGCTTCTTCAAGAGAGAAGGTCGGCCAACGACGAAAGAGGTCTTGACCGCCCGCTTGATCGATCGCCCTGTACGTCCGCTGTTTCCAGATGGATACATGAAGGACGTCATGGTAACGGTCGCCGTGCTTTCCGCCGATCGCGAGAATGATCCAGATATCCTCGCGATGATCGCGGCTTCGTCCGCCCTCTCCATCTCCGAGTTGCCCTTCCAGGGGCCCATCGGAGCGGTGAGAGTCGGTCGGGTCGCAGGAGAGCTGGTCATCAATCCCACGCACGAACAGCGCGATGCCGGGGATATCGACCTGGTGGTGGCGGGTACAGAAGATGCCATCGTCATGGTCGAAGCGGGAGCCAAAGAAGTTGCTGAAGAGGACATCATCGATGCCCTTGAAAAAGCACACGAGGTTTCCGGTGAAGTGGTCTCGATGGTGAAGGAATTCGCCAGCGTGGCCGGCAAGCCGAAGATCGAGTTCGTGGCTCCGGAGGTGAACGAGGAGTTGAAGGCGAAGGTCTTCTCGATGGCCTATGACGGTGTCCGGTCGGTGATTCGTACCGATGGCAAGTTCGCCAGATCGAATGCTGTTGGAGCGGTTTGTGACGAGGTTTTCGAGAAGCTCTGTCCTGCCGATCAACTGGAAGCGGATACTTGCGAAAATGATCCCAAGGAGGTCAAGAAGTTCCTTTCCAACGTGAAGAAAAAGGTCGAGCGCGACATCATCATCGACGAACAGAAGCGAAGTGATGGCCGTTCCCTGACAGATATTCGTGATATCGATACCGATCTTCAGTTGTTGCCGAGAACGCATGGTTCCGCGCTCTTTACCCGCGGTGAGACCCAGGCGATCGTCACGGCGACACTGGGAACCTCATTCGACGAACAACGCGTCGATGGTTTGATCGACGAGAAGCGTGATCACTTCATGCTGCACTACAACTTCCCCGGCTACTGTGTCGGAGAATCGTGGCCCAACCGGGGTCCCAAGCGTCGTGAAATCGGTCACGGTGCCCTGGCCGAGCGCGCCATCCGTCACATCCTTCCCGATCATGACGATTTCCCTTACACCCTTCGTATCGTCAGCGACATCACCGAATCCAATGGTTCGTCGTCGATGGCGAGCGTTTGCGGTGGAACCCTGGCGCTGATGGATGCCGGAGTTCCCCTCAAGAGACCGGTGGCGGGAATCGCCATGGGGCTCATCGAGGATGGCAAAGACCACTACATCCTCTCGGATATCCTCGGCAGTGAGGACCACAATGGCGACATGGACTTCAAGGTTGCCGGTTCCCAGAAGGGAATCACTGCCCTCCAGATGGACGTCAAGATTTCAGGCCTCAGTCGAGATCTGATGGGGCGTGCGCTGGAGCAGGCTCGTGAAGGTCGACTGCACATCCTTCGTGAAATGCTGAAGAAGTTGGATCGTCCGAGGGAGGAAGTCTCTCCACTGGCACCGAAGATCATGAGAATTACCATCGATCCGGAGAAGATCGGTCTGGTGATTGGCCCTGGTGGCAAGGTGATCAAAGGGATCCAGGAAGAAACCGGTGCGACGATCGAGATCGTCGATTCCGGTGTCATCACCATCTGGGGTAAGGACTTCGACAGTGCCAACGACGCCCGTGAGCAGATCGAGATGATTACCCAGGATGTCGAGGTGGGACGCACCTACGACGGAAAGGTGGTCTCGATCAAGGACTTCGGATGTTTCGTCGAGGTTCTGCCCGGGCAAGAAGGTCTCGTCCATGTCTCGGAACTGTCGGGAGATTTCGTTGACGATGTCTCTTCCGTCGTCAAGCGTGGCGATTCGCTGCGGGTCAAGGTCCTCGAGAGCGATCCTCAGGGTCGACTGAGGCTTTCTCACAAGGCTGTCCTCATCGACGAAGGTAAGCTCGAGCCGGTTCCCGCTGATGATTCAGGGAAGCCAGATCGAGGTGGCCGCGGTGGCGGTGGTGGTCGCGATCGACGTGGCGGAGGCCGAGATCGCGGTGGAGACCGTGGAGGACGCCGCTAAAGCGTCACGGACACAGGGGAGCGATCCGCAACGGGTCGCTCCCCTTTTTTCATCCTGGAGATGTCGATGAACTCTTGGTTGCTTCAAGGTGTCCGGCGCTATCCGGGGTCACCGGATCATCGGTTCGACCTTCGGGTCGACGATGGAGTCATCACGCGCTGGTCGGAGGCTGGCCAGGGGGACCGAAGCGGTGCCAGGGTACTCGACCTTGCTGATCTGTGGGTCTTGCCTGCCTTCGTCGATAGCCACCAACACCTGCTCTACTCGATGCAACACTCTCGCCAGCATTCGCTGGCCGATCGCAGTACAGCGGATGTCGTCGAGTTACTGAAGACGCATGGAGGCGACGGTTCTGCAGTCCTCAAGAACTGGATCGGTCATGGCTGGAAAGATCCACTGCCACGCCATCTGCCACCCGATCCACGACGCTTTCTCGATGAACAGTTTCACGGGGCATCGGTGTTCCTGTGGAACTCCGATCACCATCGTGCTCTCGTTTCCAGTCGTGCTCTTCGTCAGGCAGGGTTTGATACGGATCGGCATGACGGCATCGTCACCGAGGAGGATGCGGAAAAGGTGTGGGCGGCGATGGAGCGGGGCGAAGCAGGGGATGCGGGTCAGGCGACTCGTTGGTTGCTGGAACAGGGGATCGCTGCCGTGACTTCCTTTGATCGCGGTGATTCCATCGCCATCTTGCAGGAGGAGTCATTCGGTAAGGATCTCGGGGTTCGCATTCGACATGGACTTCCCGAGGAGGAGTTCCTGAGTGCCGTGGAGCGGGGGGTTGCACCGCTTCCCGTAGGAGATCGACAGGATCCCTTCGCCATGCGCTGGATCAAGATCTTCATCGACGGGACTCTCGGTTCCAGGACCGCATGGATGAAAGATGAATACCAGGATGAGCCGGGCCAGTTTGGCTGTGTTCGTCGTCCCTCCGTCGATCTCGATGAAACCGCACGGCTGGCAGCGGAAGGTGGCTGGGCACTGGCGATTCACGCCATCGGCGATGCTGCGGTGAAGGAGGCCAATCGAGTCATCGGATTGACGCGATCACTTCGTTCGGAGCGATTGCCCGATCGAATCGAGCACTTCCAGTGCTTTGATCGGTCAGACCTTGCAGCGATTCGAGAAGTGGGCAGCATCGCATCGATGCAGCCGTGTCATCTGTACCAGGACCGGGCCATCCTGCTCGAGCGCTGGGGCGATCGTGCGGCCAATGCTCTTGCTCTGAAAAGCGTCGACGAGGCGGGGATCCCGTTGATTCTCGGTTCCGACTCTCCCATCGAGAGTGCCGATCCCTGGCTCGATATCGATGCTGCAGTGAGACGCTTGCCCCGTGACGGGGCCGGGGAGAGCTTCTTCTCCGAGCAATGTGTTCGATTCGAGAAGGCGTTTCACTGGCGAAGCGCCGGTGCCGCGGAGGGAAACTGGTTACCGCCTGGCTGGGGCACCCTCGAGGAGGGGACTTCCGCAGATTTCCAGGTGATCGCCGCCAGCGACCCTGTCTCGGTGCATCGCATCGAGGAGGCAGGTTTACTGGATGTCTTCAGCCTTGGATCGTGGCGACTGGGTAGATTGGATGACGATGCGAGCTGACTTACATGTGGATACGCTGTGGCGTCTCGAGGAAAAGGGGGGTGGACTCTCTCCCTGTCGTGACGATCTTCAGGTCGACGCTCGAAGCTGTTGCGAAGGCGGAGTGAGACTACTGTGCACTGCGGTCTTCACCGAGGACAAGAATGCAGATCCGTGGGGGCACTGCAACAGACTCCTCGACGTCCGTGATCGCTTGCACGACGATGAGGGAGAACCGTTTCAGCGGGTGGTGTCCCCTCGCGAGGTAGCTCAATTACCTGCTGGTGAGGTTGCCATGCTGGCAACCATCGAGAACGCCCTGTGCATCGGTGATGATCTATCCCGTATCGAGGTACTTCATCAGCGAGGAGCCAGGATTCTCGGGATCACCTGGAACGGTTCCAATCTGCTGGGTCAGGGTGTCATGGATGACCAGCAACAGGGTCTCACTGATTTAGGAAAGGATGCGGTGGCCCTCGCCGCCGAACTCGGTTGGGCGGTAGATGTCTCCCACCTCAACCGAGAAGGGGTCATCGATGTCTGTGAGTCGGGGGTGCCGGTGCTGGCAACCCATTCCAATGCACGGTCGATACATGATCATCCGCGAAACCTGTCGGACGAACTGCTGTCGCTGATCGCCGAAAGTGGTGGATTGGTCGGAGTGAATCTATTTCCTCCCTTCCTCGCGTCGCCGAAGGAGCAGGTCAACCTGGATACGGTGGTGCGCCACATTCAGCACCTGATTGAGTTCTTCGGCGAGGATCGTGTCGGACTGGGTAGTGATCTCGATGGGATTTCGACGACGCCGGAGGGGTTCACCGATCATGCCGATCTGGACGCACTGGCGGCTGCGATGGGGCGCGGAGGAATCCCAGAGGCGGCAGTGAACTCGATTCTGGGTGACGGTTTCCTTCGCTGGTGGAGTCGCTGGAGTCGCCACGAAGATTCATGATGCGTCTTCGGCGGGGCGGCTTCCATCTTTCTGCGATCGGGTCGTTCTGTTCACCATCTCGATGAAGCGGGCCGCATCGGAAGCGGTCAATGGTATCCAGCGAGATCGCAAGATCCTGTTCTGAGTCGATTCTGCGCTGTAGATGGCGCTGGTGATGTGCCTACCCGTGGTGGTGAAGATGTGAATCCTGCCCTGGGGGCCCTTGGCGACGATGGTGGATTCTCGTCGATCTCGATACAGATCTTGCGCCGATGAGGAGAGAAGATCTGCGACGGCGACGGAAGTGGGGCGGTTCGGATCATCCGATCGCAATTGTGCATGGTGGGTACGCCGGGACGATCTCCGTCTCAATGTCTTCAGATGAGACCTCGATTCGATGAGAAGGTCGACAACCCCTTCGCGACAATTTCTCAGGGACGGGCGCTGTCCATTGGATGCTGCGGTGATCAGGTCCTGCTGATGACGGTGCAGATTTGCCCGCAGTGAACCGATCCAGCGTGACAGGATCGATCGGGAATGGTCGCCGGCGATCGTTTCGATGTGGTGTGGTGCAGGCAGGCGGCTGAGCAGGTTCAGCGAGTATCTGGGGACGACCCTTCCTGCCCTGCTCTCGAGAATCAACGCCGTCACGCAGGCCGATTCATCGGTCGAACCCGGCAGCGGAAAACCTCCACAGATCAGGGCCCCGATCGGTCGCGAGAAGTGGGAGCCATCGAGGTACTCGGGAAGTACCTCGCCGAGCAAGCTCTCCTCACTGCGCCAGCAGATGACGGGAATCGTTTCGTCTCCGTACAGGAGGTCGATCTGCTCGTCTCCCTCGTCAAGCAGGATCGACGCCACCTCTTTCCACAACGGGATGCCAGTGGTCGACCAGCCGACCAGTACCGACCTCTGATCCGGTGGGCGAGAGTGTTCACAAACCGGTGAGTCGCACCAGAAACAGGGAACGTGCCCTGCACGATGGCCGAGAGATTCGGTCTCTCCCTGAATCCGCAGCGATTCGATCTGGGCCAGCAGTGAACTGGAAAATCGACGGGAATCCCGATGATCATCGCGGTCGAGGCGGATGGGAATCCTCAGTTGCAGTTCCAGTGATTCTGGCAGGCCCGCGATGGCTTCCTGATCGTGTCGAGAGAGGAGCGATCGAACCAGCCCCTGAATCCTGCGATGGATCGCCTCTGCGGCACGAGATCGTGGTACCTGGTCCGAACTGGAGGGACGTTTTGGATCGTTGTTCATCGGTTCTCCTGCTGGCGCGGTGGTCTCTCTGGCCGATTCGAGTCGGGGTCACCTTGTGGGACGACAGGTGTCAGTCTACCCTTCCTGGAGAACGAGGGGACCACACCAGGATGTTCCAGGAAAGACGACAACGATCGGGGAGATCGGCGATACAGCTGGCCCGCTTCTTGAGCTGGGCGGTGTCGCTGTCACTTTCGCTGCTGCTGCTGTCGACGATTCCGCTCCATGCGGGATCGGATCTTCTCGACGGTATCGTCGGGGAAGCGACCAAGCTGGGTCTCAAGAAGGAGGAAATCTCCTTCTCCTTCCGACTTCCTGACGGATCGATCATCGAGCACCGGGCACTCGAGGCGCGAGCGCCCGCTTCCTGCATGAAACTGGTGGTCGCTGCGGCGGCCCTCGATCGTCTCGGTCCCGATCATCAACTGAAGACCGACCTGATGAGGCTGGGCGAGGTTCAAGATGGAGTTCTGCGGGGCAACCTGCTGGTGATCGGCGGTGGTGACCCTGCCATCTGCGGGCGAGAAGACGATGAGGATTCCCTGTGGGAACTGCGACCCTGGATCGACAAGATCCGTGCCGCAGGCATCGAACAGGTGCAGGGTAGGGTGCTCGCTGACGTCCGCTACCTGTCTGGTCCTGGCATCCATCCGGACTGGCCAACCGATCAGTTGTTGCGCTGGTACTGCGCTCCCTCCGGGGCTCTCAATCTCAATGACAATTGCGTCGATGTGATCATAGGCCCGGTCGAGAATCAGCGGGTCAAGGTGGTGCTGGATCCGCCCAATGCGCTGCTGCGCCTCAACAATCAACTGCAATTGACCGCGAGCAAGAAGTCTCACCTCTACCATATCTCTCGCAAGGAGGGGGATTGGGAGATCACCGTACGAGGGAAGTTCTTGAAGACTTCAGGGGAGCGCACCGAGTGGATCACCGTGCCCGACCCCGCCGATGCATTCGTCAGCATCTTCCTGCAGATGATCAAGGATTCCGGAATCGTCGTGACGGGAGAAACCGTCGCGGGATCGTCGAAGGGGATTCCCCTGGCCACCATCGAACACACGATTTCTTCCCGTCTCGGTGTGATGCTGAAGAACAGTCAAAACCTCTACGCAGACGCACTGGCGCGGGTCGTCGGCAGGGAAGGCGGTGGAGATGGCTCCTATTCGTCGGCAGCCACCGAACTGAGCCGCTGGATCGATGCGAGGATTCCGGGGCATCCCGAGCGAGTGATCCGCGATGGATCGGGGCTGTCTCGCAAGAATCGGCTGGATGCGCGCATGTTGCGCCAGTTGATCGATCTGGTCGGCACTCTTCGAGGTGGAGGAGCGTTGCTCGACGCGCTTCCCGTCAGCGCCGTGGACGGAACCCTCAAGAAGCGTCTCAGGGGTACCCAGTTGGCGGGCAAGGTCCGGGCCAAGACGGGCACGATCCGTGGTGTCAGTAGCCTGGCGGGCCGTCTCGAAGGGGCGACCGGCCCCACCTCCTTTTGCATGATCTTTTCCGGCAGGAGTGGCTTCACCTCGCGTGCCCGTGATTGGCAGGATCGGACTCTCATCAGGGTGTACAAGGCACTGGCCACCGATCCGGTAAAGCCCTGAAATCGGGCACCCCCCTGTAAAATCCTCTTTACATCCGTTCCAGCCATGCGAACATCGGGGAGTCATTGGGAGCCCATCCCGAGCCCGAAGCTGGAGCTGAGTGTGGATAGATCCGAGCACTCAAAACGTACCGATCCGTCCACTCCATCGGCGAGTCCGCTGGAGTTGGTCCTGCGTGATGCTGGGGGAGAACGCCGTTTCAGCATCGATGGAGATAGCCTCACCATCGGACGTTCCCGCGACAACGACATCGAGATCGGCGACATCTCTTCATCACGGAAGCACTGTCAGATGTTGCGGATCCAGGGGCGCTGGCACATCGAAGACCTTCGCAGTCGCAACGGTACTCTCGTCAACGGCATCGTCATCCGGCGACAACCGTTGATGCCGGGAGACCTGATCGAGATCGGCAAGACGCAGATCTTTTTCGGTGAGGTTCCTGAGAAGCACCGACGCAGTTCACCCGCCGGTGAGACGCTGGTACTGAGTACCGAGTACTTTCTCGAGCCGATCGCGGAGGAGTCCACCGAAGATGATCCGATACGCTTTCAGAAGGAGCGGGAGATCTTCTTGCGACTGCTGGAACTTACCCGTGATCTGGGAGCGATCCTCGTCACCGAGGAACTGTTCGATGTCATCCTGCAGAATGTCATAGAGATCTCCGGAGCGGAGCGAGGCTTTCTGATCATCGAGAGCGATACCGAACTGAGGGTCGCCTCCTCGAGGAATATCGATCGGGATGTGGTGCGCCGTGCGCATCTGCAAGTGAGCCAGTCGCTGACTCGGCGCGTCATCGACAGTGGCGAACCGGTCCTTACCGGCGATGCTCGCAGTGATCCTCGTTTCCACGATTCCGCTTCCATCGCAAATCTCCGACTGGAATCGGTTCTGTGTGTCCCGCTGCGGTTGCGGGGCAAGATTCTTGGAGCTGCCTACGTCGACAACCGCTTCGAGAAACACTCCTTCCACAAGGGAACCCTTCGATTCGTCCAGTTCCTGGCGGATCAGGCTGCCATCTACATCGAAAATGCGCGCCTCTTCGAGGAGTTGCAGCGAAAGCAGGAGGCGATCCAGTCCTCGAAGGACCAGGTGGAGGATCTGAACCGGGAACTGCAGGCGATGCTCATCGCACGGGATGTCGAACCGGAAGATGTCCGTGAGTTGCTCAAGAGGGGAGCACGGCCAGACCTGAAGCACTCCTTCGACCGCATCGTGACTCGTTCTCCGGTGATGATTCGTGTCTTCGAACTTCTCGACAGGGTCATCGATACCGAGATGCCGGTACTGATCCTCGGAGAGAGTGGAACCGGTAAGGAACTGGTCGCTCAGGCGATCCATCTCGGTTCGAGCAGGGGAAACAAGGCATTCGTCTCGCAGAACTGTGCGGCGATCCCCCAGAATCTGCTGGAGAGTGAATTCTTCGGCCATGCAAAGGGTGCATTCACCGGCGCCCATCGTGACAAGAAGGGACTCTTTGAGCTGGCAGATGGGGGAACCCTGTTCCTCGATGAGATCGGCGACATGAGTCCTGACCTGCAGGCGAAACTTCTGAGGGTACTGGAGGATGGTGAGATCAGGCCCGTGGGGGCGCGTGATACCACCCGCGTCGATGTCCGCATCATCTCGGCGACCAATCAGCAACTCGATGAGATGGTCAAGTCGAATGGATTTCGAGAAGATCTCTTCTATCGCCTGAATGTGCTGACAGTTCAGTTGCCGCCGCTACGCGATCGCCGTGAAGACGTTCCACTACTCGTAGATCACTTCATCGATCAGGTATGTCACCGGCAGGGGCGACCGAGACCAAAACTGGACCCGAGGACCCTGTATGCCCTGTACCACAGTCCATGGCCTGGAAATGTCAGGCAACTTGAAAATGAGATTGAGCGGCTGGTCGCTCTCTCCGAAGATGTCATCTGTCCCGAGACGATTTCTCCTTCGGTGCTGGCACATGGCACCGCCTTCGGCGGGGAGAATCGGCAACCGATGCGTGGAACGCTGCGAGAACTGGTGGCGGAGGCGACCGAGGGGCTCGAGCGACAGGTGATTGACGCAACGCTGCAGGAAAACAAGTGGAACAAGAGTCAGACTGCCAGGCAACTCGGAGTATCACGTCCAACGCTGGATCAGAAGATCGAAAAGTATGGCCTCAAGAAGTCAACCGAGGTTGAGGGAGACGAGTGAGAATGAGTGGAAAGATACGGGTCACCGATGGTGGCCGGGATAGCATCGTGGAGATCACCGAGGAGCCGATCACCATCGGCCGCGATCCTGCTTCCAGGATTGTCGTGTCCGATCGCCTCGCATCCAGAAACCATGGTCGATTCTGTTGGGACGATGGGTCGTACCTGTACGAGGACCTCTCCTCATCCAACGGCAGTTTCGTTGCCGGGGAGCGAGTGCAACGCCACGAGTTGAAATCTGGAGACGAGGTCACCGTTGGCGAGGCTCGATTCCATGTCGAGCTCACTGCTGCTGGCGCCGACGATACTCCCCTCGAAGATGCCGCATCTCCGAAGCAACAACCGCAAACGGTGCCGGATGGTCCCCGTCTCTCCTACCGTCATCAGGATGAGTTGCACTGGATTGCAGCGAAGGGCCGTATCGTCATCGGTCGTGCCCAGGATTGCGACATCGTCATCGACGATCCAAGGGTCTCATCGCGTCATGCCACGATGATGGAGCACAAGGGGCGCTGGCTCGTCGCAGACATGGGATCTGGAAACGGCATCGTTGTCGGCAACAAGAAGGTCAAGAAACTGGAACTGGCAGGAGATGTGGAGTTCCGCATCGGCACCGCTCTGTTCCAGGCGCACGATTTCCCTACGAGGCCTCCTGCTTCTTCTCCTGCGCAACCAGCCCCCTCAACTGCGGGACGCGTGGCGGTACCCGAGATGGCGATGGGACGTAGCCGCCACGTCGAGGTGGGTAACGAGGGTTCCCAGGCTCTTTTCACCGTCTCCTTCATCCTGGTGCTGGGAGTCGTTCTCTACTTCGGCTTTGGATTGCTGGAGGATTTTGCCAGTGATCCTGCCATGGCCGTGGCTGAAGGAGATCGCCTGGCGGGGGATGGCTACTTCGAGCAACTGGAAGTAGGAGTTCTCGATACGGAACTGTGGATAGCGGGTTCTCCCGACGACAACCTTGAAATCGAGACGGGGGACGATGCGCCTCAGGGGAAGAAGTGGCTGCTGGCCCGTGGTATCCCCGATTCGCGCGGAGTTTTCCGTGTCGAGTACGGTCGTGTTTTCGAGGTTGCTCAGGGCAAAGGCCTTCGCGTCACCGCACGTCTCAGGAATGGCGGATTCGATCGAGTTGGCCTGTGTGTTCGCTGGATCACGCCGAGTACCGACGGAGACCGACTGATCCAGGAAGATTTTTCGACGTTGAAATCGTCGTCGGGGTGGCTCTCCTTCGCCGGTGAGTTCTCGACCCCGGAGGAGAATCGTGGAACCTCCGCCAGGATCTCTCTGGTCGCATTCGGGAACAACGCTGCTGCGCTGGCGGTGGATCAACTCGTGGTACGAAGCATCGACAAGGAGGCGGATCCCACTTACGAGGTGATCGCGGGATCCGATGAGCAGGAGATCTCCTTGACCATCGACGGTACCGGCGTGTCCGACGTTCAACGGGGAAGATCGCGCTTGCTATCCGATCTTCGAGTTGCGCTGGGAACCCCGCGGCCGATGGCATGGGGACAGCTTCTTCCGAGCCGCAAGGAGCAGGTGGTGATCGGTGACGATGGTGCCGTGCGGTTGGGATTCGAGTTGAAGGAAGAGTCGGAGAATGTCGTCCTGCAGCAATTCGCCAGGGCCATCGGCTGGCGCGTCGCTGCAAGCTGGTTTCCGCAACGCCCCACTCCACTGTTGCTGATCGGAGACCTGCCGGAGAAAAGTCTCGATTCTCCCGTACAGGTGTTTTCCGGAGATTCGACCACCAGTTCCAGCGATCGATTGCGTGATCTACAGCGATGCAGCGGAACCGAGATCACCATCGGAAAGGGAAAGGAACAGTTGGTCCTCTCCTTCCGCAATCCCGTGCACTTCTCGGTGATCCCTGACGTCGACGGGCATGGAGCACAACTGTGTGCTGATGCCGGCGTGGTGCTGGCAGGATCTGCACTCGATCTTTCCATCGCAGCAAGCAGTGAGCGAGAAGAGGGGCGGGTCCAGGCGATTGTTGAAAAGATCGATTCGCTGCTGGCGAAACCCGATGAAGGTGCAGCCCAGAATCTGATCAACGACGCTCGGAATGCCTTTCCGTGGCGCGAAGACCTCGAGCGAAAGATGGTCGAGAGAGAGAACCTGATCCAGATCGAAGTGGATGCTGCCTTCGCCCAGATCGAGGCGGTCGTCGCTGATGCCGACAATTACCCCGGCGCCCCGACCGGGCAGTACCTGAAACGGATCTGCGAGGCAGCGGCGGTTCGCTTCAGGGGTCTCAAGCCTGGAGCACTCTCCGGGGAGATCCTCTCCTCGATGGAGGAGCAGCAAGCTGCGGCCAGGGGCGTCGAGGAGGAAGACGAGATCGGTCGCCTGCTCGCCAGGGGGCGCGCTGCACTGGGACGCAATCGTCACGAGGTGGCTAAATTGTACTTCCAGTGGGTGGTGGAGCACCACCCGTCAACCGCTGGATCCGAAACTGCGCAACAGGAACTGAAACTGATCGAAGCGAGGGGTAACTGATGTCATATCGGGGACACGCCACAGTGGTTCAACTTACCGCCGATCGCTGGCGCGCGGTTCATGTTTCAGGGCATGGCCGAGGCGTCGAGGTCGTTGCCATCGATGAAATCGAGGCGACCGACCAGGATCAAATCACGCCCTGGATCAAGGATCTGGCCAGTCGAGGATTCCCGGTGAAGAACACCGGAATCCTGCTCGATTCTGAAAATTCCTCGCTGCGCTATCACGGGGTTCCGCCGGTTCCCTCGTGGCGTCTCGAATTGATTCTCAAGTACGAGGTGGAAGAGATCGCCGAGAAAACTGGCGACACCCTTTCCGGGGGACACATGGAGCTGGTGGTTCCGGAGAGTTTCTCCGAGGACACCCTGCTGCTCCTGGGGGTCGGCAAGGATGCGTTGATCCAGCCTTCCATCGATCGGATTCGTGCGGGTGGAGGGACCATCGCTCGCGCCTTGCCCGCTGCCATGGGGATCTATCATGCTCATCTTGCTGCAGGGAATATCGACGATGACGAAACGGTGGTTCTGTGCGACGTGCACCACGCCGAGACGCAGATTCTCGTGGTTCGTGGTGATCGCCTGCTGTTCGCCAGGAGTGTTGGCTTCGGTATCCAGGGCCTCGAAGAACTGGTCCAGGAGCGACTCTCCCTCGACGCACAGAAAGCGGTAGAACTGGTTGCGCACTTTGCTTCTGGAGATCTGGTCGGTCAGGAAGAAGCGGTCTCGATGTGCCATCGAGGTTGGTCGAGCCAGTTGATTCAGATGCTGAAGTCGTCTCTCTCCTTCTGCCAGGCTCAGTTAAAACTTGAAGAGGTTTCGGCAGATCGACTCCGTCTCTCCGGGTCAGGCGCCTCTCTTGTATCGAGCGGGGAGGATCTCGGCGCTGAACTGGGTTGCAACGTCGACACCCTTGCCTTCGAGGGGGCCGATGGAACTGACTGGACGGTTCTGGTCGGTACCGCAGCGGCGATGTGCGATGGCGAGGAACGTGTCGTCGATCTGCTACCCGAATCGGAACGAAAAAGGCGAACCTTCCGTGACCACACTCGTTTCCTGTGGGCCGGAGTCGCAGCCCTGGTAATCGCACTCGGTCTGCAGTTCATCGATGTTTCCCTTGCCTCCTCACGGGCGGGAAACGCCTTCGATGCGATCAAGCACTGGCGAGGTCAGATCTCCAGCTGGACTGCTGCGGAAGCAAGTGCTCGAGCGGAAAACGATGTGTTTCGGAAGCGAGAAGCTCGCGTGCTTCAGGAGATCGACACGGGGCGTTTCTATGCACGGATACTCGACGGCCTGAGGGCGGAGTTACCGGTCGAGATCTCACTCGATCAGATTCGCCTCAACCGCGTTGCATCTGCGGAAGTGGTCGGAGTCGAGGTCACTCTCTCCGGCGTGGCGGATAACTCCAGAAGAAATGGACTGGAAGCGATCGAATCGCTGCAACGGAAGCTGGAGGCGGTGCCCGGTGTCGAACGAGTCCAGGTCATTCCTGGCGCGCCCAAATCAGGCAGTTACCCCTTCGTCATCACCGTGTCTCCGGTGGAGGAGATGCCGGACAACTCGGGCAGGCGAGGAGGTCCTGGCAGACGAACCAGGACACCATTCGGGGGGAGAGGATAAATGCAAGAAATCTGGCAAAAGAACAGACAGGTGCTGATCAAGGCGTTGTCCGCTCTGGCAATTTTCCTGGTCATCTCCAACATCGCGCGGGGTTATCGTTCCGATTACGAGAACAAGTTGGTTCGCAACGAAGAGGAAGCTCAGGTTCTTGCGCAGAAACTTGAAGAACTGGACGGTGTCGTCGACGTCGAACGGAAGTCGCGAACTGCCCTCGAGGAGCGCAATCAGGACCTGCTCAAGAAGATGGGGATCTCCTATTCTGCAAGTCATCAGGCTCCTGGTGAGGGCGGAACATTCAGCATCGATTTCAAGCGAGCGAAGGATTCGGTATGGGTCGATTTCCGGGAGCGAGCCAACAGGATCGGGCTGGTCACTCCCTCTGATATCCCCAATTTCGATGAGAGGGGAGACCTGAGCGACGTCGAGTGGGTCGATCGATATCGACTACTCGAGGTGATGGATAGGTTTCTCAAGGCGTGCTTGCAATCCGACATCGTGAGGATCGACAAGGTCGTTCCTGGTGATCGGATGCAGGAGGATCTGCAGGACCAGGAGAAGGTGCTGGTACGGTATCCCGTGGCCTTCGAACTGATCTGCAAACCGGGTCAACTCAGTGAACTGATCGTTCGATTCCAGCGAGATCAATCGTTCCTTTCCATCGAACCGGGCTCGGTGATACGAGACAAGGATGACGAGGAGCGTATCTCTGTAAACCTCACGGTGGTAGGGATCGACATGGAGGATCCTCGTGAAGCTGCTTCAGACAATCGAAGAAGTCCAAGACAGCCGAGGAGGGGGTTCTGATGCGCTGGAATATAGAAAAGACCTTCTGTGGAATCTGCCTCTGTTTCTTGCTGCTCAACGTGTTCGGGCTTGCGAAGACATTCATCCTCGGAGACCCGCTCACAGGAGTTGCTCTTCAGCAACCCAGTTCCAGCGACGGTGGAGCCGTCGGTGGCCTGGTCAGGCTTGACTGGTACGAACCTGTGCCAGTAGAGGTCGCCAGAAACCCCTTTCAGAGTGTCAGTGAGTGGAAGCCAGCACCTGTCGATGTGCTCGGTGCGCCTCCGGTAGCGCCGTTGCCCAGGAGGATTCCACTACCCGCACTTCTGTCCGGTAACTCCGCCACCCGGCTACACGCCGAACTCGCGCCTCCGGTGCAAGTGGACGAAGATGAGGAGTCTCGGTGATGCAAAGAAACATGATCGTGCTACTGCTGCTGCTCTTTAGCCCTGTCCTGATGGGGCAAGACGGCATCGACATGGAAATTCGCGCCCAGGACATCATCGAGTTGAACAACGGAAATCGATTTGAAGGTCGAATCCTCTCGGAGTTGAATGACTTGATCCAGTTCGAAACCGCAGCTGGCAAGGTTTCGATCGCTCGAGGTGATATCCGTCAGATCCTCTACAGGAATCCTCCAGAAAAGATCTACGAGGCGAAATTGCGGGGTGATTTCAACAGCCTGTCTCACGACAGTCACCTGCAGGTCGGTACGTGGTGTTTTCAGCCCGAGGTACGCCTGCTGGAGCAAGGAACGATGCACCTGGAGAAGGCTGTCTCCATCGATCCGGCCAGGATCGGACCCTATCCGCAACTGATCGAGAGATATGCTGCTCGAGATCTCTCCGATGTCGAGGCGAGTGACCTCGAGCAGATGCAGATCATGGAGTGCCAGATACTTCTTGCGGGCATCAACGCGGGAGTCCCGATAGACAATCTCGATGAACTCGCAGTCGCTGCTCTCATCCGAACTGGTGATGTGGAAGCCGCCGTATTGCTACTTCAAAAGATGAGCAGTGGTTCCATCGAGGAGCCGTCTGTGGCGACCTCTTTACGGAAACTCGTGGTGTTGCTCGATTCTCTCGGAAGGTCGGAGGAGTCTCGTGAGGCTGCAACTCGTCTGCGAGAAGAGGGTGGAGGATCTGATGTCCAGGTACTTCGTCGAGAACTGCGCTGGTCAGTCCTGGATTACTCAGCGGGAGCGCTCGAAAAGCGTGGAGAAATCGACCGGATGGTCGAAGAGCTGATCGAACAGGGTGGCGACTCGGGAGAGGTATATCTCTATCGCGGTTCAGTGCGTCTCATCGATGGAGATCTGACGGCTGCGGAGTCCGACTTCAAGAAGGCGTTTCGAGCAGGTAGTGTCGATTCGGTCGCCGCTACGACCTTCGCGCTATCTTTCGCGCGCCAGGGTTACTTCGAGAAAGCGCTCGACCTGCTAGGGTCTGCGGCATCCAGCGAACAGGTTGCGGTGGACTGGCGACTGGTAGAAGCCTACGTCCTCGAGTCGCAAGGAGACGTCGGGGCGGCGGTCGAGTTGTATGAGGAAGCAGCTGAGCACGAAGATTCGACATGGCAGGCACGCCTGCTGAGTATCGAGGCGAAGAGACGCTTCCAGAACAACTGGGATCCTGTTCAGGATTTACAGAAGGTGATGCGGTCGGAGTTACTCTCTCCTGCTGCCTTCGCTGAATGCGCCATGGTTCTGGGGGATCATGCCCTCGAATCGGGTCGCCTACCAGAAGCGCGGCGTTGGCTCGAGTACGCCATCTCCAGCGGCTCCGACGGCCCTGATGTGATGTTGCGTCTGGCGCTTGCCCAGAGGGGGCCAGGCGGGGATCCGGCGCGGGCTCGTGAAGCACTCGATGTGGTGACGGAGCAACTTCCAAGGGACGCAGATGGTTGGAATGCTCTCGCTGAACTGCTCCATACCCAGGGAGATCTCGAAGGAGCCAGGAGCGCACTGGAAAAGACGATTTCCCTCTATCCCGAGAAGATCGCAGAATCGTGGTCTCCTGAAACACCCGTTCCCCTCAGGTGGGCGCTTCGTTCCCAGCGCAGGATCTCCAGAGCCATCGAGCAGGAGTACTGGTTCGATGACTTTGAACGAGATGATGACGATACTCTCCAAAATAATTGGCTCGAAGAGGAAGCGTACGGTGTATCGGTATCGATCAAGGATGGAACGGCCTTCTTGCAGGGCGTCCAGAAGCACCAACCCGATCGCCTGACCACCATGAAGAGGGAGATCCTGACTCCACGATTGACCGGCATTCGTACCGCCATCCGACTTCTCGCTGCGGGCCCAGGTACTCGGATTGCATTCCGCATCGAGGATCAATCTGGAGGCGGCATCGTCTTTTTCCGTGATCCGGATGGTGTCCTTGGATTTGCAGTTCTGGGCGGCAAAAAGGTCGACATGATTCGCACCGACGATGAGGAGGCCCAGGAAGACTACGGCCTCATCTCCACCTCCTGGAGCAAGGATTCTGGATCTCACCAGCTGGAGATCGCCTTCTCTTCCGACGGCAAGAATGACGCAGAACTTTGGTTTGACGGGATCCGCATCGCCAAGGGAATCTCCTACCGGCCATCACGCAAATCTGGGCTCACGGGAGGCTTCTCGGGCCAGGCGCCCCTCGACGAATTGTACGGATTCTCCATCGATGAGTTCGAGGTGTTCCGGCGCAAGGCGTTGGTCGTCCGAGAAAGGGAGTACTAGATGAAAGCTTCTTCCCAATCGGGTTTCACCCTGGTCGAGTTACTCGTGGTGATCGCCATCATCGGAGTGCTGGCCGGTCTGGGAACCCGGATGCTCGGCTACGCGACCAAGAGTAGTGCCATCGGCCTCGCAGAACAGGAGATGCAGCGACTGGTCCTGGGTGTCGAGACTTACACCCTCGACTTCGGTGATTTTCCTCCGTCGTCGATGGAGCGAGATTACGAGATCTCCGGAAACGGGCTCGATGAGGGGATCGAGAGCCTGGTTGCGCACCTCGCCAGCCGCTCGCGAGGTCGTTCCTATTTCGAGTTCAAGGAAGAGCACATCGAGAATCTCGACGAGGATCGGATGACCAATAGCGATCTCAAGGAAAAGATGAACTGGGTCTTCGGAGACGACCAGTTGCGAGAGTATGTCGATCCCTGGGGGGTTCCCTACGTCTACATCCACAACAGGGATTACAACAGCGAATTCTCGGTCACACAGGAGTCTGGGCCGGTGATGGTGACCGCTGGGATGTCGGAGAAAACGGCGACCCATCACGAGCCTCTTCGTTTTCAGATATGGTCCGCCGGTCCCGATGGAATCCATCAAAACGGTGGCGGGGATGATGTTTCAGCATGGTGAAGAGCGATACACGATCTAACCATGGAATCACGCTGATCGAGCTGCTCGTGGTGCTCTCGATCCTGTCCGTGATTCTGGGTATGTCGGTATCGGTCTTTCGTTCCTTCGGCGACGCTCAAACGCTTGAGGTCGCTTCCAGTAGCGTTTCATCTACCGTCAGGGCAGCCAGGAACTGGTCGATCTCTTCCGGAATGCCCAGCAGAATTCTGGTCGATCCCGACCTTCGCAAGGTGACCGCCTTCGGCTTTCAACTGGTCGGATCGTGGGACTTCGAGGACCTGGCAGGGGAGTCGCAGGGCAATGCCCTCGAGAGAGGCACCACCACATCCGGCGCGTACCGGCTTGAAGCGGAAGTTGTCGGGCGAGTGGAGCCGTGTCGTGGCTCCATCGGGGTCGGGGCGCACTTCGTCGATGAAGGTGCCTCCTTTCGAGCTCGAAATCTCCCCAGTTTTCATGGACGCAACGGTGTCTCCATCGAAGCGTGGGTGAATTTCTGGAAGCCTCCCTGGCAAGTAGAAGATGGAATCGAACCGACTGGCGGTTTCTCCGATCCCAGGCGTGAGATGCGTCTCGCAGTACTCGGGATCCCACGTTCCTTCGAGATGGGATTGCTCGGTGATGGGGCGGTTTATTTCGAGGTAGGGGATCCGGAACGGGCCATCGAAGGGGAATTCATCCGTGCTCAGACTGAGGGTGCTGTGGTGATTCCTGACCGCTGGGTACACCTCAGGGCCACCTTTGACGGAGTTGCACTGGTCATCGAGGTGGACGGTGTCGAATTCGACTGGGTTCCTCAAGGATTCGAACTCGCCGAGCAGTGGCCACCGTTGCCGAGCGAGGTTCCTGTCAGTGATGCGGATCTGTGGATCAGCCATCCCGATCGTTTCTTTCTCGGTGCACTGGACCAACTGGTGTTGCGTGTTGCCACCGAGCCGAACGTGACCGAATTGCCGCTGGATATCGAGCTGCTGGGAGCCACTTCACTGATTCATCTCGATAGCCGCGGAGCACTCGATCCTCTGCGTCACAATGAACCGGTGGTGATTCACATCGCAGAGGTCGGCGACCTCGTCCAGCTAGAAGCTGCCGATGGTACAGCCGTGGCGAAGGAGAGCTTCAGGGATCGGATGCGGAGAGAGCGGCAGGAACGCCAGGATCGTGACGACAAGATCGAAAAAGCTTTTGGAGATCCCATCGCAGATCTGATGCATCATCTTGAAAACTGGGAAACGGATCCGCAGACGCTGCTAGGCGATGATTCGGAACCAGATGTCTTCGTTCCACTTGCACCTGGGATTCACTTCGGTGTCGGCGAAATCGATGGAGTATCGGTGTTGAGACTTCACAACGTGGTCATCGACCTGACGGGAGCGATCCGTGGTTGAACGTCGTCCCCAATCAGAAGTTGGTATGGCACTATTGATGGTGATTCTGGTGCTGGCTGCCCTCGCCGCCATCGGAACGCCCTTCGTCATCTCGATGAAGTTGCAGGAGAATGGAGCGGCTCGGTCGGTGGCGCAACAGCGTGCCCATCTCGGTGCACGCAGCGCCAGAAGTCATGCCATCAGTCATCTGTTCGATACGCACCACAGTCGTGAGCGAGACCTCTGGGTACCCGGAATGGAGGCTCCCGATCTGGTCGATTCTGCCGACGAACTCGAGATCGAATTTCCCCCCGGGTTTGTCGCATCGGCTGTCGTGGGAGATGGTCCTCTCCCGATGCAAGCCCGTGGTGTCTCCGATCTGATCCTCGATTCCCATGTCACCGATGAACAGGGCAAGGTCAATCTCAACAGCGCCATGCCCAATCTGATCGGCAATCTTCTGGCGGGAAGTCACCTCTCTGTCGATATCAAGTACGAGGATGTACTCACCGAACTGCCTCTGGATGACACATCGAGTTTCCCTGTCGACGATGATCCCGATACTGTCGACGGAGTGGTGGTGATCCTCAATCCGATTTTCTTCACCGTCGAGGCGGTGTCTTACACGGGAAAGACCGAAACCGCACTCACCGGCATTTTTCGCGGCCAGTACCTATCCGGTACCTGGGAGCATCAGAAGGGGTGGCCCGTCTTCGATCTTCGTGGCCTGAAGGTCTTCCTGCATCGGTTGGCCAATCTTTCCGATGGTGAGATTGCCACATTCCGAACACCGATCGGGTTGCGCCAGATCGCCGACTGGTCGGTGATTCCGTACTTCCTGCAAACCCTCGCGGTACTCGGGCTCAATCTGGAAAACATGGCGGAGTGGGGGCTTTCGCCGGAGATGCTGGTGCGTGCCGGTATCGATCCGAAGATGATGCAGAGGGAACCTGAAGAGGTTGACGAAGCGGAGTACCGTCGGTCACGCAAGTTGCTTCTCGACAACAACATTCCCAAGGAAGTGGTCGAGCTGGTCGAATCGATTCGAGGCAAGAACGCCATCATCGAGGCAGCCAAGTTCGCGGAGGATCTAGGCCTCGATAAGGCTCGTGGAAATGCCTTCAAGGGCTTCTACATCACCTTCGTGGCTCCCGAGTTGAAGAAGTTGAAGGCGCACTCGAAGGGATACACTCCGAAGGCGATCATGGCTTACGAGCAGATCAACAACATCCCGGGGATGGAGACCTTCTCTGCAGCAGATTTTGAACAGATCAGGGATCTCGTCACCACAACCTCGACCCAGCCACGGGAGTGGTCTCAGGAGCAGATGGTCGAGGGGGAGATCACCAACAGCGCGCTGCTCGGTGTACCTCAGATGCGATTGCCCAGATACGACTTCTTCAATCCCGGTACCGTGGTACGGATCCGTAGCATCGAGGATCCGTCAAAGGTGGAGTACGGTCTCGCCGCCGGGGCATTCCCAACACCTCGCGGTGGATTTCGAGGGATGGGTCAGGGGAGCATCTTCCAGGGAGGGGTCATCCTCAAGGAGCCTCTCAAGCTGAAATGGCGCGAGAGAGAGGCGATGGTCAGTGCCGCTCTTCGGCATCCCATCAACATCAACACCGCCCCACGTCGGGTCATCCAGGCGGTTCTCACCGGTCTCTCGGTAGACCGTTTCTCGAGGGAGTTCAACGGTGTCACCGTCAAGGAGGCTCGGGATCTCACCGATCGCCTGATGGAAGCGATGCCGATCTCCGGTTTCGCTGCATTCCGCAGCATCGTCGAAAGTGCTCAACTCGCTGGAGATCTTGACGGAAGAGATTCGGAGGCGATCCTGATCAATGCCTTGAATCCGAATCAGCCTCGCCTGTCGATCTCGACCACCAGTTTCTGCTACTCGACATCCGATGTGTACACCGTGGAGTCCACGGGTGTGTCGAGGAGTCCGGTAGGAAGTCCCGTGGCTACCGTTCGCCTCCGCGAGGTGATCGAGGTCGCTCCTCCTGATTCCCTTTCACTGCGTCTTCAAACCCAGGAAGACTGGGCGAGCATCTTTGCCACTCGCGATCCTGGTCAGGGTAGATTCACCCGCTTCAACAGTACCTTCGTTCCGGGTAGGGCATCCAACCTGATGGTGTGCGGACCGATTCCATTGCAGAGAACCAAGTTCACCGGGCCCTCGCTCGATCAGGGGTCACTGAGAGGCGAGGCACTTTCCAGCGAGAACAGTTCGGCTCGATATCGTCATGGCTCCGTCGCCTTGCTCGAGGTGGAGCATTTTTACGACACGCTGGAAGGTTACGAACTGGAGGACGGTCCCTGGTCACGCTCGGTGGTGATCGAGAACCAGCAGGAATCAGGTGGAAGGCGTGGAAGGCGATCGGTTCCACAACCGCAAGTATCCGCTGTTGAAGAAGTCCCGGAAGTGGTCACTACGATTCCGGCGATGGTCGATTTCTGGTACCGACCACGGTGGGGTTCCCGTAGTGGCAACAAGATGATCTTCGATTCCTGTGGTCCTACCCTCGAGCGACACCGCAATCGAGTTCGACTCTTCTTCGCCGGGGACAGGCAAGAACTGGTGCTTCAGGTCTTCGACGAGACGGGGGCTGCCATCGCCTGGAAGTCGGACGTATTGCCCGCTGCGGAGGTTCGATACCCGGTGACCAACGTCACCTTTGCCGATGACACCTGGTATCACATCTCTGCCGGCTGGAAGTCCACCAGGCCTGGAGATCTGACCTTGATGATCGATCGCAGACCGGTCGGCAAGCAGTCCTGGCTTTCGCGACTCGGTGGTGGTCTTTCCTTTGGCGGAACCCGTGTGTCGATCGAGGACATCGAGATTGCCAATCGATTCCCGCCCAGCGGCACCCTGCTGGTGGGAAGCGAGGCGATCGATTACTCCGGTAAGGAGGGCTCCTCCTTCATCGTGCGGGCTCCAGGCCCCAATGGTGAGCCTCCGCTGGGGCGTGGTGTTCGAGGCACGGTGCGTTCCGCTCATCCTGCCGGCACCGCAGTTCGCTTGCTCGGTTATTCGCTGCAACTGGCCAGCTCCGATCCCAATATCGGTGTTGCTGACTCGACCAATCGCCTGATCATCGGCCCGGCAGGTGCGACACTGGGTATCGATCAGGCCGCAACGATGAGGGTTCAGAGTTTCAACTCTTCCAATGGTGCCGTGGAACTGGCTCCCAGCAGTTTTGCCTATGCCAGTACGCAGATCCTCTCAGGGGTTGTCGGGCAGGCGGTCAGCACCCTGGAACTGGAGCCTTTCAGTGCCGCTTCCACCTCACTGCTCGTGCAGACAGAGGGAACTCACCCCCTTGAACTGGGCTTCCCTCCCAGGGGATACATTCACATCGAACAGTGGACGCAACAGGGAACCGAGCCGAGTCGCAGGGTTGCCGTTGAGTTCGCGAAGTACTCGACCATCACACCGGGACCAATTCCGGGCTTGTACCGTTTTACCGGCATGGGCCGGGCGATGCTCGGTTCGGTGGCAACACAGGGCATCAACAACGCCGAATCGAACACAAGACTCTTCGTCCGGGGAGTTTCCCTCGAGTCGGACGCAAGCAATCTGGATAATGCCTATGCGCCATCGGGAGTGATCCAGATCGCTCGGCCTCCCGGCCTTCTCGCCGGAGGTGTACTGAACGATTGCGAATGGATTCGCTACACTTCCATCGCCGAGGGCAAGTTTTTCATCTGCGATCCGGATGCGTCGTCCGTCTTCAGGGGCTTTACCGGTGACCGCTACACCGCATCTTCCGATCCGTTCCGGCAAAATAGGCCGATCTGGGACCGAGCAGGCATCGTCAATCATGTTGCGGGGCAGGAAATCATCCAGGTGGTCCGGACCGTGGGATCGAAAGCTGGTTTTGGCGACCAGGTGATCCTCGGGGATGGATATGGAGATCCCACCCAGCGGATGGTCGAGGCCGCTCCGCTGCGGGTCTGGAAGGTTCGGGAGACGACTACCGGAGTCTACGCGAGTTTTTACTGGTCTCCCGAGGGGCTCTATACCACTGCACAGGATCCACGGATCCGGCGCTTTCCAAGTGGCGGATTGCCGTCCACCTCGGAGGGGCGCATCGTCTTCGGCGGCTCGATGATCTCCGGAGATGGCGTTGCCGCTCCGGGAACACTCGATGAGGTCCGCTTCAGCCGTCTCGACACCAGCGATGTCGACATGTACGCCTTTCCCGTAGCGACCGGGGGACGCTTCATCACCGACACCATCTCCGATTCCTCTGGAGCCAGCAGTGGAGTGCAGCGGCGAGTGATCCGTAGCCACTTCACCAGGAATGATTCGGAACAAGGTGGTGGGGGCATCGACAGGATCGCCTTGCTTGCCCGTTCCCGATTGATCTCTTCCGCCACTCAGCCAACCGGGGAGGGGGCTGCTCCGGGCGGAGTCACCCGCAGTTTTTCAGTGGGGGATCCGAGCAAGTTCGGCATGGGAAGCACGGAAGGCCTGCTCCAGGTCGATTCGGAAATCTTCCATTACTCCCACGAATCCAATCAACAGCAGCAAGACGCCGTGATCGTTCAACTGGTGCAGGATTTACCGCGAGATCCGTTCATCGATGAGAGTGAGTTGGGTGACGGAGATACGGTTCCGTACAACCCTGATCGAGATCTCCGGGTCGAGATGGTTTCCGATGTGAAGGTCGACAACACCGGCAACCTGCCTCCCGGCGGAGGTTTCCTCGAGTTCATCACAGGCTCTACCAGTGAAGTGATCTTCTACCAGCAAGCGACCAACGGATACCTGAGGAATGTACTGCGTGGACAGCTGGGATCACCGGTGGGTGGCTATGTATACCAGTACAACTACCTCGATGCAGAAGGTGTGACGCAGACGATCACCAACACTCATCGTTTGCGACTACTGCCCAGTCGAGAGATCGATGTTCTGACCCGGGGAATGCTCTCTTCTGCCCGGGAGGATGGTCAACTGGGACATGAGTCGTTGATGCCGCTTCCCTCGATCCCGGTGGCCAGGTTGGCGGGGCAATTGCGTGAAGGTGGATTGACCCTCGACATCCTGGGTGGTGACGACGATCAACCTTCCAGTAGCCTCCGTGCTTTCGGTAACAATGAAGGATACCTGGTCGTCGATGACGGCATCGCCACCACTCCTGACGAAATCATCGCCCATACTGGAGTTTCCGGGAACGGTTTCGGATTGTTCCGGGACGATCGAAGCGGAAAGCCGATCTTCCGTGGACGATTCGGGACCGGCGAGATGGTGAGTTCAACCAGCGCTCCTCCACGAGGCACGCCAGTCATCGAGTTGATGGCTCGCAATCACGACCGCTTCCAGTACATGGTCGATTCGAAGGATCTTCAGTACTTCGAGCGTGCCTGGACGATGCCGGGAACGATGTGGGATCGCATCGGCTGGGAGGTGGAGCAAACCACCCGCGGAGCCACTCCGGCATTCGTGCAGATTTATGCCCGGTTCGACGGCAAACCCTCCTGGGATTCCGAACCTACAAATTCACCTGGAGGACTGTACCGGTTCGATCAGCCAGACCAGGAGAACCTGTTGGGGCAGTACGGAGATTCACTGGAAGTCAGGGTTTATTACTACCATCAGCGGGGTGCCTACGGGCGAAACTCCAGTTCCGGTCAGTGGAGCGATGAGTGGAAACACCTACCGGTCCTCAAGAACCTGAAGATTGAACACCGCAAGGAGTGGCGAGTGCTCCATCACGAGGAGTTCCCCTACTGATGCAGCGCCAGGACGGAATGACACTGATCGAGATCCTCGTTGCTCTCGGCATCTTCGTGATGCTGGGGAGTGGGCTCGTGATGTTTCTTCGCGACGGCATCGCTACCTGGCAGGTGGGCGAGTCTCGACGAGAGGCAGTCGAACGAGCCGAGGCGATCCTCGAACCGCTCGCGGCCGACCTGCGTTCTCTCTTCACTCAGCCAGATCCCGGTCCTGGTGGTGGTTTCGTCGATGTCTTGCTTCTCTGTGATCGAGACCAGCATCGGCGTCCTCGCCTCCGTATGGTCAGCGCTCTTGATGAGGAGACGAGAAATCCCATCAGCCGCATTGCAGGATCACTCACCGGGGGGGTCGCCGAGATCGATTACATCAACGATTCGATGGAAGCGAAACTCGGAATCTTACGGGCTCCCGGAGGGCTCTGTGAGGTCTCCTATTCGATGGGTCCTGAAGCGGATTCGGAGCTGCTGTGGCGGGGATTCAAGAGCCCGATCGGCGGCCCCGGCAGTGTATTCATCGATTCAAACCTCGCTCCCGATGAGGATGGTACTCCCAGGAGAAGCCGTCCCATCGCAGATGGTGTTCTCTACATGGAGTGGTCCTTCTGGGGGGGAGATCGACGGCACTGGGTCGGGGGGAAGGCGCAAGCTCCCATCAAGGTCTGGGATTCGACACGGGGAATCATCAAGATGCCGAAGGAGAGTGGAGTCTCGTGGGATCCATCGAGTCGTGACGACCCATTCGACGATGTGTTTCCCGACACGGTGGAGATCTTGCTGGTATTGAGGCCCAATCGATCGAAGGCGTTGGCGCGCCTCTCCGCCGATCTCGATGATTCTGCACGAACCATCCGGGTCGACAATACCGCACAGTATCCAGTGACCCCCGATTCCTACATTCGCATCGATGCGGAATGGATTCGCGTCGGTGAGATCGGTCCTCGTTCCTTCAACGACTGCCAGAGAGGGGCTCGAGGAACGACTGCTGTCGATCATCGAAGAGGAACTTCCGTCGTGCACGGATCCAACTTTCACAAGACGGTCAGAATCCCCACCTCACGCGATCCAGGAGGTGTTCGTTGAAGTCCAATCCTGGTCAGCACGGTTTCAGTTTACTCGAGGTGGTGGTTGCGCTGGGAATCCTCATCGTCGGGGTCAGTTCGGCGATCTCGCTCTTTGCTGCAGGCACTGCAGCGCATAGTCGTGCGGTTGACCGAGTGCGATCGATCGAGGTCTGCGAGGTGGTGCTCGCGTCGCTGGAGGGCGCGTTACGAGACGGGGCCACCCTCACCCAGATCATCAACGATCCACCGTGGCAACCTTTGCTGGTACGCTGGCCCGGAATCGAGGTCGATCTGGAGTACGGGACCATCGACAAGGATGAGTATACCGACCTGTTGCTGGTGGAGATTCACGTGCGCTGGATCTCTCGGGGGCAGGAATCGCAAGAGATCTTCCACCAACTGGTGCCCAGGATGAGAAGTGTCCGACTGGATCGTCCCTGATCCGTCGCTCAGACGCTGACCAGTGCTCTCTCCATCAATTCCTGTGGATTGGGACCGAGGCCACCCTTCAGTTGCCAGTCCATCTCGATCAAGGTCTCGATGATTCGCCCGGTACGTTCCAGGTCACAACTTCGGTACTGTTTGCGTAGTCTCGGCAGGAATGGCCGAGCGATACCCGCCTCGAGGATCTGGGATTCACCTCCACCTGTAGCAACGATTCGGTGAATGGTGCGGAGTTCCCTCGCCCTCTTCAGGGACAGGGCCATGAACTGCAGCAGCAGGCGTTGAGGATCTCGGACTCGCTGGTTCTTCTCATCGAGGGAGCCCTGGTTGACGATGTCGGAGAGGATTTGCAAGCCCCGGGGAGCGTTCTCTTCGAACCAGCAGTCGACCAGATCAAAAGCACTTCCATCGCCACCTTCTGCAGTATTGGCAACGATGACATCTTCATCGACTTCGCTGCACTTCTTTGAATCACAGACGGTGGAGATCTTCTCGATGGCTCCGGCGAGTTGATCCATCTGTGGCCCGATTCGATCGATGAGCAGCTGGGCCAGCTGTGGAGTGGCTCGAAGGGAGTTCTGCTTGAAGCGATGGACAACCCAGGAGTTCATCTCATGATCCCACGGCCTCGCATCGGGCTGCCAGGGAGGAGGTCGGTGGAAAGGTCTGTCAGCCGTGATCCACAGGGCGTGCTTGGTCAGTGCCTTGGCGACCTTGCTGCGACCGTCGAGGGACTCGAGGGTGAGGATCAGGAGTGAGTCGGAGGGCGGCTGGGTCACGAACTGAACCCAGGTGTCCGGGTCCGACTTGAGCCAGTTGGAGGCGTCCTGGAGGATCACCACCGGTCCCGAACCGAATAGACTGGGAGTCCGTAGTTCGTCAAACAATTGCCGCAACTGGTCATCCTGGACCTGTTTGCCCCCCTGGATCCTCATCACCGCGTCCGGATCGGGAGGGCCATCTGGCGTCGCCTCGAGTAGCATCTGGATCGCCTCACGACGTAGCAAATCCTCCTTGCCGACGATGATCGCCACGGCAGGAGTTCCCTGGGACAGCCTCGATCCGAGTGCGGAGACGGTGACCTTGTGATTGCTAGAGGGAGATCGCGATCGTTTTGCCATAACGTAGTGTCGTTGCAAGATGGCGAGAATTCAACCGACGGTTATTGAACAGGAGGTGTCGATGATGTAAGGATGTTGCTCGGGAAAGATCCGTACGGTTCGGATCGGAAGTGTGGTGAAAATCCACCGCGGTGCCGCCGCTGTAACTGGGGACGAAACCTGCACCTCTCGTGCCTTGAATGGCCCGGGAGAGCCACTACCGAAACGTGGGAAGGCGCAGGCGGAGAATGATCCAGAAGCCAGAAGACCTCCCGTGAATCAGGTCCCCGAAAGGGGTTTCTCCGAGCAGGGATGACTGGATGTTACATATCTGTGCGGAGTGCTGCGAAAGCACTCCATCTCTCGTTCGATTGCAGGGTTCGCCCTGGAATCTGACGATCTTTGTTCTTCTTTTGTCGCTGGTCTTCGGTCACTCTTCACTGAGTGCTGGAGATCCTGTCGCTGCGGTGAGCACGACGATCCCCTCTTACCAGATCGATTCGCATCCCTATTCGGTCGTCCTCGATCCCGCCGGTGACCTGGGTTACATCTCCGTTTGTGGTGAGGTGGCACCGTTCAATGAGCCGGTCTATCTGCACAGTGGATACCACGTCATCGAGTTCGATGCACACTCCCTCGAGGTTCTCCGCACTTTCGAGGTCGGATTCTATCCGACCGAAATGCTTCATGTCGGTGATGAATTGTGGGTGAGTTGTTCGACGGTCAGCGCCCTTCATCGCATCGACCTCGACTCCGGAAGTGTTTCGCTTGTTCCCTTTGATGACAGTAGCGGAGGTGAAATCGGATTCCCTTCGGGACTGGCAGAGGGGTGGGGCGGGGAGATCATCGTCGCCTCCAACGGCGGAAGTTTCGATGGTTCCAATGAGAACATCATCGTCATAGATCCCGTCACCGAGGAAGTGATTCAACGATATGAAATCGCCGGCGGAATCTCCAGCATGGCGGTCCTCGATGACGGCACCTTGCTGGTTCCCGTTGGATTTCCTGGCGATGATTTCACCGCACCTCCCTCCATCGTCTGGATCGATGGGGCAGAAGGAAGTGTCGTCGCGGAAATCTCTCTCGATCTGGACACCTCTGACTTTCCCGCTCCCAGTGATCTGGCCGTGCTCGACGACGGCACCGCCCTGGTCACGATTTTCGGAGGCAGTTCCCTCGTCTATCGAGTCGATCTTCAGACGAGAGAACTCCACTCATCCATCGCGGTTCCATCCGGGGATCCTGTTCAATCCGCTGTGGCCGCAGACGGCCTCGACAGTTTTCTGGTCGCCGATTATTTCAGTGGATTGATCCATCGTATCGATCTCGACCAGGGTGACGTGCTGGAAGTGCTGACTGGTAATCAACTGCCGAATCGACTCGTCATCTCCGGTGAACGCATTTTCACCGCCCAGCAGGGACAGGAACTTGTCACCGTGCATGCTGGAGACGGCGCCTTCATCCGAGGGGATGTGAATGTCGATGGCCGGATTGATCTGGCGGATCCGGTAATGCTATTGCAGTGGCTGTTCGTCGGTCCGCTGCTTCCCTGCGAGGATTCCGCTGACTTCGATGACAATGGAATTCTCGACATCTCCGATGGGATTCAGTCGCTGATGTTCCTGTTCGTGCAAGGCCCTACGCCAGCTTTCCCCTTTCCGGTTGCTGGCGGAGACATGACTTCAGATGTTCTCGATTGCATCGCTCTCCCTTGATGGGGTAATAATCCACTCCCAGGCAGATTGGATCAAAATGTTGAAGACACAGATGTTGGCACTGGTTGCGATTCTCCTGGTTCATGCTCCCGTAGCTGGACAGGGTAGTTGGTTCGGCGACGGAGAGTTTCTCTGGTCGAGTGAGTCAGTAGACGTGGTACCGGTATCCGATCTTCCAGGTCCGATCCGTTCCATCGCTCGAACCGCCTCGGGTGGTGCCTGGATTGCTCTCGCCGACGAAGCGCAGGTGATCCGTGTCGACTCCTCCGGTGCCATCCTGGAAGTGATCGACACCTCGATGGGGGTCCAATCGCTGGCTGTCGATTCGACGGGAAGGGTGTGGGGCACTCGTCCTGGAATGAATGATGTGATCCACATCGAGTCCTCCCAGGGAATCTTGAACTCGTACCCGGTGGGTGCGGTCCCTTACGGTATAACCATCGATCGAGAAGGCTCTGTATGGGTCAGCTGTTCCTACTCCAATGAAATCTACGTTCTTTCCGCTGCTGGAGAGGTTCACTTCATCTATCCAGTGGGCTTCTTCCCGACAGGTATTGCCGCCGCTCGTGAAGGCGGAGTGTGGGTTGCTGAAAAGGACTCGATGAGGCGCCTCGACCTGTCCGGAAACACCGCCTGGCAATCGAGTATCGGCAACTTCCCCATCGGCGTTACCACCGATCTACAGGGGCGAGCCTGGTTCTCCTGCAAGTTCAGTGACCTGGTCGTGGTAGTCGGAAGCACGGGCGTGGAGATGACCATTGATGTTCCATCACTACCGGTAGGGATCAGCGGTCGAGGAGATGGAACCGTCTCCGTCATCTGTGACGGAGATCCGTCGCTGGTGGTGATCGATTCCAACGGAAGTGTCTTGGCAATCGAGGATCTTGCCGACCCCGCTGGATCTGGAGATCTGAGCGGGTTGCAGAGGGCGATCCTGGTCGAGCCTCTCGGCGATGCCGATGGCGATCTGGTCACCAACGAACTGGAGGCTGAACTCGGGTACAACCCGCTCGACGCGTCCTCCTCTCCCGCCATCTTCATCCGGGGAGACGTGGACAGGAGTGGAACTCTCAATCTTGCAGATGGAGTCAATTCGTTGCTGGTCCTGTTCGGAATCCAGGAGAGCGATTGCCTCGAAGCTCACGACTTCGACGATGACGGATCGTTGACCCTGGCGGATCCGATCCAGTTGCTGACGCATCTGTTCGGAAACGGCCCGGGACCTGCTGCGCCATTTCCCGAACATGGCCCCGATCCGACCCCGGCACAGGGGTTTCCCTGTTCACCCTGACAACTTCTGCCCGCTCCTATCAAGCGGGCTTGCATTTCCAGGGCGAACCGTGCCATGATGACGAGGATCGTCCCCGGTGGGGGCGTATGCAGCGATTCCCCCGTGGAATCGCCGGCAGGTGAGACAGGGGATTCCCCTCACCGGTCGTTCTCTAGTTGAGCCGACACCCAGAAGTTTCCAACAGGTTACAGGGTCGTGTCGGCATTACCCCTCGAAGGGGGATTTGAATGGATAACAAGGTCGATCAGGAACACCAGATCGCCGTATTCGTGGACCTCGACAATATCGCCATCGGAGTCAAGGAAGCAAAGATCGCCAAACTCGACATCAAAAAGGTGCTCGACAGACTGGTGGATAAGGGAAAAATCACCGTAAAGAAAGCTTATGCAGACTGGTCCAACTGGACCCAGTACAAGCGTCCCTTTCATGAGTGCGCGGTGGAACTCATCGATATTCCACAGCGGAAGATGTCTGGCAAGAATAGTGCCGATATCAAGATGGTGGTGGACGCTCTTGAACTTTCGTACTCCAAGCCTCACGTGGACACTTTTGCCCTGATCTCTGGAGACAGCGATTTCTCGCCTCTGGTTTCGCAGTTGCGTGAAAACAACAAGAAGATCATCGGTCTCGGAGTGAAGCACTCCTCCAGTAATTTGCTCATCGACAACTGTGATGAGTTCATCTTCTACGAGGACCTGGTCCGGACTCGCAAGAAAAGAGTTCGCAAGACGACCAAGAAGGTTGCACGCAACATCACGAAGGACCAGGAGGCAGCGTTCTCATTGCTTCTCAGTTCGATCGCTGCTCTGCAGAGGGAGAACTACGAGATAATCTGGGCGTCGATGGTCAAGCAGACGATGCGTCGCAAGCAGCCGACATTCAGCGAGGAGTATCATGGATACACTCACTTCTCCAAGTTGCTGGTCGATGCGGAAAAGAATCAATTGATCAAGGTGCACAAGGATCAGCGTAGCGGTACCTACATCATCGACGAACTTCTCGAGGATTACGTCTAGTCGCGCCGAGGAGCGTCGACCGCGTGGCACTGGCAGCGAATCGTTTCCCTCGTATCGAGGGAGAGGGCCACGAGTTCACCTCCGTATACGCAGCCGGTGTCGATGCTGGTGTGATTCTGATGCTGGTGGTATCCCAGCGTCGCCCAGTGTCCCGTGACCGTCTCGTTCGAGGCGGTCACGCGATTCTCTACCATGAACCAGGGAACCGCTTCTGGTGGAAGTGTGTCCGGAGCACCGGTATATCCATCTGCAGGACCTGTTCCCGGGATCCAGCCCCGTAGGCGTGTCAGAATTGCAGCGATGTATCCCAGTTCCGATCGGTCATCCCGATACCACTGGAAATCACGGCGCCGAATCGCCTCGGAGAGTTGTTGCGACTTTTCGAGGGTCTCTTTTCGATCCCAGGTCGGTTCGATTCCGGCATGAACGATCAGTGTGTCTCGTTGCGTTGAAACCTGGGCTGCAAGGGGGCAGTGGGCGAGCCAGTCGATCCAACCCTTGCTTCGGGGGTCGCTCAGGAAGGAATGAAGGCGGTCGCTTTCCTTGCTCGTGGCTACACCCAGATCCACTGCGATCAGGTGAAGATCGTGATTCCCCAGTACCGTGGTCGCATCGTCGCCGAGGTTGATGACGGTCTCGACGACCTCTCCGCTACTGGGGCCCTTGCCGACGAGATCGCCAACGAAATGAAAGTGATGTTTGCCGGGTCTGGATTTGATCTGCTCCAGTAGTTCCAGCAGCGTGCCATGGCAACCGTGGACATCTCCGATGGCCCAGTGAAGGGTGACGCTGTCATTCGCTGTTTCGTTCATGCAGCGCCCTCTCACCGTGAAACAAATCAAGATTACCCACGATGCCAGAGAAGTGGGACCTCATCAGCCCGCACCTTCAAAGTCAGTAGGCTTGATGAGAAAGCGCCAGGAGCAGGACTCCTGGCGCTTGTTTCGAACGACCCTGGCACGATTCGAACGTGCGACACCCGGCTCCGGAGGCCGGTGCTCTATCCACTGAGCTACAGGGCCCTATTGACAGGGATGAGGGGGATAGACTGCGATGAATCAGACTACCAACGCTGCGTTCTAACCGAAACCCCTCCGGGAATCCAGAGCGACTGGCGGCACGGCAATAGATCCGGCACAATCGGTCGCCATGGGGTCTCCACGCACTCTCACCCGAGCGTTATTGCTGCTTGCCGGCACCTTGGTGCTGGCTCCCTGGTTCATGAGTTCGCCTGGGAGTTCCATTTCGAACTGGTTGAGCAATTCGGTGATCTTGTTCCTGTGCGTTGCACTCACCGATCTCCTGGTGCAGCTGAGAAGCGGCAATTACCGGGATCTCCTGCCAGGTTTTTCCCTGATGATGATCGCCGGCTCGGGAATCGCCTTCGATAACGAGGTGTTCTTCATCTGCGCTGCATTCTTGGCCCTGGGCTTCTTTTTTCTGGAGGTCCTTTCGATTCTGCTCGATCGCGTGCGTCGAGGAGGAGCGGCTGTCGTTCTTCTCTTCTATCTGGTGCCTGTCGTGGTTGGATCGGTGTTGCTCACCTTGCCGAGATGCCAGGGGACCTCCGAAGGTCTGGCAACTGGAGATGCAATATTCACCTCCATCAGCGCAGTCACCGTCACCGGTTTGACCACCATCGATATCGGTGAAAGACTGAGTACGGAGGGACAGTACCTGCTGCTCGGTTTGATCCAGATCGGCGGTCTGGGGGTCATCAGCATCTTTGCTTTCTTTGCCCTGGCTCTCGGAAATGGTCTTGGTATTCGCCAGGGACGTGCTCTGAGGGATGCTCTCGATGGGGTTGGCGTCTCGGAACTGAAGCGTCTGTTGATCACCATCGTGCTCGCGACAGTTGCCGTCGAATCCATCGGAGTAGTGCTCCTGCTGATCTCCGGAGCACAACTTTCCATCCAATCGGCACTCTTTCATTCTGTCAGCGCTTTCTGCAATGCGGGTTTCTCCCTGCAGAAGACTTCGCTGGAGGAATGGACGGCAGGATCGAAGATGGTGATGTCTCTCCTCATCGTCTGCGGCGGGTTAGGTTTCCCGGTGCTTCTCGATCTCTGGAGATGCAAGATCAGGGGAGAAGGGTCTCGTATTCCCATCCAGACTCGCCTGATTTTATCGGTGACTTCAATCCTGCTCGTCACGGGTGGGCTGCTCGTGTGGATCACCGGTGCTGGTGCTGATTCATGGTTCTGGAGCGTGACTGCCAGGACCGCCGGATTCCACACCTCTCCCGCCAGTGAACTACCGATCGCCGCAGCGATGGTCGTCATCTGCCTCATGGCGGTGGGAGCATCTCCTGGATCTACAGGAGGCGGGCTGAAGACGTCAACCGTTGGTGTTCTGTTTCTCTCGGCGCGTGCTGAGCTGACCGGGTCCAGCACCGTCGTTGCATGGAAGAGAACGATTCCGGATCCGGTGATCAAGACTGCAGCAGTGCTGACGCTGGTCGGGGGAGTGCTGTGGTTGCTGCTCCTCTTCCTGCTCGTGATCGTCGAGTCAGATTCGCTGCGGGAGGGCCGAGTGCAACTGCTCGATCTCGCCTTCGAGGTGACCAGTGCCCTGGCAACGGTGGGACTCAGTCGGGATGTGACCACCTCACTCGGAGATGGAGGACGCGTGGTCATCGCCCTGGCGATGTTGCTGGGTAGGTTGGGGCCGCTTGCGTTGGTTCTCGGGATGGCGTCGATCTCGAGTGTCCGTCCCCACGGCGAGCGACCCTCCGGCAAGGTGATGCTCGGGTGATGTGAGACTCAGTTACTGTTCTCCGAGAGGATTCGCAGGCGATCCTGAGCTCCCAGCAGGTAGATCTCATCGGTTTCCTCGAAGGGCTTCTCGGTGGCAGGAGAGAAATCCGCTGCGGAATCACCATTGCGACAGATACAGATGATATTGACGGCATGATGCTGGCGTATGCCGATCTCGGCGATACTCCTGCCCACCCAGTTTTCAGGAACACGGATGCGAACGATCGCCTGGTCCGCAGCGAGGGGGATCGAATCTACGGAGTGGGGTACCGTGATTTTTCGGGCCATGTGCAACGCAGCGGTCTTTTCAGGAGAAAAGAGCTCGGTTGCCCCGAGTTTCTCGAGGATGGTGCGAGTGGTCTCGCCGTGACTTCTCACCACGATCTTCTCGATCCCCATATCGGTAGCCACGGTGGTGAGGAGTATTCCCGGTAGCGGGGTCTCTCCGACACAGACGACGAGGACTTCTACCCCCTGCAGATGGTCTCGAGTTGCAGTTTCATCGAGGATGTCCAGGGTGACTGCGTCGTCACAGATATCAGCAATGGCTTCGACCTTTTTGCGGTCACGATCAATCGCAAGGATCTCGACGCTTCGTCTGGATAGATCCTTGACCAGTGACGTTCCAAACTGACCCAGGCCGATCACGGCAATTCTGATTCGTTTCATCGGTCCATTCCCCACATCTAGAAGCCGGTACTCTTGACCACATCCAGTTTCAGCACTCGAAGGTCGCGGCGAAGTCTCAGGTACTGTGTACGCTGATTGATCTGATCTCGGCCGTATCTACCGAGCCACGTCTCCCATTCGTCAAAACTGATCAGGGTCTCTTCTCGACGATCTGCCGGGAAACCTGATCGTAGTAGTTTCTTTACCGAGGCGATCCAATCCATCAGAGATTTGATGGTTCGAGTCGAGTGCGGTTCTGGTGATGAAGTGGCACTACTACGCCACGAACGTTCGATGAACTTCTTGAGCCGTCTCGCTCGATCTTCGGGAAGTAACCTGGATAGAGTCTCGGGCCCACCACCGGAGAACCAGGAGGTCCAGCGAGGCTTGTCGACTCGACCGTTGCTTGCGACCAGCTCGACCAGCTGGATCGAATCGAGCAGGCTTCCCGGTCGGATGGTTACATCCGATTCTGGAGAGGAGGTGAGACCAGTGGTCGCGATGGATCCCGGTTGCAAGACCACCTGTGGACCATCCGGCAACTCGACGATGGCCCTACCCTTTCCGATGGTTAACGATCGATAGGGCAAGGTACTGCCCTCATCCAGTTGCAGGTACAGGATGGGACCCGTCGGTTTTTCTTCCTTCTCGAAGGTTTTGAGTTCTCTCTGGCACCAGTATTCGAGGCGAAGCAATTCGTCGCTGGAACTGGCGGATTCGACCTCGGTGATACCAGCAGCCTCCATGTCGATGATCCCCCAGTTGTCGATCTGTTGTGTAACCAGCTGTCGTTGCTGAGGAGACCAGTCGATGGCCTCGGCTAAATCGGTGTCGACGTTGCCGAGGGGAAGACCGTGATCGATGGTGGAACTGACAACATCTTCTTCGGAGGGCCCGTCGAGTTGTACGAAGACCGGTGGGCGACTTCGTAGCGCCTGGAAGAGCAGCACTGTGAGGAGAATGGTGCAAACCACAAGAAATCGGGTCATCGGGTCGTGCCATTCCTCTCCTGGATGAATTTGAGGATCACCTGTTCGGCAGGTTTCCCTGCCGGAGTGTAACTCCGGTCACGCTCACCGCCATCCCCGTACAGGGCGTAGAAGTAGACTCCGATCGAATCGTCTCCCCGAAAAGTGTCGGAAAACGCCTGATACCCACGCCTCTGCAACTCAGGATCCGCGCTCCCCGGTGCAGCATGATTCCAGGGTTGCTCCAGAGCACCGGTTTTCGATGGATAGCCGACTTCGCTGAAGAATACAGGGGTCCCCGTGGCTTGCTGCCAGTGCAGTAGTCGACCTCGAAACGGCAGCCAGGTGGCCACCAGTGCCTCGTCAGTCGAGGTGGTATCCAGCGGTCGATATCCATTCACGCCGAGGGCGTCGAGATGGTCGGCAAAGGAGACCTCTTGCCACCGATCCCAGTTGCTGGAATACGAGACGAGGCCACCGAATTGGCGACGGACTGCGGTGATGGTCGAGATCCACTCGCTCCTGTGGTGTTGAAGGGAGGAGAACTCGCTTCCTACCATCAACAACGAAACCCCCTCTCGTTGACAGATCCGTGCCATCGAGACGATCCAGTCGCGATAGAAGCGAAACCACATCCTGGAATTTTCTGGCGCCAACTGGCCGCGCCAGTGCGGGTCGGATGCATCCCGGATCAGCAGGATGGGGTGCAGCGCCACGGTGAACCCACGACCCCGAGCCATGGCGATGGCTGTGGCAATCGTTCGGCTATCCGGTGTACGGCGATCGCGGACCGGCAATGAACTGGAATCGTACTGCTCGATGAAGGATGGAAATGTGATCTGGACCGAGGTGACGTGGAGATCGGCCGCAAGCTGCAGATTATTACCAAATCGATCGGGAGGATCATCTCCTTGCAGAAGGATGGTGATTCCAACAGGGGCCTTCCAGGAAAGGGAGCCAGTGGTGTCGATGGGGTGATCTGAATCGACGGGGAAGTGCAGCACGGTAGCAACCAGCACGAGCAGCAGCGGGGGAGCCAGGACGTAAGGAGTTGATTCCGTCAAATTCTATCCTCTGCTCTCGAGATCCAGAGATGGACATCACCGTCTCGTGACCCCAGAATCATCTTCTACAGGGGGGTCTCCTTGCTACCCCCGACCGTCATGTTTCTCAGATCGTCGATGAAAAGGTGACCGATGCATCGTCCTGGAATCTATCCGAGAGTCGTGGCTCTCTTGCTGTGGAGCGTTGTTTTCCTGCAATTGACGCTTCCTGCCGAGGCCCAGAGTCTCCTCCAGTTGAAGGAGAATTTTGCCCGGGAACGGTCACTCGAGGTGATCGACCGTATCGGCACGTTGCAAAAGATCGGTGAGCTCGACACCCTGGAAGCATCCGAGTTTCTTGCAGGCATCATCTCCGATCGACGGGAAGAGACCTCGATGATCGAATCCGCCGTGCGGATGGTCTCCCTGCATGGCCACGGCGTTGGCCTCAAGGCGGTGGTGGAGTCGGGATTCTTGATCCTGCCTGAACGGTCTCACTGGGTCATCCGCGACTGCTGGGACAAGGATCTCTCCGAGAGCGAGGAGAAATACCTCGCCGAAGAGGGGCTGCTGAAGGTGCCTGCACTCGCTGTGGAGCCACAGAATATCGTCCTCTCCATCGGCCTCAGGATCGATCGCGAGGGTGTCGGTGAAGCCGCTGGCAAGCTGCTGGGTAATCGCAAGATTCCTCCCCACAACCAGTCGTTGATCGTCGATATGATTCGTTTGCATCGGGTTGAATCGGCCAGCAAAAAACTGGGAAAACTGTTCAGGATCAACGATGCCAAGTTGCAAGTGTCGGTACTGAAGGCATTGCAGCAGCTGGAGGCAGAAGATCAGAGCCGGACCTTTCACAAGGCGTTGAAGAGTAAGCACTGGACTGTCAGAGCTGCAGCGGTGGATATCTTCGGCGATACCCGCGACCCGGAGGTGATCAAGATCTTGATCCCGATGTTGAAGGATCCCTTCGACGAGGTTCAAGTCGCTGCTGTGCAGGCGATGAGAAAGATCGGCGGCAAGGAGGTTGTCGAGGCTTTCATCGGGCAGATCGGTAAGAAAGGGGGGCGTGTACTCGATGATATCTGCGATGCACTGATCTGGCTTACCGGCGAGGATTACGGACCCAGTAAGGTGTCCTGGACCTCCTGGTGGGACCGTGAGGGGGAGGATGCGGAGATCCGGGGGATCACCAGAGATGAGTACGAGAGAATCCGAGCCGAGTCTGCGAACAGTACCACGGGGACTTATTACGGCCTTCGGGTCATCAGCCGTTTCGTTACCTTCATCGTCGATATCTCCGGTTCGATGGAGGAACCCTACGAGGTCGACAGCGTCAAATTACCCGGTGGGCGCAAGGGCCGGGGCACCGACGTCAACGGCGGACAGAAAGGCAGCAAGAAGCGTGAGAAACTGGCCAAGATCGAGGTGGCTCGACGGGAGCTGTTGAGGGTCATCGATGCGATCCCCGACGGAACGCAGTTCAATATCATCGCCTTCGAGAGCACCTTTACCCCGTGGCGGCCAGCACTGGTCGAGATGGAGGACGGGATCCGTCATGACGCTCTCGATTACGTGCGGAAGTTGACGCCGAGAGGGATGACAAATGTCTACGACACCCTCACCTCTGCTCTCGATGATCCCGAGGTGAACACCATCTACTTTCTCAGTGACGGAGCGCCGACGATGGGGAAGATCGTTGAACCCGATGGAATCCTTGCTGAGATTCGTGCCTTGAATCAATTACGCAAGGTGAAGATCCACACCATCGGTTTTCATCTCGATCCAGCGGCATCGATCTTGATGCGCAAACTGGCCGAGGAGAATCACGGAACCTTTGTCGAGAGGTAAGGTTGGTACCTACCGCTAAAGGTCGATCCACGATCTGACTAGAAGTAAACCTCGCTGCGGCTCTTCTCGTAGCGGGCAGCGAATACGATGGTGATCAGGAACAGAAGCAGTGTCCCCCCCATGAGGGAGTAGTTCATCGCCGCTCCAAGAGCTTCCTGGGTACCTGCTGAATTGAGCTGGATCAGGTAGAAGAAACCGACCAGGACGAAGAGGATTCCCGGCACAACTGCAGCGAGGAACGCTTTCTTTTCGCTCGCCTTGGCCATACCGATCCGGGCCAGTTCTGAAGACTCTGGAACCTGACCGCTGTGCATACAGGCGGGACAGTTTGCCGTGGTTGCAGAGGTACTGGGGATGAATACAAAATCGGAGTAGCATTCGCTACACACCACCGGAATGCCTCCGGAAGCGGAAGGTGCACTGGGCAACCTGGGGGTACTACTCTTCGGCGATCTACCGCGCCCGGACTTCTTGGCGGCGGGCTTTCTTCTCTTGGCCATCGGATCCTCTCCGGTTCATTCAGGATACAAAATCCTAGCAAGAGGAGATGTGGGGTCAAGGGCACGAAGCCACACAATCCCCTGGTCGGGGGTATTAATCGCCGCTCATCCGGTCTGGTGCAGCGGGTCTTCCAGGATCGGGCCGGACTTGAAGGCTCTGTCACGTCTCAGATCGCGGCGAAAATGCGGTCTTCCACGCCCTGGATGGTTGGGACCTGGCTGTGGGGAGACACCATCTCGTTCAGGTGCAGGGGGGCCAGGTGGCAGATGTCCCTCACGGCCCTGTGGATTTCCCCTCGGACCATTTCTCCTGGGCCCAGTTTGCTTCCGCATCCGTTTTCCCTTGCGAAGTAGTCCCTGGACATTTTTCAACTGCTCGTCGCTGAGCTTGGAGATCGCATCATCCAGGGCAGGGGGGTATTCCCCGACAAGTTCACCGCTTTCGATGAAGGTGGTCATCTGCTCCTTGTTGAGGTGTCTCGCGAGGTGCATCACTCGATGTCCCTCGCGGGTCAGCGACATCATGCGACGCAGATGGCGTTTGAAGAACGCAGCACGACGTTCCCTGTCGGGAAGGTTGGCGAGGCGATTTCGCTCCTTCTCGGGGAGCGCTGCGATGAAGGAGTCGAGATTCTCGTCGATCATCTTCTTGAGGTGTTCACGTTTTTGTGCCGACGAAAGAGTTTTGAAGTGCTCACGATCTTCCCGGGTAAGTTGCAATTCCCACAGATGAAAGGCGGTGCGACGTCGGGAGAAATCGCCACGTCGACCTTCGGGAGAGTTGAGTAGCTTTTTCAGGCGATGGACAACTTGTGGCATCTCTTCGACAGGGACTTTCCGCAGCCGCTCGACCAGCGCCTGCCGCTTCTTGGCAGGAAGTGACTTGAGAGACTGATGGATCCGTTGAATCTTTGCTCGTCGAGCTTCGGAGAGTTCATTCCAGCGATCCTGAAGGCTCGACCGATCGGGATCGGGGGATGTACCTGGATCCTGGCCGTGCAGTTCCCCTTGTTGCAGGAACAAACCGGCGAAGAGCAGCAAGCAGCACAACAGGTGTCGTCTTGGTGACAGCATCGGGTTACTCCTCTCCATCTTCGGTGATCAAGAGTTCGAGCGGTAGTTCTGCGAGAGCAAGGTCGAAGCCATCGACGGCATCGATATCAGCAGGGTCGAGGGCTGCGATCAGTTCTGGATCGAGGTCTGCCAGCATCTCGAGAAGATCGAGAGACTGCAGCAGATCCATGTCGGGAGAGTTCGAGACGACAGGATTCAATCTCTCGGGCGCTGGATCTGGCGCGAAGATAGAGAGTCGCATCACCAGCGCAAAGACGATGGCGGCAGCGATGGCAAACTGGAGACGGCGGCTCTTGCTTCGAGAGGTCTCGATCTTATCTCGAAGATCCCGAACGAAGGAATCGGTATCGACATGCTCGCGCGACTCCGAGGCGGCAGCCTCGTTCAGTAGCGATTGCAGTTCTTCACCGTGCCTGTGGCTCTGATCATCTGTCGAGTTTTGATCATCCATCGAGTACTCCTGTTCTCCCCGTCGACGAACGCAATACAGCGTACGACGATGACCGGGCTGGTTCATGTCTGGTCGTTAGCCCGATCCGGGTGATTTCTTGACTGCATGAAAGACGACAGGTCTTGCTGCAGTTTTTTACGTGCGCGGAACAGGACCGACTTGGCGGCGGGGACGGTGAGTCCCAGCGATTCGGCGATCCTTGCTACCGACCAGTTCTCAAAGTTTTGCAGGTAGATGGCCTGTTTGGCTGGTTCCTCCAGCTTGTCGATGGCCATCCTGACCGCATCAATGCGCTCTTCCTTGAGCAGGTCCTGTGCAGGATCAGATGATCGATCCGATCCTCCGACCCAATCTTGCCCCGCTTCAGCTCCGTCTTCCGAGGAGGAGAGGGAGGAGCGTGGCGTCCATCGTTTCCTCTTCCGTGTTCGGATCTCGTTGAGAGCGATGCGCCCGGTAATCCTGGCGATCCAGCCACGAAACGAGATCGCCTCCCGGAACTGATCCTTCGAGTTCCAGACCCGGAGGAAGACCATCTGCGCCACGTCCTCGGCTCCGGCGAGATCCTTGATGTATCTCCGAGCATGGCGGACCACGAAACTCAGATGCCTCGAGACAAGGATCTCGTAGGCCTCCGACTCACCGCCCTGGAAGCGACGCATCAGTGCTTCATCGTCTTCTTCCAAGAGGAGAACTCCTGTCTCTGCCTGAGAAACCCCGGGAAGCCTCCCAGGACTCCCTGAAAAGGGGTATTCTGGCAATAGATTCCGGTTTTTTACAGTCTGGAGCCATAAGTTGGCAAAAAAAGAGCCTGATCCGCAACCGCTGCCTCCCTTTCGGCCCTCCGGCCGAGCGGTTCCTCAGGTCAATTTTGATCAACTGGGAGCCGGCAGTCAGATCATCGACGTTCGCTCCCCTCGTGAATTCGATGAGGATCACATCCCCGGTTCGATCCTCGTTCCCCTGCTCGACGATGAAGAGAGACAAACGACAGGGGCACTGTACAGGGAAGAGGGCCCTGAAAGCGCCACCCGTTGGGCTCAGGGATTGCTCAATCATCGTCTCGATCTGTTCTTCGATCAGCTTCGGGATGCGGTGGAGAATAGCCCCGAGACCGTCATCACCTGTGCTCGAGGAGGGGATCGCTCCCGTCACGTGGTCGAGTTTCTCAACGAGCGGGGTTTTGTAGCCAAGCAACTGGTGGGGGGCTATCGCAGTTATCGCGAGGGAATTCGCAGGCAGCTGGAGGGGTTCACGATTCCTCCGTTGTGGGTTCTGGATGGTTACACAGGTGTGGGCAAGACAAGAGTGCTTCAATCGATCCAGGAGATCCATCCGGGCCGTGTACTCGACCTCGAAAAGTACGCAGAGCATCGGTCGTCGATCCTCGGGGATGTAGGGAAGACACCTTCGACCCAGAAGACTTTCGAGAGTCGACTCGCCACCGCCCTTGGCGCGCTGGAAACAGATGCTCCTTGGGTCCTCATCGAGGGTGAAAGTCGCAAGGTTGGTGATCGTCAGATTCCCACACGTTTGTGGAATGCCATGCAAGAAGCGCCGAGGATCGAGATGGTGGCTACCATCGATCGGCGTGCCTCTTTACTCGTGGATGAGTATGCCACCAACGACGGTTGGGAACCGGTCCTCGAGCGGCTGGAGGTTCTTCGTGGTTACGACAGAATCGGCTCGGAAGGGGTCGATCATGTCCAGAAGCTGATCCGTAGTGGCGATCCCCATCTTGCTGCGATTTACCTGCTCGAGCATCATTACGATCCGAGATATCAGCACGGTGGCGAGCACAAGGAGTTCCGGTTCAAGGTGGAAAATCTGCGGACAGCTCAGGTCAGCAGGGAGTTGGTCGATCGCCTCGGTTCAGTCACCTGTTGATCAGGGCACCATCTCGACAACAACACCATCTCGACAACAACACCATCTCGACAACAGCACCATTTCGACAACAGGCTGGAGCGGAGCTTCTGGATTGAGTCGACCCGGCGGAGGGGTGACAATCACTTCCCCCGGATTGGAGTGACTCATGGCCACGAGAAGCCACACGAAGACGGTGTCGATATTGACCGCTTTTTTGCTGGTAGCGTCCGCCCTCCCAGCCTTCGTCGCGGACACTCCGAGGCCACTGACCGCTCCCGATGGCAAGCCTGCCAACATGTCCAAACCGGTCCAGGTGTTCATCCTGCTGGGGCAGTCCAACATGCTCGGCTTTGGAAAGATCGGCGCCGCTGATCAGGAGGGTTCCCTGACCCACGCGGTCAAGGTGAAGGGCAAGTATCCCTATCTCGTCGATGAGGCGGGACAGTGGACGGTGCGCAACGACGTCCGCAATGCGCGAGTCATGGGGAGTGGAACCGGCAACATGAGATCCTTCAACAACGAGTGGATGACCATCACCAAGGGCAAGATCGGCCCCGAGATCGGCATCGGTCATCACGTGGGGCAGGTCACCGATGCGCCGGTGTTGATCCTCAAGAGTTGCATCGGCAACCGCAGTCTCGGCTGGGATCTACTGCCCCCCGGCTCCAAACAGTACGAACAGGACGGCATGATCTATGCCGGGTACAAGGAATCGCCTGACAAGTGGAAGAAGGGGGAAGCCCCCGAGCCGATCGGCTGGTACGCCGGCATGCAGTACGATGGCGATATCGCCAATGCCAAGAAGGTGCTCGCTGAACTGGACAGCTATTATCCGGGTGCGAAGAAGTACGAGATTGCCGGTTTCTTCTGGTGGCAGGGCGACAAGGATCGTTACAACGCCGCACATGCCAGCCGCTACGAACAGAATCTGGTCCAGTTGATCGAGCAATTGCGCAGAGATTTTGACGCGCCAGATGCGAAGTTTGTCTGTGCCACCCTCGGTCAGACCGTGAAAGGTGCAGAAGGCGCAGAAGGGCAGATCCTCGCTGCCCAGCTTGCGGTGGATGGAAGAACAGGCAAGTACAAGCAGTTCAGGGGCAATGTAGCCACCGTGTACAGTCACCCCCTCAGTCAGGGAGGTGCTTCCAACAGTCACTACGGAGGCAACGCCGAGACCTACATGAACATCGGGGAAGCGATGGGGCAGGCGATGGTAGAACTGCTGGGGAGCACAACTGTTGGCTTGAGGAAACTCCAGCCGTAGCTGGCCGGATTCACGACTCCGTCGCTACTTCTTCTTTTCCTTCTTCAGCTTCCTTTTCTCCTTCAGAGTCAGGGCGGGCTGCTTCTGTGTCTCGCGCTTCTTGTCCTTGTTGCCCTTGTTGGCCATGCTGGATGCTCCTTCTCTCTAGATGGTCACCGATTTCAAACACACCATCATGTTACTCGTTTACGACGCTCAGATCACGGGCGAAACGAAGACTGCTGTCATGGTGCGTCTGGTGCTGAAGGCCATCAGTAACCCGTTCAGAATCATGCCGATCACGGAGCCACCTGAATGGGGCGGATCGGCTTCACCGCCTCGGCTTCACCGCCTCGGCTTCACGGTCTCGGCTTCACGGTCTCGGAGCATCGGTGGAGAATCGACCGTGGAGCAGGAAGTGAATGATCTCCTGCTGTGTTCTCGATCTCCAGAAGACGAAGGTGTGTGAGCCAGGGAGGTGAATCCAGTCGCTGGCACCGTCCAGACGGGTGTATGGGACGGGAACCATCACGTCGCTATCCGCCGCAATCACACCGGTTTCGACACCAGGGCTGATCCCCTCGGGTAGTGGGCCGCCTCCGGTTGTTGCGAGTTCACGGATCGGTGCAACCCACGGTCCCAGCAGATCCTCGAAGGTGTCCGCTACCGGCGATCCCTGATTGGGTGGGGAGATCTGAACCACCCTGCCGATGCCATCGATGGCGGGGGAGGTCGCTCTTAGCGAGATGACCGCGCCCAGGCTATGGCCGACCACATGCAATCGACCGTGTGGATCTTCTTCGACCAGTTGAATCAGGTGTTCTCGAAGACCCACTGCGAGTTCGTCGACACCTTGACGGGTGGAGGGGTATCGATACTCGATCACCTCGAAGCCGGCACTCTTGAGAGCTGGGTGCAGCGGCTTCATGGCTCTGTGCGAGCGAAACAGTCCATGGACCACCAGAACCCTGGAGCGTTCGACATCGTTCAAGGGAGTATCCTCCGGTAAATCAGGCAAGCTACAGCAGCCAGCTACCAGCAAAAGCAGCATCGAGGTGATGAATCCCAATCGTCTGCTCTTCAGGTTCAGGATTCCTCGCCGTGGCATCGTATATTCACCGTTCGATTGGCTGGAAGTTGGTGGACCTGAGGGGGATCGAACCCCTGACCTCTGCATTGCGAACGCAGCGCTCTCCCATCTGAGCTACAGGCCCGTATTCCTTCATGCCACGAGATCTCGCTTTATAGAGAATAGGGCACCGTGGAGCAAGGGCTTACGGGCAGGACTCACGATCGTCCATCTCCTCGAGTCGCTTCTCCAGCTGCCGGATCCGGTCTCTCAGTTGAGGAAGTTGAGAGATGATCCCGAAGATCTTGCGGGTATGTCGGGCGTCGTCTGCCGGTACTCCCATGAGCACCTGGTCTCCCTCAGAGTTGCGCATCACCGCTGATTTTGCGGCTACCTGGGTTCGGTCTCCCACCTCGACGTGGCCGATCATGCCACTCTGGCCGCCGAACTCACACGCATCTCCGATGACAGCAGAACCAGCGATTCCCACCTGGGCCGCAAAGAAGCAGAAGTTGCCCACCTCGACGTTGTGCGCGATGTGTACGAGATTGTCGAGTTTGCTACCCTGGCCGATGATGGTGTCGTCGAGGGCTCCGCGATCGATGGTGCAGTTGCACCCGATCTCGACATCTCTACCGATCTGGACTCCACCTCTGTGGGGAACCTTGCGCGGGCCTTCACTGGACGCAGCGTAGCCGAAGCCATCCCCTCCGACGATGGAGCCGGCATGGATGGTAACCCCCTCCCCGATGGTGGTCTGTCCATAGATCACCACGTTGGCATGAAGAACCACACCGGCACCGATGCGAGTCGGCCCGAGGATCACCACTCCGGGGTGCAGGACCGCCTCGGAATCGATCTGAACACCATCCCCGATGAAAACGTTGGGGCCTATCGAGCAACCGGGGTCAACGGTGGCATCGGGGTGGATGATGGCGGAGGAATCGATGCCTACGAAGGGAGGATCCGGCTCGGGATGAATCAACAAGATGGCCCTGGCAAACGCCTCGTTGGAGTTTGCGTGGCGAATCACCGCGGGAATGTCATCGAGACCATCGGAGGGACGGTTCATCCCCACCAGTACTGCCGATGCGGCCAGTCCTTCGGGGATCGGTCGGTCATCGGCGATCCATGCCAGGTCGCCGTCCCCTGCGCTTTCCGGCGGTTGAATCCGTTCGATTCGAACATCCGATTGACCTTCGAGGACCGCACCGAGCCGGTCTGCAATCTCCTGAGCTTCCATCGTCATCGGCTCCCCTCCGGACGGATGATGCCGAGCAGGTCGATGACGAGTGGCGTTTTCTCATCGGTATTGAGAGCCAGTTTCAACTTCCCGAAGATCGCTCCAGGAATGGCAGGGTAGGGGTCTGCGATGTAGGCCCGAACTTCCAGCGATCCGTCCGCCATCTTCTTGGTGGAAAAGGAAATATCGAGTCCATCTGGACTCCTCGTTAGATCGAGGGTGCTGGACAGCAGTTCGAGGGCCTTGCCGTCGACTCTTCGCAGTTTGAGAACCTTGTCGGAGAATCCAGCGCCCTTGATCTGCTTGAGGTTCCAGTGCTGTGGGTCGTGAACTACCGATCCGAAGGAACGGCCACGGATGGGGACGATGAAAGGGAGTCCGTTACAGACTCCTTCAATCTTTCCGGCGAAAAGTCCCTTGCCGATTCCATCCCCTGCAGTCACCGACACGAAGGCTCGATTCCCCTTCGATTCGAGAAGAGTCGCCGTGAAGTGGGAATCACTGGAGGTGAGTTTTTCGATGGAGGGGGGGAGTTCTCCTGCGGAGGTAAATTCGACCACTGCGGTTCGCTCTGGAATCTTTCCGGCTGTGGATGTGGCGAGTACCAGCTCCCTGGTAGAGGTGGTAATCCCAGGGTGGTACTTGGCCACCACTGGCAGTCTCAACACCGGCTTGTGCCCCATCTGAATCTCGATCGTCTTGGCAAACTTACCCCAGCCTCTTCCGAAGTTGACGGAGAAACGGAAAGCTCGTTTCTCGCCCGGTCCCAGCGGAGTGCGAATCTCCTGGGAGACGATCTTCATGCAACCACAGGTGGGGCGCAGCCCCGATAGTTGCTGTGGCGTCTTGGTGAGATTGATCACCGAGAACTCGACGATCTGCTGCTGACCATGTCCTACCGAACCCAGGTCGATCTGATTCGGTTCCAGGCGCAGGGAGGGGGTCGAGGTCTGGCCTCGGCAGAGATCTCCTGCACCGATTGCCAGGCACAGGAGCAGTAACAATCGAAGAGATTGCCGTTGGCGTGTCATACCGGTTCCTGTGGGCAAATGGTGAGTCATGATTCCTGTATCCTCCAGCACCGTGATTATAACCAGAATTTTCGAGGCAGTGGGAACTGGTCAGTGGTCGATTCCTCGACTAGTTTCCGGTGCGGGGAGCGTATCGGTCCCCGGTTGGGAGTCTCGATGAAGCCGCAGCATGAGCCGGAACAGGTGTGGGGGATCCCGCGCGAGGTGATGGAACGACAGATCGGCAAGTTCCAGGGGTTTCTCCCCCAGGATGGTGATCTCGACAACTGCTGTCGCAGCCTCGAATCCCACGGCAGTTTCCGCCCCCGCGACGAGGTGGAGGAGGACACGCACTGGAAGCAGGTGATTCCCTACATCGTCCTGCGCCACCGCGAAAAGGTACTGAGACTGAGGCGGCTGGCAACCCAGGGGGAAAAGCGGCTTCACAACAAGATTTCCATCGGTGTCGGTGGCCACGTCAATCCAGAGCCTCGAGGAGCACAACCGCTGCTGATTCGTGGAATGATCCGTGAACTTCACGAGGAGATTTCCATCGGCGACAACACCCCGGAATTCAGGATTCTGGGCTGGATCAATGACGACCAGACCGAAGTGGGAAAGGTCCACCTCGGGCTGGCGGTCGAGGCTCATCTCGAGGAGATGGTGGGGATCCGCGAGACGGACCGGATGGAAGGGGTCTGGTGCCCCCTGGATCAACTGGACCCCCTCGACCCCGGCTGGGAATCGTGGTCATCGCTGCTGCTACCCCGAATCGAAGGGGTCGCAGCGGATCCAGCTTCCGAAGTTTCATCCTACTGAATCATGCGGGTGCGATTGACGGTCCATCCCGTCAGCGGCTAGAATCCCTGTCGACGTGCATGACCCCGGCATAGGACCGGGGAGAGGCGTCAGTTTCGGGAATACTGCTACCCGGTGGTGTAATTGGCAACACAACTGGTTTTGGTCCAGTCATTCGAGGTTCGAGTCCTCGCCGGGTAGCCATTCCGAAGACTCCATCGAACGAGAAGATTGCCGCCTCAGGCTGGCGGATGTCCCCAACCTGTGACGGACCGGTTCGATGGTGAGCACCTGTGGCTTAGTCGTCTTGACGGCGCTGCACTGAAGACAGGACCTCCGAGATGGATCCTAAATTCGATGCGCTGCTGCTCGCCGCAGGTCGTGGATCCCGCATGAAATCAGCACTCCCCAAGGTTTTGCACGAAATCCTCGGGACGCCGATGATCGAACTGGTCATCGATCGCGTGCGCGATGCAGGCGCCCAGGAGGTCACTCTCGTCCTCGGACATCAATCGTCATTGATTCGGGAGGCGGTTGCCGACAAAAAGGTCTCCGACGCAATCCAGGAGCCACAGAGGGGAACGGCTCATGCGGTTCTGATGGGACTGCAGGCAGATTCCGGTGACAACGACCAGGTCCTGATCGTCAACGGAGATCTTCCCGATCTCGATGGAGAAGTGATTCGCCAGCTGGTTTCCAGCCACCTGCAGGGTGATGCGGCCTTCTCGGTAGCCACCTGCATCGTCGATCAACCCGCCGGGATGGGGCGCATCGTCCGTGGTGACGACCGTTCGCTGAAGTCGGTGGTAGAGGAACAAGAAGCAGATCCTCAGCAGAAGTTGATCTCCGAGGTCAATCTCGGCGTCTACATGATTCAACGCAGCAAGGTCATGCCGATCCTCACGGAGATGGTTTCTGAAGACCTCGTCCAGGCGGATGCCGAGAGTTACCTGACCAGATTGGTCGAGGTACTGGTGGCAAACTCGGTGGCAGTGGCCGCCATCGAGGTCCCTGTCGATCAGCAGTTCCTGCAGGTCAACGATCGCCTGGGCCTGGCCCAGGTCTCGAGGGTGTTGCAGGACAGAATTCACAGGCAACTTCTCGAAGGAGGGGTCACCATCGTCGATCCCGCCTCGACCTGGATCGAGTTCGGCGTCGAGATCGGACAGGATAGTGTGATTCACCCCCAGACGGTCATCCGACGTGGTGTGATGGTGGGACAGGGGTGCGAGATCGGGCCTTTTGCCCATCTCCGTAGCGGAACCGTCATCGAGGACGACGTCAAAATCGGCGACTTCGTCGAGGTCAATCGGAGTGTCTTACGCAGCGGAGTCAGGGCCAAGCATCTGGCATACCTGGGCGACGCTGATGTGGGATCTGGTGCCAATATCGGCGCCGGGGCGGTGATCGCCAACTATGACGGAACCAAGAAATCTGCCACCGTCATCGGTGAAGGGGCCTTCGTCGGGAGCGGCTCCGTCATCGTGGCTCCCGCCGACATCGGCGACGGTGCCGTGGTCGGTGCCGGAGCTGTGGTGCCTCCCGGAAAAAGGGTCGAGGCTGGCTCTACCGTAGTCGGTGTTCCCGCACGTAGAATGACAAGCAAGGATGACGACATCTCCAGCAAGAAGATTGACGAAAGAGGACTTCGATGAGCCAGCAACTCTCAGACCGCATGGTAGTAATCAGTGGCAACTCCAATCGTGCCCTGGCTGCCGATATTTGCTCCGAACTTGGCCTCGAACCTGGACGTGCAGAAGTCTCCAGATTCCCCGACGGAGAAATCTCCGTTTCGCTCGGTGAGGATGTTCGGGGCAAGGACGTGTTCGTGGTTCAGTCCACTTGCCCGCCAGTGAATGAGAATCTGATGGAACTGCTGGTGATGATCGATTGCGTGAAACGATCATCCGCGGCGCGCATCACCGCCGTCATCCCTTACTTTGGCTACGCCAGGCAGGACCGCAGGGAGCAAGGTGCGCGTGTCCCCATCACCGCCAAGATGGTTGCCAACCTCATCGTCGCCGCGGGTGCCGATCGTGTCGTCACGATGGACCTGCACTGCGAACAGATTCAAGGTTTCTTTGACATCCCTGTGGACCATGTTTATGCCGGTTCCATCATCATCGATCACTACTCGAAGATGAAGATGGAGGACCTGGTGGTGGTCAGCCCCGACGTTGGCGCCATCAAGATGGCTCGAGCCTACAGTCGTGGCCTCGGCGCCAGGCTCGCCACCGTCGACAAGAGAAGGGTCAGTGGTGAGAAAACCGAGATCGGATTCATCATCGGAGATGTCGCTGGGCTTCATGCCATTCTCGCTGACGATGTCATCGCCACCGGGGGGTCGATCACCGCAGCAGCACGACTGATCCTGGAAAAAGGCGCCAAATCGGTATTTCTCGCCTGTACCCATCCGGTACTGTGTGGACCTGCCGTGGAGCGTCTGCTGACCAGTCCATCGAGGGAGTTTGCCTTCGTGGACACCATTCCCGTGGACGGAAAGATTTCCGATGATAGGGTAGCCCTGTTGTCATGCGCCCCGGCCTTTGCCAACTCGATCAGGCAGATTCACAAATCGGCCTCCATCGGGCGTAACAGCTTGTAAACAATACCGGGAAACCGGATTCGAAAGGCGACGAGACGATGGACAAGTTCGTGATGGAAGGTCAGCTCAGGGATACCTCCCAGGTTGGAACCCGTTCCTCCCGTAGGCTGAGAAGCACCGGGCAGATGCCGGTAAACGTATATGGCTCCGGCAAGGAGAATCTCCAGCTCACGGTCAGCGCCGACGGTTTCTATGGAGCTCTTGAACAGAGCCATCGCCTCTTCCAGATCGACTTTGACGGCAAGTCTGAACTTGGCATCGTCAAGGAGGTCCAGTACGACACCTTCGGTGATCATGCGATTCACGCCGACCTTGCACGGGTGACGATGGACGATGTGGTCGATGCCACCATCCACATCCAGGCGTTGGGTATTCCCAAGGGTGTGAGTTCCGGCGGAACCCTCGACATCCAGTACCATCATGTGCCGGTTCGCGGCAAGGTCAGCGATCTCCAGGACAAGCTGGTGGTCAACGTCGAGGAACTGAACTCCAACGAATCGATTCGGGCCCGTGACCTCGATCTGCCGGATGGTGTTGAAGCGACCCTCTCGGCGGGCACTCCCGTGATCATCGTCCATGGACGACGCGGCGGCTGATCCAGCTCGTGACCACGTAGCGTGGGGGATTCGATGCAACGCAGGGGACCCGATCGATCAATTCCACTGGTGGTCGTCGGACTCGGCAATCCCGGAGCGGAATATCAGGGAACTCGCCATAACATCGGCTTCTCCGTGGTCGACCTGCTCGAGCACAGATTGCGGCGAGCAGATACGGCCCCGGCAACAGGGGCTCAACTGATCAGTGGTCACTGGAAGTGGCGCAAGGTCCACCTGCTCAAGCCGTTGCGATACATGAATCTGAGCGGTGATCCGGTACGGCTGTTCCTCAATTCCCATGACATGACGGCGGACCAGTGCCTGGTAGTGGTCGATGACCTCGATCTGCCGGCGGGAACGATCCGTTACCGTAGTAGTGGCTCCTCCGGGGGGCAGAAGGGGCTCGAGGACATCATCTCGGCCCTGGGCACCGACCGATTTGCCCGCTGCAGGGTCGGGATCGGCCGTCCCGCTGACGGGATCGACACCTCCGACCACGTGCTGGAGGTCCCCGCCGGAAGTGCAGGGGAGATCCATTCCAGGAGTGTAGAAAGAGCGTCCGAATCCGTACTTTGCTGGCTAGTTGAGGGTGTAACCAGTACCGCTCGTCGTTACAATGGCCCGCTTCCCGAGGACCAGAACTCCCCTCTCGAGGGGCGAAAGGGTCGCGACGGAGATGAATAATTGTAGGTGCGTTCTCGCATAGATTCCCTGCCGGTCAGCGGGGGGGCGAGAGTGCTGATCCAGATCTTAAGGAGATCATCTTGACCGAACGACTTTATGAGGGCCTGTTCCTCATCGATGCCGCCATCGCCGCATCGGAATGGACCGAGATCGAGGGACAGATCCGTACCCTCCTCCAGAACAACGGTGCCGACATCCAGTACGCAGAGAAGTGGCCGGAGCAGCGTCTCGCCTACCCTGTCAAGGGAGTCAAGCGGGGGGTCTACTTCCTCGCCTACTTCAACGCGTCCTCTGGATCGATCGCAAGTATCCGTAGCGACGGGCAACTCAATGAGAAGATTCTGCGGATGCTCATCATCCAGGAAGACTTCCTTCCCATCGAGATGGAGAAACGTCGCGAGGCTGCAGAGCGAGCTGCCGCAGCTCCGCCTCCACCCACTCCTGCAGCAAAGGATGCCAGCGAGTCCTCCGATGCGCCGGCGGAGTCTGCCGAAGCTCCCGTGGAGGAGAGCGCAGATGCCGGGGAAACTGCTGAAGCGGCCGGGGACGAAACCCCTTCCACCGAGACGCAGTCGAGTGCAGGCGAGAGCGCCGTCGAAGAATCCGCAGAGGTAGCGGAAGAGTCCGCTGAGGTAACGGAAGAATCCGCTGAGGTAACGGAAGAATCTGCTGAGGTAGCGGAAGAGACCGCTGCCGAGGTGGAAGAAGTGGTCAGCAAAGAAGAAGAAACCAACTGAACGAGAAGAGGTGGTCATGGAGATCAACAGGGTATTCATCGCGGGAAATTTGACCAGGGATCCGGAACTCCGGATGACCCCTTCGGGAACCGCTGTTTGTGATCTCGGCCTCGCATCCAATCGTCGCTACCGTCGGCAGGGTGATGAACAGATGCAGGAAGAGACCTGCTTTGTCACCGTCACCGTGTGGGGCAAGTCAGCGGAAAATTGCAATCAGTACCTCTCCAAGGGGAAGCAGGTGGTTGTCGAGGGACGTCTCAAGTACGACCAGTGGGTCGACAAGGAGTCCGGAAAGAACCGCAACAAGTTGACGGTGGTCGCTGATCGCGTCCACTTCATGCCTCGTGGAGCAGAAGGAGGAGGAGGGGCGCCGCAAAGTGGCTACTCCGAGTCCGGCAATCAGACCCAGGCGGGAGATTTCCCACAGGGTCAAACATACAACGATGAGGTGCCCTTCTAGGGCGGAAAGAGAAACAAGATGTTTGGTCGCAGAGATAAAAGATCGGTCGTCGCAGATATCGACTACATCGACTACAAGAATGTCGATCTCCTGCACAAGTGCCTGACCGGTGGTGGCAAGTTGACTTCGAGAAGACAGATCGGTTGTGATGCGCGGATGCAGCACCGCATCAAGAGAGCGGTTCATCAGGCTCGATTCATGGGGTTGCTCCCGTACGGACAATAGGACCGATCAATACAGACTGGATCCCACGACCGAGGTCGTGCGGGAAACCTTGATCAATAAAAGTGGAGACTATCGATGAAACTGTTTCTGAAGAAGAACATGACAGACCTGGGATCGATCGGCGACGTCGTCGATGTGAAGCCGGGATACGCTCGTAATTATCTGATCCCCAAGGGGATCGGAGTCGAAGTTGGACAGGCAAATCTCCAGTGGATCGATGCACAGAAGCGTCGACTCGAGCAGGAGCAACAGGAACGTCACGCTCACCTGCGTAGTCACGCAGAAGAGATCAACGGTTCCTCTTGCACCGTCATCGCTCGGGCCACGGAAGAGGGGCACCTGTTCGGATCCGTCACCGTGCAAAACATTGCGGATCAATTGAAAGCCGAAGGTGTCGAACTGGAGCCCGAGGTGATCGAGCTGGAAAAGCCGATCAAGGAGCTGGGAATCTACAATCTCAATGCCAGGATCCATGATGAAGTTGAATCGATCATCAAGGTGTGGGTCGTCAAGGCAGATGAGGAAGATGGAGATCCAGAGTCCGAGATCTCGACCGACGCCTGAGCGGTTGCTGTCGCTGGACATCTTGAAATGCCGGGGAAAGTCCGGGGATATCGTCGCAAGGTGCTTCGCGACCGGGAGTTTCACTCTCCACTTCCTTCGAGAGAGGAGAGCCGGTAGGGTCAGCGGGATGACGAATTTTCGACTCCCGGCACGATTCCTGGGTGATGGCGGACCGCAATTGACGCCGCACCTCAACCACGAGAAACGAAATCGAGACCAGCATGGCTGAAGACGACAACACGGTCGCGGCGATGCCCAGCAATATCGAGGCGGAAGTTAGCCTGCTGGGATCCCTCCTGCTGGGAGGGGCCAAGAGCCATGCCGCGCTCGAAACTGTGGTGGAAGGCGATTTCTATCTCTCCCGACACCGCGTGATCTTTGACGAGATGCTTTCTCTGTGGGCCGACGATGGGGTCACCGACGCCCTGATCCTGATCGAGCGGTTGCGGGAGAAGGGAACCCTCGACCAGGCAGGTGGCGAGGAATACCTCATCGATCTCACCGGCAGGGTCCGCACCAGTTCCAACGCGGTGGAGTACGCGAAGATCGTCTCCCAGGACTCCAGGCGTCGCCAGCTGATCGAGCTGTGCCAGGATCTCGAATCGCGGGCACGATCTGGAACCGGGCAGGTCCGGCAACTGATGGACGAGGCGGGCGCCAGTTTTCTTGGCCTCGCCGAGGATGATGCCAGCAAGGGAACCCACGGGATCCGAGAGAGTCTCAATCAGGTCATCAACAACATCGAGATGTGGGAAAAGGGGCAGATCGGCGTTCAAACCGGCTTCAAGGAGCTGGATGCGATGACCAACGGTCTCCAGCCCACTGACCTGATCGTGGTCGCCGGACGTCCGTCGATGGGTAAGACCACCATCTCCCTCAACATCGCAGTGCATGCAGCGGTGCAGAATCACATCCCCGTGGCGATCTTCAGCCTCGAGATGAGTCATGATCAGCTTGCGATGAATATGCTCAGCAGTGTTTCACATATCAGCGCGGCAAAGATGCGAAATGCTGCCCTCAACGATAATGAGTGGAGCCAGATCATCGAAGGGGTCGACAAGATGCGTGAAGCGCCCATCTTCATCGACGACTCCCCCGGTCTCAATGCGATGTCGATCCGTGCCCGTGCCCGGCGCCTCCATCACCAGAAAAAACTCGGGTTGATCATCGTCGACTACCTGCAGTTGCTGGAGATGGGTGGACGAACTGAAAACAGGCAGCAAGAGATCTCGCAGATCTCTCGCTCCCTCAAACAACTAGCACGCGAACTGGATGTTCCCATCTTGACGATTTCTCAGCTCTCTCGAGCAGTGGAGTCGCGGGAAGGAAACAAGCCCAGAATGTCTGATTTGAGGGAATCGGGTGCGATCGAGCAGGATGCCGACCTGATCATGTTGCTGTATCGTAAGGAGTACTACAACCCCGACGACGAGGACGCCAAGGGTAAAGCCGAGGTGATCGTTGCAAAACAGAGGAAGGGTCGCACTGGATCCGCCAATCTTGCGTTCTTCCCGGATCAGTTGCGCTTTGGCGACCTGTCCTACGAACATGACTTCTAGAAAGTAGATCGATGAACCTCTCGAAACTTCAGCCCAGCACACTCAAGCGATTCGGAGCCATCCTTGCCGTCGTGATCGCGGCATTCGCCGTGCAGCCACACCTGTCGGGAATCGGCGTCCAGCTCGAGTCCCATCGTCTCGGTGTTTGCGATGTGCAGATCGTTCTCGATCGTATTCCCCAGGGAAAACAGATCACCGATGACTTCAGCGTGCTTCGATCCAGCATGGAAAATGAACTTCGCCAGAAGGAAACCCAGCTGAAGCAGTCGCAGCAGGAGGCTTCTCAGTTGCGCGCTGGTACCGACGGAAGACGGGTAATCGAGAAGACCATCGCACTACTCCAGGCGGAACTGAAGTGGTTGCAGGAAGACCTCGAACAGGAGTTTGCATCCCGCTTCAAGGTGCGTAGAGATGAACTGGTCAAACTGGTGAGGGCGGCGATCGAGGAGATCGCGCAGGAGCAGGAGATCGACCTGGTGGTCAACAACGTCACCAGGGCACCGGATTTCAAGGTCTACATCAGCGTCTGGGCCAGGAAGGAACTGGATATCACCGAACAGGTGATCACTCGTGTAGCTTCCAAGATGGGGGATCGTTGACCGCATCCTCGCAGCAAACGATCTCCGGAGAGGCGGTCCTCAGTGGAAGAGGGCTTCACCTGGGTGAGGAGGCCAGATTGCGGCTTCTTCCAGCCCCGGCCGATTCTGGAATCGTCTTCGTGCGTACCGATATCGATGCCGACCTCAAGATCCCGATGGGGCTCGAGACGTTGCGCAGGCAGCCGAGACGGACAAGTTTCGGCATCGATCAGGTCGAGGTACACACCTGTGAGCACCTTCTTTCCGTTCTCCATGTTCTCGGCATCGAAAATCTGATCTGCGAGATCGATGGACCTGAAATTCCGGGAATGGACGGCAGCGCTCTTCCCTTCCTCGAGGCGATCGGTGAGGCAGGGCTGGATGACCAGGGTGCTCGGGGAAGAACACTCTCGGTATCGACACCCGTTGCGGCAGAGAGTGGCGACGCCAGTGTCGTGGCCCTGCCTGGAGATTCTCTCCGAATCACCTATACCCTCCAGTACGCAGGAGATCCGGGATTCAGCCAGACCGTTGATATTCCCATCGATGAAAAATCGTTCCGCGAGCAGATCGCTCCGGCCAGAACTTTTGTGCTCGACAGCGAGGTCAAGGAGTTGAAAGCGAGAGGACTGGGTAAGGGAGCCACCGAGAGCAACACCCTGATCCTCGATTCCAATGGCATGTCACCTCAATTTCGACTTCCCGACGAACCAGCACGGCACAAGATACTCGATCTGATCGGCGACATTTACCTGCTTCGTTGTTCGGTGTCGGGGCACATCATCGCCCATCGCAGCGGACACGGTCTCAACAGTGATCTGGCCGCACGGATGGCCGATGCACACGTGCGGGAGCGGGAACTTGAAGACGTCCTGATCAAGGCTCCCCATGGGCTGGAGATCCGCGACATCCAGAAGATGCTTCCTCACCGTTACCCTTTCCTGCTGGTCGACAGGGTTCTCGAAGTGGAAGAAGGGGTGCGTGCGGTCGGCCTCAAGAACGTCTCCTTCAACGAGGAGTACTTTCAGGGGCACTTCCCCGGTCAGCCGGTGATGCCTGGAGTTCTTCAGCTGGAGGCTCTGGCGCAACTTTCCGGGGTGTTGTTGCTGAGGAGTAGTGCCGATTCGGGCAGAATCGCATATATTCTGGGTATTGATGATGTCAAGTTCCGCAAGACGGTGGTGCCTGGAGATCAGTTGATCCTGGAAACCGAGCTGAAACGCCTCAGGGAACGGACCGCACAGGTTCAGGTCAAAGCCACTGTCGATGGAAGACCCGTGACCGAAGCGACGATAAGATTCATGATCCTCGATGCCGGTTGATTAGGAGAAGCGTTGATTCACCCGTCTGCAACCATCGATCCTTCTGCGGATATCGCCGGCGATGTCACCATCGGTCCGGGGGTCTTCATCGGACCCAATGTGGTGATCGGATCGGGCTGTGTCTTCCACCATCATGCCTCCGTCGTCTGTAACACCAGGATCGGTGAACGCTGCGTCGTTCACCCCGGTGCCGTTCTCGGTGGAGACCCACAGGATAAGAAGTGGAACGGTGAGGAAACCTGGGCAGAGATCGGATCTGACAACATCTTCCGGGAGCACTGCACCGTCAATCGTGGAACCGAACAGGGCGGGGGCGTTACCAAACTCGGTAGCGGTTGCATGATCCTTGCAAGTTCCCACATCGCGCACGACTGCATCGTCGGAAATGAGATCATCATGGCGAACGGTGTGCTGCTCGGCGGACACGTTGTCGTCGAGGATCAGGCCGGTTTCGGAGGACTCGCTGCCGTTCATCACTATGCCACCGTTGGCCGCCTTGCGTTCATCGGCGGGATGACACGAGTCACTACAGATGCTCCTCCTTTCCTGATCACCGAGGGCAATCCATCGAGAGTTCGCGCCATCAATTCGGTAGGTATGAAACGAGCCGGAATCAACGAAGATGTGTGCGACTGGCTCAAGGAAGCTCAGCGCTTGCTCTATAACAACAACATGATCCGTCGAGAAGCGTTCGAGTTGCTCGAACGCCGTGGCCATGTTCCCGAGGAGGGTGTCCATCTACGAACCTTCCTCAGGGCCACGGAGAACGGTCGTCAATGCCGGGCCCGTCAACCCTAGGGAGACATGATGCGCGTAGGAGTTGTAGGCGTCGGCCATCTTGGAAGTGCCCACGCCAGGAACTGGCACGAGATTCCAGAAGTTGAACTGGTAGGTGTCTTCGATACCGATCCTGCTCGCTGCAAGGAAATCGCTGACCTTCACGAAGTGGCCGCTTTCGCCGATCCGTTACACATGCTGGCGGAGATCGATGCGGTCAGCATCGTCACGCCCACACCATTTCACCTCGAATCCGCACTTCCCTTCATCGAGGCTGGCAAGGCCGTGCTGGTCGAAAAGCCCCTTGCTGCAACTCTCGAGGAAGCGGATCAACTGTGCCGCGCCGCCGAGAAGTCCGGTGCAGTGCTGCAGGTGGGGCACATCGAACGCTTCAATCCTGTCATCCGATCTGCCATCGGAATCATCGAGAAACCACTTTTCATCGAATGTGATCGAATCCATCCATTTGCACTGAGATCGACGGAGATCAGCGTGGTTCACGACCTGATGATCCATGATATCGATATCGCACTGCACCTGATTCGAGACCAGCTCACCGAGGTCGATGCCCACGGTTGTTCGGTTCTGTCACCGACGGAAGACCTCGCCCACGCCAGACTCAGTTTTGCCGGCGGTGCCACCGCCTTCGTGAAAACCAGCCGCGTCGCCCTCAATCGCTCGAGGAAAATCAGGATCTTCGGCCCTCGCCAGTACATCAGCCTCGACCTGGTCAACCGCACCGGATTCCATGTTTCTCTCGATTCCGGGTACGACCCTGACCAGTTCCTCGACTCTCTCGGGCGGGTGGAGGCTCCGGAGGGGGTCGAGCAGTTCCTCTCCAATCACCTCATCCAGCAGCCTCTGGAGATCAACGAGGTTCAGCCTCTGCGGGCGGAACTGGACGCCTTCGTCGAGGCAGTCCAGGGCAATCGTGAGCCCGCCGTCAGCGGCGCCCAGGGTCGCAGGGCGATGGAAGCCGCCTCGCAGGTGGTGGAGAGCCTCAGATCGCGCAGAAACACCCTGGAACCCTCCTGATCCCGGCGATTTCCCCGTCGATTCGATTGATGATCTTTTGCCTCCCCGATAGTTTACAGGACCGTTGACGATCCTCTCCTGGAGATTTTTCTTGGCCGGATGGACCGGCTTCGATCTTCCGGGAAATGACTTGCTGGCCTCGTCCAGTGGGTGAGGTGAGACGACATACAGACCTAGTACTTCCGCGGGAAACCTGTCGAGAGGCCCCCATGGCGGAGTGACGAAAGGAAACCGGCATGTCCGGAATGCAGATCCAGGAATTGATCGAAGCAGGTGTCCACTTCGGGCATCGTTCCAGTCGCTGGCACCCAGCGATGGCGCCCTACATTCACCAGAAGCATAACCGCAATCACGTCATCGACCTCCGACAGACGGTGCGAGGCATCGTTCGTGCCAAGCACTTCCTCGAGAGTATCGTTGAGGCGGGTCACGAGGTTGTCTTCGTCGGTACCAAGTCGCAAGCTCGCGATGTGGTTCGTGAACAATCGGGTCGTTGCGGCATGCACTTCTGTGTCCACCGCTGGCTCGGCGGTACCTTGACCAACTTCAAGACGATTCGCAGTCGACTCCGTAGGCTCGAAGAACTGGAGAGAGATCTGGCGGATGAAACCGCATCTCGTTCCAAGAAAGAGCTCTCCAAGATGGAACGCGAGCGCCGCAAGATTTTCCGAAATCTCGAGGGTGTTCGTAACATGAATCGTATCCCTGCAGCGCTGATTGCCGTCGACATCCGCAGGGATGAAATCGCCGTCAAGGAAGCGCGCGGACTGGGGATACCCATCATCTCCATCGTAGACACCGACTGCGACCCGAACATGGTCGACCTTCCGATCCCTGGCAATGACGATGCCTATCGAAGCATCGAGGTCATTCTCAGCCAGCTTGCAGACTCCATCATCGCGGGCAAGGACAAACTGATCGCCCGTCAGGAGAAGGAAGCTGCCAAGAAGTCTTCCGATGAAGAGATTGCGCGTCGCAAGGAGAAGGAGCGCAATGTCGACCTCGAGGAGGCTCGTTCAAAGCCGTACAATCCTCCACAGCCGGCACCTGGTGTCGACGCTACAGATGACTCGAAAGCAAAACCTAAAATCGTTGTAGCCCCCGACAAGAAGAAATCGGAAGAGTAATCGTCCGGTACGGGAGGCTCGTCGTAGGCAGTGATCCTGTCGCTGCTGAGATCTAGATGATGGAGTGTAAATATCATGGGTGACATCAGCGCCAAATCAGTGATGGAACTTCGCCAGAAAACCGGTGTCGGGATGATGGAGTGCAAGAAGGCACTCAGTGAAACCGATGGGGATATCGAGAAGGCTGTCGATCTGCTGCGCAAGCGTGGCGCACAGATGGCTGCCAAGAAGGCGGATCGAGCCACCAACCAGGGGTGGATCGGCTCCTACATCCACTCCAACGGACGTATCGGCGTGATCGTCGAGGTTCTCTGCGAGACTGATTTCGTTGCCAAGAATGAACAGTTCCAGGAACTGATTCGCAACATCGCCATGCACATCGCTGCAATGAATCCTCTCGCCGTATCTTCCAAGGAAATCGATCCTGAGCTTATCGAGCGCGAGCGAGCAGTTTATGCAGAACAGGTGAAGGACAAGCCCGAGAACATCCAGGGCAACATCATCGAGGGCAAGTTGCAGAAGTTCTTCAGCGAGGTGTGCCTCCTCAACCAGAGTTACATCCGTGACGACAAGAAGACCATCGAAGAAGTGATTCAGGATGCCATCTCTACCATCGGTGAGAACATCCAGTTGAAAAGATTCCACCGCCTCGAGATCGGACAGGATCCCAAGTAGATCCCTGAGTAGGACGGACCCTGATGACGGCAGCCCACAATCGACGTGTACTGCTCAAGTTAAGCGGTGAGGCGCTGGGAGGGGCCAGCAGGGTTGGCCTCGATGCGGATGCTATTTCCGATGTTTCACGTCAAATCGTCGAGGCCTCCACTTCCATCGAGATCGCCATCGTGGTCGGTGCTGGAAATATCTGTCGAGGGGCAAACTGGACCAATTCGTCGATCCACAGGAGCGACGCTGACGCCATCGGCATGGCTGCCACCCACGTCAATGCTCTGTCGCTGGCCCTCTCCATCGAGGCCGCAGGAGCCACTGCCGCCGTGTTTGGAGCCGGATCCCCGGTTCCTCAGGTGAAACACTTCGATTCCCGGGAGTGCCGCCAGCGGCTCGCTTCAGGACAGGTCATCGTCCTCTCCGGTGGTACCGGTAACCCCTTCTTCACCACTGACACCTGTGCTGCACTCCGAGCGGCAGAACTCGACTGCCAGGAACTTCTCAAGGGAACGAAACACGATGGCATTTACGACCGAGATCCTGCCGTTCACGAGGATGCCGTGCGTTTGCCAGAAACCACCTTTGATCACGTCCTTGAGCAGGGCCTCGAGGCGATGGACTCTGCAGCGTTCAGCCTCTGTCGTGATCAAAAGATTTCACTTCGTATCTTCGACATGACCCGTGACAATGCCATTCTTGAAGCCCTCACGGGGGTTGCTGTAGGATCGATCATTCGTAATTAACTGGTTCACTGATGTCGGAGGTTCACGGTGGAAGAAGTCGTTCTCGATGCAGAAGAGCGGATGAACAAGGCTCTCAATTTCTTGCGTGAAGAGATGCGCGGAATGCGCACGGGGAGAGCTCACCCAGGGCTGGTTGAATCGATCCGGGTCGATTATTACGGGACTCCCACGCCTCTGAAGCAGCTGGCCTCGATCTCGGTCCCGGAACCGGATCAGATCGTCATCAAGCCCTTCGACAGCAACGCAATCACCGATATCGAGAAGGGGCTACAATCCTCCGATCTCGGCATTACTCCCCAGAATGACGGGAAGCTGATCCGCCTGAAGGTCCCACCCCTGTCGGAGGAGAGGCGCAAACAGATGGTTTCCAGGGTCAAGGAAGTCGCCGAGGAATCGCGGGTCTCGATGCGGAATATCCGCCGAGACGCCAACAAGCACATCGACACCTCCAAGAAGGACGGGGATCTCTCGGAAGACGACCAGGCTCGTCTCAAGGACCAGATCCAGGATGTCCTCAAATCTGTCGAAAAACAGGTCGATGAGGACCTCAAACGCAAGACTTCGGAGTTGATGGAGATCTGATCTCCGCCGTGGAAGATATTGACGGGCCATGGCAGGATCGGTACAGTCCCTCGCTGCACGGGAGCATAGCTCAGTCGGTAGAGCAACGCCCTTTTAAGGCGTCGGTCGTTGGTTCGAGCCCAACTGCTCTCATTTGAAATCAGGCCCCATCGTCTAGTCAGGTCTAGGACATCAGGTTTTCATCCTGAGAACAGGGGTTCGAATCCCCTTGGGGTCACCAAATTGATGGGGTCGGTGTTGTCCTGCACCGGCCCCTGTTTCTTTTTCAGCCCTCGCCTCGGTTTGTGCTCCTGATTCAGCAGTGGGCCTCTTCTGCTACGCTCCTGCGACGAATCCTGCGCCTCGACCCAGGATTCAATTTTATGTACAGCCTTCCCTGTGTACCATCCGCAGGTACTGCAAATCGATGCCACCGGGATTGCCGCTGGCTGGTGACGAAGGTCCCTTCGAGAGGCTTGCATGATGGAACGATTCGAGGGTTCTGACTTCTACAATCTGGACGACCTGCTCAGCGAGGAGCAGAAGTTGATCCGGGATACCGTACGAGATTTTGTCGATGATCAGGTGATGCCGATCATCGAGGATTGCTTCATGAAGGATCGATTTCCCGATCAGGTGATTCCAACCCTCGGAGAACTCGGTCTGCTCGGAGCAAACCTTGAGGGTTACGAATGCGCCGGCCTCGATAACATCTCCTACGGCCTGATCATGCAGGAACTCGAACGTGGAGACAGCGGCTTGCGTTCCTTTGTCAGCGTTCAGGGCGGCCTCGTCATGTACCCGATTCATCGATATGGAAGTGAAGATCAGAAGAACCGTTTCCTTCCAGAGCTTGCCGCGGGCAGGAAGATCGGCTGTTTCGGATTGACGGAACCTGACTTCGGTTCCAATCCAAGCGGCATGATCACCCATGCAGTCGAGGATGGGGGTGACTACATCCTCAACGGGAACAAGATGTGGATCACCAACGGTTGTGTCAGTGACGTGGCCGTCGTGTGGGCGAAACTGGATGGTCGAATTCGAGGATTCCTCGTCGAAAAGGGTACCGAGGGCTTCAGTACGACCAAGCAGGAGAAGAAATTCTCTCTGAGGGCGTCCACCACATCCGAGCTTCATTTCCAGGACTGTCGAATTCCAAAGGAGAACCTGCTGCCCGGTGCGGATGGTCTGGCAGGCCCGCTCTCCTGCCTGACACAGGCGAGGTACGGCATCGCCTGGGGAGTCGTCGGCTCTGCCATGGCCTCCTTCGACGTGGCTCGCAAGTACTCCCTCAGCAGGATCCAGTTCGATCGTCCCATCGGGGGTTTCCAGCTGGTTCAGGCGAAACTCGCCGAGATGCTTTCGGAGATCACCAAAGCGCAGCTCTTGTGCCTGCGCCTGGCCCAGTTGAAGAATGCCGGCACGATGACCGCTCAGCATGTATCGCTTTCCAAGCGCAACAACGTGTACTGGGCCCTGGAGATCGCCCGCTCGGCTCGTGATTTGCTCGGAGCCAATGGAGTCACACACGAGTATCCAGTGGGTAGACACATGCTGAACCTGGAATCGGTCAAGACCTACGAGGGAACGCATGACATACATACCCTCATCCTGGGGCACGAAATCACCGGAATCCCTGCTTACAAGTGATCTGATCCGGTGGTGGATGTGATGAAATTGTCAGATTGGGTTACAATTCAGATGTGACCCACCGTTCTGGGTCTGACGATTGGGAAGCGGGGATCCAGGGTGAGTGCAGCATCCGAATTCATCGGCAGGTTCAACGACAAGTCCCTGGCCAGATTTCAGGCGCGACAGCGAATCCGCAGCATGTCGGGGTTCATCGATGACTTCCTGGCGGATCCCTATCCATACCTGCGCAATTCTGCTCGCTACCTCTGTGATATGTTCGAACACTACGGAACCGAAGAGGTTCAGCGAATCGGCATGGTCGATCGTCGCTGGAAACTTTTCAACCTGGATTACAGCGAAGCGGAAGAATCCCTTGTCGCTCAGGAGCGGGTTCAGAACTCCATCTACTTGAAGCTCCGACAGTTTGCACGTAATGGACTCGCTGATCGCTTGATCCTGCTTCACGGTCCCAACGGATCGGCAAAGTCGACGACCATCCAGGCGATGATGCATGCCATGACTCACTACAGCATCGAGAACGAAGGATCCCTCTACCGTTTCAACTGGATCTTCCCCCTCAAGTCGAAGGAGGGCAGTCGTATCGGTTTCGAGGAGGGGCAAGATGACGACTCGGGATCTTACGCCTTTCTCAAGCAGGAAGAGATCGGCTCGGTGATCCGCTGCGAATTGAAGGATTCTCCGTTGTTCCTGATCCCTCGTCAGGAACGCAAGGAACTGATCGACATCGCGGTCCAGAAACATCCCGAGATCGCTGACATGGAACATTTCAATTACGACTGGGCATTGAACGGTGATCTATCCCAGAAGAGCAAGTGGATCTACGAAGCGCTGCTGGCGGCAAATCAGGGCGACTGGTCCGAAGTGATGCGCCACGTGCAGGTCGAGCGATTCTTTCACTCCAAGCGCTACAGGCTCGGCTGCATCAGCATCGAGCCCCAGGCCAACATCGATGCCCAGACTCGCCTGATGGGCTTCGAGGGGAGTGCGCTGCCGGGAGTACTTCACGGCATTCCTCTCTTCGAACTGGAGGGGGAACTTGTCGAGGCCAATCGTGGTCTCTGTGAGTACTCTGATTTCCTCAAGCGACCGCCTGAAACCAACAAGTACCTCCTCACCACATCGGAGAAGGGCACGATCCAGTTACCCAACTACCGTGCTCATCTCGACATCGTTTTGACTGGAACCGCCAACGAGAAGCAGTTGAATCTTTTCAAGAGGACTCCTGACTTCTCCTCCTTCAAGGGACGCCTCAGTTTTGTCAGGGTTCCCTACCTTCTCCAGTTCTCCCGTGAAGCGGAGCTCTACCAGAGGCACCTCGAAACACAGGCCATCGGCAAGTCAGTGGCTCCACACACCGCAGAGATGACGGCGCTGTGGGCGATCCTCACCCGCCTGAAACGCCCATCCCCGAAGAATCATACGCCGGAACTTGCCCCTCTCGTCTCGAGATTGGCACCGCTCGAAAAAGCCCTGCTCTACGACCACGGCGCAACCCCCGGACACCTCAAGGAGGACGAGAAGAAGTTACTCGGCCAAAGCGTTCGATCGTTGCGCGAGGAACACGATGAATCGGAGGGGGAATTCGAGGGGATTTACGGTTCCGAGTACGAGGGGCGAAGAGGCGCATCTCCCCGGGAAATGATCACGATGATTGCACTCGCTGCAGAGGACAATTCACGTGGCTGCCTGTCTCCGCTCAGCATGCTCGATGAGTTGTCCGCCTTCATCAAGGAATCGAGTGTTCACGATTTCCTCAGAATCCCCGTCGACAATGGATATCACGACTCGCCTTCCTTCATCGACCAGGTCCGGGAGCACTATCTCGGCATCGTCCAGAACGAGGTTTTCGACAGCATCAGTCTTGTTGACGAGGAGGAGTTCGACCGTCTCTTCAGCGACTACCTCCAGCACATCAAGGCTTATGACCTGGGCACCAAGATATTCCACGAACCATCCGGAAGTTACCTCGCGCCTTCCCTGGAACTGATGGAGCGGGTCGAGAATGTCATCGGGGTCAAGGACAACTACGACTCCCACCGATCCAACCTGCTCAGCCGAATCGGTGCCTACGCCACCGATAACCCCGATGCAGCCATCGAGTACCGCAACGTTTTCCCCGATATGTACCTGCAGATGAAGAAATCGATCTGGGCAGAGAAGTCTCAATCGATGCACAAGGTGCTGATCGACACCCTCGACTTCCTCTCCGACGAGAAGCGCAACCTCGATGCGCAGGAAACGTCTCACGTAGAGTCGTTCCTGAACACGATGGTCGGTCGCTACGGGTACGACCAGGAAAGCGCCCGGGAGATCATCGGATTCGTCGCTTCCAACCAGTGAGAGTCAGTGACTTTTTCTGAAATCGGGAGTGGTGTCTGCGAGTCTCGTCAGCCAGCGACGGAAGAAACTCAATTCTCCCGCAGCAACCGGCGGCAGTGATCCGTCGACATCGCCGATCGACTCCCGGACCCTCTGGATCACATCGTCAGCAGAGAGACCTTCGGCGTTGGCGTGAACGCTCAGTACCACCCGATGCCGAAGCGATGGCAAGATCACCTCGTCGAGATCCTCAGCGATGACGGTATCTCTTCCTCGCAACCCAGCCCTGGCCCGAGCAGTCGCGATCATCGTCTGGATCCCGCGTGGTCCTGAACCGTGAGTGAGGAGATCGACAGCCACTTCCGATGCGTCCTCTTGACCACTTCGGGTGGCACGGACGATCCGAATCGCCCGGCCCAGGATCGCATCGGGGACCTCGATGGAGGCTACCTGTTCAATCGCATCCTTGATCCACGAAGCGGGAACCACCGGCTCCAGGGCGATGTCTTCCAACCTGGCGGTGGTTGTCGAGACGACGTCGAGTTCTTCTTCTGCCTGGGGATAATCGAGCATCACCTGGAATGCGAAACGATCGAGCTGGGTGAAGGGGAGCGGATAGGTCCCTTCCTGTTCCAGTGGATTCTGCGTCGCCATGACGAAGAAGGGCTTGGGTAGGGGATGCCTGGTCCCCATCACAGTGACCTGCCCCTCCTCCATCGCTTCGAGGAGCGCAGCCTGAGTCTTGGGTGGAGTCCTGTTGATCTCGTCTCCCAGCATCAGGTTGGCAAAGATGGGACCCTCTCGAAAACGAAAGTCCCGGTCGCTGCCGGTCATATCCTCGGACAGGATCGAAGTACCGGTGATATCCTGGGGCATCAGGTCAGGGGTGAACTGCACCCGGCTGAATTGAAGATCGAGCAGTTCCGCCAGTGAACGGATCAAAAGCGTCTTGGCGAGACCGGGCACGCCGATGACAAGGATGTGGCCACCGGAGAAGAATGCGGTCAGCACCTGATCGATGACCGCCTCCTGGCCGATGATCCTGGTCGCGAGTTGCTCGCGAATCTTCTCCTGAGCCGTTGCAAGAATCCCCTGATCAGGCGTCATCATTCTCCTTCTCGCTCCCCTTGCCCTGCTGGTACCACTCCTCGAGCTGGTGCAGCTGCGCTTCCTCGACGCCGTGATGCGTCAGTTGCTGATCGACATGATGGAACCGATTTCGAAACCGAGCGAGCGATTCTTGTAACGCCTCTTCTCCATCGATGCCCAGCTTCCTGGCAACACTCGACATGGCAAAGAGGATATCTCCGACCTCGTGACGGATCTCTCGTGGGTCTGCAGCTTCTATCGCTTCCTTCAATTCACCGAGTTCTTCGGAGACCTTGGCCAGGGCTCCACCCTCATCGGGCCAGTCAAACCCTACCTCGGCAGCCATCTTGCCGATCCGATCTGCCTGCAACAGCGCCGGCAGGGATGCGGGAAGAGGTCGGATGGTGGGGCTCGCACTCCCCTCGATCCCTTTCTCCTCATCCTTGATGCGGTCCCACGCCTGTCGAACCTGATCAGGGGTCTCCGCCTCGCCCTCCCCGAAGACATGGGGATGGCGGCGGATCAACTTGTCGGAGATGCGTCGGGCGACATCCTCGAGGGTGAATTGCTCCTTCTCCTCGCCGATGCGCGCCTGCAGAAGGATGTTCATCAGCAGATCCCCGAGTTCCTCGCACAGGTGCTGAGAATCCCCCTCGGAGATCGCCTCTGCCACCTCGTGGGCCTCTTCCAGTAGAAAGGGGCGCAGGCTCTCTGGCGTCTGCTCCAGATCCCAGGGACAGCCGCCGGGGGAACGTAAGGTGTCGATGATCTCCTTGAGGCGGATCATCTGCGGCATCGGCAGCGCCGCGCCGGTTCCATCTTGCCTCTTCGCCATGGTCCTGGAGTCCTTTCGGGAGTCCTTCGTCGGGTCCAAATCGGTCGGCGGTCGACCTACCAGCGATTTCCGGTCACAGCGTCGACGAGAGGGGCCTCCTCATCAAGGGATGAGGCTGCTGCCGCCGGTACAGCAATTGCTTGGCTCTGCGTTGAGGAATCAACGGAGAGGAGGCGTGACGATTTCCGGGTGGAGCGAAACGGGTGCGACCGGTTCAGAAACGTCTTCTGAACCGACCACAACAGGAGAGGGCTCGTCTCGCCAGAGGAACCCTGCGGCCGCAACGCCCCGCCCGGAACTTCTACCTGGCGTTACTTTCTCTCGATGATGGTCGCCCTCGGCGGGATCTTGCCACCGCGCAGGTCAATCAGCCGGATGTTATTGTCGGTATCCTTGAACACCATCGTGTAGTTTCCAGAGGTTCCATTGACGGTGATCAACTCGCCGAATTCGGTGGGTACGATCCCTGCACGGATATTATTCCACTTCGGCTGCTTTCCCGATTGGGCTTCCGCTCGGGGTTCTGGCCATCTTCCAAAGATGGCCAGGAGGGCCACCAGTACGGCAATAGTGACGAACCAGGGGAGGCGATTTCGCTTCATCTCGATTCCTTTCTGTGAAGAGCTCTTCGTCGATCGTGGTGCTCTTCTCGGGAGCGTTTGATCTGGGACTCCCCTCCACTATAAAATGACAGCGTGACCAGCGTAGTACTTTCTTCTCTTGATAAATTAGGGGGACTGGATTGCTTCATTTCAGGCAGCAGATCGCAGAGAGAGCGGTCTCGATACTGGAACTGGAAGATAGCGACCTCGTCGAGGCTCTGGCCAGTGCCGTCACCGATCCGCCTTCCAGTGATCTTGGAGATCTGTCGCTGCCTTGCTTCCCCCTGGCCAAGGCGACACGGCAGGCCCCTCCCCTCATCGCCGCAACACTGGCGGCGGGGGACTGGAACCTGCCATGGATCGAATCGGTGCAAAACACCGGTCCCTACCTCAATCTGCGCGTTGCCCGCCCTGAATTCGCCAGCGAAGTTCTCGCACGTATCGAAGAGAGAGGGGATGACTGGGGCGACACCGACAGCGGCAATGGCGACAAGGTCATCGTCGAGTACTCCTCTCCCAACATCGCCAAGCACCTGGCCGTGCATCACCTTCGCTCGACGATGCTGGGACAGGCGATGGCGAACCTGATGCGATGTGCTGGCTTCGATGTGGTCAGCTGGAATCACCTGGGTGACTGGGGGACCAACTTCGGCAAACTACTCGCCGCCTGGGATCTCTACCGGGAGCAGGACGATCTCGACGACCCACCTCTGGAGGAGCGCAGTGATCCGGTCAGTGATCTCAACGCCCTGTACGTGACCTTCAATCGTGCCAGCGAAGAGGATCCACAGCTGGACGAGATCGCTCGCAACTGGTTCCAGAGAATCGAATCAGGAGATGAGGAAGCACGTCTTCGGTGGAATCGGATCCGTAGCGCCTCTCTGAAGAAGTTCCAGCAGATCTACGATCGCCTCGGCGTTCACTTCGATCAAACGGTGGGGGAATCCCATTACGAGGATGGTATGGCAGCCATCATCAGCCAGCTCCAGGATTCGGGGCTTCTCGAGGAGAGTGACGGTGCCGAGGTGGTACGGATCTCCGAGGATTTCCCTCCGATGCTGATCCGCAAGAAAGATGGCGCGACACTCTACGGAACACGCGATCTTGCCAGTGCCGTGGAGAGATTCAGGCAGGTGCCTTTCCAGCGCTGCCTGTACGTCGTCGATGCGGGACAGGGTCTCCATTTCCGCCAGGTGTTTGCCGTACTCGACATGCTCGGCTACGAGTGGGCATCGCGCCTCGAGCACGCAGAATTCGGCGTCATGAGGCTGCAGGTCGATGGAAACTGGAAGAAGGGCAAGACCCGCGGTGGCCAGGTGGTGCTACTGGAGGAGGTCCTGGAGCAAGCGGTGTCGCTGGCCGGTGATACGGTCCGCCTCAAGAATCCGCAACTCTCCGGGCAAGAAGTGGCCGAGATCTCCGAGGCGGTCGGCGTCGGGGCAGTGATCTTCAGCGATATGAAGGCCGCGCGGCGCAAGGACGTCAACTTCGACCTGGACAAGATCCTCGCCTTCGATGGAGAAACGGGACCCTACCTGCAATACACCCATGTGAGGTTCTGTGCCATTTTACGGAAGGCGCAGGAGCAGGGTCTTGAAGCAGGCAGCGGATCCCACCTGGTGGAGCCGGAGGAGATGACGCTACTCAAGCGCATCCTGCGCTTCCCCGAGGTGATTTCCCGAGCTGCTCGTGACGCAGAGCCATCCCATCTGTCGCAGTACCTGCTCGAACTCGCCTCGGATTTCAATACCTACTATGCCAAGCACAGGATCATGGGAGACGATGCCACGATCACCGCCGATCGACTGGCGTTGATCGGGATCCTCAAGAAAACCCTTGGCAAGGGGCTTCAGTTGCTCTGTATTCGCCCTCTGGAGCGGATGTGATCGAGATCAGAGCAGGTCGAAGAGGTGGTAATTGATCCATGCCAGGCGGCCGTTGAGCTGGATCAGGTTCATCCCCTCACTGATGGTCCAGATCCAGTTCCAGGTCTCCTGCTCCAGGGAGGGATCGTTGCCCTTTTCCGCCTCGATCGCCCTGACGAGGCTCTGATACCGCTCCAGGATCTCCACGGGTACCGGTCTGGTTCCTTCTTCGATCAGTCGATCGAGACAAGCACTCTGCAGATCGATGGCCTGGCGCAGGAACTGGATCAGCCTCTCCTCGGTGAGTACGGACAAGTTGGCCTCCTTCAGCCCCCCGGTATAGAGATATGCCCCTTCCGGGTCAACACGGACCCCAGTCTTCTTGCCTCTTTGTGCCTTGGTTTCTAGGATGCGTGTACCCGAGTACCGGGTTTTTCAGGATGAAAGCAGTGGAGGCCACGTGGGAAATGAAGATCCTGGTGTGATGCAGAAAATCGTGTCCCTGTGCAAGAGGCGCGGCTTCCTGTTCCAGTCCAGCGAGATCTATGGCGGGATGAATGGTTGCTGGGATTACGGTCCCCTCGGCGTAGAACTGAAACGCAACGTCAAGGAATCATGGTGGGCTGACATGGTCACCCATCACGATGACGTTTCGATTCCCAGTGGCGCACAGGAATCGTTCGAAATGACCGGTCTCGATTGTTCGATCCTGATGCACCCACAGGTCTGGAAGTGTTCCGGTCACCACGACCTCTTTCACGACATGATGGTGGACTGTCGACAATCGAAGAGAAGGTATCGTCACGATCAGGTCAGGGGCCGCTGGGCCTGCGTCAAGGACAAGAAGTTCTTCGTCACTGCCATCTGCGACCCGGAAGAAGAGGATGAAATCCTCACCGCGCGAGCACAGAAATGCTTTGGCCTGCGTGCCAAGGAGCGAGACCAGATCGAGTGGGACGGCAAGGCGACTTCGCTGGAAACTGTTGACGACTTCGAACAGGTTTTCGGACCCGATGCAAAAGAACCAGGAACATTGACGGAACCTCGTGAGTTCAACCTGATGTTCAAGACTCACGTGGGAGCACTCTTCGATGAGGATAGCGTCGCATTCCTGCGCCCCGAAACCGCCCAGGGTATCTTCGTCAACTTCAAGAATGTCGTCGATTCGTCCCGGGTTCGGATCCCCTTTGGTATCGCTCAGATCGGCAAGAGTTTTCGAAACGAGATCACTCCCCGTAATTTCACCTTCCGGGTCAGGGAGTTCGAGCAGATGGAGGTGGAGTTCTTCTGCCATCCCGATTCATCCCAGCACTGGTACCAGTACTGGAGAGATCGTCGGATGCAGTGGTACCAGGATCATGGTCTCTCCAGGGACCGTCTGATCCTCAGGGAGCACCATGCCGACGAGCTCAGTCACTACTCGACCGGTACTGCGGACATCGAGTACGCCTTCCCCTTCCTTCCAGATGGGGAGTACGGCGAACTGGAGGGGATCGCCCACCGGGGAGATTTCGACCTGCGCAGTCACATGGAGGGAAAACTGGATCCTTCCACCAGCCCGCTTCAGGTGCAACTCGATGAGCGAGGGAAGCCGCTCCACAGGGGCAGCGGTAAAGATCTCAGTTATCGGGACCCCGTCTCCAACGAGAAATTCATCCCTCACGTCATCGAACCGTCGGCAGGAGCCGATCGTGCTGCATTGGCATTCCTTTGCGAGGCGTACACCGAGGATATGGCCCCGGATGAAAAGGGCGAGATGCAGGGACGGGTGGTTCTCAAATTCCATCCGAGACTGGCTCCCATCAAGGCCGCAGTACTGCCGCTGGTCAAGAAGGACGGCATGCCCGAGGCTGCCACCGAGATCTACAGGGAACTCAAACGTGAGTTCCCCGTCTTCTATGACAACAAGGGAGCCGTCGGTCGCCGTTATCGGCGAATGGATGAGGCAGGAACTCCCTTCTGTCTCACCGTTGATGGACAGACGCTGGAAGATGGGACCGTGACCTTGAGAGAGCGTGATTCGATGGAGCAGAGCCGCCTGTCGGTCGCCGATGCGCAACAGGTCATTCGAGAGGCATTACGATCTTGATCTTTCTCTTTCTCGCCGTCCTGACTACTCCACTCGCTAGCGATCGTGCTCTCGACCAGGCGGTTGGCGAGCGCAACACCGCCGGGGTGATCACGAGGATCCAGCAACTCTCCGAGGAGAGGGGTGTGCGGGCCGTGGGAGACATCGCCACCGCCATCGGCCAGGTCGAAGCGGTACCCGAGTCTCGCTGGCACACGATGAATCGTCACCGCATCTTCGTCTCTGCCATCGGCAGCGTTGCAAAGTTGCCGGCAGGCCCGCTGCATCCGGAGATGAAAAAGTTACTGAAAAAGTTGAAGGAATGGCCGTCCAGGGTCTTCTTGCTGGAAGCATCTCTGCAGGCAGAAGGTGTCGATTCGGTCCAGCTGGCTCTCTCGGCCCTCGACGATCGCGCGCCACAGGTCGCCGCCGTTGCGGCGAGGATCCTCGGCCACAGCAAGGACGTGCTCGCCCTCGAGCCCCTCATCTCGGCGATGACTCGCTGGGAAGAGCGGAAAACACGGGAGAAGGCGTCGCGGGGCGGACGTGAACAACTCTCGCTTCGTGCCCGCGACAGGGCATGGCTCTCCTGCCGCGATGCACTCAACCGCCTTACCGGGATCTCCCTGCACGGCGCCAAGCAGTACAAGAACTGGATCTCGGCCCACCGTGATGAAATCGACCCTTCCCAGGTCGATCTCACCAAAACGGTGGAACAGGTCACCGGCACCGGTCTCTTCGGACTCGACATCACGGGCAAGAACATCGCTTTCATTCTCGATGTTTCCGGTTCGATGCTCGCCACCGATCCTCCTTCCGATGAACAGCTCGAAAAGGCGCGACGCGGTACAGGAGTCAACGAATCATTCGAGGAGAAACTGCAAGCACTGATGGAGAACAGGCGGCGAATCCTGCGGGCCCGTTCACAACTTTCCCGTGCCATCGAAGGGCTCGGTGAAGACAAGAGATTCACCGTCATCTCCTACTCATCTGAAATCAAAGCATGGAGCGATGTTCTGGTCGAGGCGACTCGCAAGAACCGGCTCAGCGCATCTGCTTTCATCAAGTCACTCAAGGCTCAGGGCGTCACCGTCACCGACGATGCCCTTCACCTGGCATTCTCCGATCCGACCATCGACACCATCTACCTGATCACCGATGGTGCACCGACCCACATCGGCAGTCAGGGGGATCGCATGCCAGCGGATGCACGCCAATTGATGCAGCAGATCTTGCTCGAAACCAAAGCACGAAATCACCTGCGAGGAGTCCGCATCTTCACCCTCGGATTCATCGATGCTGAGGAAGATTTCCTGCGCCAGTTGTCAGGGGAGAATCTCGGAAAATACGTTCGTATCCGCTGAAGAGCGATAGGGGGGGCATTTGTCCAGGTCCGTAGTCATCGTTGAGGGGTCGAGAACCCCTTTCGTCAGGGCAGGTGAGGATCTACGCGACGTGCCTGTTGACGAACTGGCACGCAGTTGCAGTCGTGATCTGATCGATCGCCTCGCCATCGATACGTCGCTTGTCGACGAGTTGATCCTCGGATGTTGCGCTCAGCCTCCCGATTGCGCCAACCCGGCTCGCGTCGTGGCACTTCGAGCCGGCCTTCCTGAAGTCACTCCTGCCCAGACCGTTGCACGCAACTGCGCAAGCGGAATGCAGGCGATCTCCGATGCCTTTGATCGTATACGTGTTGGATCTTCCGATACCATCTTGGCCGGTGGTTCCGAGTCGATGAGCCGCATCCCGTTGCTTTTTCCCACCTCCTTCGGTTTCAAGCTCTCTTCCCTTTCGCGAGCTCGTTCCCTCGCCGAAAAGGTCGCTGGAGTCTTCAACTTTCGCCCAACCGATCTGAAACCACGTATCGGACTCCTCGAGGGTCTTCGAGATCCTTTCAGCGGGGAGATGATGGGGGACACCGCCGAGCGTCTCGCCAGGGAGTGGAACATCTCGCGGCAAGACCAGGATCGTTATGCACTCACCAGCCACGAACGTGCAGTCGCCAGCAGCGATGCTCTCGGCAGGGAGATCTCGCCACTGGCAGTTCCTCCCCGCCTCGAGGAGGTGATTCGACACGACATCGGTCCCCGTCCCGATGCACAGATCGCCAAGATGGGACGGATGAAACCCTATTTCGACAGAAAGATGGGTACCGTCACCATCGCCAACTCCTGCGGAATCACTGACGGCTCGGCGATGCTGCTGCTGATGGACGAGGAAAAGGCCAGGGCGTTATCACTGAATCCGCTGGCCAGGGTAGTTGGCTGTTCCTTCGTTGGCTGCGATCCGTTGCGGATGGGACTCGGTCCCGTCTACGCCATCCATCAGTTACTCGACCGTTGCGGGCTACAACTCTCCGACATCGCCCGGGTCGAATTGAATGAGGCTTTCGCGGCGCAGGTGCTTGCCTGCCAGGGCGCCCTCTCCAGCGCTCTCTTTGCCGAGAAGTCGGGTTTCACCGCTGTTACCGGAGAGATTCCTCACGACCGTCTCAATGTACATGGGGGATCCATCGCTCTCGGGCATCCGGTTGGTGCTTCCGGTGCCAGGCTCGTCTTCACCCTTGCCAGGCAACTCCACCAACTCGGAGGGGGCCACGGCATCGCCACCATGTGTGTCGGTGGAGGTCAGGGGGGCGCCGTGTTGCTGGAAGGAATCTCCTCATGAGTCAGTGGCAGTTGATCCGATCGGATGAGTGGAACTCCGCAATCCCCGACGAGGCTCCGGATGGGCGCTGGTTGCACCTCGTCCTCGATGCCGAGACGAGTGCTAACGTGCTGTCCAGGTCGGTGCTGGATCAACTCTCCGCTGCACTCGATGAAGTCGATCAGTACACCGGTGTCGATGCACTGATCATCTCCAGTGCCAAGACACAGCACTTCATCGCAGGAGCCGATGTCGAATCGATAGGCAATGCCAGCGACACCGACGAGGCTTTCCAGTTGTGCCGATCTGCCCATCAGCTGTTCGGAAGGTTGTCTTACCTTTCGGTCCCCTCCATCGCCGTGATCCGTGGAACCTGTCTCGGAGGTGGACTGGAACTGGCACTCGGCTGTAACGCCCGCATCGCAGTGGAGGATCCGACCACACGGATCGGTCTTCCGGAGGTGAATCTTGGAATCATTCCAGGGTTTGGTGGCACCGTTCGCATGACCAGATTGCTTGGATTCCGTAATGCCCTGAGCTGGATCTTGCCGGCAAGTCGACTTCCTGCCCGGGTGGCCCACAAGAAGGGCGTTGTCGATGTCGCGGTACCGTCGGCAGGTTTCCGTACCCTGGCACTGTCTGCCATCGATTCGATGGTCAAGGATCAGTTCCGGCAGGTGAAGAGACAACGGCGTCACCGCAGGGGAGGGATCGCCTCCTACATCTTCGACGAAACCACCCTCGGCCGAGCGTTCGTCACCCGCAAGGCGTTACAGGTTGTCAGGGCCAAAACTGGAGGATTGATGCCGGCCCCGGAGAAGGCGATCGAGATCGCTCGCCTCGCAGCCCATCTATCGCAAGAAGCGGCGTTGATCGCCGAAGCCCGAGCGACGGCACAACTCGCCACGGGCCCCGTGTGCCAGAATCTCGTGTCGATCTTTCTCGACTCGGAACGGGTCCGTAGAGGATCCGACGAAAAGGTAACTCTTCCGTGGCCCGAAGATCGCTCCCTCGCCATCCTTGGCGCCGGTGTGATGGGCTCGGGTGTCGCCACCCTTTCGATCCAGAAGGGGATCGCCACGCGCCTCCGGGACATCTCGGAGGAAGCGATCGATCGAGCGCTCAAATCGATCGGTCGCGTGCTCTCCGATCGGCGCAAGAAGAAACGAATTACCGTCTACCAGCACAAAGAGATTCTCTCGCGCCTCTCCTTCGGCAAGGAACTGATCGGACTGGAGAGATGTGGCTGTGTCCTCGAGGCGGTTGTCGAACGTCTCGATGTCAAGAAATCGGTTCTCGCCGAGATCGGCCCGCAACTCGCCGACGACGCCATCTTTGCCACCAATACATCTGCACTCAGCGTCACATCGATCCAGAAGGGTAGTCCCATCGCCCCCAGGGTGGTCGGCCTTCACTTCTTCAATCCAGTCCCTCGGATGCCTCTTGTCGAGGTGATTCCCGGTGCCGAAACCGACCCGGATGCGGTCGCCATCGCCATGGCCCTGGCAAGAAAACTCGGCAAGTATCCGATCCTGGTCAAGGATTCACCAGGTTTCCTGGTCAACCGTTTGCTCTTGCCGTACCTCGATGCGGCCTCGAGATTATTGCTCGCCGGAGTCAGCGGCTCACACATCGACAAGGTCGCCAGAGCTCACGGACTTCCGATGGGCCCTTTTCGTTTGATGGACGAGGTGGGACTCGATATCGGGATCGAGGTTCAGGAAACGCTGCATGCTGCCTTCGGAGAGAGAGCGGCGTCCTCGCCGATGCTGGTGAAGATGGTCGAGAAGGGCTGGCTTGGCAAGAAATCAGGAGTTGGCTTTTACCGCCATGGAGGTCGTGATTCCACCTGGAACGGTGACATCGCTCATATGATCCGTGTGCAGCACTCCACCAGGAGCGAGGCCCAGATCATCTCATCCCTGATCGATCCGATGATCGACGAGGCGGCACGCTGCCTCGATGAAGAAGTGGTCGCCGATGCAGGACTTCTGGATCTTGCGATGGTGATGGGAACAGGATTTCCTCCTCATCTTGGAGGACCGCTGCGGGCTGCCGATGCAGAGGGGCTCGATGTCATCGAGAAGAGGCTCCGGGCAGCCCATGAAGATGGATCGGCCCGGAGCCCCTGTGAAGGCCTCGTCGATCGAGCCCGACGAGGCGTTGGTTTTTACAGTAGTTGATTACAGTTCGCAGGACCCACAGTTCGTGACCGGTGCGGCTCCGGCTCCACCTCCGAACAGGAAGATCAGCTGGTGAACCACATCGCCGAGGTTGAGGATCTGATCTCCGTTGACATCTGCCGTTCTATGGCACGGCAAATCTGCACTCATACCAAAGAGGTACAGCACCAGGCTGATCGGATCGGAAGTGTCTTCCAGCCCATCGGCATTGACATCTCCCATGGCAAGCACACGGACCTCATTAGCCCGGGTCATCGTCGAAACGGTACCGCATACGCCGTATGCGTTGAGGGAGACCGAGTAGAAACCGGGAGTTTCGTACAGGTAGCTCACGTCGCCGTTGTTCTGAACCGTCTCACCATTACCGAAGTCCCACATCAGGTGATCTAGCGTACCGGTGGAAAGATTCGTGAAGTCAGCGCAGAAGGGAGCGACACCTGTCCAGTCCGGTAACTCAAATTGCGCTACCGGCGGTTCACAGATGATCACGTTGATCTGCGAGAAGGCTGTTCCGCATGGATTCACCACGGTGAGTCTCGCCGTGTAGGTTCCGGGCTGACCGTAGATGTGTACGGTATTCAGATCAGCAGATCCTGTTCCATCCCCGAAATCCCAGGAGATCGAACTGGCAGCGCTTCCTTCGATGATGCCACTGAAGCCGATGGGGTAGGGGATATCGGCGACGACGACGGTACTGTTGGCAGTGACCTGGGGCGCAACACACGGCGCATCATCGCCGTGAATCACCAGATTCGCTGCGTTGACCCAGCCCTGAGAACTCAACAGTGTGTCCTGGACTGTAATCACCCAGGTTCCCTGCATCGATTCTCCAAGGAAAGCGTCGAGGGATCCTTCCGGTTGCATCCGGATACCGGTACCGACCAGTGTCTCGTCGTAATTGATTCCCGATCTGTCGTAGATCATGTCGATCAGGCTTCCGGCATGGCCACCGAAGGACTCCAGGATACATACGGTTCCCGCTGGCGAGGTCAGCGTCACATGCACCTGATCGAGAGAGGGGTGTTCCATCGTCAGTGCCAGTTCAAGATCGGCGATGGCAATGTTCTCGAGTACCTCGATATTCAACTCCAACGGTGCTCCTGCGACATTCATCTGCAGTGGCTCCAGCATGGTCAGGCTCCAGTTCTGAAGCACGCCATCGTCGGTACTGATCGAATCCACCACCTGTAACTGCCAGTTTCCCTGGCTGTTTTCGCCGTGGAAATCCGCCATCGTTCCTGGTCCTTGCGCCATCATCGACTGACCCGTTGGCAGATCAGTTGCCGAATAGGGGATACCGTAATTCGCGAATGTCGTGTGGATTTCGCCGCTACTTGTCGGGCCCTGGTCGATCAGTGTCACCTGCGTCCCGGACGGGCTACTCAGGCTCACCGAGATATCGGACAGGAAATCGTGGGTGAGGTCGATGGACGCGCCGGGGTTCAACACCGGCTGACTGGCGGTTGCGACGATGATATCCGTGGTTACCGCCGCATTGCTGATTGCCAGATTCTGAGACCCTTGAAGGAGGATCGGATCGACCACTCCCTGGTAATTCCTCTGTGTCATCTGATTGATGCGGATACACCAGTTGGAGATGGCACCATCATCACCTGGGTACAGATCGGTGACGGTGAAGAGCCAGTTTCCGTTCAGTTCTTCTCCGTTGAAGTCACTCAGTGTTCCCGGGCCATCCGCCGTGAGTCCGGCACCGTCATCATCGAAGGTGATACCCCAGAGAGTTCCGTTGTACTGCGTTTCGTTGAGAAGGTTTACCGTGGTTCCCTCGGGACTGGTCAGTAGCACCCGTAAATCCGCAGCAAAACTATGTTCCATCTCGAGATACAGATCTACATCACGAACGGTTCCGTGGGCATCGAGGCTCACCATCTCCATCAACAAGGCTGAGTCGCTGATGGGGCGGACGCCTCCAGGCGCACATACCTGATACTCGTGCTGGATGGAGGGATTCGGTTGAGGGCACGCAGGAATCGACTCCAGCTCGTAAATTGCATTGAGAGAAGCATCGACGATGTACAGGGAAGGGATTCCGCTGGAACCGCTCGATGCATGGGCGATTCCATTCACGAAACCACCGATCGATGAGATGTCGGTTTCGTCGCGAATGACGCCGAGTTCATCCATGGTGCTGACAGCACTGACTCCAGTTCCACCAGGGATGTTGTGGGGAACCAAAAGCAGGTTGCAGTCGGAACGATATGCGATGCTATTTCCCGATCCACTTCCAGCAGGATGGCCGATGATTCCACCGAGGAAATCACCGGTCAGGGAATGCTCACTGTACTGATCATGTGTGACATCAACCGCCCAGATCGTTTGCTCCTCGGTGATGCAGATGTCGCCGATGATTCCGCCACCTGGAAGATCGATGTTTCCTGCGATCTGGGGATCGGAACCATCCTTCAGGCTTCTCCACAGGTTCGGGGATGCACCCTGCACCGCCCAGTAGATGTAGTCCCCGTAGATGTCGAGACCACTGGTGGAAACACTGCCCACTGGATTGTTGATTGTGGAGACGACTCCTGCAGCCAGGTTGTCGATGTTGTAGAGGTGTGTGGTTCCACTGAAGAGATCGCAGACGTACAGCTTTCTCTCCACCTCGTCGACGCAGATCCCCAGGGGATTACTACCGGAGTGGGACACGAACTGGATCGAGTCGCCGGGAGCCATCGGCCCGCTGGAGGAAGCAGTGGTAGGAAGTAGTGCGCCGCTGGTTTGGGATACGGTGCCTGGCTGCTGGTTCTGTCCATTTACAAACGTAGCGGACAGCAGGATCAGCAGGCACACGGATACAAGATGAAACGACCTCATCGGGAGCCTCCGTCGAGATGAATTGAGTCTGGGTTCGATTCCGGGGCAGTGGGATGCAGGGGGACTGTCCCTCGGATCTAACGTGTATATCTATTGTAAACCTTGTTAACTCCTCGTCTACCCCGGCTTCGGGTGCAGATTCCTCCGATCCAAGTTACCCTGCAGATGACTGGAGGATGTTCCGATGTACCGCACCTTTATCGCCAGCACCTTGCTGCTTTTCGTCGTTTGTGGACCCTGTTCGGCAATTGATGCCGGAAAGGATGACCAGGCGAGGAGAGAAGAACTGGTCAAGAACCTGCAGATCCTCGACCCCAAGATCAGCATGCAGGCGTTTGACCGCATCGCGGTGGAGGGAGATCCTGAGTTCCTGCCGCTATTGCAACCGGTCCTCGAGGAGAAGGACCAAGCCACCCGCAGGATGGTCGTGTTGCTCGTGGTTCGAGGATTCGAGCAGTACTCCTACGACTTTTTCCAGGAAGTACTCAAGTCAGGAAATGAGCACGCTCGAGAAGCCGCAGTACATGGCCTGGGAATGATTCTCGATACAAGGGTTCCTGATCAACTGGTTCCTTTCCTGCTCGATCCCGTGCGTAAGATGCGAGTGGCTGCGCTTCGCGGTTTCTTCTCACAGGCGATGCCATCGGTCAGAGCCGCCATGAGTCGTGTGGTCGGTCAACCGATCGATGCTCCACCTCAGGCCACTTCCTGTCGCCAGGCAGCGCTGTCAGCGATCGTCACCGTCAGGAAATCACTCCCAGATGACCCCGATATCGTCAACATGTTCCTGAGGCTCTCCGATTCATCGATGGGGGATGTGTTTCGAGACCGTTGGATCAAGGAACAACCTGCTGCCAAACATCTAGAAAAGATCTTCAACGCCAATGGTCGCTGGATCGGGCGTCCCGCAGTTGCGGGGCATTACGATTACCAGCTCTCGATGGTGAATTTCGATGCCGATTCCTCCAAGGAGATCGTCATTCATGCCACTCCATCTCAGATCGAATTACTGCGGTCGATGGGATACGACCTCGACCGCGTGATGCATCTCAGAACCGCAGCGGACCTGTTCTTCACGATTCCAGACCAGGTCAAGGCTGTCATCGCTCCCATCGAGGAGAACTCCCCGATCGAACTGGAGATCCAGATCTCCTCCTTTCCCATTCGCCATGCCGGTATCGGACTGCTCAACATCGCTTACTGGGAGGGACGTGTCGACAAGGCGAGCAAAGCGTTCCTGCGTTTCGACCAGGACAGTGGTCGCCTCCTTTCCGAATCGATTCGGAATGATGCAGGACAGGAACTCTGGAAACTTGAAGTGGTCGATTGGATCGAGGATCAGCCCTTCCCGCGATCGGTCGCCATCAATTTTCCGGTGGCACAGATCGGTGGGCGCAATGCACACCTGAAGGTCGATATCGAATTCCAGCACAGAAACGATTGCTGGTTGCTGAAAACGGCGCAGACGACCGAACAACTCCCCGACGGGAGCTCCGAGATCCGTGCCTACGGTGAAGTGTCTTGGCTCGCTTCCCCTGAATCCTCTGAAGATTCCACTTCTCCCGAAGGCGGGGAAGAGGAAGACTCTTCTTCAGGCCAGGGATCCGATGCAGGGAAGCCACGCGAATAGAGTTCGCGGTTGCCCAGCAGCCGCTTGACGATGTCATCCCTGCTGGCATTCCGAGCCGCACCGATGGCGGCATCCTGCCAGCGCAATGCATCGGCGTGGCGACCACTCGCGGCCAGTAGCATCGCCTTGCTCTCCACCTCTTCCAGCGTCGTCTGATTCGCCAGCAGTTCTTCGATTTCCGCGAGAGACTGCTCGATCTCGCTGGCGGTCGGATTCTCTGATGTTGCGAGCAATCGGGCGTGCATCGACACGAGACGCCGGTTCCGTCCGGTTGCAGAGAGTCCCTCGACACACACCCTCAGCGCCTCCTCGGTCAAATCCATTCGTATGAAGCACACCGCCTCCGCAAGCCACGCTGCACTCTGGCCGGGAAGTACGGTACGTACACGCCTCATCTCCTGAGCTGCGGTGTCGAACTTCTTGAGCCTCCTGAGGGCATTGGCTCGATTGAATCGGGCATCGGTATTGGCAGGATATGCGAGAAGAGCGCGGTCATAGCACTCGATGGCTGCCTCGTCATCTCCACGAGCGGCATGAATCACACCGATGTCGAACCACGCGGTTGTCGAGGAGGAATCGAGGCGAAGTGCTTCCTGGTAACAAACGATCGCTTCGGGATATCGCTTCAGTTTAGCGAGGGCAGATCCCATGTTGAGATGTGCGGTAGATGCATCAGGAGCCGCTCTCACCGCCATCTCGAACTGCTCCAGCGCCTTGTCGTAATATCCTTCCTTGAAGAAAGTGGTACCACGATTGAGAGGAATTCTCGCTCCGATGGGTCGAGATCGAACATCGGCAAGCCAGCGATCGGGCACCCTTGGAAACGCATCCCCTCGAGACTTCATCTGCCGTTCTGCTTCATCGGTTCTGCCAGTATCACGCAGCGCCAGTCCGTACGGATAGCGGACTCCAGTGGCTCCTGGAGACAACCTCAGCGCTTCCTCCAGGTAGATCACCGCCTGTTGTGGGTCATCCGCCTGCAGTGCCAGGCGTCCGAGTCCGGCAAGGGCCTGGGCGCAGAGGGGATCGACATTCAACATCCTCTGGAAGTGGGCGATGGCTGCGGCGTCTTGCCCTTGCTGACGCTGCAATTCAGCCAGGGCAGCAAGTGTAGGCATGTGATCCGGCTTCTCCTCCAGCACCACTCGATAGAGGGAGATCGCCTCCTGCACGTTGCCAAGATCCGCTTCGATTCGTGCCAGCAGATATTTCCACCGGGTTTGCCGGGGATCTTCCTCGATGGCGATCCGGTAAAGAGAAGTTGCCATCAGCAGCAGGTCATATCCGTGGTAGGAGATGGCGACATCTCCGATCACATTTGAACGCTGCTCAGCTGTGGAGTCGCCAGGAATCGAATCGAGACGGGAGTACTCTTCTCTCAGATGATCGGCAACATTCGCCTCGAGTCCCAGCAGTGGTGGAGGGGGGGGCCAGCGGGAAGGATCGCTGCAGCCGGCAATTACCACGCAACACAACATCCAGCCAGCCGTGATGACACTCCATGACCTGTAAGGTTGCCTCTTCACCATCTCTCACCCTGCCCCTGGACGATGACGTGGTATCGATCCACATCCAGGTTGGAAAAGGTCTCGATGGTTCCGTCGTTCCAGTGCACTTCCATCGAGCACTTCTGAACCACCTTGCCGAGGCCGACGACCACACGGGGATCGTTACTGCACAGGTAAGAGCCACCGCGCGAGGAGTTTCGATATCTGGGGGGATTCGATCCCTGACGGAGCACCAGCTGGATCCCACTGATCACATCACCCCGGGGAGATCGCAGATCTGCACCGATCCAGTGTCCTGCATCTCCCTGAAGATTCTGCAGCACCCGAATCTCTCCGCAGTTATTGGTGACGACGATGTCCACGTCTCCATCGTCATCGATGTCTCCAAATGCAGCACCACGCCCTACCGCAGCTTCTTGCAAGATCGTTGCGCTGCGCGGATCGAGTTCGACAAATGTTTCGCCCTGTCGATTTACGAACACCTGGTCCGGTTGGTCGAGTGGATACGGATCGCCGGCAGCGACTAGCTCTTCCATCCGCTTGACCGCTCCATTGGCGATGAAGAGGTCGAGCCAACCATCGTTATCCAGGTCGAACCAGGCGGTTCCGAAGCCGGTCCAGCGACGGCTCGCCACGGCGAGACCGGCACGGGCAGTCTCATCGTTGAAGTTGCCCTTGCCATCGTTGCGATAGAGAGTATTGGTCTCGCCGGTGAGGTGGGTGAGAAAGATATCCTGGTCCCCATCTCCGTCAAAATCTGCGAGATCAGCGCCCATCGAGGCCTCTGGCCTTCCATCTCGATTGAAAGCACACCCCGTGAGCAATCCGGCATCTTCGAATCGGAAGGGGGCAACTTGCTTCCAGAAACGGTTGGCCATCCCATCGTTGGCGACGTAAAAATCGAGTTCTCCATCCCCGTCGAGATCGCTACAAACCACCCCCAGGCCGGCACCTGGAGCGGCTCCAATTCCACTGCTCGATGTCACGTCCTCGAAGGTCCCATCTCCTCGATTGCGGTAAAGACGATCTGGCAGTGGGGGGTAGGAACTGGGACCGCAATATTCCACGGCACTGCTCTCGGCAAAACAGGGTTTGTGATTGGCAAGAGTGAAATCGATGTAGGAACAGACGTAGAGATCTTCATCTCCATCCCGATCGACATCGACAAACAGGGCACTGGTCGTCCAGCGATCGTCGTCGATCCCGGCCGTCGTTGCGCCCTCATGAAAGCGCCCCTCGCCATCATTGATCCACAACTGATCCGTTCCGAAACAGCTCAAGAAAAGATCGAGATCCCCATCTCCATCGATGTCTGCAACGGCGCATCCCATCCCGTATCCGTATGCCTCGATGCCAGAGAGATCGGTGACATCTAGAAAACTGGGGACTCCATTCCGATCCTTGCCTCGATTTTCAAAGAGGCGCCCCCCCTGCGGCTGACCTGCGGGAGGAGGCAGGATGCGATCGGCGGGCCCTTTATCCGCGCCGAGCAGGTTTCCCTGGGGAACGAAAAGGTCGAGATCTCCGTCTCCATCCATGTCGAAGAGAGCAGATCCAGGACCCACCGTCTCGCAGAAGTAGAGTTCACCGGTCATGCCGTTGTCGTGCCGGAAATCGATTCCCCACTTCTCCGATACCTCGACCAGTGCCTGCGGAAACTGCTGAGAGGTACAGCCAGCGAGAAGCAGGAAGTGCAGAGATACCGCCACCAGATAAAGTGGCAGGAATAGCCACAACCGGTGGGTTCGAAACGGGGTTACACCCCAGGAATCAGATCTGAAATCGCTGCCGGGCATTCCTTGCGTCCTGTCCTGGCTCTGCTGTTGCAGGCCGATTCCACTGGATACTTTTCCAGTGTCAGCGAGAATGAGGAGAACACCTCTCCCTCGAGTTAGGATACACATTCATGGTTACGGTGACAGCAAGACGAGCAGGAGTACGCCAGCAGACCGCAACGCTACTGGTACGAGCGCTTCTCACCCTATTGTTATGCATTCCGTCAGGGGAGGCACGATCAGATCAATTCCATCTGGAGGATGGTCGCGTCATCGAGGGTAGTATCGTGCGAGAAGTTGGCGACCTGGTCAGTATCCGCGACCTTGAAGGCAAGGTTGTCACCATCGATCGTGATCAGATCACCAAGACGGTCAAGAAGGAAACCCCGCTCGATCAGTACCGAAATCGACTTTCGAATTTAGAGGATGACGACCTTGCAGGGCAGATCGAGATCGCCAACTGGTGTACCTCGGTAAAGCTCAACAGCGAAGCACTGAAGCACTGGAAAGTGGTGATCCGGCTCGACCCGGATCACGACCAGGGGCGCAGAGTCCTCGGTTATGTATGGATCGGAGGGGACTGGTACATCTCCGGCTCGCAGGAGGCCAAGAAGAGGCAGGCTGATCTGGAGCTGGATCCTGCGACACCGCCCCACGAGATTCCCGAGGACTTGCGCCTTCCCGACTGGAACCGAGAAAAACCTGTCGATCTTCCTGACCTTCCGCCTCTACCCACACAAGGCGTAGATCGAGTCGTGGTCATCGCCGATGAGAAGCTGGGGAAAAAGGCTCCGGAACGATCGGGTGCGCCTTACCACCTGGCCAGAATGGGTGGCAAGATCCAGTTCGTGCCAGGCACCGATGACGGCAAGGTTCCCGTCATCGTCAAGATCAAGATCCGCTGCTATTTCGTAAAGTTGCAGACCTTCTACGGAGCTCCCGTCGCCAACATCTTCCAGGGTGAAGCGACGGCCAAGTTTTTCCAGCGCAACGACAAGGGTGAACTTGTGCTGCGCAAGACCACCTCGGTACGGATCCCATTTTCCTCCAGCGCACAACGCCCCAAGGACAAAGCACTGCTCTACACCTACTACATGACCCTCGATTCCATCGCTGCCAGGGTCTCACGGTGGGGTTGGATGAAGCAGAGGGGTTCTCGATCGCTTCCCATCCCGGACACCCCATGATTGATTCCGCCTCCACACCTCAACAACCGCAACTGCAACCTTTCCCCGAGCCGACCGCACGAGCCCGAAAAATCGTCACCTTGCAGATCCTTGGTAGCCTGCTGCGGGGGACCTTCCACATCATCTGCTTTCCACTGTTCCTGCTGCGCAGTCATTCGATCTCTCGCCAGATGGCCTCGATCATCACCGCCGATGAATCCCAGGACAGCTCTGCCCCTGCACCTCCCAGCAGCTGAGAGAACCCTTTCCACCACTTCCAACAGTTGGTAGCCTTCGCCCTGTTCCACCTCCTGTACGGGGGTTGAGTTCCCCATGGGAGGACCACCAGGGTGAAATCGATCGCGCAACTGTTACCAGTATTGAAACGTGGAGAAACGGTCCTCCTGCGGGCCGATCTCAATGTTCCCCTCGACGCAGGGAGCGTCTCCGACAGCAACCGAATCGAGGCGGCTCTACCGACTCTTCGACTGTTGACGGAAGCTGGAGCCCGCGTGCTTCTGGTGACCCATCTCGGTCGCCCAGATGGTGCTGACCCATCTCTCTCCACCTTGGTCATTGCTGAGCAACTGCAACACCTCATCGACGCAGAAGTCACACACGTCCCCGAGATTCCACCTTCCGATGCGGCTCACTCTCACGTTGCAAGAACTTCGCCAGGTAGCGTCGTGATGCTGGAAAATCTTCGATTCGACCACCGTGAAGTCGCCAACGATCTCGACTTCGCCAGAGCACTGGCGGCGGGGGCGACCCATTACGTCAATGACGCCTTTGGCTGCTGCCATCGGTCACACGCTTCCGTCGATGCCGTCACCACCTTGCTTCCCTCCTATGCCGGGTTGCTCGTGGAGAGGGAGGTCACGGTTCTGCGAAGATTACGTGATCGTGCAGATCGACCCTTCTGGTTGATCGCAGGAGGCGCAAAGGTGAAGGACAAGATCGGGGTTCTCGCCCATCTCTCCCATCAACTCGATGGGGTCGTCTGTGGAGGTGGACTCGCCAATACCTTGCTGCAGGGGAGAGGCATCCCTGTCGGCGACAGTCGCACCGAACCGGCAGCGCTGGCCGAGGTGCAGAAACGCCTCGATGGAAGCACCGAAGTGGTCCTGCCTGTCGATTTCATCGCAGGTGATGATGCTCTGAATCCTTCCGACACGGCGATCGTCAAGGCGGGTGAAGATCCACCTTCTGGATACACCTTCTTTGACATCGGCCCCGCCTCCATCGAACTGTTCAAGAAAGCTCTTGGTGGATCGAGCACGATCTTCTGGAACGGCCCTCCGGGTGTCTTCGAATCAACTCACTACGCCCAAGGTACTGCCGCCATCTGTGATTTCCTCGCCAACCATTCCGGCACGGTGGTGATCGGCGGAGGAGACAGTGCAGCGGCCGCTCGTCTTTTCGGCATCGCCGATGCAGTCGATCACGTTTCCACCGGAGGTGGTGCAGCCCTGCAGTTACTCGAGGGATCGACTCTACCTGGAATCGTTGCTCTGGAACGATCCCCGGAAGATCTGGATCGGTGAGCCAGCCCGATACACTGGCGGCGAGGAGAAGTTTTGGTCGCCAGATCCTCGGCCAATTATCACGCCTGGTCCGCGACCGCTTCCGATCCGGACAGCCCGCCGACGTCGAGTCAGAAACCCATTTCCGCACTCAACTCTCCCGCACATTCCCGACCGATCGAGTGGCAGGAGAGGAACTGGGCGTGGATGCAGAAGCGTACCAGAAGGGGTGGATCATCGACCCCCTCGATGGTTCCACCAATCACAGCAACGGAATCCCTCTGTTCGCCGTTTCCATCGCATACAACGAGGGAGGAAGGACCCGCTTCGGTTGGATCTCTGATCCGATGCGGGGCGAATGGTTCGAGGCTCGAGCTGGTTCAGGGATTCTCAGAGGTGGATCGGGACCGGGTCATTCTCCAGGATCCTCGGCCACGGTGGTGGCCCTCTCTCATCGCTGGAGAAGCCATCACGCGGACTGGCGCGACCACTTTCCCGACCCCATCAAGGTCCGGGCACTGGGTTCCATCGCGCTGGAGATGGCATGGATCTGCAGCGGTCGTCTCGCAGCCGGAGCCTGGTACAGGACCCATCCGTGGGACGTGACCGCCGGTGAGTTGATGATTCGTGAATCCGGCGGTCTCGTGGTCGATGTGCCTGCCAGCGGCTGCGGGGACCGATGGGCCCTCGCCAGATCAGGGCTCTTCCTCCGTCCAGCATTCCTCGCGAGTACCGACGGAGATGCTGCAAAGAGCGGCAATTCCCCTTAGAATCCTTCCTTCAGCCGATACAGATCCATCACCTGCCCAGTGAAGGGGCGTCGATGCAAGAAGACCTCATCGAGGTAAAAATCGACAAACTGGTCGGAGTCTCCACTGATGGAGCTGCCGTCTTCCTCAGATCTCCCGACAAGACCTTCGTCATCTTCATCGGGTCCGCCGAGGGCAACGCTCTCGCCCGGGCAATCCAGGGTGAGGAGTCTCCTCGGCCGATGACCCATGAACTGCTGCAGTCGATCCTGCTCGGTTTCGACATCACGGTGAAGAGGATGGTCATCTCCGACATCATCGAGGGAGCCTACTGTGCTATCCTGATCCTGACCAACAATGTGTCCGATCCTGAATCGATGAAACACGAGGTTCGAATCGATTCGAGACCATCCGATGCATTTGTCCTCTCTGCTGCCCTCGGATTCCCCATCTACACCACGAGGGAAGTTCTTGATCAGGTGAGGGATGTGACCGAAATGGGAATCAGCGACCTGGAATTCCCTGAGTTCCCGCCGCTAGACGACCCCGAGGAAGGAGCTGATTCATGACGAGCAATGGATTTTGTTTCATCATCGCGCGTTTCACCATCCTTCTCATCATCGTCGGCGGCTGTGCCCACGTTCCTGAAGTCGATCGACACTTCAAACGACACCATGCACATGAAACCGTTCGCTACTTCCGCTACGCCATCGATGCTGGCCAGTACGAAGCCGCCTACAGGTGCCTTTCCGCCAGCAGTCAGACGCAGGTATCGCCGCTGGCATTCGAGGCGATGTTGCGCTTTGTCGATGTACCTGAACTCGGGGGGATCGGACTGCGCTGCATGCTGGTCGATTCCACCGTCGACTCCCGAGCAGAGGTGGTCGAGGCAGGACAGCCGCAGAGATGGGTCACACTCGTATGGTCTTCCGAAGAGAGTTACATCGAGTACTCTCTCTTCCTCCAACCTAACGAGGATGACCAGTGGGAGATCGACCTGCTCGCCATCCGTGGAGTGGATCTGAGTGGGGGCCCCTGATGGAATCGATCTATCTCGATTTCAACGCCACTACTGCGCTGCATCCACAAATCGCTCACGACATGTCCCAGTGGATCAAGCAGGAACTACCCGCCAATCCGTCGAGTCTTCATCAACATGGACGTGAGGCTCGATGCCAGCTGGAGAACGCCCGCGATGAAGTTGCCGGCTACCTGCAGGTGGATGCTGCCGAGATCCACTTCACCAGTGGTGGAACCGAATCGAATAACCTCGCCTTGCTGGGAATCTCACCCGTCGACTCCCCGCTACTGGTCGGAGCAACCGAGCATCCATCGATCCTTGAACCGGCGAAAAAGCAGTGGAAAGCAGGGAGACCTGGCTCAGTACTGCCCGTCGATGGTCGCGGCAAGATTGTCGATTTCGAGGTGATCCCCGGCGCTCTTTATTCGATCCAGTGGTACAACAACGAAACGGGCGTAGCCCAGGACCTTCAGGGGATTTCCGGCCACATCCACGACGGTGGCGGTTTCCTGCATATCGATGGCGCACAGGGTTTTTTCCGGGACTCGACGCCGATTCCATCCCTCGCCATCGACGCGGCCACCATCACAGGTCACAAGTCATTTGGTCCCGTCGGAGCAGGGGCACTGTGGGTTCGAAATGGTCTTCTCATCGACCCGGTGCTGGTCGGCGGCCCCCAGGAGAAGAAGATCCGCCCCGGCACCGAGAATCTGCTGGCGATTCGCGGCCTGGGAGCACTGGCAACCCTCGCCAGCCAGCAACCGTTGTGGGATCACGCGCATCTCCGAGAGTGTCGAGCCCAGTTGATCGATTCGCTGCAGAAGATCGCTGATACCAGGATCATCGAACATACCGTCGACGACTGGCCTGGCTGCATCCACGTTTCATTTCTCGACATTCATGCCGAGACGTTGCTGGTGAGACTGGATATGGAGGGGATCTCCGCCTCCAGTGGCTCCGCCTGTTCTTCAGGTGCCCGTGAACCGAGCCACGTCTTGAAGGCGATGAACATCGATCAGCAGTGGATTCGCGGAGCGATTCGCCTGTCCCTCGGCCCTCAGATCGATCGCACCCACATCAAAACGGTAGCGGAAAAGCTGACCACCATCGTCAACGATCTACGCAACCGCGACCTCTCCGCCAGTTCCTGAATTAGAAATCGGGATCCCGCCAGGCGGGATCCCGATAGAGAAGGGGGATGACTTGTTTCGGTGCAGATCTACTTCCGCATCTGCTGCCAGTACTCTGACGGCATCTCCTGGGCGAGTTTCAGAGCTCCTTGCGCTCCGGCGTACACTGCGTCGTCGACGATGGTCACGCGACCTCCGCCCAGTTCCTGCAGTCCTCTCTCCAGTGCTTCCTGAAGACCGAATACCTGCGAACCACCGCCACTGACGATGACCCTGTTGCGGATCTTGTGCTGGAACTCGGGATCGAAGGTGGCAACCAGCGACTGAATTCCGCCGGTGATCGAAGGGATCAACTCCTCGACTGCCTGACGAATCTGGTCGGTGATATCGATCTCGGTCGGCTTTCCAGCGACCGGGAAGGTCACCAGTGCCCGCTTGTCGCTATCCACCACGCTGCTGAAGCGCTCCTTGGCCTTCTTGACCATGTTGTGTGTGAACTGCACGGCGGGGTGAGCCTCCTGGATCAACTTCATCAGCTGGCGATCGACGTAGTTTCCTGCCCGGAACAGGGTCACCTGGTCCTCGGCGTCGGGCAGGCTGCCCGCCATCCGGCACAGGTCGATGGTTCCCGCTCCGATGTCGATGACGATGGCGTTCTCCAGGGCGTCGAGGGCATAGGCAACCGCAAACGGCTCCGACACCACCATGACTCCCTCGATACCCGCCTCACGTGCCAGATCGACGATCGCTTGCTTGTTCTCTCTGGTCGCTTCTGCCGGGGCTCCGATGACGGCACACACCGCCTGATCGGGACGGGGGTTACACGACTGACGAAGGGCACTGAGAAGCGTGACTCCCGCCTTCCTCGACAGTTCCTTGGCGGAACCGTCCATCTCGGTGTAGGCGAGGTTGCCGTCCTTGAGAGGGAAACAACAGTTCAACGCCAGTCGATTCTCGTGAACCGAATCTCCTACCAGCGTGGCCGCGCCCAGTACCTTTGCGGAGACACTGTCCTTGGGCCAGCCGACCAGGCTCGCCATCACGTCTCTCGATCCATTGGATCCGGCGATGGCACTGCGACTGGTTCCCAGGTCGATTCCCACGTGCAGGATACTGTTCTTCACATCGATCCGTGGCGTGGCTACGTCTCTGGTGTTCTTTGCTTTCAAGTTGTTTTCCGGGGTCATGACTACCTACCTTCTTCTTCCTGCGAATCTGCAGACAGAGCACGAAGTGCTACGTTTGCCTGAAACAGTTGGTCCAGGAGTTCTGATTTCTTCGAATCAAATGGGGATTGCACCTCCAGAGCATCGATCCGTGGATCTCCACTGCTGGTGAGTGCGTTGTCGGTGGCCTGCAAGGCCAGGGTCAGTTCTTCTATTCTCATCTCGAGCCTTTCGACCTGGTTTCTCTGGGAATCTCTTACCGTGGCAAGTTCTGATCGCCAATCCCGGGCGATCAGCTTGGAGAGTTGCACCAGTAGTGCTTTTTCCCGCTGGCCCAGTGCCGATTTCTGACCGCCTGCTGGGGCGGCTTCCTCCACCTGACGCTGTTTCGGACCAGGAACCTGAATTCTTGGTTTCGCGTCGACCGTTGCTTGCCCTGCTCCAGGCTCGACACTTCCTGGTGCTGCTGCCTTGAGATCCTCTCCCAGGCAGGCGTGAGCCCGCTGCAGCAGTCTCTGCCTCGCTTCAGCGGAGATCTCCACATCACCGAGGGTCTCGAGCAGAGCACGAGCCACCGCCTTGCGAGCGGCCTCCTGGAACTGACTCTGAGAGACGACTCGCATCTTGCGAATCCCCTTCTCCTGGAGCTGTTCGAGGTGCTGAACGGAACTGTGGGGGAGCGACAGGGGTCCCTCGCTGGGATCGGCTTGCTGCATGTCGTTCCTTTCCTGGGGTGAAGGGTCTGTTTCCATGGCACTGCAGAGATAGGAGGCAAACGGCGTGCCCGGTCTCCGCACCACTTGAACAGCGCTCTGGAGGGGGCCCTGAAGAAGATGGAGCGGCGATTCCGTGCCAAAGCGGGACCCACTGTCGAGATCATTGACAATCTCGAGTCGTGCAGATCGATACTATTGGGGGGTGCCGAAAAGTGGCCTCAGGTGCTACAATATCTATGTCTGACCGTATTTCCGCCCGGAATTGCAGTCGGTATTGAGGAAGAAGAGCCCTGCTTTTACGCAATACGTCCCCCGTAGAGGCCTATAATGCGTTTCGGCCGTGCGCCTTGCTTTTGCCCCGAGCAACTTCTTCTTCCCGTCCGAAACCTCGAGCATCGACAGGAGAAATTGCCATGACATTACGCCTCCCCCTGCTGGTCGGCTGGATCACCATCCTCGCCCTCGTCACTTCGACGAGCGTGGCACAGGATTACAACTTTCACTTCGACACCACCGCCAGCGGACCTACCGGCTCCGTAATCACCACCCGGGCGCTGATCGACAATCCCGGGGGTCCCCTCGCTGGCTGGTCGATCGGGATCTGCCACGATGACAACATGGATTTCCTCGAGATCGCCGACGGCAATGCCCCGATGACTGCCAACGCTGGCGGTCCTGCTGACTTCGTCCAGACCAATCACTACCCGGGATTCGGAGCCAATCAGGGTGTCGTGGTCAACTTCGTCGGAACAAACGAACTTCCCATCGCCACTGATCATGAAGCCATCACGATGCAGACGATGCTGCTTGGACCTGACGACACCACCTCGTCGATGTCCTTCTGCAATGCCGTATTCCCCGGAGAAACGAGCGAATTTGAAAACCTCGCAGTGGCTCCAGGGGGTATCGCCATCGTTCCCACCATGATGGATGGAATCGTCGAGATCGGCGGATTGCTCCCCTTCGAGTTGAGCGCGGTTCCTTCCGCTCCTTCCGTCGAGCAGGGCAACTCCATCGACGTCCAGATCATGCTCAATGCACCGGCAGAGAACTACGGTTTCTCGCTGGGATTCGCCCATTCGGGGGCGTCCCTCACCCTCGTCGGTGCGGATATCGGTAGCGCACTCGCGGTTCTCAACGGTGGCTCCGGTCCGGAATACCTGACCCTGGACCTTGACCCCGAAGGAGCCAACGGCCTGATCGTCGCCTGCCTCTACTCCGTCTCCTCGCTGCTCGCGCTTCCCGCCGGAAACGGACAGGAACTGGTGGTGGCCCACTACGATGCGCCATCTACCGCCCCTCTGGGAATCACCGGGCTCAACTTCAGCGAGGACCTGGTGCCACAGTCACCTTCTCCGCCGACCGCGATCGTCATCTCTCTGGGCCAGACCTCCGGCCCGGTAGTGACCTCGGGAACCAGCATCGAGATCCTCGAAGGAGTGGTTGGAGTTCAGTTCCAGCGTGGCGACTTCGATGGAAGCGGATCCCTCAACCTGGGTGATCCCGTCAACCTGCTCGGCTACATGTTCAACGGTGGGGCAGCCCCCCTGTGCGAGAAAATCGGCGACATCGACGACAGCGGCAGCATCGTGCTGGGAGATCCGGTACAGCTGTTGACCTACATGTTCTCCGGTGGTTCTGCTCCGGCAGAACCGTTCGATCAGTGCGGAATCGACCCGACTGAAGACGATCTGACCTGTGAGGAGTTTGACGCCTGCCCCTGATCCTCATCGATCGAGGAACGGCAACAGGTTACTTCCCGACAATGCGGCTCACTTCCTTCCCATGGCATCATCCACTAAGATGCCGGAAGGAGGTCGAGGCCGTGGTCGAAACCGGTGCCATCGCGATTCGTTATCCACTTGAGAAATCCGCCCCCTCTCATCATGCAGAACCGCATCATGCAGAACCGCATCATGCAGAACCGCATCATCGAGAGCGGCATCCTTCAGATCCAGCGCCCCAATCACTGCTTGCCGATTCTCCATCTGCACAGATTCCGCCGCTGGCAGGGGCGACCGTGACAGACTCCACCTCCGGCCTCAACAGTGGCGAAGCAAGCGACGATCCGGGTGTCATCGTGCTGCGCTGGTCGGTACAGCCGGGAGAATCGATCGAGGCCGATCAGGAGTTACTGGTGCTAGCAGTGGGCAGCGAGGTCCAGGTGATCCGAGCGCCGGTTCCAGGTGTCCTCCTCAATCACTGGACGGAGGAGGGGGATCGACTCGGCCGGGGAGAAACCCTTGGATGGATCCGCCCCAGCTCCTCCGAGGCTGCGACGTAGTTTCAACGACGCCTTCCGGTTACTTTCTTACCGCCTACTCGAGGCGCCACAGCGCAGTGGCCAGATTTATCCCGCATTCATAAGCCTATTTATGTAAATGGCTTAGGATCCAAGTTTCGGCCCCCCCTCATCGAACTGGACAGTTTCCAGCCACAACCCGTCGGCAAGCGACTTCTTGCCGGCTCAACCTCGACCCCTAAAGCCCTTCCAGGAAACCACTTAGACCTTTTAGGCGAATCCCTCATCGATTGGCACGGAGAGTGCTTTGTGTCAGTGGGCTCTTTGGGACAGGGGAGCTAGAGAGATCGCTTCTTCGGAAGTCCTCTCACGCAAGGTCATCGGGGCTGCAATAGCCTGATGAATCTCCCCGGGGCAGTCTAACTGCCCTCCTTGCTTCATTTCTTTCCGAGGAGGCGCCATTTCCCCGATGGCGCCTCTTTTTTTATTCCATCTCCACCGGCACCACTCAGGTGCGACCCACCTTGGCCCGGATCGGCCGATGGGTCACCTCGGAAGTTCCGCGCAGCAGTCCATCCGGATGGATCACCTCGACCGGATGGCGCGCGATGGAAACGACGATCCCCAGCGCCGCCAGCGACACGACGATGGAGGTTCCTCCATAGGAAACGAAGGGGAGGGGAAGACCCGTCACCGGCAGCAGGCCCACCGTCATCGACAGGTTGATGGCGGCCTGAAACCCGATCTGACTCGCCAGGCCTACTGCGACCAACCGCCCGAACGGATCTCGACAGTTCCATGCAACTCCCAGCATCGTCCACACCAGGACCAGGTATCCGATCACCACGGAAAGGGTTCCGATCAGTCCCAGTTCTTCGCCGATGACGGAGAAGATGAAATCGTTGTGGTCCTCCGGGACGTAGCCCAGATCATGGTGGCTTCCCATGTGCAGCCCCTTGCCGGTGGGGCCTCCGCTACCGATGGCGATGATCGATTGCGCCACCTGATAGCCTCCTTCCGATTCGCCGGAAACTTCACCGTACCCGACATAGGAGAGGATTCGATCCTTCTGATAGTCTCTCAATAGTGGCCAGCTGGCCGGGCCACCAATCACCGCCGCCAACACGATCAGTAGCAAAAACCTCCGCATCGAGATCCCCGCAACCCACAGCATCATCACCGTGGTGGGGATCAGGATCAGCGCGGTGCCCAGGTCTGGCTGGGCTGCGATCAGCAGGAAAGGAATCGTGGCGAATCCCACCCAGCGAACGATTTGCAGCCAACGGTCTACACCTTCACCGGGTCGAATCAGGTGAGCGAGGAACAGAACCGTGGATATCTTCGCAAGTTCCGAAGGTTGCAATCCGATTCCACCGAAGCGTATCCAGCGAACCACACCCGCTCCGGTGGCCCACTTCCAGAGCAGCAACAGCACCAGAAGTGCCACCGATGCAGCAAAGAAAACCTGTGCAACCTGACGGAATCGGCGTGGATGGACGAGGGAAATCGCCATCATGGCGACAACTCCCACGATGATCTTCTTGAGGTGGCTTGATGCGTAGGGACCCGGGAATCCTGTCTCCGGTCCGTCCGCAGCACTGTGCACGAAGATGGTTCCCACCATCAGCAGCCAGACTCCTGCAAGAACCAGCAAGATGGCGGGGCCAGCCCAACCATTCTTCCAGCCAGCGATCCAGTGCGTCAGATGAAGCGACGTCATCGTCGTAACTCCATCCCTCGGTGCTCCTCGAGCCAGTCGAGTATTGAAGCGAGCAGTGGCGCACAGGCTTCCCCGCCATGCTGGGGCACATCCTGCAAGGAGATGGCAAAGGCAAACTTCGGCTCCACTACCGGGGTGAATCCGATCAACCATGCATGGTAACTGGGATCGGAGGAGATCTGAGCAGATCCTGATTTCACTGCCACGTCGAACCCCGAAAGACCGTAAGAAGATCGGGATGCGGTTCCTCCACGATCCCGTACCGCAGACACCATCCCATCGATCACACTTTCGAAATGACGCAACTCGATGGCTGGTTCCGCGGGTTCGCCGTCGATCGTTGCCACGACCTTGACCCCGGGAGAACTGCCACGACAGGCGATGCTCAACGCCACCCTCGCCATCTGCAGTGGCGTCACGGTGAAGCCGCGACCGATGGCGGTGCCCACCGGGTTGGCCCGGGGTTTCAGGCCGATCGCCTCGGAGGCGATCCCGCTCCTGCTCGATCGCCACAGGCCCAGCGATTCGCCGGTAGCGATCATCTTGTCGATTCCCAGCCTCTGACCCATCTTGTAGAAATAAACGTTACAAGAGCGGGCCAGAGCCTCCGACAGATTGACGGAAAGGCCAGCGGGATGATTGGTGCAGCGGCTCCGATCGGGCCGTCCAGGATCGAGCACACCGTTACAGACGATCTCGTCGTCAGCGGTGACCAATCCCTCCTGTAGAGCAGCGAGCCCGACCACCGTTTTGAAGGTTGAGCCGGGATCGACCGGCCACGAACTGACTCGATCATGAAACCAACCATCTCGAGATAGACTACGAGATCTGTACAGTTCACGGTCCTTGTAGACTTCCATCCCTTGCTGGGGGAGGGAGGCCCAGCCGAAAGCAGCGCCCGTATTGACGTCGAGCATCACGATGGCACCAGTTCGTACTCCCTGCGCTTGCATCTGATCGATACAAAAGCGGCTCAGTTGCGAGTCGATGGTGAGCTGGGTGTCCGATCCCTTGATGGCGTCTGCCACATCAAGAGCGGATCCAATCGATCGCCTGCGTTGATCGAGGATGCGAACCTCGGCGCCGGGAACTCCCCTGAGATCTTCCTCGAGAACCGACTCCAGCCCCGACCTTCCGACACGATCAGCGCTGTGATGAGAATACCTTCGAACCGCCTCGAAGACCCTCAGGTCGCGGAGAACCAGCCGGTCGATGATGGGTTCCTGCCGTGATTTCCAGGCGTCGACGATTTCCTCGCTGGGTAAGCCGGTATGTCCCAGCAATTGACCGAGAAAGGGGTCCAGTGGATGTACCCGGTCGTGGACTTCTTCCAGGTGAATACCAGGCCACTTTTCCGGTTCAGTACTGATGGCTACGACCAGAGAAGGGGGAACATCTTCGTGGAGGGGATGGCGCTGACGCCTGAAGACCCACTCTCGTTCCTGCAATTCCACAGCCGGATCCTGAACTCGGTCGTATGCCAGCTCGACCTTGCTCCACAGTTTCCCGGTCTCCAGTTCCAACACCTTTTCCATCTTCCTGATACCGATCTCCCCGGCGAACAGGCCATCCGGATCGATGAAAATCGTGTAACTCTGACCAGCCTTGCTGGAGCGGATTCCCGGAAAGTCCTCGGGGCGTTTGGCGATGGCTCGGGCCACCGCTCTACCACACTTCGGATCGACACGGGTCAACCAGGGGTGCTCCTGATGATCGATATCGGTGGCGAACCTTGCCCTGATCTGCTCACGAGCTCCCTGAAGGGAGCTCCACAGGATCTCTTCATTCCAGGGGTAGCTGTCGTCAGAACTTCGCAGGATCTTGGTCAACCGCCGGGCGACCCACCGTACAGGTTCCAGTTCCGAAAGGAGAAAGGTGGCCCTCACAGCCGGTTCATCCCTGGCCAGAATGACTCCCCGAGCATCGACGATCTGTCCCCGAGGCGCGGGAGTGTAACGAATTGATCTGTGGATGCTGGATGCTCGTAAGGCATGGTCACGCCAGTCCATCCCCTGCAATTGCACAAGTCGAGCTGCGATACCCACAGACATCAGTAGGAACAGCACAGCGATGGGGATGATCCGGTTCCGCTGCATCAGATCCCCCCGTGGGATTTCGGAGTGCAGCGATTCACAGTGGATACCTCGCACTCTTCAGGAACGGCCTCACGATATCGAGTACTGGCAACAGGATCGCTGTCACCACCGCACTCAAAAGCAACGCCGGAAACATCATTTGAAAGGTGGGAAAGACGCCGGAAAGCATCGATTCCTGCACGCTGACGCCGATCAGCAGTGACGGCAAGATGATCTGAATACGACGATAAGGATGATGGGGATCGAACACGGTCTTGAGGAACCGAACGGTGAGTACCGTGCACAGCAATGGAACCACGGCATCGACGGGAGTTGTGATTCCGCCAAGACACCTGTGGGCAGCGACCACCACAATCATCAGCAAGAGACGTGGCCAGCGATCTACCAGTGCCATCCAGCACACGAAGATCAGCAGCGGATCGGCCATCCCGAGGGCTGGTTGCAACAATGGGCGAAACGCCACCCCCGTGAAGGTTGCCAGGATCATGATGAGGAACAACCATGAGAACCTCACTGCGATCCACCTCTCGTCAGCGGCACCAGTACCAGGACTTCCTGTACCTGTTTCAAACCCTGGCTGAGGAGGATCTTCGATTCTCGGTGGGGGATCCTGACCTCGCCAACGACACCGATCACCAGCCCCTCGGGAAAGACCGTGCCGCCACCATGGGTACGAATTACATCGCCGACGGAGAGGTCGATGTACTCCATGCGCAGGCGAGGATGCCCATGTCCTGGCCCAGGTCCACCTGCGAAGATCCCGGCACCGCCCTCCTCATCGAGGAAGGGAACCACGAAAGCAGGATCATCCGCCAGTTGAACCCTCGACCACCCCTGCTCGGAACGGACCACCTTTCCGATCACTCCGGAAGCTCCGATGATTCCCATACCCGGAGCGATCTCGACCTCTGATCCTCGATCAATACGGGCGGATGATCTCCTCGGATGAGGATCGAAGTGGGGGGTCAATCGTGCAGGGACCAGTTGATACAGCGTCCCTGCGAAGTCCGATGCGAGGTAGCGATCGATCAGATCCTGGCGCTCGATGAGTGCATCTTGTGAATCGCTGATCAGTTGCGTTCTCTGGAGAGCTTGTTCCAGAAGCTGGATGCGAACACGATCGGAGCCGGATGAGGACACGAGGGGCTGAAGCCCGTAGCCGATCAGGGCCAGGACCAACCAGCAACCGATCGCCCAGTAAGCGCGTTCGATGCGCTTCAAGTGACTCCCGTTCGGACCTGTCTATACGGTTCCTAGTAATCGTCGTCGACGGAGTCGAGGACGGAGGAATACTGATCCAGTTTCTCGAGGAATATGGCGGTTCCACGGGCCACGCAGGTGAGTGGGTCGTCTGCCACCCGCACCGGCAATCCGGTCACCTTCCGGATCGTCTCATCGAGACCGCGCAGTAACACGCCGCCACCACAGAGGACGATTCCACGCTCCACCAGATCGGCACACAGTTCGGGGTCAGTCGTTTCAAGTGTCGACTTGATCCCTTCGATGATCTTGTCGACGGGGGGCTGCAGTGCCTCCCGGATCTCTTCACTGGTGATTCGTGCACTGCGAGGAAGATTGCCGATGAGATCGCGCCCCTTCACCTCCATCTCGAGTTCCTCTTCGAGTGGGTAGGCGGACCCGATCCCGATCTTGATCTGCTCCGCAGTCAGCGGTCCAACCAGGATGTTATAGGTGTCCTTCATGTACTTGACGATCGCTTCGTCCATGTCATCTCCGGCGACGCGCAACGACACGCTGGTCACCACATCTGCCAGGGACAGTACTGCGATTTCTGTGGTTCCACCGCCGACATCCACGACCATGCTTGCGATCGGCTCTTCGATGGGCAATCCAGCACCGAGACCGGCAGCTCGCGGCTCTTCCACGAGGTAAACCTTGCGAGCACCGGCACGCTCCGCAGAGTTGTAGACGGCACGCTTCTCCACTGCTGTGATCCCGCTGGGAACAGCGATCACAACACGTGGGCTGAAAAATCTGGATCGGTTTTGCACCCTCGTGATGAAGTACTTGAGCATCGCCTCGGTGATCTCGAAATCGGCGATGACTCCATCCCGGAGGGGACGGACCGCTTCGATGGAGGTGGGGGTTCTGCCCATCATCTCCTTGGCGACACTGCCGACAGCTCTTCCATCGAGAAGTACCTGGTTGGTACCTGCTTTGACCGCCACCACCGATGGCTCGCTGATGACGATTCCTCGCCCACCAACACAAACGAGGGTGTTGGCAGTTCCAAGATCGATACCAAGATCAGTAGAAAACTTCCCCACCAAGGCCTGTGTGAAATTCTGTGCGATACGGAAAACCAAGATATGATCTCCTCGTCCGATCCCTGCCGGCACCGTGGTGCTGGCATCGAGATCAGTTTCCCCTTGAGGACTCCTGTCCTCTTTCCCACTTCGAACTCCCGCAAATTCCGGCAGGCACTCGCACCTGCTTGCCATGATATTGCATCACGGACGGGATTCCCTCACTGCTGCGCCCTGTATCATAAGCAGGAAAATGGCCGGAGGCGAGGGACTAACACCGATCCTTGTCGCAGGAAGGAATGCGCTCGACCGCCGATCTCCGATGCGGACAGGCGCAAAAAAAGGCCTGCTTTCCCGGGGGAAAGCAGGCCTTCATCGACGGGTCGAGGTTCAGGGACTAGCCCTCGTCAGCCTCCACGTCGCCGAACACCTTATCTGCTTCACGGTTGACCGACTTCAACTGGACGCTTTCCCAGGAACTGGCACTGGTGGTGGGGGTTTTCCCCGGCAGGGTCAATTCCTTCAGTTTCATCGACAACAGAGTCGAGGCAGCAATCAGACAGACCACCGAGATGGCCAGAAGACTGGTTGCCATCGGGCTCGAATCCTTGCGCTCAACAATAGGTTGATCGTACATACTGACTCCCCCTAGCTGGACAGACGGGTCGAGGCCTTGTGTCCCTCACGAATGCCAGCGCCCTCCTGGAAGAGGATGGTGCAACCGGACATGTCGTCGAGGACCTTCGTGACCTGAACCTTGCCAATGAAGCGACTTCCGTCGTAGATGGTGAACTCGTAGCCCACCTCAACATCGTCATCTCTACCCACAGACAGAACCACGACACCTTCCTGGACTCCCACGACCATTCCGTCGATGGGAGGGGCGGTGGTGACTCCGATATCGGGCAAGCGCACCCCGGAATCGACGATTCTGCCGATGAGGAGCTCCTGATCATCGAAGTCCGACTTGAGTGCAGTCAGCTCCTTGTTGAGAGCTTCATTCTGCTGCGACAGCGTTTCCTTGTCGAGGATGGCGCGATTCCTGAGCCGTTCGGCATCTTTCTTCGCATCTCCTGCCGAGGCGATTTCGCTGTTGAGGCGGGAGACTTCGTCTTCGAGGCGAGCGATATTGGAATCCTTGTCCTGGATATGCTCATCCTTCTGGGCAAGACGGGTCTCATTGGCCTCGATCTTGGCCTCGAGACTGGCGACATCCTTGCGCAGATCTCCGTTGGTATTTTGCAGGTCGTTGACCTTGGTACCGAGTTGCTCGTTCTCGCGAACGATGGACTCGTTGGTCTTTGTCGTCTGATCGATCCGACCCTGCAGCGTTGCCTTCATCTCACTCGCCCGTTCCACCGACTCTTTTTCACTACTGAGTGCCTTTTCTGCAGCACCTTTCCAGTCCTTCTGGGCCTGGAAAAGAGTTGCACTGACACCGAGGAAAAAGAGCGCAAGGACGAGATTGAGCACCACGAAAAACTTGGCGAGCCCACTCATCTCCAGTTCCTTCCGTTCGGGTTCATCGTGATCGGCATGAAACAGTTCCGTGCCGAGCAGGACTTTGGCGGGGTCACCGCCACCCGTATTTTCATCTCCTCAACCGCAACACCCGTCTCCCCGGGGTGCTCAGTGATCACCAGATCACCATCACGATCGATTCGAGTATTCCTTTGAATCATGTGATTCCGGCGGTACGCCACCGGAGTTCATGTAAGCATGACCAGGTATAAAAAGCACACCTGACTGCACTCTCTCGCGAATCGTAGCCTCTTCCAGACGCATGTCACCTTGCCGATGGGGTAGATCGGATTCCGCTCCAGCGACCGCTTCCGGTGAGGTCTCAAGGGAGGAATGATATCTGGCCCCCTGGAAGGGGTCAAGTTCCCCTGCATCGTCGATCGGAGGTAGTTTCTGGCAAAGAATCTATCGCTGGTATCTCCCCTTGCAGTCCCCCTGGGCAGCCTTCCCGGCCGGTTCGGTGGCGATTTCATCCCGCCTCCCGTAGCATTTCGTGTCAGGAGGCCCCTTGTTCACCGGAATCGTAGAACGCCGTGCTGCCATCCAGGAGATCGCTCCCGGCCCAGGAGGGGTCCGGCTTGTCATTTCAGGCCAGGCGGACCGTTGCAGCGACGGCGATCCTGGGCCATGGGCGGATCTACAGGTGGGGGAGAGTATCAGCGTCGACGGCTGCTGCCTGACGCTGATCTCGGGAGCCGAAGATCTCCATTTTGATGTCGTCGAGGAAACGCTTCGTCGCACCTCCCTGGGACGGCGCGAGGTGGGCTCACTGGTCAATCTCGAGCGTGCACTGCGGGTCGGCGACCGCCTCGGAGGTCATTACGTCACCGGACATATCGACAGCCAGGGACGAATTTCCTCGATCCAGGATGATGGCGAAGTGCTGTGGCACATCGAACATCCCCTCGCCGATTCGTTTCGCACCGTCGAAAAGGGGTCCGTTACCGTCGACGGAGTCAGCTTGACGGTGGCTTCCAGCAGTCCCGGTGGTTTCTCCGTGGCACTGATTCCCCACACCCTGGAGGTCACCTCCCTCGGAGTTCGCTGCGAAGGGGACTCACTCAACCTCGAGATGGATCACTTCGGTCGCTGGGTCTTCGAGTTACTCAACGATCGCCAGGGAGGAGCCTGATGAGCGAAGGTCGACCACGGGTCCGCATCGCACCCAGTCCCACCGGAGATCCCCATGTGGGCACCGCCTACGTGGCGCTCTTCAACCGTACGCACGCCCGCCACAACGGCGGCCAGTTCCTGCTACGGATCGATGACACCGACCGAACCCGCTACCAGGAGTCCAGCGAGGAGCAGATCTTTGCCGCCCTTCGGTGGCTCGGGCTCGACTGGGACGAGGGACCCGATGTGGGTGGCCCCTGCACTCCCTACCGCCAGAGTGAACGTAACGACATCTATCGCCGCTACACCGACAAGTTGCTGCAATCGAATGCTGCCTATCGGTGCTTCTGTAGCGCCGAGCGGATGGCACAGGTCCGCGAGGGGCAGAAGCAGCGCAAAGAACGACTCGGATACGATGGCCACTGCCGGGGACTCTCTCATCAGGATTCTCAAGGTCGAGCAGATGCCGGCGAGTCCCACGTGATTCGTCTTCGGGTTCCCGACCAGGGAGAGACCTGTTTCGTCGATGAAATTCGCGGCGAGATTCGTGTCGACAACTGCGAGATCGACGATCAGGTGCTGATCAAGACGGATGGATTTCCCACCTACCATCTCGCCAATGTCGTCGATGACATCGAATTCAAGATCACCGAGGTTGTGCGTGCGGAAGAGTGGCTCGTGTCGACACCAAAACACGTTCTGATCTACCAGGCTCTGGAGGAATCGCTGCCTCGATTCTTCCACGTCCCACTGTTGAGAAACTCGGACCAGTCGAAGATCTCCAAGAGGAAGAATCCTGTCAGTCTCGACTGGTTCCGTCAGCAAGGATACCTGAAGGAAGCTCTTCTCAATTTCCTTGCCCTGATGGGCTGGTCTCCACCCGACGAGGAAGAGGTCTTTGACCTGCAGCAATTCGAGAAGGAGTTCCGCCTCGATGATATCTCGACCGGAGCCCCGGTATTCGACATGGTCAAACTCGACTGGCTCAACGGTGTTCACATACGCAATCTCGGCCTCGACCAGTTGCTGGAGAGGATCGAGGAGGAGGGTTTCTTGCCTGCCGGAGCTTCCGTGGAAGAGGCGCGAAAGATCCTACCGCTGGTGACCGAGCGGATGGTTCTGCTCTCCGAGTTTGCGGATCGTACCGACTGGTTTTTTCAGTCGCCACTTCCGCCAACAGGTGAACAACTGGTCCCCAAGAAGAGTAGCGCTGAGATCTCCCGCAAGGCGTTACAGGGGGCTGCGAGGGTTCTACTGGACACTCCCGGAGAGGACACCGAATCGATCTCGACCGCTCTCGATGCACTGCTTGAAGATCTCGACATCAAGAAACCGATGCTGTTCATGCCACTGCGCTTTGCGTTGACCTCTCGCAAGGACTCACCAGACCTGATCGAGGTGATTGCGGTGCTCGGCAAGGAAGCGGTACAGGCGCGGCTACAGCGCTCGATACAGATCCTGGAAACGACAACTTGAACCCGCAGCGACGGGTAGACCTGCATCTCCATACCAGATGCAGTGATGGGGGACTGTCTCCGGAGCAACTGGTCGCCAGCGCCGATGGAGTCCTGTCGTGTATCTCCATCTGCGACCACGACACCCTTGCCGCCTATCAGCAGTTACAGATCCCGCCAACACTTCAGCTTCTTCCCGGTGTCGAGATGAGTTGCCAGCTCGAACAACACGACGTCCATCTCCTTGCTTACTTTCCTGACGGCCTCAATACGTCGATACACCAGTGGGTGCAGACACTGGAGGACGATCGCCGCCAGCGGGTGATGGGCGGAGTCGAACGACTGCGAGAATCTGGAATTCCATTACGCATCAAGTGTCTCGAAGAGGAACTCGCTGGAGCGGTCCCGTGTCGATCTCACGTGGCTCGCGCCCTGGTTCGCCAGGGGCTGGCGCCAAGCACGCGCCCTCTGTACAAGCGCTGGCTATCGGGAGACCGCTTCGATCGCCCCTGCCTCGATTACCGGCAGGCACTGGAAGTGGTTCACTCCTTCGGCGGGCTGGTCTTCTGGGCGCACCCGGCGCCGGTCCACATCAAGCAGGTGGGGCGGGCGATCGTCGCAGCGGGACTCGATGGTGTCGAAACGCTTTCGCGTAACGCATCGCCTGCGGCACGAAAATCAGTTCGGGAGTTCCAGCAAGAACACCAGCTCGGCTGTAGTGGTGGATCCGATCTTCACTTCGAGACTCCCAAGCGAAGGGTCGGCAGTTATGGCGTTGATGAGGATCGAATCGACCCTCGCCTGCTACGGTTAGCGTGTCGATCCTGACAACAAATGAGCAGTGCCCGATCAACCGCCAAGCGACAGCAAGAACTCTTGATTGTCCTCAAAGGATCCCACTCGCTGACTGAGCAGTTCCATCCCCTCGATGGGATTGACGCTGGTCAGGACCCTGCGCAATTTCCAGATCTGGTCGATCTCATCCGGAGAGTAGAGTTTCTCTTCCTTGCGTGTCCCCGAAAGTGTCACATCGATGGCAGGGAACACACGCTGGTCTGCTAGTTTTCTCGACAGCACCAGTTCCATGTTTCCGGTTCCCTTGAACTCCTCGAAGATCACCTCGTCCATGCGACTGCCGGTCTCGATCAAGGCGGTCGCGATGATGGTGAGACTGCCGCCTCCCTCAACATTCCGCGCCGATCCGAAGATCGCCTTCGGCTTTTCCAGGGTCTTGGCATCGACGCCACCGGAGAGGGTCCGGCCACTGTGCGCGGTCTCCAGGTTGTAGGCGCGCCCCAATCGGGTCAGCGAGTCGAGTAGCAGCACCACGTCACACTTCGCCTCGAGCAGTCGATGGCAACGCTGCAATGCCATCTCGGAGACACGGACGTGACTCTTGGAGGTCTCATCACTGGAGGAGGCGTACACCTCCGCCTTCACCGAGCGCTTCCAGTCAGTAACCTCTTCCGGACGCTCATCGACGAGCAGTGCCAGCACCATCGAATCGGGGTGAACCTCGGTGATCGCATGGGCCATCTGCTGCAGAAGAACCGTTTTTCCGGTACGAGGCGGGGCCACGATCAACGCTCTCTGTCCCTTACCGACGGGAGAGATGAGGTCGACCAGTCGCATCGATATATTGCCGGTTCCTCCGAGCATGAATCGCTCGGTGGGATCGATGCTGGTCATCTCCTTGTAGAAGGTACGACGCTTCACCTCGTCCGGCGCATCTCCGTCGACCGATTCGATTCTCGCCAGGCTCGGCCCCCGGCCCTTGGGAGCACGGCCGCCGACCTTGCCGACGATGTAATGCCCCGTCTGTAACCGGTATTTCTGGATCAGGTTCTTGCCGACGTGAATGTCGTCTTGCTGGATCCGGAACGACTTGTCCGTCGCACGGATGAAACCGAAGCCCTGATTGCCCACCTCGAGGATCCCGCGAATCGTCGCTCCCTCAGCCAGCTGAGGACCACTTGCGGATGGACCACCACGAGGGTCCAGGTGGTTCATCGAGCGGGAATCGTCGCGACGCCCGCGGCGCTGGCCGCCAGGCTTACGATTCGACCCGCGTCCTGATCCACTTCTGGATCGGCCGCTTCGACTACTTCTTCGGCGTCGGCTCGAGCCTCCACCGCTGGAAGAGTTTTCCTGATTCACGTGCACTCCTTGTGATGTGCCTCGACCAGATCCGGGTGGGGGAGATCCCATCCACGGCGGTCGTGGTTTTGATACTCAGATCCTCAACAACGGATCGCATCCGTCGTGGCGTGATGCCCTCGAGCAAATCGAATCCGTTTCTCGGTACTCCCTGCACTCCTGCTGGAGAATCGAAGCACCCGCAAAAACGGACACCTATTGACCTGACCTCATGGAAGATCAACGGGTAGAAATCGAGGGAAAGAGTCCGGAGTAGAACCAGTAACCTGGAATCAAGAGGAGAAAGCAGCCAAGAAGACCGGATTGTGGAATTCTGTGGGAGATCTCAACGAGACGAGGACTTGTGCCCTCCGAACGATTCAGATGATACCCTCCCTGCACTTCGGTTCCAGTGCTTGTCGACCACCTTTTGGAGGCGAACTTGACGACATTACCTCGAGGCTGGCTACTGGTGATCGACGGTGCCGGTAGTTGGCGCTCAATCGAGGCAATACTGACCGATCACGCCAATCTGGCCGGAATCGAATTGCGACTGGACCTGTTTGACGAAGGAGTTGGGCTACCCGATCTTCCTGACAATTTATCGGTCCTCGTGACCGATCGTGGAAATCTCGCCGATCCGGCACGAATCAGCCGACGCGATCAGATCTGTCGCCAGCTGAAGGGAATCCTCGACATCGATCGGACCACCGATGCCCCTGCACCCAGCGACCTCGACTGGATCTACAGTAGCCACCGCGACGCCAGTACCGTCGATTCACCGCAGCAGCAGATCGAACAAGCGCGCCAGCTCGGTGCCGTCGCAGCCAAGATCGTATTCCCGGAAGGGGACTTGCCGGCGCGGCGCAGAGCACAGGCTGTCGCCGACCACGGGGGTGACTTCCCGGTGGTCAGTTTCTGCGCAGGAGACCAGTCCCGGATAGACCGGCTGCTGGTCGTCGATCGCCAGCAATTGTGGGGTTACGCCACCGCCACCGATCTTCTGCGTTCAACGGGAGTCCCCGAGATCAGCCGTATCCGTGCCGATGACCGTTTCCAGCCAGCCTCCAGCCAACGACCACTTCTCGCCATCATCGGATCCGATGTCGGAGACAGCCTGTCACCGGGCTGGCACAATCGCTGTCTCCAGCAACAGGGCCACGAAACACGCCTCGTCTCCTTCAGTTGCAACGATCCGCAACCATTCCTGCAACTCGATGATTCGATCCAGTTCGACGGGATGGCTGTGACCGCCCCGCACAAGACGTGGGCCCGCAGCGTCGCACAGCCCCTCGACGACCTGGCCCGCAGCCAGCCCTCCTGGAATACCCTGATCCGCACCGAAACGGACAACTGGGTCGGAGCCAGTACCGATGCCATCGCCCTGAAACAGTTGCTACCGCCAGCCCAGGGATCCCACATCGGCGCCCTCATCGTCGGCGCAGGAGGTGCCGGCCAGGTCGCCCGCCAGGTTCTCGTGGAGCTGGGCTACGAGGTACAGATGTGGGGTCGCCAGCAGCAGGAATCCACCGATATCGAGGTGATCGAGTCGGCCCATCTGCTGATCAATGCGACCGGCGCTGCTCGTCACTCCCTGGCGGAAGTACCGTGGCCCCTCCAACGATTCCAGGGTGGGGTGCTGATGGAGATGGGATACAAACCGCCGACCACTGCGTTTCTGTCGCAGCTGTCGACGGAGTCGATGCACGTCATCGATGGGATCCAGTTCTTCACCGAACAGGCACGCCACCAGGCGCGGCTGTTGTACGGAGTCGAGGTGGATCAGGATGCGGCTTACCAGCTGACGCTGGAGACGAGTCAGCAACCTCATTTCAACGGCTGATCACACATCGTGACGGTTCAGGAGACAGGGGCACACCCACGCTTGAGTCCGATAAGGTACATTATGAGAGATGGGGGGTTTGCTGAAATCGTCACCTGGTAGCGGCTTGAGCAGATCACAGAAGTCCCGGGAACGACTGCCAGGAGCAAACTCCCTCAACGATGTAGCGCTTGACGCCAACTGGCTGGCACATCGTTCTGATTCGTTCCGTCGTTAGCGCAAGTTTCCTAGCCTCGGCTGCCAGCGCCTGTCGCTTCTGCACGGCCCCCGAAGGATCCACGGCGATTGCCACGATCCGATCCTGGCCGTCTCGAATGATCGGGCTTTGAGTTGCCCCGACTGCGTCGAATATTGAGATTCGGATCGCGTCCATCGGGACGCCGTGCCGCCTTCTCGAAACCTTCAGAGGCTGCCTTCGAGATCTCGAAGGTACTGAAAACGGGTCCCAGGCGAATCGCACCCACCTCGGAACTGCTGACATTCCCTCTTCGGCACAGATGCGACAGGATTCGACTGGCGTTCGCTCCCTTGGAGGTTCCCCAGTTGATTTCAAAACGGTGGTAGGAACCGAACGCTGCTTTCTTTCGAGGTTTCGAATTGCGTGGATTGTGCGATCCTCGGGATTCTCGCGAATACCCTGATCCCTCCGGGACTTCCGCGATGGAATAACCCTGGAGTGCCGGTTTGGGCTCGGCCATCTGCAACAGCGCCGCAACGATCTCCTGTGGATCTCGCTTCTCGGGTTGTTCCAGCAAGAACTTCGCGTAGGAGGATTGTTTCTTGGAAACCAGCGAGGGGTCGGAAAGGATGGCGTGCAGATCACGACGGAAGGTCTTGGTATAACGCTTCTCGATCTGGGCAGGGCTCGGAACCGGCTGCCACTGCGCCTCGACACCTGCCGCTGAAAAGATGCGTCGTACGCGGCCCTGGGAATTCACCGGCACCATCAGTACGCTTCGCCCCTTGCGACCCGCTCGTCCGGTACGCCCACTCCGGTGCGTGTAATTTTCAACATCAGCCGGTACGTCTGCGTGAATCACCGTGTCGATTTCAGGGACATCGATCCCTCGAGCTGCGACATCCGTGGCGATCAGGATATCCTGATCGCCATTCTTGAAGGCATTCAGGGTGCGTGTTCGCTGCGCCTGATTGAGTTCGCCACTGAACGGCGCAGCAGCGATTCCATTGGCGGACAGTATTTCGGCGAGCTCGGTGGCATCCACACGACGGCGGACAAACACCAGCACACGCTCGCCGCGTGCATGCAGCAGGACATTGATGATCGCCGAATTCATGTCACGGCGACGAATGCGATGAGCGACATGCTGAATATCAGCATTGGCCACGCCGAGGCGCGTTCCCTCGACATGGAGAGGATTCTCCTGAAAGCGATCGGCCAGTCGCTTGACCAGCGCCGGAAAGGTCGCAGAAACAAGATGGCTACAACGATCAGCGGGTAAGAACTCGAGGATCGCCTCCAGCTCATCCCGGAAGCCCATGTCGAGCATCTGGTCTGCTTCATCCAAAACGACCTGACGAAAAGATGAGCAGTTGAGTCTGCGTGATTTCATGTGATCCAGCAATCGACCGGGTGTTCCCACCAGGACTGCCGGTGACTTGCTGAGAGCGCGGCTCTCACGGCCGATATCCGATCCGCCCGTAACCACTTCAACAGCAACGCCCTTGATCCTGGCGAAGAGCCAGCGTAGTTCACCCGCAACCTGTACAGCCAGTTCACGAGTCGGTGTGATCAACAGGACGCGAGGTCCTTCGGCTCCGCGCAGGACCGTTGAATCATCGTCAGCAGGGATCAGATCACTGGCCAGGCGAAGCCCGAGGGCCAGCGTTTTACCCGATCCGGTCTGTGAGGAGATACGGAGGTTTCGTCCCGCTCCCTCTGAGGAGAGGACCGCCTCCTGTACCGAGGTCAGTTTTTCGAAACCACGTGCGACGATGGCCTCACGCAGCGGAGCCGGTACACCGGCAAAAGGGTCTGTGGTTGACATTTTTGTCTCTCAAAATCCGGGGATTCGTAGGTCTTGCCACCGGACTCCAAGTGAGCAACGAGGCAGGCTGAGGCCGTTGTCGGCACCCAGTTTCAGTAATCATAATAGACTTTAGCGTTTTCGAACTGAATTGTCCCAATTGAGCACAAAAAGGCCGAAATTGTGCATCTCGGTCGCTTTCGTGGTCCTGCTTGATCGCCTCCGATTGGCCTCAGTCGGCAGTCGGCGGCGACGGCTCCGCATCTCCCCTGCGTTGCTGGAGCAATTCGTCGAACGATTCGCCATGAGGACAGGCGACTCGGTGCCTTTCTCCCACCTGCACCATGTGCGGTAGAGAGTCGGCGCAGCTTTCCTGAGCGATGGGACAGCGGGTGCGAAATCCACAACCGGACGGCTTCGCCATCGGCGAAGGCACATCGCCCTCCAGCATCAGGCGACCGGCACGGGAACGATCAGGATCAGGTCTTGGAACCGCACTGAGTAGCGCCCTCGTGTAGGGATGTTTCGGATCGCGGAAGATCTCCCGGGTTCTTCCCAGTTCCACCAGGTTTCCGAGGTACATCACGGCAACCCGATCGGAGACGTGCTCGACCACCGAAATATCATGGGCGATGAAGATCACCGTGAGGCCAAGATCTCGCTGTAGTTCCCGCATCAGATTGATCACCTGGGCCTGGATCGAAACATCCAGAGCACTGACCGGTTCATCGGCGATGATGACGCGCGGATTGGTGGCGAGGGCCCTGGCGATACCGATGCGCTGGCGCTGACCACCGGAGAACTCGTGGGGATACCTCTCCGCCTGTTCCCGGCGCAATCCGACCCGCTCCATCAACTCCTCGACACGGAGGCGACGCTGCTCCCGGGTCATCGATGGATGATGCACACGCAACGGTTCGTCGACGATCTCCTCGACGGAAAGACGCGGATTGAGGGACGAATACGGATCCTGATAGACCATCTGGATCTCGCTTCGGTAAGGCCGGTATTGCCTGCGGGACAGGGATGTCAGATCGACTGCGGGCCCCTGTTCCGGCTGGAACTGGATCGATCCGGATGTCACCGGAACCAGCCCCATCACCGCCTTCCCCAGGGTGCTTTTTCCACAACCCGATTCCCCGACCACTCCGAGAGTTTCGCCCTGCTCGACACGCAGGGAGATTCCATCGACCGCCTTCACGTCGGCGATATGCCGCGACAGGATGCCCCCGTGAACCGGGAACCACACCTTCAGGTCGACCAGTTCAACCACTGGCGATCCCGCTCTGGAGGGATTGGCTTCCGTGCTCAACGTTCCCCTCCCTTCTCCTCGACCAGGTGACAGCGGACCTGATGTCCCCCACCCACATCCTTCAGCGTCGGTTGCTCGCTGCGGCATCGATCCTCGACCAGCGGACAGCGTGTACAGAATCGACATCCCTTCGGCCAGTCGAAGATATTTGGAACCATGCCGGGAATCGTCTCCAGCTCTTCCTGATCCCCGTCCAGCTCGGGACGCGGCAAGCTCTTCAACAATCCCTGCGTGTAGGGGTGTTGCGGGTTCTTGAACAGTTCGCTGACCCCGGCGACCTCCTGGATCTTGCCACCGTACATGACGACGACCCGATCACACGTTTCCGCCACCACCGCCAGGTCGTGGGTGATGAGGAGGATCGAAGCACCCTGTTGTTGCGCTTTCATCTCCAGCATCAGATCGAGGATCTGTGCCTGGATCGTCACGTCCAGCGCCGTGGTCGGTTCGTCTGCGATGAGCAGCGCCGGTTCCATCGACAGCGCCATGGCGATCATGACGCGCTGCCTCATGCCGCCAGAAAACTGATGCGGGTACGCGTTCAGTCTCGCCTCTGCATCGGAGATGCCGACCTTTTCCAGCATCTCCACCGCACGTCGGGTCGCCTCTTCCTTGGACACTCCGGCGTGCCGGATGATGCCCTCACGCATCTGGAAACCGATGGTGAAAACGGGATTGAGAGCAGTCATCGGCTCCTGGAAGATCATGGCGATCTCCTTGCCGCGAATCTCTCGCATCTCGTCGTAGGAGAGAGCCAGCAGGTCCTTGCCACGGAAGGTGGCGGTGCCGTTGTCGATGCGGCCCGGCGGATCGGGAACCAGTTTCATCAGGCTCAAGGATGTCACAGATTTACCGCATCCCGATTCACCCACCAGTCCCAGCACTTCGCCGGCGAGGACATCGAAACTGACGCCGTCAACGGCGACCGCCTTCTGTCCCTCCACCTCGAAGGAGGTCTGCAGATCTCTCACCTCGAGGAGCACCTCGGGACCTTCACCGGATTGTGGTTCTTGTTGCTGCATCGAACTCATCTCAACCTCGAGAAGACCTTGGGGTCGAAGGCTTCGCGAACCGCCTCCCCGATCAACACCACCAGGAACAGGGTCACCGCCAGCGCGATCACCGGGAACAGAACCAGATGGGGATAGATGAGGATGAACTGGAATCCCTGATTGAGCAGTCTGCCCCACGATGGATCGGTCGGCGGCAATCCGAAGCCAAGGAAATCGAGGGACACAAGGGCACTGATGTAGCTGACGAAGGAGAAGGGAGCTCGAGAGATCACGGGAATCATCGAGTTGGGCAGGATGTGCCTGATCATCACCTTGAAATCACTGACACCGGTGCCGATCGCTGCCTGCACGTAATCGCGAGCCTTCTCCCGGTAAAACTCGCCTCGAATCTGGTAGGTGATCGCCATCCAGGAGCGCAGTACAACCAGGAAGATGACCAGCATCCAGAAGCTAGGATCGACGATGCTGGCGATGATCATGATCAGAAACAGGAACGGTACCGATCCCCAGATCTCGATAAACCTTTGCAACAGGATGTCGGTCCATCCGCCGTAGTACCCCATCGCTGCACCGGCGAGGATGCCGAGGATGTAGCCGACTACCAGTACCATGATGGCAAAGCCGACGCTGACTCGGAAACCGTACAGGAGCAAGGGAAGCACATCGATGCCGGAATCACTGGTACCCAGCGGAGCTTCCCACGGATCGAGGAAACGGGTCACCAGCAGAGCCCCCCCAGGAAAGAGGCGGCCTTCCCTTCGGGCCAGTTCCTCAGCGGTGGCACTCTTCTCTTCCGATGCCACCGAGTTGATCAACACGATGCCCAGAACATCGGAGATCTTCTCTTCTCCGCCGCCCTCGACGACGTAGTACTTCTGTCCCTTGACGAGGGGGTAGCCAGTCACCTCTTCGATGACATAGTTGGCTCGACCCGATCCATCTTGCTCACTCCGCTTGACCAGGTTCGCTTCCGAATACGACGGACTGAGACCGGGGATCGGCAGCGATGGTCCGTGCGGAGCGGTCCCTGGCAGGTCGAGTCGATTCTTGCGAGGACCATGGCGGTATAGGGGCCACACGACACTGGCTCGACCATCGAGGAAGACCTGCTGGATGCTGCCCAGATTGTCGATCTGTGACTGCAACCGAATTCGGTCCTGTCTGGCCGCAGCGAGATCCTCGACGAGCCACTCGTCTGGCTCCTCGCCATCCTCCTGCAGTTGCTCGATCTCCTGGAGAGTTTCTGCGATCTCCTGATCGAGCCCATCCAGGTCAGTTCTCCTCGACTCGACGAGAGGTCCGAACGCCTCCAGCGGCTGATCGACGATCTTTCCGAACTCCTTGTAGTCGAGAGGTCCATCACCGGGGATGCCAAAATCTCCCGATCGATCGAAGGTGGAGAAGGGCCCGTCCTGAAAGAACCACCAGGTATTGGCAAGATCTCGCACCGCCGGGAACGAAGTCTTCTCATCGTAACTGATCATGATGGGCTTATCGTTGACCAGGACTTCCAGGAACAGCGATGTGGTGAAGAGGCTCGTGATGATGACGAACGAGACATAGCCGCGTCGGATCGAACGGAAACGTCGCAGCCTCTTGGCGGCCAGCGGACTGGTACGGAGGCGGATACCAACCAGTCGAAGCAGCGCCCGAAAAAGCCACGGAATCCCCTTCTGGGTCGCCAGTACCCCGCAGATCAACACGAGTAGTGTGAGGATGAAAGTCATCATGGCATCCCCTACTTGAACCGGATCCGTGGATCGATGAGGGCCCAGATGAAGTCACTGAGGATGTTCCCGGTGAGCCGAATCAAGACGCCAAACACCAGGGTGGCGAGGATGATCGGATAGTCGCGCCGGATGATCGATTCGTATCCGAGCAATCCCATGCCGGGGATGTCGCAGATTTTCTCGATCAAGAAGGAACCAGCGAAGAGCAGTCCAAGAAAGTGGCCGATACCCGCAGTGATGGGGATGAGCGAGTTGCGAAGTGCATGGATGTAGATCACCCGACCCTCGGTGAGTCCCTTGGCAAAAGCTGTCCTGACGTAATCAGCCCCGAAATTCTCCAGCAGCGAGTTCTTCATCAGGACCGTCATGCTGGCAAAGGATCCGACCAGGTATCCGAACATCGGCACCAGTGTGTGGTGAATCTGGTCGACGATGCAGCGCCAGTATTGACCTTGCTGCCACCATTCATCCCAACCCTCCGAGCGGAATCCACCGAGGGGAACCAGATCCCAGTAAGACCCTCCCCCCATCAGGACCAGCAGTAGCAAGCAGGCGACGAATCCTGGAGTGGCATAACCGAGAAATACCAGCACGCTGGTGGCGGTATCAAATGTTCCCCTGTGGCGGATCGCCTTGGAAATCCCCAGTGGAATACACACGAGCCAGGTGGCGATGTAACCGATCAGTCCGAAGTAGATGGAGATGGGGAAGCGTCCGATGATCACCGTCAGGGCGTCCTCGTTGTAAGCGAAGGATTTCCCGAAATCTCCCTGGATGATTCCGCTGAACTGCACCGCGACGTGATAGTAGGATCCATTACTGTTCGCGACGATATCCTTGGCGGCGAGATGATCCTGTAGCGCCTGGAAGGAGGCCTTCTGGGTCTGGAACAGTCCCCAAACCTGCCCGGCGGCCCCGCCCTCCTTGATTTCCTCATCGGTGCATGCCCGCACGTAACGGGAGCCGGAGAGGGACCACCCAACTTCACCGATCAGTGACTCGAGTTGCGGACGACTCGACAACCCTTGTGCCAGTAACTGATTCGCCTCCTCGAAGAGGGTGGCATGCTGCCGACGGTCATCGGCATCGATCTCGACGAGCAGGGTATCTCCACTGCTCTGAAAGTTATCCGCAAGCAGTTGATCCCTGAACAGGTCGTCGCTATCACGGAATACGTTCCACAACTGCTGGGTCCGTTGCCAGAAAGTTGGATCTTCTCGGCGATAGTCGAGAGAAACTGGATCTCGGGTTTTCTTGGGGTACACCCCCAGCCACTGGAGGTAGGCGATGGGGATCGGCTGATCGAGATTGTAGTAGACCTTCAGCTCTTCCCGCGCCTTCTCGTCGAGACCCTCACTCTCTCCGCCGACACCCCCTCCACCACCGCCCGCCTCACCGGCGGCAGCAGCGCGCATCTGGTTCTCCAGCTGTTCGATGGGGCCACCCGGAGTCAATCGGAGGATGGCATACACCATGAAGGTGATGACGAGAAAGGTCACCGGGACCAGCATCAATCGCCGGGCGAAGTAGGTGGACATTCCACTCATCGGCCAGGCCTTTCCCAGGCCAGCGGGTAGATCGGCAAGGGACTTACTCCTTGGATTCCTTGTTGGATTCCATCCGCGCCTTCAAGCCCCACGGGTCGACCACTTGGGGACCCACCGGCAGCGTCGTACCCTCTTTCTTCGCCCTGGCGAGACGCTCCTTCAAGGCAGGAGTGGTCCACCAGTGAGACCAGATCGCATTTGCATCCCCGGTCCTGGAGAGCACCTTTTCCGGTTGCCCGAAGTGGTTCCAGGAAAGAATCCTCTCAAAAGGTCCGTACCAGGTCAGAGCCACCGGGTGCTCCTTGAAGATGAGGGAATCAATTTTCTGCATGATCTCGGTCTGCTCATCGATGTCAAAGGTGCGATCGTACTCCTCCATCAACTGGTCCACCTCTTCGATGGCGATGCCGCTGATGTTGTTATTGTAGGGCTCATTGGCCAGATCGCTGTGCCACGAGGTGATCGGATTGGGAAAGAGGATCCCTCTCCACGCCTGCATGTGGAGGGTGAACTGCCGCTCACTCACCTTCTTCTGCAGGGCGTTGTAGTCGACCAACTTCAAGTCCATCTGGATGCCGATTTTACGCAACCCCTCGGCGATCACTTGATGAATCCGTGTCGAAGATGCAGTCCCATATTCGATGGTGAACTTGAGTTCCTTGCCCGTTTCGTCGTGAACACGAATTCCGTCTTCATTGCGCTTGGTGTATCCGGCTCGCTCGAGGAAACGCTCGGCTCTGCGTGGATTGTAACGGACCTTGCGGTTGTTGGGATTGCCCCAGCGACCTCCGGGGTAGTAACTATCGATGTACTCGTACTGGTTGAAAAAGAGTTTATCGAAGAGAGTCTTACGGTCGACTCCATAACAAAAGGCTAACCGAACATTTTTGTCGTCAAAGGGCCACTGTCTCATGTTGAGCATGTAGCCGGAGTAGGATTGGGCTTGCTCGTTGTAGATCTTCTGCTTGCGCATCCAACCGTCTCGCACCGCATCGAAGCCTGTCTCCTCCGCCCATCGCTGAGCCCTGTACACCCTGTAGTAGTCGAGTTCCCCCGCCTTGAACTTCTCGAAGGCGAGTTCGCGATCCCTCACGACGACCAACTGGATCTCATCAAAATTGTAGAGTCCCTGTGCAGATCGAGTCTTCCATCCCCACCAATCGGGATTGCGATAGAGAGTCACCGAGGTTTCCCTGTTCTTGAGGCTCTCCTCGCGGAGCACGTAGGGGCCGGAGCCAGGAATCATCTTCCAGTTGTACTCATCGAGATAGACATCGCCGGGAATCCTGATCTTGTCGGCGGGATAGATGGCAAGGCTCTGGGATAAGTACAGGAATAGACGCCAGTTCAATTTCTTCGTCTTGACCGAGATGGTTCTCTCATCGTGCACCACGGGAAGTTCGTACATGTCAGTAAAGAGCTTGGTGGAGGCTGGATCCTTGATGTCCGGATCGATGATGTGCTGGAAGGAAGCCAGCACGTCATCTGCAGTCACCTTGGACCCATCGGAGAAACGGGCGCGGTCATCGAGGCGGAACCAGAAGACCTGGTGGTCCTCTTTCTTGTCGATGATCCAGTGAGAGGCGAGTCCAGGCAGCCACCGCATCGTCTCGGGGTGAAAACCGAGTAGCCGATGATGAGTGAGTGCGTAGATGTCAGCGATGGTGGTCAGATTCGCATTGGGACCGTCCATCCGGATCGTCGGAAGCGGATTGGGGATATTGGTCCGCAGTTTTCCGCCCTTTTTCGCGCCAGGACTGCCGAGTAGTTCGAAGTTGGTGTTGGTGGTCCACACCTTGCCGTCGATCTCCACCTCTTCGTAATCCGCCAGGAGCAGAACGGGAAATGAGAGATTCATCACGGCAAGAAGGGCTAGGAACAAGTACATGGTCTGGCGATGCATCATCGAATCTCCCAACAAGCAGGTTCTTCCACGAGAAGGCCCGGGCGTGCTACGACCGGCCGCCGGAATGCAGGAATAAACAGGACGTGACACGGGGCCGATCTATTCAACCAGCCTTACGATCCAATCGCTGGCGGTCATTCGGAGGTGGCTTCTTCTGCACCTTCCGTGGCCGTTTCGTCCTTCTCCTTCTTCGCCTTGGCCCGCTTCTTCACCTTCAGAACGCGCGTTTTCGGCAAGCCGAGAGGAGCATCCTCTCCCTCGACGAAGCGACCTTGCTCCTCCAGCTGGAGAATTCTTTCGTAACGGGTCAGCACATTTCGGGTTCCCCCGAGGCCGTCTCCGGTTTTCAGGGTCCTGTGAATCGACATCTTCTTCTGCTTCCCACCGGCCTCGAGACCGGCATCGATACTCAGCCAGCAACGGAACCGTGCAACGACGAAAAGGGGTCGTCTCGGTCCCTGTTGCGATCTTTCTTCCCTGAACCGTGATGCATCGGCTGGCGATGCCCCTCCGACTTCAGGAAGAAGTCAGGATACCGACCTCATGCTCCAACGGCAAGTAAAGCTGGACATCCAGGGGGGTTGCCGGACACCCCGGTGCAGCCCATGATTCCCCCCGGGAAGTGGGGATTGATGGGTTGGCGGGGAATCGCCTTATTGCTGGTTTCGGCCCTTCTGGCTGCGATGTTGCTGCTGGGGAGGGAATCCCCCCTACCGGGTAGGGCAGATCTGGTCATCGGCAATGGCACCGATCCCGGCACCTTGCATCCGCATCGGGCGACGGGAATCGCCGAGGGGCGCATCATCCGGGCGATCCATGAGGGGCTGGTGCTGCTCGACCCCGCCACCTTGCAAGCGCAGCCAGGGTGCGCACAGCGATGGGAAATTCTCGACGGAGGTACCCACTACCGCTTCCACCTGCAGCCGGGGCTGCGTTGGTCTGACGGCACTCCACTCGATGCCGGCGATTTCCTGCGCTCGTGGCTGCAACTGATCGATCCGCTCCAGGGAGCCCCCTACGGCGACCTGCTCGAGGCGGTGGTCGGCGCACGGCGCTGGAGAGATGGAAGCGGATCGGCATCCGAGGTCGCCATCCGCAGCGATGAGCCGCTGCTCCTCGACATTCACTTCGAAAATCCGGTCCCCTGGTTCCTGTACCTCTGCGCCCAGACACCGTTGCAGCCGGTGCACCCCGAAGCAAAGGGACGTGCAGGACCCGGTGTCGCCACCAACGGTCCGTGGATCGTCGAAAGCTGGCGACTGCGAGATCGAATCCGACTGGTCAGCAACCCGCACTACCGGGGTCCGGCTCGTCCGCAGCTGGAGACCATCGACTTCCTGGCAGTGGAATCGGGCAACACCCAGCTCAACATCTTTGCCTCCGGAATGTCGGACTGGACTGTGAGAGTTCCCGCTCCTGCCATCCCGGTGTTGCGCACCGACCCCCGATGGAAACCGTTGTGGCGCGCCGATCCGTACCTGGCCATCGCCTTCTACCGCCTCAATCTGAAACGTCCCCCCCTCGATGACCCGGCCATCCGGCGAGCACTGTCCTTATCCATCGATCGACGGCAACTGTGCCAGGATGTCCTCGGCGGCGACCCGGAGCCGGCTCATGGATTCGTGCCGTGGCCCGCACCCGCCATCGAACTGCAAAGACGGAAGTTACGAGATCGTGGCATCGATGTGGCGATCAGCGCTCCGCTGCCGGGATACCGGGGGATGGCACTGACCACCAGCGAAGCAGGATCGTCGACGGTCGCCGAGGCTTCGACCATAGACCCTTCGCAGTGGCGGCAGAGTGGTTTCGATCCGCAGCAGGCGCGACGCATCCTCCAGCAAGCGGGGTGGCAGGTGCCTGGATCGCCGGGGGGGCGGCCGATTCCCCCCGTCGAATTGCTCCACTCGACGGGAGGTACCAACAACATCGTCGCCGAGTGGCTCCAGCAATCGTGGCACAAGGAGCTGGGACTGGAGACACGTGTACGGTCGATGGAATGGCGCAGTTTTCTCGATGTACAACGCGCCGTCGACTACGACCTTTCGCGCAGCAGTTGGATCGCCGACTACCCCGATCCCGCCACCTTCCTGACCCTCTTCACCAGCAACTCTCCCAACAGTCGCACCGACTGGAGTGACCCGGATTACGATCGATATGTCGCCGAGGCGCTGGCACAAACGGACAGCAGCAAGCGAGAAGAGGCGTGGCAACAGGCGGAACGGATCCTGCTGGAACGGGGTCCCGTCTTGCCGCTGTGGTCGATGACTTCCGGCAACCTGGTCTCCAGCGAGATCACCGGCTTCTTTCCCAACCCCCTCGACCAGCACGACCTTCGAGGCATCGGCAGGAGCTCCCCGTGAGTTCCTTCCTCATCCGACGACTGGTCGCCGCATCCATCACCATCTGGGCGGTGTTCACAATCTCCTTCATCATCGTGCGCGCTGCACCGGGAGGACCCTTCGACGATGAGCGCGATCCGCCTCCCGACATCAAGCAGGCGATCGAAGCTCGATACCATCTCGACGATCCGCTGTGGAAGCAGTACCTGCGACAGATGGGCGGCTGGTTACTCCTCGACCCCGGTCCGTCCCTCCGGCAACCGGACCACGACGTCGGCAGCATCCTGGCAGCGGGCCTGCCGATCTCCTTGCTGCTGGGGGGATTGTCGCTGCTGCTGGGAACCTGCGCAGGAATCTGCCTGGGAGTCCTTGCTGCATCTCGAAGTGGCGGCTGGATCGACCATCTGGTTGTGCTGATCGCCTCCATCGGCATCTCGCTGCCGCTGTATGTCATCGCCGGCATCGCGGTTCTCGGCATCTCCTTCCAGCTCGGCTGGCTGCCCCCTGCCGGCTGGCAATCGACCTCGTCACTGATCCTTCCGGTGCTGTGCCTGTCGCTGGCCCCCGCCGCACAGGCTGCCCGCATGGTTCGCACATCCATCCTCGAGATGATCGGTGAGGACTTCGCCCGGACCGCCCGAGCCAAGGGCAGTTCCCCCACCGCCATTCTCTTCCGCCACTGCCTTCGCCCTGCGTTGATCCCGTTGATCTCCACCCTCGGCCCCACCGCAGCAGCACTGCTCACCGGTTCGCTGGTGATCGAACAGATCTTTGCGATTCCCGGGGTCGGTATGCATTTCGTGCAGGGCGCACTCAATCGAGACTACCCGCTGGTGCTCGGCGCGGTGCTCCTCTACACGGTGCTCCTGCAACTGATGACACTGCTGACGGACCTGTTGCTGGTAGCTCTCGATCCGCGGCTGCGGGAAGAGTCGCCATGAAGAAACGACTCGCCGATCGATCTCCCCTCTCCGTCATCGCCTGTCTGTGGTTATTGATGGTTCTCATCGTCGCCGTCACCACTCCCTGGTTACCGCTGCAATCACCGGAAAGCGCAGAACCCTCGATGGCGTGGGCCGCTCCCGATGGAACCCACCCACTGGGCACCGATGCACTGGGCAGAGATCTCTTCAGTCGCATCCTGTGGGGGTCGAGGGTGTCGCTTGCGTGCGCCCTGGCAGGTGCCGTCGCAGCACTGCTACTGGGTGTCAGCTGGGGTCTGGTAGCGGGAGGTGGATCGACGCGACGAGACAACTGGATGATGAGAATCGTCGACCTGCTCGATTCGGTGCCAGTGGTCTTCCTCGTCATCCTGGTGGCCAGCATCGCCCGGGGAAGCCGCTGGGAGAGTGCCGGGGGAGGGATCGCCCTCTTCTTCCTGATCCTCGGCGTCGTCTACTGGACTCCGATGGCGAGAGTCGTCCGGGGAGAAACCCGCTCCCTCGCCCGTCGCGAATGGGCGCAAGCTGCGGTGGCTCTGGGCACTCCCCCGACACGGGTGCTGTGGAGACATCTGCTCCCCAATCTGATCCCGACCATCCTGGTGACGGTAACCCTGATCATCCCGCGGGTACTCCTCTTCGAGGCGTTCCTCTCCTTCCTCGGTCTGGGAGTGCAAGCGCCAGCGGTCTCGTGGGGAACCCTGGCCCGGGATGCGTTCGAGGTGCTGAATCCGGTCAAGACCGCCTGGTGGTTGGTGGCATTCCCCTCGGCAGTACTGGCATTGACGCTGCTGGCCCTCAACATCGTCGGCGACGCCCTGCGTGGCCGACTCGACCCGAAACAGCGCCGCTGACCCGGGTAACTAGTCCTTCATCTTTGGATCGAAGGCGTCCCGCAGACCATCGCCGAGCAGGTTGAAGCCGAGCACGGTGATCATGATGGCGAGCCCGGGAAAGACTCCCATCCACGGCTTCTCGACCCAGTACTCCTTGGAGTCCACCAGCATCCTGCCCCACGACGGGGATGGAGGAGGCAAACCGATTCCAAGGAAGGAGAGGCCCGCCTCGGCCAGGATATTTCCGGCGATCATCAGCGTCGAGACCACCACCACCGGCCCGAGACAGTTGGGCAATACATGACCTACCAGGATTCGCGTGTCACTCTGCCCCAGTGCTCGAGCTCCCAGCACGAACTCACTTCCACGCAGGGAAATCACCTGCGCTCGAACGATGCGGGCGACACCGGGCCAGCCAACAAGTCCGAGAGCCGCAAAGATCTTGTACTCGTCAGGTTTCTCGAAGACCGCCAGGATCCCGATCGTCAGCAGCAGGCTCGGGAAGGCGAAGAAGGTATCGGTCAGGCGCGAGATCACCGTGTCGACGGTTCCTCCGCGAAAACCAGCCAGACTTCCCAGGACCAGACCGATGAGCAGAGCCACCATCGTACCGATCAGTCCCACACGAAGGGAGATCCCTGCTCCGTAGACGATGCGAGTCCAGATGTCTCGTCCCTGTTCATCGGTACCGAGCGGGTGCCCTTCGATGCCTGGAGGCTGCTGGTACTCGTCGGCGGATCTGAATTGCTGATCGTAGGAATAAGGAGCAGTTCCATCTGCATTCGATGGAACCAACCAGGAGGGAAACAGTGCCAGCACCACCACGATGGCGACGACCACCGCTCCGAGCATCGCCAGGCGATTGCTATACAATCGCTTGAGCGCCATGCGGGTAGGAGAGTTGCTCGATCTAGCGTCTGTCATCGCGAACCCTCGGATCGAACCATGCATAGGAGAGGTCGACCAGCAGGTTGACCCCGATGAAGACGAAGGACATCAGCAGGATGCCGCCCGTGATCAGCTCACGATCGCGTGTCTTGATCGCCTCCACCACTTCTCGCCCCAGTCCTGGTAACGCAAAGACGGTCTCGGTCAAGACCGCTCCCACCAGCAGATAACCGAACGAATTGCCCACCACGGTAACGATGGGAATCGCGGCATTTTTCAGCGAATGCTTGAGGATCACGACCCGTTCGCTGAGTCCCTTCGATCGAGCGGTGCGGATGTAATCCTGGGTGAGGACATCGAGCATGGCGGAACGGCTGAGGCGTGCAATCGTTGCCGATGAGAGGAACCCCAGCGCCGCCGCCGGCATCGCCAGCGAACGCAGTACCGATGTGATACTGCTGTCATCGAATCCGGTCCTGGGAAGCCCCAGCACCGGAGCTACGTAGATGATCATCAGGATGCCGAGCCAGAAAACCGGCATCGAGACCCCGAAGATGGCGATGATCATCGACACGTAATCGAAGATGGTCCGGCTGCGTACCGCCGACAGGATTCCTGCGCCGATGCCGATGAACAACGCAACGACGATGGAAAGGAATGCCAGCCGCAAGGTGACGAGAAACGCCTCGCCGAGGATCTCGTTGACCCTTTTCCCCGATTTGACATCGGAGACTCCCAGGTCGAAATCGATGAAGAGATTTCCCAGGTATCGGAAGTACTGTTCCGGCAAGGGATCGTTGTAGCCACGCTCGGTATTGTACGCCTCGACCGCTGCAGGATCGGCGCGCTGCCCGAGGCGGATGCGGCCCGGATTCCCCGGAATCGCTGCGTTGAGAATGAAGACGATCATCGTCACCAGCAAGATGACGGGAATCGCCTCCAGTAGTCGTCGGATCGTGTATGAGAGCAAGGGTCCCCGTTATTGATCGCTACTGGTGTCGAGTTCAACCAGATGCCAGCGTACATGATTGCCCTGAACATCGTCGCACATTCCGGTGGCATTGAAGTTCTTGACGTACGGTTTCAACAACACCGTCTCACGACCGAAGAGCAGCACCAGCCAGGGACTGTCTGCCAGGATTCGTTGCTCAGCCTCCTGCAGCAGGGCGATCCGCGTATCCATGTCGGTCACCAGGTTTGACTGATCGAGCAACTGGTCCACCTTTTCATCGCCGTAGAAGGAGACATTTCCATTGGGTCCCTTGTTCCTGGAATGGAAGAGGAAGGTGAGGAAATTCTCCGGATCGGGGTAATCCGCCACCCAGCCGAGGCGGAAGAAGGGAGGTTCCCCCGAATCGGTCGCCTCGATGAACGCACCCCAGTCGAGCATTTTCAAGTCGATGGGGATGCCGACCGCTTTCAGATCCTGCTGCACCGCCTGAGCGATCTTGGCATTGTCGCCCTGGGTGTTGAACCACAGGTCGACCGGCTTCAGCCCTTCACCGCCAGGGTATCCCGCCTCCGCCAGCAGCGCTTTGGCCCCATCGGGGTCGTGACTGTATGCGGGTCGAGACGCATCGTGACCACGGATTCCCGGCGGCAGGATTCCGTTGGCGGGGTAGAAACGCCCCTCCAGCAGAACATCTCCCAGGAACGTACGGTCCACTGCCAGGTTCACCGCTTCGCGCAATTTCCGGGCAGAGTCGGAGTCCCCCGCATAGGGGGATCCTTCCTTTTCCAGGTTGAATCCGTAGTACTGCACCGCCAGCGATGGCCAGCTCTTGACCTCGTTGGCGCGGTTCGACTTGCTCCACTTCGGGTAGATCCCCTGGGTGACTGCCAGTACATCGAAGTTGCCCGCCTTGTACTCTTCAAGCTGGGCAAGAGGCTCCGGAATGACACGGTAGTGGATTCCTGACAGCTTTGGAGCCCCCTCGAAGTAGTCCGGATTGGCCTGTAGCTGCAGCGACACACCCTCCTTCCACTCTTCCAGGATGAAAGGACCTGTGCCGATCGGTGATCTTGAAAAGCGATCTCCCACCTCTTCGACGACAGCGCGTGGCACCACTGCGGTGTTGACCATGGCGAGATTGTAGATGAAGGGTGCATGAGCTTGATTGAGGGTGATCCGTAACTGCCGCTCCCCCAGCACCTCGATACCGGAAATTTCGGGAGAGACCTGCGGATTGCTACGAGAATCCTTGATCGCATTTTTGGCTCCGACGATCGGCTCGATCAGATTGGATCGCTTCGAACGGACCGATGCGAGCCTCTGCAAACTGTACTTGAAATCTGCAGCGGTAACGGCGGTTCCGTTACTGAAACGAATCCCTTCACGGATGGTGAAATCGTAGCGGGTGCCATCTTCGGAGATTGTCGGCATCGACTCGGCGAGACACGGTTCCAGTTCCAGTTGAGGATCGTAGTCGAGCAGGGTATTGAAGATCTTGGAGGCAACTCCATCCGAGGTGGTGTCGGAGACCAGGATCGGATCGAGATCAGGCGGGTTCGTCATCAGGGGAACCCGAAAAATACCGTCCGGACTCGGCGCAGAAACGCTGACGATCTCGGTTGAGTTGCTGGCACCGGTACATCCGGCAATGAGACAGATGGCCACTACCAGCAGGGAACCGTTGGCAACTCGAATCCAGTCGGTAATCTTGGACATGGGAAGACACTCCTCTTTCCTTCGATGACACTCTTCAGGGATGGTCACCTTACAGTAAACGATTGCCGTTTTCAGTTGGAGATCGGCCGGGAATCCAGAATCATCGAGAGCCCCATCTCGTCGCACGGAAGTTCCAGAAACAGCCCCCCTGGTACTTCCACGAGCCTATTATTCAGCGCATCCGCTTCCTCGGATCAGCGCCAAGAAACAGCCATTCACCGGAAATCTGGCCGCTGCTCCATGAGGGGATCGACCCGATTGATCGCCACCACCGATCTACTGACCGCCAGCCGACGCCTTCATCTCCTTTGATTACACCGCTCATCGCCGCTGGTATTCCTGCCGGCAGCCGGTCCCCTGTCAGCAACCCCGGATGGCGCATTGCCGTGCTACTTCGCACAAGGTAACTTATCCGCTCCCTTGACTTTGGAAACCGATCGATCGAATCGATCACCCCACGACAGTCTCGAATTCCCGGAAGAGGAAACCATGAGATCGACCGCTCCCTGGTACAACTCTCGTCCCCTCGCCCTGCTCCTGTCGAGTTTCATCCTGATTGCAGGCTGCACCTCGGGTGGCGACGATGGCACGGGAGGCGCGAGCAACGTTTCCAAGCCGCCGGTGGTGACCCGCACCACCGTCTCCAGCAACACGCGCCCCGTGGAACCTGAAATAGACCTGACGATTCCGACGGGAGAGCCGAACCCTCCCTTCGTCGGAACCCTCACTTCGGATGCCCAGATCGAGAATCGCACCGGCACCTACGGCGGACGATTTGTCTACGCCATCCTCGGAGAGGTGGAGACCTTCAATCCGGTGGAGCCCAAGGGGGCCACCGACCAGGAGATCCGCTCGCTCGCCTTCTCGTCGCTGGTTGGCTACAGCAATGGCAACTGGGAAACGGGACCGGAACTGGCAAAATCGTGGGAAGTCTCTTCCGACAACCTCACCTGGACCTTTTTCCTCCGGGAAGGAATCGAGTGGAGCGACGGCACTCCTCTCACCGTCGAGGATGCACTCTTCAGTTTCCAGGCAGTCTTTCACGACAAGATCGCAACCAGCATCAAGGACGGCTTCAAGCATCCAAAAACAGGAGCACTGCCACAGGTCAGTATCGACCCCGAGCGCAACGCTGTGATCTTCAACCTGTCCAGGGTCGATTCGCAATTCCTCACCCATGTCGGCAACGTGAAGATCATTCCCAGACACAAGTGGAAGGACCATCTTCAGGCCGACAATCCGACTCTCCTGCAGCAGATGACTTCCGACGCCCCTCCGGAGGATCTTGTCGGTTCCGGCCCCTTCGTCCTCGTCGAGTACGTTCCTGCCGAGAAGATCGTGTACAGGCGCAATCCTCGCTACTGGAAGAAGGATGTTCGCGATCAGCGGCTCCCCTATCTCGATGAACTGGTGATCGTGCTGGTCAAGGACCTGAATCTCCAGTGGCAGAAGTTCGAGGCGGGAGAACTCGATATCTTCATGGACCTCCCTGCCGACCATTACAAGGAAGCGCTGGCGATGGAGAAATCCGGAAGCGCAGATCTGATCCGCCTGGGAGTCAGTCTCAACAGCAACTGGGTATGCTTCAATCTGCATCCGGGGAGTGATCCCGAGACGAAGATTCCCTACGTTTCGCCCGAGAAATCGTACTGGTTCAATCAGCTCGAATTCCGCAAGGCAGTCAATCACGCCATCGACAGGGAAGGGATCCAGCGCACCGCTTTCCAGGGGCGCGCGACCCCCATCTGGTCTAGCATCACCCCTGGCAACCGCAGTTGGTACCACAAGGGAGTCCCCACCTATCCATACTCGGTCGAAAAATCGCTGGAAATCCTCGATGGTCTCGGTTGGAAGGACAGTGACGGGGATGGAGTCAGGGAAGACGACAAGGGTCGCCCCATCGTCTTCAACCTGAACACCAACGTCGAGAACAACATCCGCCAGCAGCTGGGCAACATGATCGCACAGGACCTGAAAAAGGTAGGCATCCAGGTCAACTTCAAGCCGATCATCTTCAACGATCTGGTGACCAGCCTGCGCGATAGCCACCGCTGGGACATGATCCTGCTCGGCTGGGGCTCGGGCGTCCCGCCCGACCCGGCAAACGGCAAGAACATCACCCTGTCCAGTGGACGCTTGCACGCCTGGTACCCACAGCAGCCGGAGCCGGCCACTCCCTGGGAAGCGCGGATCGACGACCTGATGACGATGATGGATGAAGAACTCGATGACACCGTACGCAAGAAGTACTACGACGAGGTACAGGAATTGTTTTGTACCAACATCCCGATGCTGTACCTGATCGCTGCGAACAGCTACGCCACCGTCAAGAAGAACCGCATCGGCAACCTTTGGCCAAGTGTATTGAGACCACAGTTGACGTGGAACATCGAGACGCTGTGGATCCGGCCTTGATGGTGCTGAAGGAGTCCCGTTGCTGACATTCACCATCCGGAGAATGCTCTCGATACCGCCACTGATCCTGGTGGTCTCGATGCTGACCTTCTTGCTGCTCAAAACAGCACCGGGGGATTTCTACAGCCAGATGGAAGCGGACCACACCCGCTCCCTCACCGAGGTCCTTCGTCAGAAGGAGTCCGCTGGAATCCTGGTACGACTCTCCTCGGTCGAGATGGAACAGCTCGGTGAGTTCCGCGACGATGGAGCCACCTGGCGATTCCACAACGACGGAGGCGAGACGCCGAACATCATCAAGGATGAGCAGGTGGTCGCCGAACGGAGCGCTTCGGAATTACAGAACTTCCAGATCGGCGTCACCAAGTACCAGCGTGATGACGAAGGCGTGGTCTACCGCAAGGTCGGCCCGGTGGAAGGTTTCTTTTCCTGGTTCTTCAACGCCCTCACCGGTGATTTCGGACGCTCCTACAAGTACAACCGTGAGGTCTTCGGGATCATCCAGGAACGCCTCGTCAACACACTGACCCTGTCCCTTGCTGCGCTGATCATCGCCTACGGTCTGGGCATCCCTCTCGGCGTCTTTGCCGCCGTCAAACCGAACTCCAAACTCGACCACAGCGCCGGGGTGATCGCCTTCATCGGCCTGTCAGTCCCGACCGTCTTCTCTGCGCTACTGGCCGTGATGTTTGCATCCTATACAGGTCTCTTCCCCATCGGCGAGATGCGATCGCTCGACTACAACCAGTTGAGTCCCTGGGGCAAGTTCCTGGAACGCATCCACCACCTGATCCTCCCCTCCCTGGTACTGGGAACTTCTGCCATGGCCGGTTACATGCGCCAGGCCCGCGGAAACATGATCGAGGCTCTGGGGCAGGATTACGTGCGCACCGCCAGGGCCAAGGGAGCGTCCCACTTCGACGTGCTCTTCAAGCACGCGTTCCGCAATGCCGTAAATCCCCTGGTCACCCTCTTCGGCTACTCCCTTGCCAGTCTTCTCAGTGGCAGCCTGCTGGTCGAGATGGTCTTCAACTGGCCCGGACTGGGGAGGCTGATCTTCGATGCCATCAGCGCCAAGGATGAACCGCTGGTGCTGGCGAGCGTGCTGATCTCCACCTTGCTACTCGTCTTTGGAAACCTGGTCGCAGACCTCCTGCTCGCCATCGTCGATCCGAGAGTGAGGCTCACCTGATGGCTAACGAGCAAGACGTAAAGGGCCTGCCACCGCCGAGAGGACCGTGGACGATGCTGTGGCATCGCCTGCGCAAGAATCGCATCGCCATGATCGGTGCAGCGATTCTCGTCATCCTCTACACCCTCAGTTCCCTCGGTGGATTCATCTCTCCTTACGGAAAGAACGACACCAACAAGTACACCGTCAAGTACGGACCGATGTTGCTGGGCGGATACAGCATCCAGAAAGTCGAGGAGCTGGTCACCGAAGATGAAAACCTGGAAGAGGTCATCCTCAGCAGGTACGAACGAACCTGGGATTGGTTCAGGGGTGGAGTTCACTTCCACGACTCGGATGGAAACTTCAGCCTTCGACCTCATGTCCATCCTCTGGTCGAGTACAAATCGTGGGATCAGTACGGAGAATACGAGTACCTGCTCGCCGAGGACCGTAGTCGTTCGATTCCCGTCAGTTTCTTCGTCACCTCCGAAACTCCTCACGAACTGTTCAGCCTCTGTGGCTTTCTACCGGTGGAGGGGTCCACCCATCTGATGGGCCTGGCACTGGAAGACATCCCCCAGGAACCCGACACCCATGCCGGCCTGTTCCTGCTCGGCACCGACATCCTGGGCAGAGATCTGTGGACTCGAATCCTCTACGGCGGCCAGGTGTCGCTGTCGGTGGGCCTGATCGGAATCCTCATCAGCATCTCCATCGGCCTCGTCATCGGTGGGGTCGCCGGTTACTTCGGTGGACAGATCGACTTCTGGCTGATGCGACTGGTGGAACTGTTGCTGGCGATCCCCGGTCTGTATCTGATCCTGACGCTGCGCTACGCCATCCCCGACGAACTGAGCCCGCGCCAGACCTACATGATGATCGTGGCGATTCTCGCCATCGTCGGCTGGGCCAGTACCGGCAGGATGATCCGCGGCATGGTGCTGAGTCTTCGAGAGAGTGAGTACGCCCTGGCAGCGAAGGCACTGGGAGGATCGTCGGCGAGGGTCATCCTCCGACACCTGCTTCCCAACACCGCCTCCATCGTCATCGTCACCGCCACCCTCTACATTCCCTACTACATCCTCGGCGAGGTGGCTCTCTCCTTCCTTGGATTCGGCATCACCGAGCCCGATTCTTCGTGGGGATTGCTGCTGAAGGATTGCCAGAACACCGAAGTGCTCAAGTTCAATCCATGGCTGATCACTCCCGGATTCTTCATCTTCATGGCGGTTCTCGCCTACAACTTCCTCGGAGATGGATTACGAGATGCAGCGGATCCAAGGGCGTTCCTCGGAGTCTCCAAGAAGGAGGGGTCCTGATCCAAGGTCCCCTGCTCCTGACCCTGATCAGCAGTTTCCTCTTCACTGCGGTAGAAGACCCGTCCCCTCCATCGATCCTTCTCATCGTCGTCGATGATCTCGGCTGGAAGGATCTGGCGGTGACGGGAAGTACCTTCTACGAGACTCCCGCCATCGATGCCCTGGCAGCTTCCGGAGTCCGTTTCGATAGAGCCTACGCTGCATGCCCCGTCTGCAGCCCGACCCGTGTCAGCTTGCAAACCGGCATCCATCCGGCACGCCTCGCCACCACCGACTACTTCGGTGCTCCGGGACCGGCGAGGTGGAAACGAGCGACGACCCACCGCCCTGCACCGTATCTCGACCGCCTACCCCTCGAACAACAAACCATCGCAGAACTGCTCGAGCCACACCGATATTCGACCTTCTTCGCCGGCAAGTGGCACCTGGGTCCGGAAGGATTCTGGCCCGAGGATCAGGGATACCAGCTCAACCGTGGCGGCTGGACACGGGGAGGTCCCTACGGAGGCAAGAAATACTTCTCCCCCTACGGAAACCCGAGACTGAAGGATGGACCGGAAGGGGAGCATCTCCCCGATCGACTCGCCAGCGAGACGATTCGCTTCATCGAAGAGCATCGTGATCGCCCCTTCCTTGCCGTTCTCAGCTTCTACTCGGTGCACACCCCACTCATCGCCCGCGACGACCTGACTCGCAAGTACCGCGAAAAGAAGAAGCAGATGGGACTGGAAGCCAGCTGGGGACGTGAAGGTTCTCGCAAGGTCAGAGAGGTTCAGGAGCACGCGGTGTATGCAGGGATGGTCGAAGCGATGGATTCCGCTGTGGGCCGCGTTCTCGACGCCCTGCAAAGGCTCGAACTCGATGACAACACCATCGTCATGCTGACCTCCGACAACGGCGGCCTCAGCACCTCCGAAGGACATCCCACCAGCAACTTGCCACTGCGAGGGGGCAAGGGTTGGATCTACGAGGGAGGGATCCGGGTACCGCTGATGGTGAGGGGTCCTGGGGTCCAGGGAACTGGCCGCCTCATCGATCGCCCGGTCCAGAGTACCGACCTTGTCCCGACATTGCTGAACCTTGCAGGGATCCCCGCACCGGCCGACTGGAAGCCCGATGGGCACTCCTTTCACCGTTCGCTGGCGGGACTCGAAGAAGAGAATCAACCACCACTCTTCTGGCACTACCCCCACTATGGAAACCAGGGCGGATCCCCCGCCTCGGCAGTGATGGATGGAGACTGGAAACTGGTCGAACTGCTCGAAACGAAACGGCTCGAACTCTACAACCTCGGTAGCGACCCCGAAGAATCGACGATCCTCAACTCACGCCACCCCGAACAGGTGCAACGGCTGAAGAAGTTACTCGATGAGTGGCGAGCCGATGTTGGGGCGAGATGGCCCACACCCACCCCAGAAGAGGGGAAACAGGACTAGCGGCAATCGCCGATGGAATCGAGAGCTTGTGGATTGGCGATGCTGGTCAGATCCCCCAGCTCGGATTCTCCCAGATGGCGGGCTCGAATCAGTCTCCTGACGATCTTTGCGCTGCGGGTTTTCGGCAGATCATCGACGAAGTACACCGCCCTCGGCCGATCGACCTTGCCCAGCGATGCAACCACCTGATCGGAGAGTTGCGAACGCAGATCTTCCGTCTCGACCGTTGCCGTGTGAAGGACGACGAAACAGACCAGTTCCGTCCCCTTGAGATCATCGGGAACCCCGATCGCTGCCGCTTCACTCACCGCCGGGTGATCGATCAGTGCCGACTCGATCTCACCGGGCCCGACTCTTCTTCCTGCGATGTTGAGGGTGTCATCCGCCCGTCCGAACAGGAACCATTCGCCTGCATCATCGACCAGTGCCCAGTCCCCGTGGTTCCAGATCCCCGGGAATCGCGACCAGTACGTATCCAGGTACTTCTCATCCGCCTGCCATAACGAGCGTGTCATCGAAGGCGCGGGATTCTTGCACACCAGGTATCCCACCTCTCCCTCCAGCGAATTGCCGTCCTCATCGAAGACATCGATATCCATGCCGAGTCCAGGCGATTGAAGGGAAGTCTCGCCGATGGGCAGGACCGGCAGCGGTGCCAGGAAGCAACCGACGATGTCGGTTCCGCCGGAGATGTTGATGATGGGTAATCGTGATCCTCCGACCTTGTCGAAGTACCACCGGTAACTTTCAGGATCCCACGGTTCCCCGGTGGAGCCGAGGATTCGCAGGGAGTCCATCGGGTGGGCAGCGGCGGGTGCGTCACCGGAACGCATCAGCAAGCGGATGGCGGTGGGACTGATTCCGAGGTGGGTCACGCCATAGCGCTCCACCACCTGCCACACCCGATCGGCTCCGGGGTAATCGGGTGCGCCCTCGAATACCACGAAGGGAACCCGATTCATCCAGCAACCGATGATCTCCCACGGCCCCATCATCCAACCGATGTCGGAGAACCACCAGAACAGGTCGCTGCCTCGCTGCACATCGAAGTTGTAACGGACTTCCTTGCCCATCTGGGCCATACATCCGGCATGGGTATGGATCGTACCCTTTGGTTTCCCCGTGGTGCCGCTGGTGTAGATCATCAACGCCGGATCCATCGCCCCCATCATCTCCGTCGTCGCATCACCGGACAGTCCTTCCAGTGAATCCTGCCACCACAGGTCGCGCCCCTGTCTCATCGGTGCGCCTCCATCGCCACGGCGAAGCACCACCTGATGACGGAATGAGGGCAGCCCCTCCACGGCAAGATCCGCCTGCTCCTTCAATTCAAAATGCTGGCCCCGGCGCATTCCGACATCGGCGGTGAAGAGAACCCTTGCTCCTGAATCTTCAAGACGCTCACGCACCGACGGTGCGGCATACCCGCTGAAGATGGGAATGAAGACCGCTCCCACCTTCATCGTCGCCAGCATCGCGAACACCACCTCGCCAACCATCGGCATCAGGCACGCCACCCGGTCACCACGATTGACGCCCAGATTGACCAGCAACTGGGCCAGTTTATCGACCTCGTCCGCAGCTTCCTGAAAGGTCCAGCGCCGTGATTCCCCATCTTCCTGCTCCGCAACCAGCGCCACTTCATCGGGAGATTCAGCAGCGGGAATGTCGAGGCAGTTGAGGGCGATGCTGGTCTCCCCACCGACGAACCAGTCGCACCACTGGGGACCTTGCGATCGATCCAGTACCTGTTGATAGCGACGCGACCACACCACCCCGAGGTCATCGATGACGGCGGGCCAGAACTGTTCGGGTTCATCCTGACTCCAGCGAATGAATCGCCTCACCGACCTGGAGACATCATCCAGATCGATGGGCTGCCCCACTCGTTGCATCAGTTTTGCCACGTTGGTGTCGAGGATCTTGTCGCGGTCCGGTTTCCACAAGGCCGAGGTCATCCATGGCTCCTCTCGGCTCGCTCGAGGAGGTGGGCCCGATACAGTTCCTGTAGCCGACCGGTGATCGAACCCTCGTCTAGGCTGCTCAGTTCTCGACCGTCGATCGACTGCACAGCACAGACCCCTCGTACCGAAGCGGTGACGAATGCTTCCCGGGCGCCGAGCAGATGGGAGAGGGGGAAGGATCCCTCGACCACCTCGATGGCGGAGGATTCCAGCAGATCGATCACCGATCTCCTGGTGATCCCTGCCAGAACTCGATCCTCGCCGCAGGTAAACACGGTGGAATCCTCCACCCAGAACAGATTGGCCGCAGTCGCCTCGGTGACGACTCCGTCTCCATCGAGCAACACCGCCTCGTCACATCCGCTGCGCAGCGCCTCATCCCTGGCGATGATCGAGGGCAAGTAGTTGCCGCACTTGACCCGGGGATCGAGAACCTGCGGGGACGGCTTCTGTTGCCTCGCCACCATCAGAGAGAGCGGCTCGGAGGTGGAGTCCTCATCAATTTCCGTTGCCATGATGACGAGTCGCGGCTGACAGCCCCCCGGTGCATGGCTACCGCCGATCCGATCTCCCCTAGACACGGTGATCCGCACGACCACATCACACCCCGGAGAAAACTTCTCCTGCAGACGACAGATCTGTCGCCGCACATCGTCATCATCGAGGGTGTAGTCGAATTGCATCCGTCGCAGTGACTCCTCGAGTCTCTTCAGATGGTCTGGCAGAAACAGGGCGTTTCCACCGTGAGTGCGAAGGGTCTCGAATACCGAATCTCCGTAGAGGAATCCTCGATCGAGAACACTCACCGTCGCAAGTCTGGTGTCGACCACCTCGCCGCCGATGGATGTCCAGGAGCGCGGCCTGGAGATGGCTTCCTTCACGGAGACGGTTCTTCCAGTAATCCGCCACTGTTCCCTGACAGTTGAAGTTCCACCGCTTGCTCTGACAGGGCTGGAAACAGCAGCGCAGAGGATTCTCCGCACGCTCCTGGAAAGATGACCCTGCCCCCGGCACTGCTGATGCGCGCAGGAGTGGCGGGACAGGCGATCTGGTACACCGCACGCGCCTTCAACGCTTCGCAACCATCGAGCAGTGGGATCCAGTGCTTCCAATCTTCGCGAAACGATGTGAATTGATCCCAGTTCACTGCCGGATTGGAAGCCTCATCGGCTGCGCAATCTTCGTACAGTCTCAGTTCATGAAAACCATCACCCCGATCGAAAAGAATCGCACGATCTTCGTGCCACTGGATGATGGGAGGTAACTCCTCATCCAGTTGAAGGGTGAAGATGGATACGGTCTCCCGCTGAAAAGGATGTCGAACGCCAAGTTTTTCGAGCCAGTGGAGGGAGGAAACCCCTGTACACAGGTAAACCTTTTCGGCGACCCCCTCGCGAATTCCGGCACTGAAGTGGACCGAATCGGGCTTCTCCACCAGGGTCGACAGCGCTGATCCGGGAAAGAAGAGACCTCCCGCCTTGCGAATCCTCCACATCAGAGCGGAAGCGACCGTCACCGAGTCGACGGTGGAGGCAGATCCATCGATGGAGCAAACGGGACCGCTAGCACTGAGATTGGACCAGCGGCGCATCGCATCGGCGCCATCGAGGGTCTCCAGCGAGTTCTTCTGGGCCCGAGGCAACAGCGCGCCACAACGTCGCAGCTGCGGATCCACCTCGATCCAGTCGGACCAACCCTCGTAGAGTTCCCGCGCCCGATCGACCAGGGCAGACCAGCTCCCCTCTCGTGGCGGCAGTAACGGGGCCCTCTCACCAGTAGGACCCGCCTGAGGAGAATCCAGAGAATCGAGGAGGATCACCGATCCCTGCTCTCTGCGGAGCAGATGATCAACCACCGCCAGACCGGTGGAACCAGCCCCCACCACCAGATGTTCGCAATGTAGCGGTTTCAACGGCTATTCCTTCCGCACCCTCTTCCGATACGGAGACTATCACCTCCCAGGAGGTCTCTCCACCTTGACCGTCTTGACCCGAGGACACTTCTTCACAAGTATGGAGGCAACTCCGGAGTTGCCGGAGCACCCGTCCGATGTCTCAGTGGAGAGGAACATGCCGATGCTTCGAGGCTGCCATCCCCGTCGCCGCACCATCTGGGTGCTGCTTCCATTGCTCCTGATCACCCTCTCTGCCTGTCAATCGACCGGCTACAAGGTGACCAGCACCGGACCGTGGGCTGGCCTCTCGTCGGAGGAACCGACTGTCCGCATCACCACGATCCATGCGATTCAAAGATCAGTAGATCGCAACAATGTGCCGCTCCTCTTCCCGCTCCTCAATGACAGCGATCGCTGGGTCCGCTTCAACGCTCGGGCAACGATCCTGTACCTGGCAGGAGAACGGCGAAATACTGCACCCAAGTACGACTACCTGTCCCCGCCCAGGGAGCGCAGATACGCCGTATCGGAACATGAGGCGTGGTGGCGAGAACTATCGAGACCTGTGCCTCCCACCTCCTGAAAATTTGATGCTCCAGAGAATTCAGTGAAGTTCCTTCCAGATCCAGCCGATGGGAAGTGATGAGGAATCTCCCGTGACGACGGTCACTGGAATTTCCCATCGAATAGTGCCCCATGGATTGGGAGAGCAGGATGAATCAAGAAGTCAGCCCCACAACCCAGTGGATGATCCGATTCCTGGTGACCACCTGCGTGGTCACCATTCTCGTGGTCATCCCTGCCCTTCTCAGCCCCTTCCCCACCAGTTCTCAACAGCAGACCATCTCCATCGCACTGGCTCACGCCGGCTCCCTTCGTAACGGCAGCCCCATCTCTTTTCGGGGAATCCGTGTCGGCAAGATCACGTCGGTAGAACTGTCCATCGCCTCCGAGAACAACATCGCCAGAGCACAGGATTCCAGCGACGAAGCGGTGGTTCTCGCCACCGGAACGATACAGCGTGAGGTACTGGCGTTGGTCACCGAGGACAGCACCGTCACCGTCCAGTCGAGTCCACACCCGGGCATCGATATCTTGCCAGGCACTGGCAACCCACTGATCGCTGGCACCACCCTGAGTTGCTCTGCATCTCCATTTGGGGACCCCCAGGATGAGTACATTGCGGCGATCCGCTCGCTGAGGATCGCCACCGATTCGATCGCCTCGCTGGCCGATCTTCTCGGCAGCGAGGGAGGATTGAAGGACACGCTCCGCACCATGGGAGATGCTGGCCACAGTGTCAGGGATACCGCCGAGGAACTTCGCATCCTCGTTCGCGACGGTCGCAGCCCGCTGCTGTCGTCGTTACAGCAAGCGGAAGAGATCCTCTATGAACTTCGTGCCCACACCCAGACGATCCCCGAAGTCTCCGAATCGATCGTCCGCTTCGGTCGTAAGGGCGAGAGCGTCCTCTCCGGCATCGACAAGATCGTTCACGAGAACCGTGGTTCACTGAGAGCATCACTGGAGAACTTCGAGTCCACCACGGAAGATCTCCACGGACTCGCGGCAGACCTGCGGAGACGCCCATGGCGCATCCTCAAATCTCCTGGAGATCGGGAGAGCGCCTTCATCGCCCTGCACGAGAGTGCCAATCGCTACGCAGAGGGAGCACTCGAGGTGAGGAGAGCCACCGAACAGGTGCGGGATTTACTGGAGCGCAGGGGTGAAGACCGTGAGGTCATCCAGTTCCTCGGCACCGCACTTCAGGACCTCCGAGATCGCCTTGACCAGCAGCAGCAGCTGGAAGAAGGGCTTCATCAGAGAACCCAGGATCTGGCCAAGCCGCGCTAACGAGGTCGATTCTTGTTCGACTCCTTGCGCCTCTTGAGAAGTTCCGCCAGCACCTTGCCAGTGTGACTCTTCTTCGACCGTGCCACCTTCTTCGGAGTCCCCTGTACCACCACCTTCCCTCCTCCATCGCCACCTTCAGGTCCCAGATCGATGATGTGATCGGCGGAAGCGATGAGGTCGAGGTCATGTTCGATGACCACCACCGTGTCTCCTCGGTCGACGAGGCGGTGAAGCATCTGAACCAGCAATCGAACATCTCCGAAGTGCAAACCGGTCGTCGGTTCATCGAGGATGTAAATCCGCGTGCCCCTCGACCTCCTGCCCAGCTCAGCAGCAAGCTTGACGCGCTGCGCTTCTCCCCCCGACAGGGTGGTCGCAGATTGCCCAAGTGCCAGGTATCCGAGGCCAACATCGTCGAGAGCTTGAAGCATCGTCGAGATCGCCGGAATGTCCTCGAAGATCACTCGCGCCTGGCTCACATCCATCTCCAGAACGTCCGAGATACTGGCACCCTTCCAGCGCGCCTCGAGGGTTTCCTTCTCGTAGCGACGACCTTTACACACCTCGCACTGGACCCATACATCGCTGAGGAAGTGCATCTCGATGCAGATCCCCCCCTTCCCCTCGCACGTTTCGCAGCGTCCACCGGTCACGTTGAAGGAGAACCTACCTGGACCCCAGCCACGCATCCTGGCCAGGGCAGTTCGGGCAAAGAGGGAGCGAATCGGCGCCATCACGCCGGTGTAAGTCGCAGCGTTGGAGGATGGAGTACGACCGAGCGGTTGTTGATCGATGACTCCGAGGCCATCGAAGGCCTCGACCCCGTCGATTCGATCGTGCTCGGCGCTGGCGGGTCGCGCTCCTGCCAGCTGGGTTGCCAGTTCCCTCGACAGGATATCCATCACCAGCGTCGACTTCCCGGAGCCACTGACACCGGTGACACAGGTCAACGCACCGGTCGGAATCGTCACATCGATATTGCGCAAATTGTGAGCCCTGGCTCCGACGATGGTGAGTTCACCCCCATCTCCACTTCTCGTCTCTCCCACCTCCGACACCTGTTCCACCCCGGACAGGAAACGGCCAGTAGTTGAATTCTCATCGGCGATGATCTGCGCCGGAGTTCCCTGTGAAATCACCTCTCCACCGAGAACTCCTGCCGCCGGACCGAGATCGATGACGTGATCACTGCGTCGAATGGTCCGATCATCGTGCTCGACCACCACCAGGGTGTTGCCCTGATCTCGAAGATCCTCGAGGGACTCGAGGAGCCTGTCCACGTCCCGCGGATGCAAACCGATGGTCGGTTCATCGAGGACGTAGAGGACCCCGACCAGTTGATTGCCGATCTGAGTGGCAAGGCGAATCCGTTGCGACTCTCCTCCTGAAAGGGTCTCGGTAGCTCGATCGAGGGCCAGGTATCCGAGACCAACCTTTTGAAGAAACAGTAGTCGGCTCGCCACCTCGATCTGGATCTGATCAGCGATCTCCTTGCGAACTCCCTGCAACTGCAGTTGCTGGAAAAACTCGAGGGCCTGGTCGACGGTTCTGGAGCACAGATCGGAGATGTTCTCCCCGCCGATACGTACCTCCAGCAGTTCTTTCTTGAGACGACCGCCATGACACGACGGGCAGGTGAGGATGGCGAGGTGATCTTCGATGGCCTGGCGCCATCGGGGGGAATTGGCGCGCTGGTGCCAGATCGACACCCTTTCCACCAGCCCTTCCCATGCCGAACCGGTGACCCTTCGCAGTCGTCCACTTCCCCTGCGCGTCCTGAAGGTCACCGGGTAGGAGATATCGCCGGTACCATCGAGGATCAACTTCCAACCATCCTCGCCGAGGGAATCGACAGGATGGTCCGGGTCAAAACCGTGGAAGCGCAGTGCCGCATCGATGACCTTGCGGACCCTTCCACTCTTGCGTCCGATCCACGAACCGAGGCGATGCCCCATGGCGCCACCGAAGAGGGGCAACTGTGGATCGGTGATCAGCAATCGCGGATCGACCTGCTTCAATACCCCCAGTCCGGAGCAACTGTTACAGGCTCCTGAATGGTGATTGAAGGAGAAGAGGCGAGGAGTCAACTCCTCCGAAAGCATCATGTGACCATCCGGGCAAGATAGTCGTCTGGTGAACTGCTGGACCACGATTCCATCGGCGTCGGCGACCAGTAGCCTGTCTCCCCCGCGCCGGTAGGACTCCTCGACACTCTCGGAAACCCGGGCCCTTCCCGATTTCGCCGGGCGAAGGCGATCGATGACCACCTCCACCGTCGACTCATCTTCGATGACCTGGCCCTCGATGTCATCGATGCGAACCACCGATCCATCGAGACGCACCCGTGCATATCCCTCACGGACCAGGTCATCGATCTGTGGATAGGGTCGTGCCAGCGGAGCCAATAACAGGGTCGGATCCTCACCACGCTGTTCGATGATGCTTCGACTCGCTGCAGCTGGAGTATGAGATTCCAGTGACGCCTCACAACGGGTGCAACTGGCCTGCCCAGCTCTCGAATAGAAGATCCTCAGGTAGTCGTAGATCTCGGTGGTAGTGGCCACCGTGGAACGGGGGCTGGAACCACGGTTCTTCTGATCGATGGCGATGGCAGGGGCGATCCCCTCGACTCGATCCACCTCGGCCCGATCCATCCGACCGAGGAACCTGCGGGCGTAGGTGGAGAGACTCTCGATGTAGCGACGCTGCCCCTCGGCAAACAAGATGTCAAATGCCAACGTGGTCTTACCAGAACCACTGGGACCGGTAATCACCGTGAACTCCCCGGCGGGAATCTCGACACGAACATCCTTCAGGTTGTGTTGCCTGGCTCCCTCGATCAGGAACCGATCGTTGCGTTCACCACTTCCCGATCCTCTTCTCTTGCCAGTGCGCGGCACGGAACGCCTGGTCGGTTGCAGTTCCTCGGCGAGAGCTTGTGCCGTGGCACCGCTGCCCCTGGCAACCTGTTCCGGAGTACCGATGCTGACGACCGCCCCCCCGGCACCACCACCTCCAGGGCCCAGATCGATGATGTGGTCCGCTTGCTTGATCACATCCAGGCAGTGCTCGATGACGACCACCGTGTTCCCTCGATCGACCAGCGCCTGCAACGATCGAAGTAGATTGTCGATATCTGCGAAGTGAAGTCCGGTGGTCGGTTCGTCGAGGAGGTACAGGGTTCTTCCAGTACTTCGCTTCTTCAACTCCGTCGCCAGTTTCACCCGCTGCGCTTCTCCGCCCGACAAGGTTGTACTCGGTTGCCCCAGCGAGACGTATCCGAGCCCCACTTCCAGCAGGGTATCGAGGATCCTGTGAATCTGTGGAACGTCGGCAAAGAGAACAGCAGCGTCGGAGATGGAGAGTGCCAGTACCTCCGAAACATCGTGTCCTCGCCACTTGACCGATCGGGTCTCCTCGTTGAAACGGGTGCCATTGCACTCCTCGCACACCACCGAGATATCGGCCATGAACTGCATGGCGATGGTGATCACTCCTGCACCTTCACACGCCTCGCAACGACCTCCCTTGACGTTGAAGGAGAAGCGGCCCTTCTTCCAGCCGCGAGCTCGAGCCTCCGGAGTCCTGGCAAACAGATCCCGGATCTCGTCGAAGACCTTGGTATAGGTCCCCGGATTCGACCGAGGAGTTCTGCCGATGGGGTTCTGGTCGATGCGGATCAACTTGTCGATCTGATCGAGCCCATCGACTCCATCGTGATCTCCAGGTGGCTCCGTCACCAGTTCCAGGTGTCGAGCGAGGGCGGGTTGCAAGACTCCCTGGATCAAGGTGCTCTTTCCGGAACCACTGGCTCCGGTGACCACCACCAGCGACTGCAACGGAATGTCGACCTCGACATCTTTGAGGTTGTGCATCCGTGCGCCGCGAATCTTCAGGAATCCTCCGGCACTACGGCGCACCTCGGGGACTTCGATCTTCCTCGCCCCTGACAGGAACTGACCGGTCAGCGACCTCTTCTCCTTGCGCACCTGAGCCGCCGATCCCTCGGCGACCAGTTCTCCCCCCTCGATTCCGGCACCGGGACCGACATCGATGATGTGGTCAGCGCTCTCGATGGTTTCCCGATCGTGCTCCACCACCAGGACGGTATTGCCGAGGTCTCGCAGTCCACGCAACATCTCGAGCAACGCCTTGTTATCGGAGGGGTGCAAGCCGATGGAGGGTTCGTCGAGGACGTAGAGGACCCCGCGCAGTCCACTTCCCAGCTGACTCGCCAGGCGAATTCTCTGGGCCTCGCCCCCCGACAGGGTGTCCGCAGAGCGATCCAGGGTGAGGTACCCCAGCCCCACCTTGGAGAGGAAGTGCAACCGTGCCTCGATCTCTGGAAACAGCGATTGCCCGATGCGCTCTTCCCGTTCATCCAGTTCCAGTGCTGAAAAGAAGAGCGCTGCTTCGTCCACCGTCATCGACGAGATCTGCGCGATCCCATGATCACGATATCGCACCGCTCGAGGTGCGTCCTGCAGTCGGGTTCCATCGCACGACTTGCAGTCGCTGCGTGGCATGCACCGTTCCAGTTCCTTGCCGCCGTACTCGTCGTATGCCTCTTCCACCAGGGAGATGAATCCTGGCCAGTCACTCTTTCCACCGACCGCTGCGGCACCGTCGAGCAGCAGTTTCCTGGCCCTGTCGGTCAACTTGTTCCACGGTCGATCGAGAGAGATCCGTTCCTTCGTCGCCATCTTCTCGAGATGAGTCCACGACAGCGACAGGCCACGGATCTTCTTGCCCTGCCGTCGCAGGATCAGGGCACCCTCTGCAAGGGACAGGGTGCCGTCCTTGACCAGCGACTGCTCTGTCGGGGATCGCCTGCGCCCCAGTCCGTCACAGCGAGGGCAAGCACCCTGCGGACTGTTGAAGGAGAAGAGGCGAGGCTCCAGCTCCGGAAGAGATATCGAACAGGAGGGACAGCCGAAGCGACTCGAGTAGAGGTGAACCGAATCCCCGTCGACGACGGTGACCAGCCCATCGGCGATGGACAGTGCCTTCTCTACCGACTCGGCAAGTCGTCCACGCTTTCCCTCGAGAAGTTTCAACTTGTCCAGCACCACCTCGATGGTGTGACGTTCGTATCGAGCCAGGGTGATCTCATCGGACAGCCGCAACAGTTCTCCATCGATGCGCACCCGGGCGAATCCCTGCTCGCGCAGTTCCTCCAGTTCCTTTCGGTACTCACCCTTTCTCTCCAGCACGATCGGAGCGCACACCAGAACCTCTCGACCTTCCAGCTGCAGCCAGGTGTGCTGGACGATCTGCTCGCGGCTGCGCCCCTCGATGGCATCTCCACAGGCGGGACAGTGCGGAGCTCCCAGACGCGCATACAGCAACCGCAGGTGGTCGAGGATCTCGGTGATGGTTCCCACCGTCGATCGTGGATTTCTCGAGATGGTCTTCTGGTCGATGGCGATGGTGGGGCTGAGTCCCTCTACCGTTTCGACCTGGGGGCGATCGAGACGTCCCAGGTATTGGCGTGCGTAGGGACTCAAACTCTCGACGAAGCGGCGCTGCCCCTCCCTGCAGATGATGCCGTGGGCCAGCGTGGATTTGCCGGAACCGCTGATCCCGGTCACGACCACCAGGCGATCTCGCGGAATCTCCACATCGATGGAGCGAAGGTTGTTCTCGCTGGCGCCGCGTACGATGAGAGGTCGGCCCGACGTTCGACTCATGATGAAGAACCGTCGGTAGATTCCTGACAGTAGTGGCTACTGACCTGATCGAGGAGCACCGGGTGCAACCCTCGAGATGCGGCGACGATGCAGTCGCCGAAGAGCCACTCATCTCCACCACGCCCATCGGTCACCACTCCCCCCGCCTCTCGCACCAGCAACGCTCCCGCCGCCATATCATGGGGCGCGAGATGGAACTCCCAGAATCCCTGGAAGATCCCGGCGGCGGTGAAGGCGAGGTCGAGACAGGCGCTTCCGCCGCGGCGTACCTCTCGAGCCTGACGCAGTAGCGATCCGAACAGTTGCAGGGCACCGGCTTCCAGTTCCTTGCGCTGGTAACTGAATCCTGTGGCGAGCAAACACTCTCCCAGTTGATCGCCCGAATCGAGTTGCAATCGCTCGGTGCGCCCATCGGACTCCCTGCACCACGCTCCCGCCCCTTCGACCGCAAACCAGGTCTGCCCCAGCACCGGAGAATGAGTCACCGCTGCAACGGGGCGACCTTCTTGCCACAGCGCGGCGGAAACACTGTACAGGGGATGCCGATGGGAATAGTTGGTGGGTCCATCGAGCGGGTCGACGATCCAGCAGCGCCCCGTCGTCGGAAAAGTTCCTCCCGATTCCTCGGCGAGGATCTCGTCCTGTGGATGTAGTTCTCTCAGACGGTCGAGGATGTGCCGTTCCGAACGATGATCTGCATCGGTGACGAGATCACGGAAGCCCTTCTTCTCGATCTGTCTCGGCTCGCTCTGGGATTCACGCAACAACTTCCCGGCGTGACAGATCGTCTCGATGATCGGCTCGAGGAGAGACCCACAGGGTAGTTCAAGGTGCACTGGCTCCCCTGCCCCACTTCTCGAGGTGATTGCCGACGGCGATCTCGACCATCTTCTTCATCAACTCGGGTCCGCTAAAGCCAGAGAGTTCCGCAGCGATGGGCAAGATGCTCTTCTCGGTACAACCGGGAACGGTATTGGTCTCCAGGTAAACAGGACCGTCGGCGGTGAGGATCAGGTCGGTGCGACTGGCAGTACCGAGGTCGAGTTCGAGATGCATCTGGCGTATCTCCTGGGCGATTTGCAACCACAACTCCGGCTCCATCGCCGCATGAACCTCTTCCGCCAGGCCCTCGGTGTACTTCGCCTCGTAGTCGAAGATCTTGCGATCATCCTTGAGGAGGATCTCGATGGGCTGCAACACCAGCGGCAGAGCCCCCCTCCCGGCTCCGAGACATGCGACCGAGATCTCACGCCCCTGAACCAAGCGTTCGATCAGGAGAATTCGGGCATCTACGAACAACTCTTCAACAAACTCCTGCAGTTCGATTGGATCCTGAACCAGTCGCAAACCCAGCGAGGAACCACCGACCGGATCCTTCACCACGCACGGATATCCGATCTCTCCGGCGACTCCAGCAAGGACGTCGTCCCGGCGCCGATTCCACACCTCCTCGTGGACCACCGCAGCGGTGGCCACGTTCATCCCGATGCCACGAAGTCGCTGGCGAAAGTTGATCTTGCAGGCGGAGGTCCCCCCGCCGATGACGCCGGCACCGGTATATGCAAGACGGTAACCGTCGAGCATCGCCGCCAACGAACCATTCTCTCCCGCTCCGCCGTGCAGGCAGTTGAACACCGCCTCGATCCCGGCAGCGACGTGATTCTGCAACACCTCATTGGGATGCATCGGATCGCCGATTTGCTCCAGATCATCGATGGGACAGGTGAGCCAACCGTCAGAATCCCAGCGCACCGGGATCGGCTGGAAATCAGCTTCCTGTAACCATCCGATGACATTGGCAGCACTGAGGATGGAGATCTCGCGTTCTGCCCAGTCACCGCCATAGATCACCGGAATCCTTTTTGTCGTCATTCTCTACCTGTCCCTCTCCACGGCGAACCGTGCTATCTCCTCGAACTGCCGGTGTAACGTCGCATCGATTTCGGTGATGGAAGCGAACAGCTCGATGCCGGAACGGGCCCTCGATTGCGCTTGCTGGCGTGCAAATTCGATCGACCCGCACCTCTCACAGAGTTCGATCACCCATCTCACATCGGCGTCGGTAGTCTTTTCTCTCTCGGTCCCCATCACTTCGACCAGACGAGTTCGGTCTTCGTTGCTCAGATCACCCTGGTCGAGGGCATGAGCATAGAGTATCGATGGCTTCCCTTCCTTCACATCGTTACCAAGTTGACCCCCACGCCCCTTTTGATGGGTCATGTCGAGCAGGTCATCCTGGATCTGAAATGCCGGGCCCAGTTCATCTCCTACCCTCCACAGGGTGTCAGTGACCCGTTCATCGAGATCGGCAACGATGGCGATGGCAACCATCCCCAGCGCCAGGTAACGACCCGTCTTCGACTGGACCGCCTCTTCATAACGCTCCAGATTGAAATGAGGATCCGCCCTTCCTTCGAGATCGAACTGTTGCCCCATCACCGTGCGCTGATGAACCTCGGTGACCGCTTCCAGTAAACGCCCGCAGGTCGAACCGGGCAACTCCATGCTGGCGACCTCCTGATATACGCGGGAGAGGAGCCAATCAGCACCGTTGAGTGCGGTCGAAACACCATGTCGCTTCCATAGTGTCGGCTGATCTCGGCGCCACTCGTCGCCATCCTGGATGTCGTCATGAATGAGAAAGGCGCTGTGCAGCCACTCGGTAAGGCACGCCACCGCGTCGGCAACGGCGGCCTCGACCGCCAGCGATTCGGCGAACCAGAGTGCGATGTGGGGACGAAGTTTCTTGCCTCCACGGGTGGCATCCCGTACCGCAACCTGCAAGGAGGCGGGCTCCAGAGCGACGATGCGAGTTTCCATCGCCGTCTCGAGCCTCGGGCCGAAGCAAGACAGAGGTGCGGGAAGGGCGCACGGAGCGGCCGCAGAGGTCGAATCCTTGGAGGCACCGCTCAAATCCACATCTCCTTTGTACGAAGTGGTTTACAAGGGTTCATGGCGAACAGAGCGAGGGCCATCCTGTTCACGACGGGAGCCGGCTGCAATGTCCGCAAAAAACCCGGAATCTAAAGGCCCCCGACAGCGTCAATAAGGGATGAAACTAGGTGGGTGCGACACCCAAGTCAAGCGGCACCGCAGCACGGAAACCTGCCATGTGCCCTACTTTACACGCATCCTCGGGCGGTTAGAATCGACCATTAGATTGGGTATATTGCCGTTTGTACGACAGTGACCCTTTCCCCCAAAGACCCTGGCCAGGGGATTCTGGTCATTGAAGCAGGAGTGATCGTGCTACGCCGCGGTGATCACCATCCATCTACGAGCCCTCGTTCGACGCAGAGGATCCTTCGGGGAATTCTCTCTGCGTTGTCGGTGGTCGCATGGCTGTGGCTCGGCACTCCTGCGCTTCATTCCCAGGTCACCAACTCGGGCTTCGGCGGCCCCACCATCCAGCTCGGGGATGCCATCGTGCTTCCCGGTGAAACTCATGCCTGGGTTCCCGTTCTCATCAGCAGCGAGGTGGAGATCCTGTCGTGGCAGATGGGACTGGAGTACGACGAGTTACTCCTCGCCTTCGACGACATCAGTTTCACCGGCACCGAGAGTGAACTGCTCCAGCCGGTTCCCATCACCACTCCACTGCTTCCCCCCTACCAGGGTATTCAGGTGATCTACGCCGGAGGAGAATCACTTCCGGCAGGCAATGAAGTGCTGGCGGCATACCTCAGACTGTCGGTCATCGACCTCGATCTGATTCCCGATTCTGGCAATCTCGCCGGTGGAGTTGGCGGAGTCGCCAACGAATCGAGCCCGCTGCTGTTGACCGACCTGGTCGGCAATTCGGTGATACCCATCGTCATCCCCGGCACCATCACCGTCTTCGATTTCCCTCTGATCCTCATCGAGAGTCGTGCCGGGACTGCCCTCGACACCACCTTGACCTTGCCGATCCGCGCCTGGACCGATGGCCCTGCGACCACCTTCGCCATGGGACTCGAGTACGACGAATGGATCGTCTGCGACCTCACCATCCAGGGAAGTGACTTCGACGACCTGACCCAGGGAGAGTGGACCGTCGACGAGACCTTCTCCCCCACGGGAGTCACCATCACGCTGACCTCGACCTCAGGGGCGGTCCCTTCACTCAACGGAGAGACCCTCGGCCACCTGGTCGTCGCCTTGCCTCCTACTGCTCCCGGGCTGTGGATCATCGACCTGATCGATGGGGAGTGCACCATCGACCAGAACCCTGTGGGTAACCTCGTCGATGGGGAACTCAGCTGGCTCGATCACTTCATCCGTGGCGATGCAAATCTCGATTCGACCATCGACCTCTCCGACGCCAACACGCTGCTGGCGGGAACCTACATGGGATCCCCACTGCCGTGCATGGACGCCGCTGACGTCAACGACGATGGTGCCCTCGACATCTCCGATACCGTGTCGGTGCTGCAGTACCTGTTCGGCTCATCTCCACCACCTCCGCCGCCATTCCCCGCTCCCGGCGCAGACCTGACCGACGACGCACTGGACTGCCTGTAAAGGCGAGAATCCACCACTACGGTTGATCTCCGTCGCAACCACACTTACCCTTCATATCGTTCTGACCATCGATGGTTCCCATGTTGAGAATCGCGATGCCATCCGTTTCAAATAGATTCAGCGAGTAGGAGTACTCATGTCCTTTCAACTCCCCGACCTTGGCTACGATTTCAATGCACTCGAACCCCATATCGATGCACGTACGATGGAGATCCACCACGGCAAGCATCACGCGACCTATGTCGGCAATCTCAACGCTGCCCTCGAGGGGCACGCAGAACTCCAGGATGCTGACATCAGCGACCTGTGCAGGAATATCGGAGAAGTGCCGGAGTCGATCCGTGGTGCGGTTCGAAACAACGGTGGTGGCCACTTCAACCACTCCCTCTTCTGGAAATCGATGAGCGCAAGTGGTGGTGGTACCCCGGCAGGATCGCTGGCAGCGGCCATCGACCAATCTTTTGGCAGTTTTGATCAGTTCAAGGATGCCTTTGCCGGCGCCGCCAAGACCCGCTTCGGAAGTGGCTGGGCGTGGCTCTGCTTCTCTTCCGACCGAACGCTAAAGGTCTGCTCCAGTGCCAATCAGGACAATCCCCTGATGACGGGGATCGCCGATTGCGTGGGAACTCCGTTGCTGGGACTCGATGTGTGGGAGCACGCCTACTACCTCAACTTCCAGAACCGGCGCCCCGACTACATCGAGGCGTTCTGGAATGTCGTCGACTGGTCGGTGGTGGCAGACCGTTTCGAGGAAGCCGCTCGCTGATCCGCTAGCGGTGGGTCACTGATGACACGGGAATGAGATCTGGGAAATTCGCGAGGGGGAAACCGCATGACCTGGAGTCCGCCAAATTCGACGATTCTCGAAGTGCTTCCGCCGACCCTCAAGAGTGGTCTGGAAGGACTGCACCGGCGCCTGGCAAGGGTTCGAAAGCTTGCCGAGAATGGCCATTTCGATGCGGTCAACATCCCGGAAATTCATGACGAGGAGAACCGCAACCCCCGGGGGATGCGGGTCCGAGAGTACTCGCCACGGCTCGCCCCCAGGGAACTGGGACGGAGGATCCAGGATCAGCTGGGAATTCCGGTGATCATCAATCACGTGGTTTCCTTCCAGGGCCCCGGAGAGTTGCTGGAGTGGGCACACGAGACGATTCAAGGCCATGGAATTTCCAATATCGTACTGGTCGGAGCTCCCCACGATCGCAAGGAGTGGCCCGGTCCCCCGGTCTCCCAGGCCAATCGAATCCTCCAGGAGAACTTTTCCGGGGAAGGCATCCAGATCGGCAACATCTGCATCCCACAGCGGGAGGGAAGTCCCGTCTCCGAGGCACACAGGATGGAGGAGAAGGCCCTCAACGGCGCCAATTTTTTCACCACACAGATCGTCTTCGAGGCGGACAGCGTGCGAATACTGCGAGATGAACTGCAACAGGACGCCCCCCACGCCAGGAACACCCCCATCCTGGTGAGCCTGTGCCCCGTCAAGCGAGTTCAGCAGCTCGGTTTCCTGCGCTACCTCGGCGTACGGGTACCGGATTCGCTGGAGGCGTACCTCTCCACCGTTCCCGAGGGAGAATGCCTCGATCTCTCGCTGGAGGTTCTCGGCGACCTGCAGGCGCAATTGATCGAACAGCACCCCACGGAAGCAACCCCTCTGGGGTGGAACATCGCCCCTGTCGGACCGATTCCGGTCGAGGCGGTGGCCTCCCTGATGGATCGCTTACCCGGTTCGACTCGGGCCTGATTCGAGACCGATCGCCCCCCAGGACCCGGCACCGACAAAACCTCACCGAAAACCTCCGAGTTCCCTTTTCAACTGCCCCGGGTAGCCTAAAATCTCGGTGCACATGCGGGGCTGGCTGCCCCTGCGAGTGAACTGGTGTGATTGGCGTCTCGACTCTCGAAAGACGCAGCCAGGGCGGAGGCTTCGTGGATCAGTTCACCACAATCATCGATCCCTTGAGTCACTGGTATCCCGTCCTGGCGGCGAGTGGAGACCAGGATCTCGTGGCGCTCATCACTTTCATTGCAGTCATCGTCATCGTCGGAGTCGCACTCCTTCTCCTCTCCGAACTACTCGGCCCACGCCGAAAGGATCCAGAGAAGGAGACGATCTATGAATGCGGAGTCCCCCTCCTCGACGATGCAAGAGAACCCTTTACCGTGAAGTTTTATCTGGTTGCCATCCTGTTCATCCTGTTCGACATCGAGACCGTTTTCCTGCTGCCGTACGCAGTGGTCTACAAACAACTCGGTGTCGTCGGACTCGTCGAGATGGGTGCATTCCTCTTCGTCTTGACCGGAGGACTTGCATACCTGTGGAAGAGAGGAGCCCTCGAATGGGATTAGAGAGCCTCATCGGTGGAGAAGGATTTCTCACCACCACCGTCAACACCATCGTCAACTGGGGTAGAAAAAATGCCCTGTGGCCGATGCCGTTCGGGACCGCCTGCTGCGCCATCGAAATGATGGCGACCTTTTCAGGCCGCTACGACATCTCCCGATTCGGTGCAGAGGTGGTTCGATTCAGCCCTCGTCAGGCGGACCTGCTCATCGTGAGTGGTCGCATCTCTCTCAAGATGATGCCTGTCCTCCAGAAGATCTATCGACAGATGCCTGAACCCAAGTGGGTCATCTCGATGGGAGCTTGCGCTTCCTGTGGAGGAGTCTTCGACACCTACACACTGATCCAGGGGGTTGATCAATTCATCCCGGTCGACGTGTACGTCCCGGGCTGCCCACCGCGCCCCGAATCGCTGCTCGATGCCGTCTTTGAAATCCAGCAACTGGTCGGCGAAGAGCGATTCGATTCCGGAAAGCACGGTTCCTGACATGAGTGAACAAAACCCTGCCCTCGAGGCGCTACCGGCAAGTCTCAAATCCGCGATCAGCGCACATGAAGTGCATCAGGGACAGAGCGGACTACGCTGTCACGCTCCCGATCAGCGAGCGCTTCTCGAGAACTTTCACCAGCAAGGGTACTCCTACCTGGTCGATGTCACCGCCATCGACCATCTCGGCAACGATCGCCCGGAACGGTTCGAGGTGATCTATATCCTGAGAAACCTCGACTCGTCTCAGCATCAGTTCCGCCTGCACGTCTGGCTCGCAGAGGATAAACCATCGCTCCCCACGGTTTTCGACCTGTGGGACTCGGCTCGATGGGGTGAACGAGAAACCCACGACATGTTCGGAATCACCTTCGATGGGAATCCGGACCTGCGCAGATTTCTGATGCCGGAGGATTACCCCGGGTTCCCGCTGCTCAAGGACTACCCGCTGAGCGGAGCCGGTGAACGACGTCAGTTCCCCAGGGTGGTTCCTCGTGGCGACCAGATGGTCGAGGAAGATCCTGCCGATTATCCGACCAGTATCGGCAGAGGAATGCACACACCCGAGTACACCGAGGAGGTCCGCCGTGACTCCGAACCAAAGTAGTGGCACTCGCGACACACCGGTCCCTTCGGTGAAGACCCTCGACAGGGAACTGGAACAGGGCTGGAAATCGTATCGCTCCGGTGGATCTTCCACTCGCATGACGGAGATGACGGAAGATTCTGGCGATGGTCGCATCGTCATGAACTTCGGTCCACAGCACCCCGCAACCCACGGCACCCTGCGATCGATCTTCACCCTCGAGGGGGAGACCATCGTCGAGGCGGATGTCGAGATCGGATTCCTGCACACAGGATTCGAGAAACTGGGCGAGAACATGACCTACCAGCAGTGGGTCACCGTCTCCGACCGCATGAACTACCTATCCGCCATCAACAACAATGTCGGGTATTCCGTCGCTGTCGAGGAACTGCTCGGCATCGAGGTCCCCCCCCGTTGTGCGGCTCTTCGGGTGATCATGTGTGAACTCTCAAGAATCGCCGACCACATCCTGTGCGTCGGGCTGCAGGGGATGGACCTGGGAGCCTTCAGCATCATGCTGTGGGCCTTCGAGAAGCGCGAACTGGTCTACGACATCATCGAAGCTGTCTGTGGAGCCCGATTGACAACCTCGTGGACCCGCGTCGGAGGCATCATCCGCGACGTGCCGGAGTTCTTCCCCGACCTGGTCTACGCCTTCCTCGACGAGTTCCCTCCGCTGCTCGATGAGATCCACCTGATGCTTCTCAACAACCGGATCTTCGTCGACCGGGTCAAGGAGATCGGCGTCGTCACCGAGGAGCAGGCGAGATCGTGGGGTCTCAGTGGTCCCATCGGAAGATCGAGTGGCCTCGACATGGATGTTCGTCGCGACAAGCCTTACCTCGGCTACGATCGCTACGACTTCAAGGTTCCGCTGCAAACGGAAGGCGACTCCTTTGCTCGCTACATGCAGCGGATGGAGGAGATCGAGCAGTCCCTCGAGATCATCCGCCAGGCGATGGCGACCTTGCCATCGGGACCGGTGGTTCACGATGATTTCAAGACCAGCCTTCCGGCGAAGGACGCCGTCCACAACGACATGGAATCGCTGATCCATCACTTCAAACTGGTGATGCTCGGTCACGGGATCCAGCCGAAACCGGATTCATCCATCTACAGCGCCACCGAGGCACCCTGTGGAGAACTCGGTTTCTTCATCAACTCCGATGGCTCCGACACCGCCTATCGATTACGTGTACGTCCCCCTTCCCTTTACAACTACGCCATCTTCCCTCGCCTCGTCGAGGGAGGAATGATCTCCGATGCAGTTGCTGTTCTTTCCAGTTTCCATGTCATTGCCGGCGAGCTGGACAGGTAGGAGTTTCCGTGGCTGACACCCTTACATTCTCAGACGAGACGATGAAGAAATACGAGTGGTTGCTAACTCGCTACCCCACTCGGAGGGCAGCTCTGCTGCCGACCCTGCGTCTTGCTGAAGCACAGTTCGGCGAACTCGGCATTCCCGAGATGCGCTACGTTGCTGACCTGATGGAGATTCCTCCAGCGGCGGTTTTCGGTGTGGTCACCTTCTACACCCACTACCGACGCGCCGGAGTTGGCAAGTTTCACATGCAGGTTTGCAGCACACTTTCCTGCGCCTTGCGTGGTTCGGAGGATGTCGTCTCACGCATCTCCGAGAGACTCGGAATCGGACCTGGAGAGACCACCGATTGCGGCGTCTTCTCACTGGCCAAGGTGGAGTGCCTCGGTTCGTGCGACACCGCACCGATGCTTCAGTGCAACGACGATTACCACGAGGATCTTACCCTCGAGGATGTCGACCATCTGATCGAACAGCTTCGAGCAGAAGCTGCAGGGGAGGGCAACTGATGGCATTCAGGAAGATCTTCACCCAGCACGTCGATGAGATCGATTGTCACACCCTCAAGTTTTACAAGAAACAGGGGGGCTACAAGTACGCCAAGGAAGCCCTTGCCAGGAAGGTCGCTGCAGACGATTTGATCGATCAGGTCAAGGCTGCCAACCTCCGTGGAAGAGGTGGTGCCGGCTTCCCGACCGGCGTCAAGTGGGGCTTCGTCCCCAAGGACACCGACAAACCCAAGTACCTGGTGGTCAATGCCGATGAATCGGAACCCGGAACCTTCAAGGATCGGGTCATCATGGAAAAGAATCCTCACCTGTTGCTGGAGGGGATCCTCATCTGCTGCAAGGCTGTCGGAATCGAAACCGCGTACATCTACATCCGCGGAGAGTTCGTGTTCGCCACCAATCGACTGCAAGAAGCGATCGATGAGGCTTACGAGGATGGAATACTCGGCGACGACTGCCTCGGCTCCGGTCTCAAGATCGATGTCACCGTTCATCGCGGTGCCGGCGCCTACATCTGCGGCGAGGAGACTGGAATGCTCACCTCGCTGGAGGGTGATCGTGGACAACCGAAACTGAAACCACCTTTCCCCGCAATCGAGGGAGTCTTTGGCTGCCCCACCGTGGTCAACAATGTCGAGACCCTCGCGAACCTGCCCTACATCATCGAAATCGGGGCGGAGGCGTACAGGGAGATCGGCCCGGAGAAATCTCCAGGACCGAAGTTGTTCTGCGTCAGTGGACATGTCGAGAATCCAGGAACATTTGAACTGCCGATGGGAGTCTCCCTTCGGGCATTGATCGATGAACACGCCGGAGGAATCTGGAAGGGCCGCAAGCTCAAGGCAGTGATCCCTGGAGGATCTTCCGCCCACGTGCTCACCGCCGATGAATGCGATGTCGCCATGGATATCGAGTCCCTTGCGGAAGCGGGCACGATGCTCGGCTCGGCCGGGGTCATCGTCATCGACGACTCCACCTGCATGGTCGATGCCCTCGTCAACGTGATGCGTTTCTACCATCACGAATCGTGCGGTCAGTGCACCCCATGTCGCGAAGGGACCGGCTGGCTTGAAAAGATCGTCCACCGGATCTACCACGGCGAGGGTCGCATCGAGGACCTCGACCTGATCCAGGAGGTGTGTGACCGGATGGTCGGAAAGACCATCTGCGCCCTGGCGGATGCTGCTGCATTCCCTGCCGAATCGTTTGTCACCAAGTTCCGTTCAGACTTTGAATTTGCAATCCAGAATGGCGGAAGTCCGGCCTGGAAGAAACGGCACTCTTCAACCGTGGGAGGAACCGCATCACATGTCGGATGACACATCCTCTATGACTCGCTGGCTGCTCAATGGCCAAGAAGTTGAAAACCGTTCCGGGATGACCATCATGGAGGCGGCGAAGGAACACGGGGTCGAGATCCCGTGCTTCTGCTACCACCCAGGTCTCTCCATCGCCGGCAACTGTCGGATCTGCATGGTGGAAAGCAATCGCTCGCCGAAACCCGTCATCTCCTGCTCTGAACGGATCGCCGATGGTCTCGAGATCGAGACCGACAGCGAGGTGGCGACCGATGCGAGAAACTCCGTCATGGAGTTCCAGTTGATCAACCACCCCCTCGACTGCCCTGTCTGCGACAAGGCGGGCGAGTGCGTCCTTCAGGACCACTCCTACGAACATGGTCCCGACCGCAGTCGCTTCGTCGAGGACAAGAACATCCGCCATACCAAGGAACTGGGTCCCACCATCTCCATCTGGGGAAATCGCTGCATCGTCTGCACTCGCTGCGTGCGTTTCTGCGACGAGATCAGTGGAACCAGCGAACTGTGTGTGGTCGAGCGAGGCGATCGATCGGTTGTCGATGTCTTCCCGGAGATCCCCATCGACAACCAGATGGCCGGAAACACCGTCGATATCTGCCCCGTCGGTGCGCTCATCTCTCACGATTTCAAGTACGAGGCTCGAGTGTGGAACATGGAGCGTAAGGATTCAGTTTGCGGGGGTTGCTCCAGGGGCTGCAATGTCGAGGTGGAAAGCCTCGATGGATACGTCAAGCGCTTGATCCCCAGAGAGAACCAGGAAGTCAACGACTGGTGGATGTGCGATGACGGTCGCTACGGGTGGAGACATCTCTACTCCGAGAACCGAGTACTCGCCGCAAGAGCTGGCGACACGCCGGTCGACGATGCCACTGCCGCGACAACCATTCATTCCTCCATCGCTGGCGCCGACCAGCTCGCCATCCTGGTCGATCCATTCCTCACCTGCGAGGAACTGTTCCTGGTGCAATCGATGGCACAGGAGCACGGCAACTGCATCATCGGTGGCTGGCTACCAGAAGAAGGACAAGCAGCTCAGTTCCCTTCCGGATTCAAGATCAGTGCCGCTCGCCACCCCAATCGCAACGGCGCCCAACAGATCCTCGGAGATCAACTGTTCGAGAAGGATGCAGAGCGCCTCATGAAGGCTCTCAACGGAGGAGAAGTTCAGGCGGTGATCGCCTTCTGCGGTGGACCCGAAGCAGCGGGACCGGGAAGCGACTGGAGCCGCGCCATCGGCAACGTGCAGACTCGAATCGTCTTCTCGGTGCTGGAGGGCCCATGGCTCGACGGGGCATCGTTGGTGCTGCCCGCAACCGCCCCCCTCGAGAAGGAGGGAAGCTGGGTCAACGAGGACGGTCGCCTGCAACGTACCAGATCGTGCTGGAAACCTGGAACCGCTCCCTTCACCCCGGAGTTGACCCTGCTGCAAGGAATCGACGCGGACGGTGGCAGCAAGACGAGACCCCTCTCCGCCGCCGGAATTTTCCGGGATCTCGCCGACAGTTGCGCACCATTCCAGGGGCATAACCACAGTGATATCGGCAGCCTTGGCATTCCCCTCGACGAACGTCCCGCCGGCGTTGGCGCCGACGGAGGTTCCCGATGAATGAACTCCTCGTCTTCCTGCTTCCAGTGATCAAGGCCATCATCATCTTCGCCGTGATCCTGCAGATCGTGCCAGCTCTCGTTTACTTCGAGCGGCGCATCAGTGCCTGGATCCAGGATCGCGTTGGACCCAACCGGGTCGGCCCGGTCGGATTGCTGCAACCGCTGGCGGATGTGATCAAGCTTGCCTTCAAGGAAGACCTTACCCCGCAAGGGGTCGACAAGTGGATCTACAGGCTCGGCCCTTACCTCGTTTACGCACCGGCTGTACTTGCCTTTGCAGTGATTCCCGTGGGAATCGACCTGCAGGTCGCATCCTTCGATGTGGGAGTCATCTTCTTGCTGACCATCGGCGGCTTCTCGGTGTATGGACTCGCTTTTGGCGGCTGGGCTTCCAACAACAAGTACTCGTTGCTGGGCGGCCTGCGCGCCTCGGCGCAGATGATCAGTTACGAGGTCGCTCTCGGCCTCTCCGTCATCGCCGTGCTGATGACTGCGGAGTCGGTCGACCTCAACGAAATCGTTCGACAGCAATGGGGAGCGGGAACACTGGGGCTCCTCGAGTGGAACCTGTTTCAGCAACCGATCGCTGCTGTGATCTTCCTGATTGCAGCATTTGCCGAGACCAATCGATTGCCCTTTGACCTGCCCGAGTGCGAAGCAGAACTGGTCGGAGGATTCCACACCGAATACACCGGCCTCAAGTTCGCCACCTTCTTCATGGGTGAATACGTCGCCATGATCACCATGTCGGGATTGATGGTGACGATGTTCCTCGGTGGTTGGAGCTTGCCATGGGTCGAGATTCCCACCTCTCCTGGAATTGGCGATATCGCCATCAGCGTGGGGATCTTCAGCGCAAAGTTGCTGGTACTACTCTTCTTTTACATCTGGGTTCGCTGGACCCTTCCCCGCTTCCGATACGACCAGTTGATGGCGATCGGCTGGAAGGTGTTCATCCCACTGGCACTACTCAATCTTGGACTTACCGCCCTGGCGGGTGTCCTCGGCTGGAACTGGCTGATTCCTCTGCCGTAGCAGAGGACTAGAACGGAGACCGCATGGCAAACCAACCGTCTGCCAGCGACGACAACAAGAAGGATTCGACCGCCACCACGAAACCGCGGCAAGATGCCACTTTTGCTGCACCCGTGGCAAAGGGGTTGATCAATACCCTCAAGCACATCCTTCGTAATGAACCGAACACCATCCAGTACCCAGAGGACCGGCGTACGCCCTACCCTGGATACCGCGGTGAGCACAGACTCAAGAGAGATGAACTGGGACGTGAGAAGTGCGTGGCTTGCTTCATGTGCTCCACCGCTTGCCCCGCACATTGCATCGAGATCGTCGCAGAAGAAGCCCCCTGGGACGATCGCGAGAAACGCCCGAGACTTTTCAACATCGACATGATGCGATGCATCTACTGCGGTATGTGCGAGGAAGCATGTCCCTGTGATGCCATCGAACTGACACCCGTCTACAACATCCCTTCGAGAACTCGCGCAGAAAAGATTTACGACAAGGACAAACTTCTTTCCCTCTGATCCACCGCGGATCGTTGGAGATCTGGTTTGGAGAACGAATTGCTGACCCCTGGCATGGAACACCTGTTCTTTGGAATTACTGCGGCACTCGCCACGGTGAGCTCGTTGCTCGTGGTGACCCGGAGGAATCCGATTTACTCTGCGCTGTTCCTCATCGTCATGTTCGCCGCAGTGTCGGTGATCTTCATGCTGCTCGATGCCACCTTTCTTGGATTCATGCAGTTGTTGGTGTACGCAGGTGCCATCATGGTGCTGTACCTCTTCGTCATCATGCTGATCAATCCACGAGAAGGTGACCTTCCCGAAGAAACAGGCACCGTGGAGAAGGCATTTGCTGCGGGAATAGCACTGATGGTCTTCTCGTTGCTGAGTTTCGCCATCTCTCAGTCCGATGTGGTGGCATCCATCGCTGCCCAGGGCTCGATTCCAGCCTTACCCGAGGTACACGCTTCCCACGGAGCGGTCGCCTCCTTCGGGCTGGAACTGTTCCAGGGCCACCTGCTCGTCTTTGAATTGACCTCGATCTTGATCCTGGTCGGAATCATCGGAGCAGTTCATCTCGCCATGCGACGACGCACGGTCGATCCGGCCAGTAACAGCGAGGAAGGGGTGGTGACCAGCGATGTTTAGCCTGCCGACCCTCCTCTACCTCAGCGCACTGCTCTTCTCCATCGGCACCTATGGAGTACTGGCCAGACGCAACATCTTGATCGTACTGATGTCGCTGGAGCTGATGCTCAATGCGGTAAACATCGCACTGGTTGGCTTTGGAAGGGTTCATGCCCTCACCGCCTTCTCCGGTGAACATGGAGGACAGATCTTCACTCTCATGGTTCTCGCGGTGGCCGCAGCCGAAGCTGCCATCGGCCTGTCGCTACTACTGGTCATCTGGCGTCGCTGGGGCTCCATCGATGTTCGCGAACTTTGCCGGTTGAACGGCTAGGGGGATCACTTGGACATCAATCTCCTCTGGATACCTCTACTTCCTTTCCTCGGCTTCCTGATCAACGGGTTGCTCGGAAAGAGAATCGGTACCAAAGCGGTCAACACCTTCGCCTGCGGATTACCAATCCTCTCCTTCGTCATCTCCTATGCTGCCTGGAGTCGCATCGTTTACGAGGGCAATCCACTGCACTGGGATGGGTTCCCGTGGATCTGGATCGAGGGGCTCGTCGAGATCCCCTTCTCCCTCCACCTCGATGGACTCTCCTCGGTGATGTGCATGGTCATCACCGGAGTTGGATCGTTGATCCACCTCTACTCCATCGGCTACATGAAGGGAGACCCCGGCTATCACCGGTACTTCTCCTACCTGAACCTGTTCACCACCTTCATGTTGCTGCTGGTCCTGGGAGACAACCTGTTGCTGATGTTCATCGGCTGGGAGGGCGTGGGGCTCTGCTCCTACCTGTTGATCGGATTCTGGTACGAGGATGACGCCAACTGCGCCGCCGGGCGCAAGGCCTTCATCGTCAACCGTATCGGTGACTTCGCCTTCCTGCTGGGAATCTTCCTGTGCCTGAAGCATTTCGGCACCCTCAACATGTCCACACTGACCGATCCAACGCTGATCGCAACACTCGCCGAGCAGTCGCTGACGATCCCGCTCCTCGGAACGATGGGGCTGGTCACCGTGATCACCCTCTTGCTCTTCATCGGAGCCACCGGCAAGAGTGCGCAGATTCCCCTCTACGTGTGGCTCCCCGACGCCATGGCGGGACCGACACCGGTCTCTGCGCTGATCCATGCCGCTACCATGGTGACCTCCGGAGTGTACCTGTGCTGCCGCCTGAAGCCCCTCTTCGAGGCCTCACCGGTGGCGATGAGCGTTGTGGCAGGAATCGGTGCCTGCACGGCACTGCTGGCGGCCCTCATCGCGTTCGGGCAAAACGACATCAAGAAGGTACTGGCCTACTCCACGGTGAGTCAGCTGGGTTACATGTTCTTCGCCATCGGCGTGGGAGCGTTTTCCGCAGCATTCTTCCACGTGGTCACCCACGCCTTCTTCAAGGCACTGCTGTTCCTCGGATCCGGCTCCGTCATTCACGCCATGCATCATGAACAGGACATGAGAAAGATGGGAGGGCTGCGAAAACAGCTTCCCTTCACCCACATCACCTTCCTGATCGGAACGCTGGCCATCGCAGGGGTCCCCCCACTTGCGGGTTTCTTCTCCAAGGACGAAATTCTGTTCGCCGGATATCTCCAGGGATTCACCATCGGATCCAGTAATGCAGCGTTCTTCTGGGGAATCTCATTCCTCACCGCAGGGATGACTGCCTTTTACATGATCCGCTGCGTCGCCATGACCTTCTGGGGAGAATCCCGTGTTGACGCTAGCCTCGACGGCAAGGTTCACGAACCGGGGGGCTGGATCGGTTTCGCCCTCTTCGTCCTCGCCATCGCCAGTGCCCTCGGTGGATTCCTCAACGTTCCGGAGTTTCTCGGAGGCAACGCGACACTCGGCCACTTCACCGGATTGCACCATGCCCACCAGGGCATCTCGCCGGAGGTGTTACACGCCGCAGAGTGGCAGAGCATGTTCCTCAGCCTCGCCATCGCCGGCTCCGGATTGCTCTTTGCCATGTACTGCTACGGCAAGGGCAAGGCGACCCGCGAAGGATTCGTCGCCAGTTCACCGGGTAAGTTCCTCGGACAGCTTTCCGATCGAAAGTTCTACGTGGACGAGATCTACGCAGCAGTCATCGTGCGGCCCTTTGACATGATCTGTCATCTCCTCTTCATCATCGTCGACCGCATCATCATCGATGGAATCATGGTCGATGGGACTGCGCTGCTGACCCGAAGCGTCGGGCACTGGTTCAGGAAGATGCAGACCGGGTTCATTCCCGGCTATCTGCTCACCTTTTGCTGCGGTGCACTGGTCCTTCTTTACATGTTACTGAATCTGATGAAGGGAGGGGGGGCGCAGTGATTCCCGAACTCGACTCCTTCAACCTACCGATCCTCAGCCTGGTGACGCTGACGCCCGCCATCGGCGCGCTGCTGCTGTCACTGGTCGATCGAAATAACAAGGCACTGCTCCGTCAAGCTTCCCTGATGATCAGCCTCTTGACGCTGCTCTTCTCGCTGCTGATGGTCGGCAACTTCGATGGCAGCATCGGAACGATGCAACTGGAAGAACAGTGCAGCTGGATCGAATCTCTCGGTATCAGTTACCACCTGGGCGTCGATGGGATCTCCATCTTGCTGGTGCTGCTGACCTGCTTCTCGATGCCTTTCGTGTTCCTGAGCACCTGGAAAGCCATCGATGATCGGGTCAAGGAGTTCCACATCGGGTTGCTCCTGCTGCAAACCGGAATGGTCGGCGCTTTCGTCGCTCTCGACCTGATCCTCTTCTACCTCTTCTACGAGGCGATGCTGATCCCGATGTATCTGATCATCGGGATCTGGGGTGGACGGGAACGGGTAAAAGCTGCCCTCAAGTTCTTCATCTACACCATGGTCGGCAGCCTCATGATGTTCCTGGCGATCCTGTACCTGTACAGCCATGCAGGAACCTTTGATCTGCCGCTGCTGCTCGAGCGACTACGCACGACACACCCGCTCGACACCGGTCAGCAATTCTGGCTATTCCTCGCCTTCACCCTCTCCTTCGCCATCAAGGTACCTCTGTTCCCGCTTCACACCTGGTTGCCCGATGCACACGTACAGGCACCCACCGCTGGATCGGTGGTGCTTGCGGGCGTGCTGCTCAAGATGGGAACCTACGGCCTACTGCGCTTTTCGATCCCCCTCTTTCCTGATGCAGCGTTCGACCTCCAGTCGGAGATGTGCTGGTTGTCGATAATCGGAATCATCTTCGGGGCCTGCATGGCGCTCGCCCAGAATGACATCAAGAAACTGATCGCCTACTCCTCGGTGAGCCACCTGGGCTTCGTGGTACTGGCCTGTTTCGTTCCCGATGTCGAGACGATCACCGGTGGAATCCTCCAGATGATCAATCACGGCCTCTCCACCGGTATGCTGTTCCTGATGATCGGAATCATCTACGAACGGCGTCACACTCGGGAGCTCGCTGATTACGGTGGACTCGCCAAGGTCATCCCGATGTACACCATCTTCTTCCTGATCGCAGTCCTCTCCAGTATCGGACTGCCGGGGCTGAACGGCTTCGTCGGGGAGTTCCTGATCCTGTACGGTGTCTTCCAGGTATTCCCCCTGTGGGGCGTACTGGCTTCGACCGGGGTTGTCCTGGGAGCCCTCTACATGCTCAACATGGTCAAGAGATTCCTCTTCGGCCCACTTGTCCACGATCAGAATCGAAACGTGGCAGATCTTTCTGCACGAGAGATCATCTACCTGATCCCGTTCGTGGTGATGATGGTGTGGCTGGGCCTGTATCCCGCCCCCTTCATCAACATGGTGAAGCCAACCCTGTCCCTCTACGTCGAGATGCTGCAGAGTTAGGAGCCGACGATGGAACTCACCATCTCACGAGCCGAGATCTTAGCGATACTACCGGCAGCGATCCTGTTCCTGACCGGACTCTTGCAGCTCTTCTCGGACCTGAGCAAGGAGTCGGAGAACACTCGCTCCGAGAAGACCCACCTGACGATGATTGGCATCGCTGGCTTCTTGCTGGCACTGGCCGCTCTCTTCGTTCAGGGCACCGGAGCATCGACAGGCTCTCTCTACGCCGGAGCGATGACGGATGATCTGTTCGGACGCCTCGGCGCAGGGGTCATCATCATCTCTGCCCTTTTCAGCACCTTGATGGCGGGCAGCTATCTCGCCAGCAGTTCCAACAATCGAGCCGAGTTTCAAGCCCTGATCTGCTTCTGCGCCGGTTCGATGGCACTGCTGTGCCAGGCCACCAACCTGATCTCGATCTTCGTTTCCATCGAGACGTTGTCACTGGCGGTGTACGTCATGGCGGGCTTCTTCAAGAACCAACGATCCGCCAGCGAGGGCGCATTCAAGTACTTCGTCATGGGTGCCTTCTCCAGTGGCTTCTTGCTACTTGGAATGGCATTCATCTACGGTTCCACGGGAGGATCGATCTCGCTCGCTGACATCGCAGCCTCCGGCGGCTCGAGTGACGCGCTGTTCAGCGTCGGCACCTTGCTGGTCCTCATCGGATTCGCCTTCAAGGTGGGAGCGGTGCCGTTCCACTCCTGGGTACCGGATGTGTACCAGGCAGCACCCGCGGTCGCCGTCGGCTGGATGGCAGTCGCGGTCAAGGCGTCCAGTTTCGTCGCCCTCTGTCGCTTCCTCCTCTTCGCAGGAGGCGGAGCCGACCTCTCACAGATCCTGGCAGCCATCGCGGTGGTCACGATGCTGCTGGGCAATCTCGCAGCGCTGAACCAGCAGAGCCTCAAGAGGATGATGGCCTACTCGGGTATCGCCCACACCGGCTACCTCTTGATCCCACTGGTGGTCGCCATCTCTGGCCAGGGAGCCAGTGCTGGAGCCAGCATTCCCTTTTACCTGTTTGCCTATGCCGCCACCACGCTGGCAGCATTCGGCGTCATCTCGGCGATCAGTGTCGCTACCGATCGCGACGAGATCAGCGATCTCAACGGATTGGCCCGCAGCCGCCCGTTACTCGCTCTCGGTTTCACCATCGCACTCATCTCGCTGGCTGGAATTCCCCTCACTGCGGGATTCATCGGCAAGTTGATGATCCTCAGCGATGCGGTCAGTTCAGGATTCCTGACACTGGCCCTGGTCGGAATCATCGCCTCACTGATCAGTGTTTACTATTACCTGAAACCGGTCGTGGCGATGTGGTTCAGGGAACCCCATTCATCCTTCGAACTGGTTCCTTCTCCGTGGGGTGTGCTCTTCACCGTGGCACTGTGCGGGATCGCCACCATCTCCCTCGGTATCTTTCCGGGGTGGCTGGTCGATCTGTCGCGGCTTTCGGTGGAGGCGATTCTCGGCTGATCCCCCGATCGATCGGTGGCGTCGCCCTCCCCGTGGGCCTAGAATGTCCGGCGATCGAGTTCTCCCGCGGGTAGGATTTCCGCCGGAGAGAGGTTCCAGGGGTCACGATTCGTTCGATTCGAGGGGTAGGGGGATCGATGCGTACTTTTTTTCTGTTGGTGGTCATCGGCGTCTGCTGCTGGTTCGGTTACGGGTGGCTCACCTCTGAACCGGCTCCCGCCATCTCCAGCGAACCTTTCGAAAGTGAAGTCACGGATACCCAGTCCCCCGTCGGTCCTGAACCGATCGAGGCGAATGACGAAGTTTCCGATGCACCGGTAGATCCTGAATCGGATCAGATCCAGCAACTGAGAGGCCAGCTGGCAGCAGACCCCGACGACGGTACTCACATCCGTCTCGCCCAGGTTCTGCTCGCCACCGAGATCCCCCGAAATCGTGGAGAGGCCCTCGGCATCCTCAACAGGATCGAGAAGGCCGGCGGCGAACTGTCACAAACCGCACGATCGGTGCTCCTGAGAGAATCGGATGGAGCCGATCGCATCCAGATCGCCCAGCAGATCGTGACGGCAGGAACGAAGTCCGCCGGCTACGGCGAAGCGTGCCTGGTGCTGGCGGATCAGATCGGATTCGAAACGGAGCCCGCCGCGATCAAGTCGTGGAAATACCTGACCGACGCATACATCTCCTCCGATGAGATGGAATGGCGCGCACCGATCCGTCAGAAGTTACGCAACCTCGTCGATTTCTGGGTGCTCTCCAGAAGAAGTTTTTCAGGAGCAGGTTTTGCCACGGTCCAGAGTGGAGATTCCCTCTCCAGGATCGCGAAGAACAACAAGGTCACCGTCGACTCGCTGCGCCATCTCAACCAGTTGAAGAGCGACGTGATCCACCCCGGACAGAAACTGAAATTCCTGCACGGCAAGGTTTCCATCGAAGCATTCAAGAACAGTTACTGGCTCGATGTCTTCATCGACGGACTGTGGCTACAGGGATTCTCCATCGGCCACGGCAAGGAGAACTGTACTCCGGTCGGAAGTTTCGTCATCGACCTGGTTCAGAAGAAGCCGATGTGGCAACCACGCGACGGCAGACCACCGGTCGCCTATGGCGTCGAGGGAAACCCGCTGGGAGAACGCTGGATCGGATTCCAGGATCAGCCGAGTCATGCCGGGCTGGGGATCCACGGCACCAGTGAACCGGAGACGATCGGATCGATGGCGTCGGAGGGGTGCATCAGGCTACGCAACGAGGATGTCGTCGAGCTATACCCGTGGGTCCGTCCCGGCGTTCCGGTGGTCATCCACGAGTAGAGAACAGCGACGGTGGCGTACTAGGTACGCAGTTGAGCCTGGAAGCGCTGTTCCAGTCTCTTGACCAGATCGGCGATGGACTGGTCCACCTCCTCGTGAGTCAGGGAGCGATCCGCTGCCCTGAAGGCGAGACTGAAGGTGACACTCTTGCGACCCTCTGGAACCTGCTTGCCTCGGTACACATCGACAAAACTGAGTTCCTCGAAATCGGCCAGATCCGCCGCTTCCACCTCGGAAGAGAGATCCCTCCACAGTACCGATTCCTCCACCACCAAGTTGAGATCGCGACGAACCCCCGGTTGCCGGGAGAACTCCTGATAGCGATGGTCGATATCGGCGTGGCCGACCAGGGTGCCCAGGTCCAGTTCTCCACACCAGGTTTGCCCGGGAACTCCATCCAGTTCGATGGCACCGGCGATTCCCAGCCGTTCGCTGGCCAGGTCGAGTGCTGCGGCACTGCCCTCTTGCAATCCCGATCCACTGGCCACGGGATTCCAGGTCATTGCGCTTCGAGTCCTGGTCCCCAATCGAAGCAATTCAAGGACCGCATCTGCGATGCCACGTACCTCCCGGTACGCATCGGTACCTGCCTGGCCCTCTGCGCTGCTGTGAACCCACGCGAGGTGCACCTTTTCCACCGGGCGATCGACTCCATCTCGGCGATGGAAGACGCGAGCGACCTCGAACAGTCGCACCGACTCGACACCGTGAAGGCGATTGCCCCGCACGCAGGAGAAGAGACCGGGAAGAAGACTTCGACGCAGCACTCCTTCATTGGTCCGTACCGGATTTCTCACCACCCATGGATCGCCGATGCACCACCATTCCTCGAGAGGACGAAAATCCCCCTCGGGACCGAAGGAAAAGGTCAGAGCCTCATGGTGCCCCGCCCCCTCCATCATCGCCTTGACCCGCTCCACCAGCACGGCGTCGCCGTCCTCCGGAACGACCCGCACCGTCATCTGACGATCGGGTACCCTGTCGAGGCCGTGGATCCGTCCGATCTCCTCGATGAGGTCGATCTCCCGGGTGCAATCTGCCCTCCAGCGAGGGGCTGTCCAGGGGCCTTCCACGGCTCCACCGCCCCGGTTCTCAAATCCTAAAGAAGAGAGGATGCGGATCGCCTCCGCTGCCTCCACCTCATCGCCGAGGATCAACTGGGTTCGTTCGGGACGAACGATGATCGGTGGCTGTTCTTCCAGGAGGTCGTCGCGCATCGTCTCCCAGCATCCTGCCAGTACCTGGCAATCCGTTTCCCTGCACAGCAGGTGAAAGAAGCGGCGAGAGGCGACATCGGCCCCATCCACATCGACGCGACGCTCGAATCGATGCGATGAGTCGCTGGTCAATCCGAGACGACGAGAAGTGGTGCGAACCGGCACTGGTTCGAACCAGGCACTCTCCAGCAAGATGCGGCGGGTCTTCGAGTTGACCTCGGTATCAGCACCACCCATCACCCCCGCCAGCGCAACTGCCCTGGAGGAGTCGGCGATGACCAGGTCATCGCTATCGAGGAGGTGATCACTGCCATCGATGGCCCGGAATGATTCCCCCTGGCGAGCACGACGGATGATGATTTCACTGCCATCGAGGAGATCGAGATCAAATGCGTGGAGTGGCTGCCCAAGATCCATCAGGACGTAGTTGGTGAGATCGACGATGACATTGATCGAACGCAGGCCGATCGCCTCGAGGCGAGTTCGCAACCACGCTGGACTTTCTCCAGCTTCGACCTGACAGGCGACCCGGGCGGTGTAACGACCACATCGTTCCTCGTCGTCGACCTCGATACTGGAGATCTCGTCGAGGGACAGACCGTTCTCGTCCTTCTCCACGACCTGGTAATCGAGTGCCAGAGGTTTCAGATCGACGCCCAGCAAGCACGCCAGTTCCCGTGCAACTCCACGATGCCCCAGATGATCGGGACGGTTCGAGGTGACCTCGAGTTCCAGTACATGGTCGTCACCGTGCTGCTCGATCTCTTCGCAGTTGAGACCGCACATGGTGAGTTTGTGGGCCACGTCCTCGACCGCTAGATCGAAGTCGACGTGATCCCGTAACCAGTCGAGAGAAACCTTCATCTTCGTACTCTCACATCCCGGGTTGTTGCTCCATCAGGAGAACTGCTGGAGGAACCTGACATCATTTTCGTAGAGGTAGCGGATATCGGGGATATTGAAGGACGCCATGGCGATCCGCTCGATTCCCAGCCCGAAGGCGAATCCTGTCCAGCGCTCGGGATCGATTCCCACCGACTCGAGGACATTCGGATCGACCATTCCACATCCCCCCATCTCCATCCAGCCTCCGCGCCAGAACAGATCTACTTCTGCACTCGGCTCGGTGAAGGGAAAGAAGGAGGGTCGCAGGCGCAGTTTCATGCCTTCATCCTGGAGTAGTTGCTGGAAGAAGGTCAGCAAGGTTGCCTTCAGATGGCCAAAGGTGATCCCCTCGTCCACCACCAGTCCCTCCAGTTGATTGAACATGTAGGAATGGGTCGCATCGACGGTATCGGGTCGAAACACCTTGCCGGGAGCGATGATGCGCAAAGGCGGCGGCGTACTCTCCATCACTCGAACCTGTACCGTCGATGTCTGGCTTCTCATCAGCAGATCATCTTGCAGGTAAAAGTTCTCCGATGGATCCCTGGCGATGTGATCGGCAGGAATATTCAGCCCCGTGAAGTTGTGCCACTCGTCCTCGACCTCCGGACCGTCCTCCACCTGGAATCCCAGATTTGCGAAGATACGGATCATGCGGGTCGCGACCTGCTGCACGGGATGACGGCTACCCCTGTGAAGTTTCTTGCCGGGCAGCGTCACATCGGTCCCCCGCTTGGCGGCAGGTCGGGTGGGCTTATCGCCTCCACCCAGTCGAGTTCGTGCATCGGCGAGGGCCTGTTCGACCTTCTCCTTGACGATATTGGCACGTGCGCCGAAGGGAGCTCTCTCTTCGGCGGGCATCGAACCCAGCGATCGGAGTACCTGCTTGAGGGACCCCTTCTTACCGAGAACACCGACGCGCACCGACTCGAGATCGGCTAGATCCGCGGCAGACTGGAGAGCCTGCAGAGCTTCCGCCTCGATGGCGTCCAGATCCATCGTGGATCCTTCGCTCATGACTGGGCGCCGCGAGCGATTCCAACGAGCGCCTCGAAGGCCTCGTTATTCCGGATGGCCAGTTCCGAGATCATCTTGCGATCGAGTCCGACCTCGGCCTTCTTGAGACCGTGGATGAACTTGCTGTAGGTGATGTCGTTCTGACCACAAGCCGCAGAGATCCGGGTGATCCACAGGCGGCGAATCATCCGCTTACGGACCCTACGGTCACGGGTGGCGTAGGCCTCCGCGCGAACGATGCTCTGCTTGGCTGTTTTGTACTGGCGGCTGCCGGCTCCGAAGAATCCGCGCGCCTTTTTGAGAATCCGCTTCTGTTTGCGGTGACGTGCGACGCCAAAACGTACGCGTGCCATGTTGTCCCTTTCCAGAGGGCAGTTCTCGGGAGGAATCAGATGATTCTCTGGGGTCCTTCGACCCGTAGCCCCGGACCTGCCGGCCGGTGCACCATTCGGTGCTATTTAAAATCTTGTTCGTCTCTCGCGACTCGCCCCGGGAATCTAGCCGATTCCGAGCATTGCTCGCATCACCTTCGCATCACACTCGGGGCAGATCTCTGCACGACGTCCACGGCGAATCCGCGTAGCGGACCAGCTGTACATCCGATGGCTCTTGCCAGCGCGATGTCGCTTGATCTTGCCAGTGCCGGTCACCTTGGTCCGCTTCTGCAGTCCCTTGTGCGGTTTATGCGTCTTCCTGGCCACAACGGGCCCCTTTCCAATCGAGTCCCCGAAAGGACTCCTGACTTCACTTCTTGCGGGAGAGAACCATCGCCATGCGATTTCTCGCTTCTTGCAGCGGTTCACGCTCCATCTTTGCCAGTTCTTCGAGCTCGTCGAAGAACCTGATCAGGACATCTCGACCGAGACCTGGATGTCGTTGCTCTCGACCACGGAACACCATCGTTACCAGGACCTTGTGTCCCGCCTCGAGGAAAGAACGGGCCTTGCGAAGTTTCACGTCGAAGTCGTGTTTCTCCGTCTTCGGCCGCAACTTCACTTCCTTGATCTTGCGTACCTTTTGAACCTGCTTGGAGTTCTTGGATTGATCGTACTTGAACTTGCCAAAATCCATCAACTTGCACAGGGGAGGGTCCGAATTGGGATTCATCTCGACCAGGTCGAGATCCTTATCCTGTGCCATATCCAGTGCATCGTTCAACTCCACGACACCAACCTGATTCCCCTCATCATCGATGAGTCTCACCTGGCCTGGCGCCGGACGGTCGATCACGCGGTACTTGGTCTGCTCGGCGATGTTGTCCCTCCTTCGAATCCTGCTGGGCTGCTGTAGATCGAGTTACCCTCAACCTCGCCCGAGCAGGAACATGAAATCATACCCTTTTCAGCCGGCGAGGGGGCCAATTCTGGTACCCCAGCAACCCCGATGGATACACCGGAGGAGGGGGCGATGGCAAGTCGGAAAGGCCGATTTCTCCCGCAGTTGGAAAAAATGGCCCCGCCAACAGGCACGGGTCAGGGAGAATCTTCGCCGGCGGGGGCAGCGGTCCCCTCCGAGGGGGTCTCAGGCACCTGCAGTCCCACCTCATCCAGTTGCTCTGTCGACACCCGGGTCGGGGCACCGGTCAGCAGACAGGTCCCCCTCTGGGTCTTGGGGAAGGCGATCACCTCGCGGATCGACTCGTCCCCGGCCAGCAACATCACCAGTCGGTCGAGACCGAGGGCGATCCCTCCGTGGGGAGGCGCACCGTATTTCAGTGCTTCCAGCAGGAAACTGAACTTGCTCTGGGCCTCCTCTTCGCTGAGGCCGATGGCCCTGAAGACCCGCTCCTGGAGTTCGCGCTGGTGGATCCGGATACTTCCGCCTCCCACCTCGAACCCGTTGAGGACCAGATCGTAGGCCCTCGCACGCACCGACAGAGGATCCGATTCCATCCGCTCGAGATCCTCGGCATGGGGTGCGGTGAAGGGGTGATGGCACGGCACCGGGTCGCCGGTCGTCTCATCCTCGTCGAAGAGGGGAAACTCGGTGACCCAGCAGAATTGCAGGGCATCTCCCTCGAGGTGGCCCAGTCTCTGTGCCAGTTCCTTCCTCAGGAAGGAGAGGGAATTGATCACCACACGGCGGGAAGCATCGGCGATGAAGCAGCACAGGTCCCCTTCGGCAAGTCCGGCGCGATCGACCAGTTGTGCCCCTGCCTCGTTGTCACAGAAGCGCGCCACCGGTCCGGCGAGCCCCTCTGCGGTCATCTTCATCCAGGCGAGCCCACCGGCACCCTGGTTCTTCACCACCGGTTCCAGTGATTCGATCTCCTTGCGCGACCAGGCTCCACCACCGGGAATCCTGATCGCTCGCACAACTCCTCCCGCCTCCACTGCGGACGAGAAGACCTTGAAGCCGAGGGGAGCAGCGAGATCGGAGAGTTCAAAGATCTCCAGATCACTACGCAGGTCGGGAGCATCACTCGAATAACGGAGCAATGCATCGGCGTAGGAGATGCGCCGGAAGGGTGTCTCCACCTCTTTCCCGGTGAGAGTCTCCACCACCTGCGCCATCAGTCCTTCGAGGATCTCGATGACGTCGTCCTCCTCGACGCACGCCATCTCCAGGTCGAGCTGGGTGAATTCAGGCTGGCGATCCGCTCTCAGATCCTCATCCCGGAAGCACCGCACCACCTGCATGTAACGATCAAATCCAGCGACCATGAAGAGCTGCTTGAAGATCTGAGGAGACTGGGGAAGCGCGTACAGTTCCCCGGGATTGAGACGACTGGGGACCAGAAAGTCGCGGGCACCTTCCGGTGTGCTCTTGGTCAGCATCGGAGTCTCGAGATCGATGAAGTCTTGCTCGTGAAGATACTTGCGAATCTCGTGTTGAAGATCGGAGCGCAGACGAAAACGCCGGTGCACCTCTTCTCGTCTCATGTCGAGAAAACGGTACTGGTATCGCAACTCGTCATTGACCAGCTCACCGCTGGAAAGGTCGAAGGGAAGTGGCGGACACTCTCCGAGGACCGTCGCTGCCGAAGCGAGCACCTCGATCTCTCCCGTTGCCAGACGTGGATTTTTCATCCCGTCCGGTCGAGACGCAACCTGTCCATCGATCTGAAGGACCTGCTCCGAACGAAGCGTACCCAGCGCTTCCACGTCGACAGAATCCGGGGAGATGGTGACCTGAGTTCGACCGTAACGATCTCGTAGATCGATGAATCGAAGCCCGCCGTGATCACGGACGGTATCGATCCAGCCGATGATGGTGACCTCGCTGCCGACATGATCCGCACGCAAATCACCACAGGTGTGGCTCCTCAGCATGTCGGCTCCCCTTTCCTGGTGGCCACTCGTTGGCCTGCAAAGATTCTACGCCAGAGATGCGTTTCGACCACCTATCCCGGCAATCGAATCGGAGAGGAGGCCTGAAACCCCCAGTAATCCCGCCAGTTCTTTCCACCGTGTGCCCTGAGGAGATCGGCTCAACCAGCCATCGATCTCTGCCATGGCAGCGGTGCGCAGTTTCTGCCCCGCCGAGAGGTCCCTGGCCGCTTCTCGTGCTCTCGCCCACCACAGGAGAACAAAGGCACGCCCTTCTCGGGTTTCGAGCCGCACCACCCGCTTCCAGGCGTTGCGAGCCAGCCGCTCCATCTCCTCGGTGGAAGCCTCCTCCGCTCGCTGTAGCGTCAGCCACGTCGAGATCGGCTGGGCCCGCAGCCGCAGCGCGTCGAGGGCTGCCATTTCCAGCTGGCGATCGGCAAGTTCTCGCTGTCCCCGGAGCAGGTGGGACCTGCGCACATCGAGGGCTTTCCTCGAGCGCCTCAGCCCTGCCGGCTCCGGATCGGTTCCAGGTTCTGCCACCACCCCGGTGGCGATGCGCCGTCGTTCACTATGAGCCTTGGCACTGTGGCCCAGGCGTTCGAGGAGATCGGCTCGCTCCCGCCGCAGGATTCCAAGGTCTCGATCGGTACCACGTAGTCGAAGTGCGGTGAGCCCATGATCGAGGATGTTGAGTGCCTGCTCCGGACTGCCCAGCGAGAAGGCGCAACGACTCTGCAGGAGGACGTGACGACTGTGAACATCGACCGTCTCCTTCTCATGAGGTGCCCGGTGCGGCGGTGTTGCGTCGAGGATCTGCATCGCCGTCAGCGGTCTGCCGGCAGCCCATTCCGAAGCCGCCACCAGCAGGTTCCCCTCCCACGAGATGATGCCCGCAGGCCCGTCGAGGGAGAGTGCCTCTTCAAGGCACCGGGAGGCGGAACGGATCCAGCCGGAACCCGCTTCGCATCGCGCCTGCAGCAGCAGGGCACGGGGCAACTGTCCCAGGCAATGACTTCTCACCTCTTCCACCAGCGGAACGATCTGCTCCAGCGTGCCGGAACTGTCACCGAGGCGGAAGGAAGCTTCCGCTGCCTCGATGCCCGCCACCGCCGCCGCTTCCACCCGATGGTCGATCAGACACAGGTGCCTGTGCAGCCCACTCCATACACGAAGTGACCGCAGATCTTCTCGCGCTCTCGCCTGAAGACAGCGAGATTCGGCGATGAATCGCGCACGTGCACTCCCGCTATCGATGAATTGCACCTGCTGCGCCAGTTCTAGCCCCTGCAGTCGCGCTCCCCTGGCCAGGGCGCAGCGGCTTCGTTCCAGCAGGATCTCACACATCAACTGCGGACACCCTCCGACATCGATGTCCTCGAGGATGGGAGCCGATCCGGAACCACGCCGGGCGAGTGTCCGGAGAATTCTAGACCGTTCGATGGCGAGACGAGCTCGCTCGTGACGGTACTCTTCTCCCACCTCTTTCACCTCGTTGTGACATTCATCGATGATGGTGAGCGCTTCCGAGACGGCCCCGTCCCTGCGCGTCGCCGCCGCTCTGCAGCGGGCAACTCGCAACGAATCGACCGAGCCCGGCTGTTGCCAGCGGGCTGCGATGCGCCACGCTCGGTCTCGTCGGGCTGGCTGTTGATGCTGATCCTCGATGCGGCCGAGAAGTTCTGCCCAGCGCACCTTCTCGGCTCCCTGCAACCGTTCCACCAGTGGCGTCAGCAATTCCGACAGGACAGCGGAATCTTGCCGGTGAAGATCGACGGTGGAGAGCCATGAATCGAGGAGTGTCACCGTTCCGTCGATGTCTCCTGCACTCAGTGAGTGTCGTGTTCTCTCCTGCGGATGCAGATGCTCCAGAGCGGCAGCCTGTCGATGGTACTGCTGTCGACGCTCGGCGGGAATTCGCAGCAGAACACCTTCTCCCTGGAAGGACTGATTCCAGCAAAGTCCATCCTCGATGCGCAGCCATTGCATCTGTACCAGTGCCGCCACTCTCGACGGGAGCAATCCGGCATCGATCCGGGACACTACCGCCACATCAGAAAAGGTCGCCGGCTCGTGCAGGATCGCCAACGCCTCGACGATGGCTCGGTCGGTACCGTGCAGATGTTCCAGTTGATCCCCGACCCGATCTCTCCAGCGATCTTCCGGGTGCGTCGACATCGGGGTCCAGGTCCAGCGGCGGCCATCATGCCCCAGTTCACCGCTTCGAACACGACCGATGAGGATCCGCTCCCACAGACCGGGACTGCCCGCCCCCCATCGTTCGAGACGACGGTGTAGTCGCTGATCGAGAGCCGCTCCCGGCAAGGCGCGGGAGAGCCAGCGGGTCAGATCCTGTGGATCGGTCCTGTCCGTTTCCAGAGATCGGAAGCGACCGTCGGAGAGAGATTGACCGAGATATCCCCCCGGTTGTTTCGCTGCCTGGAGCCACCAGATCAATCGACAGCCGGCAAGTTCCAGCCGCTGAATGGCCGTTGACCACACCTCGGTGGAGGTGTCGGGATCTTCCACCCGGATCACCGCCGTGCCGCTCGTCTTCTGCAGTCGCTGCTGCAGCAGATCGATGGGATCGGGACAATCCCCGGCAACACGGAAGACAGGAATGCCCCGGGTCATCAGATGGGTCTCCACCGTCTCGCTGATGACTCGCCGGTCGCCGAGCCTCCGGTGCAGATGAAGAAGGCCCCCCCCAGATTCCTTGTCGAGAAGGATGGAGTCGAGGATTTGCCTGGGGACCTCCTGCCCCATCCCTGGTTGACGGATCTGCGCCGCCAGGGAATCGTCAGTCTCGGCACCTGCTCCGGCACCCTCGTCGAGAAATATTCCCTGCAACCGAGCCAGCACCTCTCCGCAATCTGTGGGGCGATCGTCGGGACGCTTCGACAGCATCTTGCCGATCAACTTCTGGAGTGGTAGCGGTAGACCAGGTCGCTGATCGTCGATGGCGGGAGGATCTTCCTGCATGTGCTTTCTACCGAGCTGGGCACGATCTCCTCCCCGATGAGGAACTCGGCCACACCACCACTGGTAGAATAGAATTCCGGTGGAGTAAACGTCTCCTCGGGCATCCGGCTTTTCACCGAGCCACTGTTCAGGGGGCATGGCATGGGGTGTGCCGAGGATTCGTTCCTCGGGCGGATGCCCCTGACGCTGGCACAGACCGAAGTCGAGTAGCACCGCATCGGGCGGCCCACCATTGACGGGAGGCTTACGCAGTTGAATGTTGTCAGACTTGATGTCTCCATGGACCCAATCGTTGCGATGCAGGAATGCCAGGGCACGCAACACACTGCGACACATCTCCAGGTATTCAGGAAGGAGCAGGGTGCCAGCCAGATCGGTGGAGACGGGCCCCTCGAGTACCTCGCTACTGAACCAGCGAGCGCCGCTGGGACTGTCGATGCCGTACTCGTCCACCGCCAGGATCGATGGATGGCGTAGTTGTCGAAGAGAGGTGAACTCCCGCTGTAAGCGCTGGCCCACCGGTCCCTCGGCGACCTCCGGAGCGACTCTCTTGATCGCCACCGAGGAGTCGGTGATACGATCGTGACAGAGCCATACCTCTCCCATGCCGCCACGCCCCAGCAGCGAGATGGGGGTGAATCGGCCCGAGATCATCCTCTTCCAGTCGGCATGATCGGTAAGACTCAAGCGGCTCCACTTCCGGGGGCCGAGAAGGGGGCTCCCGTACAATTGTACGACGATTTGGCGAATTCGTCCGGTGACCGGCGAAACCAAGATC
>CBFIET010000123.1:0-2491 GCA_965661685.1 Planctomycetota bacterium
AATGGTGCTGGAGAGCCTTGCAGACTGGAGATGGCTGCGAGAGCAGCTGAACAGTGAAGCACTGGGGTTGACGGTGGATCTGGGACATCTGGCGGTTACAGAAACGGCTCCGCTCGCTTCAGCCCTTGATTCGGTGCGGCAGGATGTGATTCACGTACACGTCGACGACTGTCGAGGAGGTGTTCATGAACACCTTCCCATCGGCACCGGGGAGATCGACTTCAAGCCGTTGTTGCAGATGCTGATCGATGATGGCTACAGTGGTCTCGCTCTGGTCGAACTGTCGAGAGACTCTCATCGGGCGCCGGAACTGGTCGACTCCTCGATCCGTTATCTGAGAGATCTGGAACGATCGATCGAGGAGAGCAGAGATGCTCGGCTTCGGAAGGGGAAGAGTTGAGTAAGTCCTCCAATCGCAGGCAAGATGAATCCAACTGGCTGGATATGATCGCCTTGGCGATCAGTACGCCGGTTTTTGACCACCAGCGGGCCATCTACACCAACCGGACTCTGCGCTTCGGCCAGGTCCATGCGGTCGGTTTCGATTTGGACCATACCCTGGCGGTATATAACGGTCCCGCACTGGATGAACTGTCAGAGAAACTGGTTGCAGGCAGGATGGTGAAACACGAACGGGTTTCGAAGGAGTGGCTCAAGGAGGTCCCTGACCCCGGCTTCGCTCGAAAGGGACTGATCCTCGATCTGGATGAGGGAGTCCTGCTCAAGACCGATCGGTACGGTCATGTGCTGAGAGCCTTCCGGGGCCGTAGCAAACTCAGGGTTGCTGAGAAGAAGAAACTGTACGGTGATCGAGACATCATCCCTCATACCACCGACGACGATCGATTCATCCAGGTGGATCATGCCTTCAGTTGTCCGGAGATCTTGTTGTGGTCCGCTCTCGTCGATCACACGGCACCGGGAGAGCGAAGGAAACTGTGGGAAAAGATCCGCAAGCATACCGATACGATTCACCGGGATGGCTCTCTCAAGCAGGTCATCACGGCAAATCCATCTCGGTTCATCATTCCCGATCCTCGAACCGAGGCGTTGTTGATCCATCTGAGGGCGGTCGGGAAAAAAGTGTTCCTGCTCACCAACAGCGAGTGGGAATACACCAATGCGATGATGAATACAGTTCTCGGTCGAGAAGAAGATGCTGGCGATTCCTGGCTCGATCTGTTTGACCTGGTGGTAGTAGAAGGGAAAAAGCCCAGTTACTTCGACCCTGAGCGAGGCAATCCATCAAAGCCCGGTGTTCATGAAAAGGTATTGCACGGTGGAAATCTCGATGAGATCGAGGAGCGAATTGGCTGCGGTGGTAACGAGGTGCTCTACGTCGGGGACCACATCTACGCCGATCTCATCTCCTCGAAGAAGAACGTGTACTGGCGAACGATGCTGGTGGTGCCGGAACTGGAAGAGGAACTGAACGTCCAGTCGGGATTGCCCGGGATCGTACGACAGCTACGGGAGGTGGATGAAAGGCGAACGGGAACGGAGCGAGAAGTGATGCACTGGAAGGCGGTGGAAGCGTGCCTTCTCAGCATCGAAAAGGTCGTCGATGTTGATAAGAAGGGGCTCAAGAAGATCCGACACGATTGTGCCAAGGCTCGCAAGCAGGCGACCGATACGCTCAAGGATTTCATCCGCCAGCGAGAAGTCCTCCGTAATCGACTCAGCACCGCGACCAACTCCCACTGGGGAAGCCTATTTCGTGCCGGCAGTGAGTTGACCTTTTACGGCAGACAACTGGAAGACTATGCCTGCACCTACACAAGTCGGGCGACCAATCTGCTCTTCTATCCGCCCAACCACTATTTCAGATCCGCGATGGACTACCTCCCGCATGAGTTGGAGTCGATGAGATGATGGTCGGTAAAAAATCGCACACGGACTGGTTGCCGAGGAAGTCGTTTTGCGGCGCAATTCGGGTGTTCGCATTGCTGCTGATTGGGGTGAACTGCGGCTGCTCCGTGACGAGCGATGATATCGGAGTGATGGAACTGGGGGTCGGGAGAAAAACCAGTTCCATCAGTGTCTACAATTTCCCACGGGACAGGATCGGTTTCTTCGCTTCGATCGATCGTTCTGGATCGATGTGGGCGACCGATTACGGATCGTCGATTGGCCCCGGTGGGGTCGCCGGAGACACCTTTCATGATATCGAGCATGAATCGGACTCCTTCAGCATCGGGGTTACCCATCTGGTCAAGGAGCGGCTGGGAATCTACGGCGGTTATGGATATGTCGATCGATCAGATTTCTGCACCTACTTCGATGACTCCTTTGGAATGTCCTCGAACGGGTATTACCACGTCGATTGTGGTTCCAGTTCCACCACCGGTTTCGTGGTGGGGGCTCAACTCTTTCTCAACGAGTCCTGGACACTGGGATACCGGAGCAATCTCGCCATCGATGAAGAGTTCATCACCCTCGGCGTGAATGTGGAAGACCTCGATTCGACATTCCTCGGCGATCTCCTGATCAA
>CBFIET010000124.1:0-5634 GCA_965661685.1 Planctomycetota bacterium
TGGCCCGGCGAATGCCGTGTGGCCGCCTCCCCCGCCAACGTCAAGAGGCTCGTGAAGATGGGCTTCTCGGTGAACGTCGAGAGTGGAGCGGGAGCCGCTGCCAGTTTCGATGATGAATCGTATCGCAAGGCAGGAGCCGAGCTGATCGATGGGGCCGCTTCTCTGTGGGAGCAGTCCGACATCGTCATCAAGGTACGTGCGCCGATGCAAAACCCAGAAACTGGAATAGAGGAGGCCGACCTTCTGCGTGAAGGAGGAACCCTCATCAGTTTCATCTGGCCCGGCCAGGAGGAAGAGCTGGTCCAGAAACTCGCCGCTCGCAAGGCGACGGTACTGGCGATGGATTGCGTTCCCAGAATCAGTCGTGCGCAGAAACTGGATGCACTCTCTTCGATGGCCAACATCGCTGGATATCGTGCGGTACTCGAAGCCGCACATCACTTCGGTAGCTTTTTCACCGGACAGATGACTGCGGCAGGCAAGGTGCCCCCGGCCAAGGTTCTGGTGGTGGGTGCGGGAGTTGCTGGCCTTGCCGCAATCGGAGCTGCTCGTGGACTGGGAGCGATCGTTCGAGCCTTCGACACTCGCCCCGCCGTGGAAGAACAGGTCCAGTCGATGGGTGCGGATTTCCTCACCGTGAAGCTCGAAGAAGACGGCACCGGATCGGGTGGATACGCCAAGCAGATGAGTCAGGCATTCATCGATGCGGAGCATGAACTCTTTGAAGAGCAGGCAGCAGAGATCGACATCATCGTCACGACTGCCTTGATCCCAGGAAAACCAGCACCTCTTCTGATCACCGAACAAGCGGTCAAGAATATGAAGCCAGGTTCAGTGATCGTCGATCTCGCCGCAGAGCGTGGTGGAAACACTGCAGGAGCAGTGGCTGATCAGGTGGTACAGAGTCACGGAGTGACCATCATCGGTTACACCGATCTCCCCAGCCGCATGCCCAACGTTTCCAGTGACCTTTACGGTAACAACATCTGTCACCTCCTCGATGACATGGGAGGTGCCGAAGAGTACCGGGTCGACGAGGAGGACGAGGTGGTCCGTGGGGCACTGGTTCTCCACGATGGTCAGATGAAATGGCCTGCACCGGTCAAGAAACTTCCTGAAGAACAGAAGAAGCCGGAAGTTGCAACACAGGAAGCTGCTGCCGAGCCGGTGGCGCCCGCCGAGAAGAAAGACAGGGGACCACTGGCTCTGTTCCTGATCGGGTTGGCGCTCATCGCAGTGGGCTGGAGCGGTGACGACGGCTTCTTGCACCAGATCACCGTCTTCGTACTGTCATGTTTCGTCGGTTACCAGGTGATCTGGAATGTCAGCGCATCCCTGCACACTCCACTGATGAGTGTCACCAACGCCATCAGTGGAATCATCATCGTCGGTGGATTACTCCAGCTGGGAGGTCCGCTCGATTCTCCTGCGACGATCCTGGGAGTCATCGCTGTTTTCTTTGCGACAATAAACATCGCCGGGGGATTCCTGGTCACTCAGCGCATGCTGAAGATGTTCCAGGGATAAGGGGGCCATCATGATTCCTTATGGAGCCATCGTAAGTTCCTACCTCGTAGCAGCAGTTCTCTTCATCTTGAGTCTGGGCGGACTCTCCACCCAGAAAACTGCTCGGCGTGGAAATCTGTACGGCATCATCGGTATGGCGCTGGCAATCGCAGCCACGACGATGCTGATTCTTGGCAAGGTGCAATTTCCGGAAGGCCTGGCAGAGAACTTCAGTGGAGTGTTGCTCAACAATTCCACCACAACATCAGTTCTCGCAATGGCGATCGGGCTCGGCGCACTGATAGGTGCCCTACTTGCCGCAAGAGTTGGAATGACATCGATGCCAGAACTGGTGGCGATCCTGCATAGTTTTGTGGGACTGGCAGCAGTGTTGGTGGGAATCTCGACATACATGGGGTCCGGGATTCCAGTACCAGAGGGGGGTGAGCTGGTTCACAACATCGAGATTTATCTCGATGTCTTCATCGGTGCGATCACCTTCACCGGCTCAGTTCTGGCGTTCCTCAAGTTGCGAGGAAGTGTTTCCGGAAAGCCACTAACTCTGCCAGGAAGACACCTCTTGAACCTTTTGATGGTCGGAGCGTGTGTCTATCTGGCCATCGAGTTCGTCACTGCAGAGGGACACACCGCAGTGGCTCCGTTGCTGTGGATGACACTGATCGCCGGGGTCATCGGATTCCACATGGTGGCCGCCATCGGTGGTGCCGATATGCCGGTGGTGGTTTCGATGTTGAACAGCTACTCGGGTTGGGCTGCTGCTGCCGCAGGGTTCATGCTCAAGAACGATCTTCTCATCGTGACCGGTGCTCTCGTTGGATCTTCAGGAGCGATTCTGAGTTACATCATGTGTCGCGCCATGAACCGCTCCTTCGTCAGCGTCATTCTCGGTGGATTCGGTACCGATGGTGGCGGTGGAGGAAGCGCGTCAGCAGCCAAGGATCAGGGTGAGGTGATCACCTTTGATGTCGATGAAGCTGTTGAAGCGATGCGAGAAGCATCGAATATCATCATCGTGCCCGGGTATGGTATGGCGGTGGCACAAGCTCAGCACTCTCTCAGCCAGGTGGTCGACTTTCTCAAGGAGAAGGGGAAGTCAGTGCGGTTTGCCATTCACCCGGTGGCCGGGCGCTTGCCAGGGCACATGAATGTGCTGCTTGCAGAAGCGAATGTGGACTACAACATCGTCCTCGAGATGGACGAGATCAACGACGATATGCCGGAAACCGATCTGGTTCTGGTGATCGGTGCCAATGACATCGTCAATCCCGATGCCCTTGAAGATCCTGCCAGTCCCATCGCCGGTATGCCGGTACTCGAGGTATGGAAATCGGGAACGGTGGTGGTGATGAAGAGGAGCATGGGCACCGGATATGCGGGTGTTCAGAATCCACTCTTCTTCAAGGACAATACCCGCAGGCTATTTGGTGATGCAAAGGCTGTGGTGGATCAACTCCTGACGGGACTTCGTAGCTAGCATCCAGCGCCCTGTCTTGCAGTTGGTCACGTTCACCATTGTTTTTCCGATGTGTCTGTCACGACATCGGAATCGACCGAACATCTCGGTTTTGGCCCACTATTTCTGACCGAGATCCATCTGCATCAGGATTCCCCTTCATGGATAGCAGGGCATCTGCCCTGAAATAGAACCGATTCACCGGTGAATCCCTCCGAATGGCCATGTACAGCCATGAAGCAGCAGGGAACTGGACACTTCTTGGCTTCGTTCTTCCCTTTGACTGCCGCAAGTTGGGCTTGGTATGTGGCACGTAAAGAGGACAGAGGGCGAGTTTGACGGAGGTGGTTGCACGAAAGGGCGATGATGGACGCAAGGGGGGCAGCAATTCCTTCCCTCGAGGGGAAGCGGGTGCTCATCGCATGGCACCCGGTCCAGGAGGGTGGTCCAGAGTGGGAGCAACTCAAGCGGGTTGAGAATCAAATTCTCGAAGTCGGTGCCGATCTGCGGACGGTATCCAGCATGAGAAACCTCGAAAGATCTCTGGCGTGGTACAGGCAGGAGGGATTCGCTCCCGATCTGCTGATCAGCCACTATTCCTTCCCAAAAATTCACATCTCTGGCCTGAACCGATGGATCAAGAGGAAGATACGCACCAATCATGCTGGCAAGGAAATAGCCACCCTCGTGGTGACGCCAAAGCATCTTGGAGCAGATCTTGATCAGTTTTGCATCGATGCGAATGCTGATCATCTCGTGATGCAATCGGAGGCTGAGAAGTCGCTAATTAATGCGCTCCAGATCGGAATCCGCAGATCGGAAAATTCGATTTGCCATCCAAAAATATACGTTCACACCAACAGAAAAGATCTGTCCGGGAACTTGCAGCAACTAGCCGCTGGCTACCGTCACGAGATTATTGAATTCGATGAAGTAATTCACGGAGACATGACGAAAAACCTCGGTGGAGTATTACTCATCGATGAAGCCCTGCTGAAAACGATGAAGGGCGAGGGCGACAGTGCAGAACTACAAATCCGAACTGAAACGCTGACCAGAAGGACAGGAGTTGTTGTACTTCTCGACCAGAAGGATGCGGATGGGTCAGTAGATGTTGATGCTCGGATTCAGAAACTCCTGGAACACAAAGTATTCGACTGGCTTCCACCGGGGATGACCACCGCGGATATTCTCGATCGGTGTTGTCGCGCCAGAAGGAATCGAGCGCGTAGCATGCTTCAGGACGAGTTGAATGCGCAGATCGCAAACAACGCACTGGAGGCACACGGAAGCGAACAGAATCGAACGGATAGTAACTACTGGGATTTTGCATCGAAAACGGGACCTGCGATCTTTATCCACGACGATGACGGTCAGATCATCAGGGCAAATTCCCATGCTGCGCAGCTTCTTGGATACAGTGAGTCAAGCCTCGCCTCGATGACGATGGCGGAGCTGCATCCCGATGATCCCGAGATGTTGAAGAAGCGAAACGATGACTTCGCTAACTTTCTGGAAGCAAAGACCTCGCACAGTTTTTACACACGATTCAAGAACAAGTCTGGAGTAGAAATCGACGCGAAGATCACGGCCAGTAGGATTTCTCTGGCACCTGGTCATTCATGCATCTTGAGTGAAGTTACGAGTCTGGAAAAAGAACGAACACTCTTCGATGTGCTGAATTCGATGAACTCAGCAAACGTAGACAACTTCGACGAGAAAATCACAGAAGTGCTCTCCTGGATTCATCGGGTCATTCCCGAGGTGAACGCGATGCAACTGTACACCGAAGAATTCGAACAGGATGATGTTCGTACCGGCTACAGCATGCAGTACTCGTGGAGTAGCGCCGACACCAATCCCATGAATACCTGGAGGCGATGCAACGACGAAGATGTGTCGTCGATAGTGGGTAGCTTCATGGAGAACGAACATCTTGAAGGGTTCTCTCTGGATACCGACCGTCACAGAGAGAAGCACTCCAGGGCTTGCCAGCAACTCAGCAGAATCATGGGTGGAGATATTGTAGGTTCCGAACTGCGCCATATCTGCATTCCGATGATGTGCAACAAAACCCTGATCGGCTTCATGGCTCTTGCGATGAGTGGTGAGAATTCGAATGATCAGGAACTGGTCCAGGTCGAATTCAAGAAGATGACAAAGTTTCACTGGCTGACGCAGATCGTCCACATCTTGTCGGGTGCAATTCAACGTATCAGCCTGGAAAAAGAGAAGACAAAACTCTTTGGTGTCGACAAGGCCAGTGCCATCAGCGGCCTCGCAGAGGGGATCTGCCATGACTACAGAAATTTGCTCACCATCATCATCGGTAGAGCTTCTTACTTGATGGAGTTGAACGATATGCCCAGCGGAGCGATGGAATCTCTGGAGCACATCCGTAGCGCTGGGAAGTCCGGCTACCAACTGAGTACGCGATTGAGGGAGTACGCCAATCCTTCAGATCGGGAAAAACTCAGTCTTCATGAACAAATTGAGAAGATCAAATCCCTCGTCTCGCCATTGATCGATCCGAACATCGACATCAATCTCGATCTCAATGCAGAGTCGGACGTGGTAATGGCAGAACCTGGAGAAGTGATGCAGGTGATGATGAACCTGGTCATGAACGCTTCACAGGCGATGAGCGAGCAATT
>CBFIET010000125.1:0-7872 GCA_965661685.1 Planctomycetota bacterium
TCGATTCCAAGCAGTGCCGGTGCTGCCGACGCCATCGCCTCCATCGACCCTTCCCGCGTCTGTCCATCGTAGGCGGGGAAGGGTGCTGCGTCTCCAAGACCGGTGGTACCATCTTCGAGTTCAACCCGCACCACGGCGATCCGCGCCTCCTGGGAACCTCCACCGGAGATGGAGAAGGGCTCGGTCAGGAGCAGATCCAGAGCCTCGACCTCGACCTTACGAATGGTACGGCTCACTGCAACACCCACGCCCCTTCACGCAGCAACGGCACCTCATCTCCGGAACGGGTGGTGGCAATCACGTCCACCTCCTCGTTACTGATCATCATGTCAGTGTGTGCAGAAGATGAGTTCCAGCCGATCTCGGCCAGTTCCTCCGGGCTCATCTCGACACCCCCGGCGAGACAGGTCTTGTAGGCGTTACCCACGGCGATGTGACAGGCAGCGTTCTCGTCGAGAAGGATCTCCCGGAAAACATGGCCGCTCTGAAAGACAGGAGAATCGATTCCGACCAGCGCTACCTCTCCCAGCCTCCGAGCACCTTCGTCGCTATCGATGTAACTGCGCAAGGTTTCGCCACCACTCCCAGCTTCGAATTCGGAGAGGACTCCACCACTGAATTTCATCGTCAGATCTTCGACCAGGGTTCCATTGACGAGGAAGGGGCGAGTCACCTTCACGTGCCCCTCCGTCCTCCGGTAGTCGGGGGTGGTGAAGACCTCCTCGGTAGGCAGGTTTGGAATGAACTCCTGATCCCGTTGGCTGGTCGCTCCACCGCCCTCGAAGCGTGCGGCTGCTGAAAGTCCCACCGTCAAATCAGTGCCGGGACCGACAAAGTGAATCGTGTCGATTTCCAGAGCATTGAGAGCATCTCCACGGCGCTTCAGCAATTGATTGTGCTGGACCCACGCATCGAGACAATCGTCGCGGTCCGCCCGCACGATCTTCAACAACTGCTTCCACAGTTCATCCCTGGCGGCTTCCCCGGAGAGGTGCTCAAAGATCGATTCCGCCCATCCGACAGTGGCGGCTGCTGCCACGCACCATTGCACGGCGGACCTGCCGATCCCATCGTCATAGAACCTGGCAGCAGCTTTGTGCCCGGCGATCCTTGTCCGGTTGGAACGCCCTGCATCGAGGCCAGAAAGAGCGGACGGATCACCGCTACCGACGAGACGAAGCATCGCTCCCTGGTCGTCCACCGCCTCGTCGTACTTGACGGGAACGTTGCGAGGAATGTGATCGAGAAACTCCTCACTGGAGTTCTCGATTCGCGCCCGCTGGATGTGATCATCCACCAGTTCGACCTGTACGAAACGCGCGCCGCATCGGTACGCAGCTTCAACCACCTTCACGGCGAAATCCTTCGATTCGGTATCCGCTCCCAGGTACAGCGTCTGGCCAGGCTGGATGTTGCATCCCATACGAACGATCAACTGCGCATAGCGCTCGAGAGCCACATCGTGATCCATCGGTTCCTCCACCCATCTAATCTCTCATCGAGTATCGCCAGAAGGTAACAGAAGGAGGGCACTACCGGGAGTGGTGGAGCGAGATGGATGCCGGGATGAAAAAAGGGCTACGCAGAGAAACTGCGCAGCCCTGGTATTTCTGGTCGGGGTGAGAGGATTCGAACCTCCGGCCTCCACGTCCCGAACGTGGCGCTCTACCAAACTGAGCCACACCCCGATCCTATTTCAACAATGCAGCCGACCGATCGACGCAGGCGATCAGTGGCAGGAGAAGGATACCGGGTGACTCCAAAAGGGTCAATCAGACCGATGCGGCCCCCGTCGATCAGGGATCACATCCGAAGCCGTTTGCCTCGTCAGGGTCCAGCCCGGCGGAGGGGAAGGGAGCCATCGGAGAGGGGCCGTCGCGGAACAGGTACATGACGATGTAGATCGCGTCTGCCAGGTCGATCATGCCGTCCCCGTTGACCTCCCCTGCCTCCAGGCAAGCGGGAGCATCGCCGTTGGAGAAGAGGTAATAGGACAGGTACATCGCATCACCGATATCGAGCAAGGCATCGCCATTGACCACACCTCGGATGAATCCGTAGGTAAATCCTGCTGGAATCGTCGCCTCACCGAGGGAATTGCTGACGCGGACATCGACAGCTCCGACCCCGTTCAAAGAGGGCGGCAGGATTCCAGTGACGGTCGCATCATCGACGACCACCAGATCGACCAGATCGACTCCATCGATGGTCACCGTGGTATCGGAAGCAGCCAAGAATCCTGATCCGACCACCGTCATCGCTTCACCTCCGAGGTAGTGGCCCACCACCGGATTCACACCCTCGGCAGTGACCGGGATGATCTCGGTGGTACAGATTGCACTGACCACCTCCGCTGACGATGTGGGATCGGGAAAGACGATGCCGATCAATGCATAGGTGTAGGTCCCGGGGTCGAGATCGGGGTCGACCAGTTCAGTCACTCCCGATTCGATCAGATCGATCAGTTCGCCATCCCTGTGAACCAGAACGTAATCGAAGGGAGTGCACTCGCTCCAGGTCAGGATCGAATCGCTGACGCCACCTTCGCAGGTGAGGTCGAGGCAGAAGTCTGGCGGTGGAATGATCTGCATGTTGGCATTGACCTGGTCCGGGATCAGGCTTGCGCCCCCCGAAACGATGACGGTATCCACCAGCGGCGAACCAAGGGTGTTGCAGAAACTGATCGGGGCATCGATGGGCAATCCTCCCGCAGCGGGAATGCCAGTCAGGGAGTACTCCAGGTCGAGCAATCCGTATCCAACTCCGGGGTCGAGAGATGCACTGCCGACGAAGGAGATGACGACCCCGACGGTGAGACCCTCGGGATAGAGATTCAAGGTGTTGAAATCAGGGGTGCTGCCACCGTTGACCACCAGGGTGGTCGGGCCATCGACAGCGGAAAGCAACTCGAGGTTGTCGGTATCATGACAGATCCCGAGCGACCAACCCTGCACATCGACGGTGGTATCCAGTGTCACGAAGGAATCGATGACATCTCCGGTTACTCCCGATCCGCCACTGAGGAAAACAGTGGTTTCCTGCCCCGAGAGGTGTGGACTGAACGACAGGGACACAACGGTACATAGAATTAGATATCTCAACATTTCATCACCCTCCCAAGATCCACCAGAAGGTGAATCAACTCCTGGAAACTCTTTACCCTGGCGGGGAGTTCCTCACCTATCAAAGTTACCGAGAGAGTGGCTGAAGTCAATCTCCGAGGGATATGGTGCAGCAAGCAGGGCGCTCAGGAAGCCTCAGTCGACCCATCTGCCCGAAAAGTCACGATACGCTCATGACCAATCATGAAATCCATGACCACTTTTCTTGCCGAGGTGCCCCTCGGCAACCAGTTTCCGCAGCAGATCGGGTGGCCTGAACTGCTCGCCGATCTCACCGTGCAGGTATTCGGCGATGGCGAGCCGCACATCGAGACCGACCAGATCGGTCAGTTTCAGCGGTCCCATCGGATGGCGATAGCCCAGCTCCATCGCCTTGTCGATCTCCTCGGCGGAAGCCACTCCCGCCTCGAGCATGCGGATCGCCTCGAGTCCGATGACGAGGCCCAACCTGCTGGTAGCAAATCCAGGGGAATCCTTGACGACGATGGGGTCCTTGCCGAGGGCGCGAGCCAGTTCCACGGTGGCATCGATGACCGGGTCCGTGGATTGCACTCCACGAACCACTTCCACCAGCGCCATGATGGGAACCGGATTGAAGAAGTGCATCCCGATGAATCGACCCGGATGCTGAAGGCGTGATGCGAGTTCGCTGATGGGCAAGGAAGAGGTGTTGGTGGCGAGGATCGCCCCAGCATCCACGCATTCCTCCACCTGGGAGAAGATCTTTGATTTCAGGTCAAGATCCTCGGGAACCGCTTCGATGATGAAATCGCAACCGTGACAAGATCGGGTGATATCGGTGGCAGTGGTCAGGCAGTTTGCCAGGTGATCTCTCGCCTCGATGGGAGTCTTGCCCCTGTCGATCCCCTTCTCGACACTCGCTTCCATGGTGGATCGCGCCGAGGCGAGGAGATCGGTGGAGAGATCGCAGAGAACGGTGTCGATTCCGTGAATCGCCGTGACCTGCGCGATACCGAGCCCCATCGTCCCGGCACCGATGACTGCAACACGTTGCACCATCTTGTCCCCTTTTCACCCATTACCCGCTGAATCCGCCTTCCCCCCTGGAAGTGCGGTTGCCTCGAAGTGCTGGAGATGCGACCCTCCCGAACGGAACAGGATACCCGAGACCACCCCCACACAGGAGCAGATCCGCACGGAGAAGCCGATGACCAGATCTTCACCAGCAACGCCCTCAGGAAACACATCCAGCCCCCTCGTTGACACCGAGATCCGTGGGCCAGTTCGCTACCTGACCCTGCACAATCCCCCGGCGAACTGCTACTCCTTCGAGATGATGAAACAACTCGATGATGCGGTCCTCGAGGCTCGTTTTTGTGATTCAACCCATGTCATCGTCATCCGCGGCGATGGAAGCAAGTTCTTCTGTGCCGGGGCCGACATCGCCCTCCTCCAGGAGGTCACGCCGGAGTGGAAATACAACTTCTGCCTCCACGCAAACGAAACGCTGCTTCGACTGGAGCAAACTCCCAAGCTTGTCATCGCTCAGATCGAAGGCCATTGCGTCGGCGGCGGCCTGGAAGTGGCCCTCGCCTGCGATCTTCGCATCGGTTGCGAGGGATCCGGCAAGGTCGGGGTTCCCGAGGTTCATCTGGGAGTACTTCCTGGTACCGGTGGAACCCAGCGGCTGGCGCGACTCATCGGCAAGTCCCGCGCCCTTCAGTGGTGCATCGATGGCAAGATGATTTCCATCGATGACGCTCCCGCTGAGGGCCTCATCGACCAGTTACTCGCTGCCGACGATTTCGATGAAGCATTTCACCAACTGGCGCTCTCCCACTGTCCGCCGAGCAAACCCGCCATGGCGGTGGGACTGATCAAACGCAGCATCCAGAGTGGCACCGAGATGGGATTGCACGAGGGACTTGCGCTGGAACGGGAACTTCAACAGCGCCTCTTCTGCAGCGAAGATGCTGCCGAGGGAATGGCGGCCAATCGCCAGAAGAGACCACCCGAATTCCAGGGAAGATAGCGAGGAGACACGATGCCGGTATCGGTACACGGTTTTGAGCGAGGATCGATCTCCATCGCCGAAATCACCCTTTCCGCTCCCCCATTTCATGTCCTCGACCAGCAGATGTGCCTGGAACTATCGGAGGCGTTACGCACCCTCCGGGATGACGACGAGGCAAGAATCGTCATCATCAAGGGAGCGGATGGTGAGTTCTGTAGCGGAACCGACATCTCCGAGCATTCCGCAGAGCAGATGCCGCGCCTGTTACCGGCATTCCATGATTGCCTCCGGGATCTGCTGAAACTGGACGCCGTGGTCATCGCCGCCATCTCGGGCCACTGTCTCGGCGGTGGCCTGGAACTGGCACTCTCCTGCGACCGCATCATCGCCCAGCAAAACAGCGTCATCGGATTACCCGAGATCCAGCTCGGCTGCTATCCCCCGGCGGGCATCGTTCAGCTGCTGGAGCGACGTTGTTACGGCCAGGCGATCACCATGATCCTGTCGGGAGCAGCGACCCCTGTCGAACAGCTCCACCGAGCGGGAATCATCGACGTCGTCACTGCCGAGGGGCAGCTTGAAGCGGCGATCGAGGAAGAGATCGGTCGCTACTGCCATGTCAGTCCATCGATCCTGGCGATGACGGTTCGCCAGTTCCATCGCCATCATGAGCGTACCTGGGGACAGAAACTTCACGACATCGAACACGACTATCTGAACGAGGTACTGGGGCACCCCGACTCCCAGGAGGGGATCGAGGCATTCCTCAAAAAGCGCCCTCCCCGCTGGGCGGGCAAACAGGGACTGGTCGGTCCCGACGATGTGGCCTTCTGATGACTGAAATGCGCTGTGCCATCGTCCGCGAGCACGGAGACCTCCAAAAACTGTTACTGGAATCGACACCGCTACCGCAACCGGGCCCCGGAGAGGTGAGAGTGAGGCTGAAAGCCGCCGCTCTCAATCACCTCGACCTGTGGGTGCGCAAGGGGGTCCCCGGCCACCGATTCCCGCTCCCGATGATCCCAGGTTGCGATGGTGCAGGAATCGTCGAGGCGATCGGAGATGGAGTCGACCACGATCAACTGGATCGGCAGGTCACCCTCGCCCCCGGACTCTCCTGCGGGAAATGCCGCCGTTGCAGCGCTGGCGACGACAATCTCTGTGAACACTACGGAATTCTCGGCGAGACCAGGAACGGAACCTGCGCAGAGGCGATCGTGGTGCCCCAGGAACAACTGTTGCCGCGACCCACTGGCATCTCCTGGGAAGAAGCCGCCGCTTTTCCCCTCTCCGCCCTCACCGCCTCCTCGATGCTGGAAAAGGCGCGCCTGCGTGCCGATGAAACGCTACTCGTCATCGCTGGCGCCAGTGGCGTCGGCTCGATGGCGATCCAGATGGGTGCAAAACTCGGTGCCAGGGTCATCGCCACCGGAAGCAGCAAGGCGAAGCGGCAACTGGCCACCGATCTTGGCGCACATGAGGTGATCGATTCCACCGACTCCCACTGGTGGAAATCACTTCGCGGACTGACCGCTGGACAGGGGCCCGATGTGATCTTCGAGAATGTCGGCAAGGACACCTGGGAGGGATCGACCCGATCGCTTGCTCGAGGTGGACGAATCGTCACCTGCGGTGCCACCAGCGGATCCGCGGTGGAGATCGAGTTGAAACGCATCTTCTTCAAGAACCAGCAGATCATCGGATCGACGATGGGGCGACGATCGGAGTTGCCTGGTCTCATCGACCAGCAGCAGCGAGGAGTCTTGCGACCCATCCTCGATTCGACATTTACACTGGAACAACTACCTGAAGCACATCATCGACTGGAAAGCCGTCAGTCCATCGGCAAGATCGCCATCCGCATCTCCACTGAATCCTGAAAACAGGAGGGAAACACCGATGCAAGAAGACAGGGTCATCGTCGAAACACATCCGGAGAAGGAGGGGCTCGTCATCTTGACCCTCAATCGTCCCGACAAGAAGAACGCCCTCGACAGGGAAATGGTCGACGCCTTGCACGCCGCTCTCGACACCCTGGAGAACGATGATTCGGTACGATGCCTGATCATCCGCGGTGCCGGGGATTCCTTCGTCGCCGGCGCAGATATCGCTCAACTGCGCGAACGGAAGGCGGCGGACGCCCATGAAGGGGTCAACCAGAAGATCTTTCGGCGCATCGCAGAATTTCCCACCCCCACCATCGCCGCCATCCAGGGATGGGCACTGGGTGGAGGCTGCGAGCTGGCCATCGCTTGCGATCTACGGGTATCGACGGCGGATGCACGTTTTGGTCAACCGGAGGTGGGACTCGGTATCATTCCCGCCGCCGGAGCCACCCACCGCCTGACGCCGCTGATCGGCATCGGCAATGCCAGGGAGTTGATCTTCTCCGGTCGCATCATCGATGCCGAGGAAGCGCTGAAGATGGGCCTGATCAACCGAATCTGCGACGATGGAGACCTGCTCGGATGCGCCTCCGAAGTGGGTGGGAAGATCGCGAGAAATGCAGCTGGCGCGGTACGGCTCGCCAAGACGGTGGTCAACAGTGCCGCTGATCTCGATGCAGATGCTCGAGACCAGGCGGAATGCAACGCCCAGGCGACCTGCTTCGATTCCCAGGAGAAATACGATCGCATGACCGCCTTCCTGGAGAAGCGCAAGAAGTAGCACGGATTACGAGTGCAGACTTCTATCGATATAAAAAAAACGGGCTGCCACGTCCTGAGACGCGACAACCCGCAAATTCAAATCTGGGCAACGACCTACTCTCGCGGT
>CBFIET010000126.1:0-2827 GCA_965661685.1 Planctomycetota bacterium
CGAAGTGTCTCGATGGACTCAATGGAGCTATACCAGGCGATCGGCAACATCGATGAGTTCATCCGGGAGAGCTCCCTTGAAGGGAACGAGCTGCGAACCGCCGTACTCGACGAGGTCACTCGCTACCACCAACAGATCGTCACCCGTACCTGAGTTGAAATCCTGGTGCTGAAGGCCAGACCATCGCGCCGACATACCCGGTCTCCCAATCGATCACACGATTTGCTTCGTGCGATCCCTTGCTTCATATTATTGGCCACAACTTGAACAGTTCCCCCCTCGACAGGGGGTATCATTCCGGTTGCCATGGGCACAGAAACACGAGGAGAGCATGAACCAGTCAGGATCACCGGAAAAAATGGCAGAGCCTTCGCCCACCGGCGGTATCAGTCCGCCACAGGCAGGTCTCATGTTTCTGGTCATCCTGGTACTTCTCCTGGCTGCTGATTTGTCGACGAAAACCAGTGCCTTCAATTTCCTCGGTTGCCAGATCCATCACGATGCTACCGGTGCCCCCTTCTTGACCACCGATTCACAACAGGATTCGATCTACCAGGTGTTCCCTGGTTTTGCCCTGGAGGCTTCCCTCAACCTGGGGGCATTCAACGGCTGGTTTTCCGGCATGACGATTTTCCTCATCGGAATCTCTGCCCTCTCCATCCTCGCCTGTTTCTGGTTCTCGATAACGATGAGGGAGAACACTCGCTTGATGGTACTTGCGCTTGCCCTGATCGCATCGGGAGCTTCGGGCAATCTCTATGACCGCTGGGTGATCGGTGGTGTCCGGGACTTTCTCCGCTGTTCCGTCTCGATCGGAGAAAAGGAATGGGTGTGGCCCAACTTCAACATCGCTGATAGTGCCATCGTATGTGGAGTTGCCATCATCCTGATCCGGGAGACGGTCCTGATGCGTCGCGAGCGCGCCACCACGACCACATGAACCAGACGAGCGGCAACGCAAACACCCACCAGCGCATGGCGGGATCCTCTTCCCAGACACCCCTTGCTCGCCACCCATCCAGGACCCTGTATTGCAACAGCACGGTGCAACTCAACAGGTAAGCAGCCGTTGATCGAGTCACCACGGCGGCAGGAATCAGCCACAACAAGTACCAGGGATGAAGCGTCGGGGTTAGTAATACAAAGGCGAGGCTGACCACGAGGAAGCAATCCCACGCCTCTCGAGATCGTGCCCGCCATGCAATCCATACCCATGCAGAAAACAGCGCACAGCGAAGCAACCACGCACCCTGACTCCAACGATCCTCCGGAGAGAGCCGCAACAATTCCCCCAGCGGACGATAGAGAAGGTCACCGGAGTACCAGCTGGTGGCGTATTCCTTCAACCCCTCCACCAGCCACCGCAGATCGGTTCCGATGAAGAAAGCAAGCGGTACGAGCAGCAGCAGCAACAGCAGAGCAAGCGCTCGGGTACCGGCGATCCTCCACAGCAAAGGGATCCATCCCACCGGCAAAAGTTTCACCGAGATCCCCGCCGCCAGCGCAACGGTGGCAGCGTTCAGTTTATTGATCTCCATCAGCATCATCGCCGCTACCACCAGCAGCACCGCAACGATCTCCACGTGCCCACCCACGGCACACTCCAGCATCGGTAGGGGGTGCCACCACCACAGCACTGCGACCCGCGGATCTCGACCACGCCGACCAAGTGCAAGTGCCACCAGGCAGCCCACCGCGATGTCGAAGCACATCATCGATCCGCGCCAGATCAGCTCCCCCCTGGCAATCGCGCGGAAGACAAGCTGGGCGAGAGGGGGATAGACGCTACGGATGTGAGGATGGTTTATGCGAGATCGAACTTCATCCAGATCTGCATTCCATCGCTCCGGTTCAACATCTGCGGGGGCAGCCTCGTACGGGTTCCCGCCACTCCTCTGTACCTCTCCGTCCCACATGTAGCGCCACAGGTCATCGCTGAAGATCGGATCCACCATCAGCAGCAAGATCCTCATCGAAATCGCAGCACCGATGATGATCCCCATCGTCCAGCGGGAAGGAGATAGCGAGGGGAGCAGCAAGAACACCGCAACCGCAGGGGTTGCCAGCAGCAGGGCGTAAATTACCCACTCGAACAACGCGCTGCCTGGCTCACTATGTGGAACCGACAGGCACCAGGAAACCCAGCCGACGATGTAGAGCAGTGCCGCCAGCCAGAACAGAGAATGCTGCGACCGGATCTTCATCCTCTGCCAGGATCGATGATGAGGGTCGCATCCTCATCCGCCCGCAAGCGTGCGCCTTCCGGCAACCACAACGTCGTGGTTCTCGCCACGATCACCGCCGGACCCTCGATCGGTTCACCGGGAACGATCGATCCGTGATAAATCCTGGGAACCTCGATGGGGGCCTCTCCCGCCACGGCAATCACCCTGCAACTCCCCGATGGAAGATCTGGTTCCGGTGGGATTGCGGAGATTCCTGGCGACGGCAAGGTGGCGGCAACTCTCATCGAAACCAGTTCCACCGGGCGGTCATCCATCCGGTACCCGAATCGACGTTCGTACTCGCTGCGAAATTCCTGCTCGCAGTCTTCACCACGAGCAAACTCGAGGTCGTGTGACTGCCCGGCATGTCGAGCACGAAGAGTTGTCGTGACAGTTGCCTCGCCAGCAGCACCTCCGGCACGGGAGATCTGTTCTCGCACCTGACCGGCGAGAGCCTTCTCCCTCTCCCGCCAGCGAAGCTGACCATCTCCTCCGATGGGGCATAGCAGCACCTCTTCCAGCTCTTCGCTCCACGGAGCTTCGAGCATTCCGATGGCACTCAGCACCCCGGCAGCGGCGGGCAGTCGGATCTCTCCGATTCC
>CBFIET010000127.1:0-5571 GCA_965661685.1 Planctomycetota bacterium
GACGCTGACAGACGGCGGATATCACGCGGTCGACTCGTCGGATATGGCATTCCAGGCTGCTGCCAAGGGTTGCTTCCGTGAAATGTACATGTCGGGCAAACCAGAAGTTCTGGAGCCGTTGATGTCGGTGAGCCTCGAAGGCCCGACCGAGTTCCAGGGTGACATGGTAGGTACCCTTCTTCAGCGTCGCGGAGTCCTCAACGGCACCGTCGACGAACAGGGCTTCGTGCGGATCGATGCAGACGTCCCACTGGCGGAGATGTTCGGTTATGCCACTGCGTTGCGTTCGGTAACCCAGGGCAAGGCGGAGTTCACGATGGAGTTCAACTGCTACTCCTCTGCGCCGAGGGAAGTCCAGAAAGAACTGGTCGCCAAGTTCCAGGCGGAAAAGGAAGCCAAGAAGTAAACCCAGGACGTATCGTCCAGGTGATGAAACAAAGCAGCCCGTACTCCCCTTGAAGGAGTACGGGCTGTCTTTTATTCATGACTGGGGGTAACGCCTGTCTCGCCGCCGCCGGTTCATCCCTACTGATCACGCAGGAATCGTTCCACCGATCTTTTCGATCCCTGCAGCGCGATTCTCTGACTGTAGAGGTCGAGAGCACGGATGCCTCCCAGTTCCTCTCCCCCTCCTGCCCTTCCCGGTCCTCCGTGCAAGGACTGAGGAAGTGCAACTCCGGAGCCAGGGGCCTGACTCGCCATCTTCTCCGAAGCGAGGTAGAAGCGACCGCTCCATGCTCCACCTCGACGTAGCAATTCGTTGGTCCACGGCTCCGAGTCGCTGTACACCGAGGTGACCAGCGTTCCCTTTCCTCGACTGTTGAGGCAGGCAGCAGTGGCTGCCTCCCCGTCGTAGGGACAGATCGTGGATACGGGACCGAACACCTCCAGGTCATGGACCACCCCGTCGTCGACACCATCGCGCAATTGCAGAAGAGTCGGTGCGAAGAAATACCCCTGACCCTTCTCCGCTCCGACTCCGTCGACTCGTTCTCCGCTGCCGTGAATCACATCGGCGACTTCCCTGAGGCTGCCAACTCCTTCCGAGACACTTGCCAGTTGCTGGGAAGTTGCCAGCGGACCGACATTGACCGTGTCATCGAAGGGTGATCCCACCACCCGATTGGAGAGTTCTTCGCGGAGAGCCTCGCTGACGGCATCAAGACTGGCGGTTGGCACCAGGATCCGGCGTACAGCGGTACACTTCTGGCCACTCTTCTGGGTAACCTCCCGGGCAACTTCCCGGATGAACAGGTTCCACACCTCGGACTCGGCTTGCACATCCGGGGCGAGGATCGCTGCATTGAGACTATCGGCTTCGATGTTGACCGGCGTTGACTGACGCAGAAGATTTTCGTGGGATCGGATCTTGAAGGCAGTGTCTGCCGATCCGGTGAAGGCGACCACGTCCTGCCCGGAGAGATGATCGAGCAGATCTCCCACCGATCCACAGATCAATCCGAGTACCCCCTCGGGGAGTCCTCCCGATTCCACGACCGCTTCGATGCATCGCTCGGTCACGATGCTGGTGCTGGTTGCAGGTTTGGTGATCACCGGCATTCCAGCAAGGATCGCCGCTGCTGCCTTCTCGGCAAATCCCCACGCGGGAAAGTTGAAAGCATTGATGTGGATCGCCACGCCATCGCGAGAGACTCGCCCATGGCGTCCCCAGTAGACTGCGTTGCGTCCAAGTTGCTCACCGTCTCCATCGGGCAATCGATGCGCATCCCCGAGTTCCTGGCCGATCTTTCCGTAGTGATAAAGGGTTCCCGTTGCTCCATCGATGTCGAACTTCGAATCCTTACGCGTCGTTCCGCAACTCTTCATCGAGAGTTCGAGCAACTCATCTCGAATGGCGTGAATCGCCTTTGACATCGAGATGAGAAGGTCACCACGCTGTGCAAAGGTCATCTCTCGCAGCGCTCCCCCCCCCACACCTCGGGAATGCTCGAGTGCAGCGTGGAAATCGATCCCTGAACTGGAAGCACAAGCGAGTGGCTGCTCGGTGGTGGGATCGATGATGAGTGCGCCGGAATCGTTTTCGGATCGGTGCCACTGGCCCAGCAGATGGCTACGCAGCTGTTTCACTCTCGTCCTCCTTGTCGATGGTGCGCCACCCGGGAGCGAGTGCACGCGGACCGCCATTAGATACAGGGAGGGTTGTCGGCACCAGAGGATCGTGGCAGGGAGTCATCGAATCGACTGCCCGGGAAGGAGAATCCACCGCTGAAGATCCACCAGAAAGGCTCGAGGAGGGACTCGACGAACAACAGCCCTGAATTGCACCGCCCCGAACGAACTTGATGTTGGATTTGGTCAGAGCCAGTCGCCAGGGCGCCTACCTGTTCCTGAAAAACCACTGCCCAGCTACATTCTGCATGATGAACCGTTTCTGACCCACCGAAGAATCGATCCACAACAGTGTGACTGTATTGCCATCCACGCTGCGCACTGGCTCATGGTTGCGAGCGTGTTTCAACATCCTCCCAAAGACGACGAATTTCTCACTCGATACGAACCCAGCGGCGAACCCCTCCAGTTCGCCACTGCCTCCCAGGCCCTCTTTCGTCAGTTCTTTGGACGAGACGTAGAAACGCAGGAGGTCGAGGGCATTGCCCTCCTCATGTAGTTCGATTGCATGCTCTAGAACTTCCTTGTAGGTCTGCGGGAGAGGGCCCGCCTCGCCCCATGCGGCCCAACCGCCTACAAGCTGGCCATTCTTGTAGGATCGATCTTGCCTCCCCTTCCCGTCTACCCGCCAATATTTCCAGTCTCCTACCTTTTGGTGATCCACATAACGCCCTTCAGATTCCTTCTGACCGTTTTCATGCCAGAAGGTCCATTCACCAGTGCGGATGTTCTTCCCCTTGATGTAGCCACGGGCCTTCAACTTCCCACTGGGGTACTCCTCAGCAAACATCTCTCCCCCATTAGGTTGGTCAGAACATCCAACAAGCAAAGAGAGAGCAACGAGGGCAATTGGGACGAGTTTCATTACGCAATCCTCCTACTCTGATAGACGGCATTACGAAGGATCATAAGCCCTCTTGGAGCAGGAGAACAGAGAGTCGCCAGAGTGCGCTCACGGCAGGCAGGCACCAAGATCATCTGCGGTCGGATCAACACCGTAGCCCGGATAGGGATACGGAATCGTCGCCCCGCCGGAGAAGAGGAAGTTGAGCAATGCGACGGCATCGCCGATATTCACCACTCCGTCGTCATTGCAATCCGCCGTATCGGGACAAACCGAGGGTGGGCCGCCGATGAAGAGGTAGTCGAGCATGAAGATGGCGTCGGCAATATTCACTGATTGATTGTAATTCGCATCGCCCCGAACGAACAGGAACTGGGGTTGCTCGGAGATGGTGACGGTGCCATGGATCATGTAGGGGGCCTCGGAGAGTCCTCCCTCGACGGCGTAGATGGTATTGATGGGTGGATCACCCACTCCCACCGAAAAACGGATCTCCGTCGAAGTCCCCTGGGGTTGTCCGAAGCTCACCTGGTAGTCGAGAGTGCATAGAGTCTGATTGCTACCGGGAGACATCATGCGCCCATCGAAGGGGGGAAGGGTGTCAAAGATGACCGCCAGATACATCGTTGAATCGACCCCGGCGGGATTGATCTGGGAGATGATGAACTCCGGTGACAGGGCCTGCGCCTGGGTTCCTTCGAGACTGATGGCACTCATGTCGAGAATTTCACCGTCGTACTCGAGGGCGATCTGGAATCCCTGCAATGGTTGGGTGTAGGTTCCCAGGACCGGATGGAAGACAGGTTGCCCACCGAATACCGCGATATCAGCCAACTCCATCGAAGTCTCGGGCGGAGCGACCACGATCGGCGTGGAAGCCATCACCGTGTCGGTTCCTCCAGGCCCCGTAACGGTCAGACTCACCGGGTAAGTACCCGGTTCGAGGTAAGTATGCTCTCCATCTGGATCGGTACTCACCTGGCCATCCCCGAAGTCCCACAAGAAATCGGAAATCAGACCTTCACTGATGCTCTCGAACATGATGGTATGATCAGCAACTCCATCGTCCTCACTCTCGATGAGCAAGGCGGCCTGCGGTTCCGTTGTGTTGTGGAAGTACCATGCATCCCCGTCACTGATCACCAGGTAGTGTTCGAAGCCGGCCCCATCGATGGCGAGTTCGATCTCTTCGATGTTCCCGCCAACCACATCAAGGGTCTCGGTGGCAGCAGCCTCCCCGGGACTCACGGAATAACGGTGAATCAACCCATCCTGAATCCACGAGACGCAGTAACGCTCCATCGAGAGCTGGTCCAGGCTCAGTTCGGTGATTCCCGCCACCCGATCGCTGATCACCTCCTGGTTCGTCACTCCCAGGATCAGTGATCCGGTGAGCAGAACCAGTTGATCATCGAGGAGGACCACGATCCGGATGTTTCCGTATGAATCGGTCTGTAGTTGCCAGGCGGTCGGAATCGTCAGGAGATCGTAGAGCACGAATTCACCACCGAGGGAACCGGAGTCGGCGAGCCGTCCGTGCAAGGAGGTACCCTCTTGCCAGGAGATCAGTGCCGAATTGTCGCCAACACAGGAAATCTGCGAGTTCAGCCCGGTTCCAAGACTGACCGGTGAACTGCCGCCATACTTGAGAATGATCTCTGATTGTCCGGCGAGATCCCGCGTCCACGTGATGACTCTCTGGCCACCATCGAGGATCGTCACCTTGGAGTCGTACTGGTCACCGGCTCCGAGACTCATCAACTGAGGATCTCCGAATCCGACTGCGAAACTCTCGATCAGGTAAACTCCGCGATCGGCCGTTCCCATCGCCTCCTCGTGACTGATCAGATAGTGCGCCGCACTCCCCTGTGTGAGGGATGGCGAGCCGAGGACAGCAGAGGAATCGAGGGCCGGTATCATCGTCCCCATCTGCATGACGGTACCGCTGAAGAGAATCTGACTGGCGGAGAGTGCGCAGACCGAGACCTGTTGAGGAGCGCAGGCCTGGCAACTGGTGTCGAGATGAATCCTGCCGTCAGTCACCGGCACGATTCCATCAGAGATCAGGATCGGATCGACGAACTGCGCAGACACCACTCCGGGGATGAGAGTTGCGATGAACAGCATCGATAAACGGATTTTCCATCCGACCATCTTCAACTCCTTCATCGGTACACCTCTTCCTGATCGCGCGGATATTTGCGCGATCGATACACCTGCACGGAGGTCGTTGCCACCTCCGAAGGACACATCCTGGATGCGAATCTAAGCCCGGAGAGCAGGGGAATGACAGGTCGCAAAGAAAACCCAACAGAGATCGATCTGCCGCACCAACGTGACAATCCTGCTCAATTATCTATTTGACCACATCTCACTCATTCTCGATAGCCTCGGTTCAAGCGCCGCGAGGAGGCCCTGAGGAGCCACTGGAGCGGTCCACGACGGTGACCATGGCGAGGGATGGAGACCCGCCGGGCACCCGCGCTTACCACCGTTGACGGGCCCTTCCCTCCAACGTGGTCTGGGTTCGTAGAGCCAGCAGCACCACGATGAAACTGGCCAGCCCCACCAGCGGTAGTTCCACCCCAGGAAGAGCG
>CBFIET010000128.1:0-10015 GCA_965661685.1 Planctomycetota bacterium
CTCGGAGACATCGGAACCCACGCCCACCAGTTACTTGAATTCGTGTGCGGGGAAAAGGTCACATCGATCTACGCCATACTCGATACCTTTGTCGAAGGTCGTGCCCTCGACGACGACGACATGATCCTGCTCAAGATGGCCAACGGCGCCACCGGCACCCTGTGCTCGAGCCAGGTCTGCTTCGGCAGGGAGAACGGTCTCAAGCTGCGGGTCTTCGGAACCGAGGGGGCCATCGAATGGGATCAGGAGCACCCCAATGACCTGAAGGTCACCGGCAAGGACCAGTCGATGACGACGATCCGGACGGCAACCGGAGCCGCGGGAGCAGAATCAGCTTCCCTCACACGGACTCCTGCGGGACATCCAGAGGGATACCTGGAAGCGTTTGCCAACATCTACGGGGCCTTCGCCCGTGCCGTTCGCAATCAAGAGCAACCGTTACAAGACCCTTTCCCCACCATCAAAGATGGAGTGCGCGGCATCCAGTTCATCGGCGCAGCCCTCCTCTCCAGCGCAGAAAATCGCTGGGTCGACATTGCTGAATAGGAGTCCGTAGATGACCGACGCTTATGCACCCCGGCCGGAAGATCGATTCACCTTTGGCCTGTGGACCGTCGGAAACCCCGGCAGTGACCCCTTCGGACCTGCGGTGCGTCCAACCCAGGACCCCTGCGATCTGGTCAGAATGCTGGGAGAGATCGGTGCCTGGGGGGTCAACCTTCACGACAACGATCTGGTCCCCTTCGGTGCCAGCGCAGCGGAGCGAGACACCATCGTCGGCAACTTCAAGGCGGCGTGCGAGGAGAGCGGCATCGTCGTACCGATGGCGACCACCAATCTCTTCAGCCACCCCATCTTCAAAGATGGAGCCTTTACCTCCAACGATCCAAAGGTCCGTGCCTTCGCCCTTCGCAAGACGATGGATGCCATCGATCTCGGTGTCGAACTGGGAGCGAAGAACTACGTCTTCTGGGGAGGCCGGGAAGGTACCGAATCGGATGCCTGTAGAGATCCCAGAAGCGCAATCGGACGGATCCGCGACGGGATGAACTTCCTCTGCGAATACGTCAAAGATCAGGGGTACGACCTGCGCTTTGCCCTTGAAGCGAAACCCAACGAACCGCGTGGCGACATCTACTTCTCCACCACCGGTCACATGCTGCACTTCATCGAAACCCTTGATCACTCCGAGATGGTCGGCGTGAATCCCGAGGTCGCCCACGAAACGATGGCGGGACTCTCCTTCGTCCACGCTGTCGGCCAGGCGATGGAGGCGGACAAACTGTTCCACATCGATCTCAACAGCCAGAAGATCGGCCGCTACGACCAGGACTTCCGCTTCGGCTCGGAGGATCCCAAGCAAGCACTACTCCTCATCCGTCTGCTGGAAGGCACCGCCGGTGGCCAGCGCTGGGAAGGCTCGCGGCACTTCGACGCCCACGCCTACCGCACCGAAGATGTCGACGGGGTGTGGGAGTTCGCCCGCGGCTGCATGCGCACCTACAACATCCTCAAGGAACGGGCTCTTGCCTTCGACGGCGACAAGGAGGTCCGGGAGTTGATCGCCGACATCCGCGACCCGGAGATCGATCCGCTGCTGAAGGGCTACTCCCCCGAGAAGGCGGCTTCCCTACGAAAACTCTCCCTCGACCCCGATGCCATCGGAGCGGTCGGGATGCAGTGGGAGCGACTCGATCAACTCCTGATCGAGTACCTGATCGGTGCAAAGTAACCACGGAATGGATGATCCAGAGCAATCCGATCTGAATTCCCCGTCCCTGGAGATCCCAGGCTACCAGTTCATCTCCCTCGTCGGCGAAGGTGGATTTGGCGAGGTGTATCACTGCCGTGAGCGGGAAGGCCTGAAGCGAGATGTCGCCATCAAGGTGATCCGCCTCGGTATGGGAACCCGTGAAATTCTCGCTCGCTTCGATGCAGAGATGCACGCTCTCGCCCGGATGAATCACGATCATGTCGCCCACGTCATCGGAAGTGGTTCACTGGAGAATGGTCGCCCATTCTTCGTCATGGAATTCATTCCCGGTGCGACATTGCTAAAATGGGTCGACCAGAACTCTCCCCCACTCGCCCAGCGGCTGGAGGTGTACCAGCAGATCTGCGCTGCAGTACAGCATGCTCACTCGAGGGGGATACTGCACAGGGATCTGAAACCGGGAAACATCATCGTCACCGAGCAAGATGGAAAGCCCCACGCCAAGGTGATCGACTTCGGTCTCGCCAAGGCACTCTCCGATCCCCTCACCGACAAGACGTTGATGACGGGAGACCGTTACGTGCTCGGTACCTGGGATTACATCAGTCCCGAGCAAGCGTGGAGCCACGGTGCCGATGTGGACATCCGAAGCGATGTCTATTCCCTCGGCGGCATCCTCTACCGGTTGGTTTCCGGTGAACCGCCCTTCGACAAGTTGAAAGAGCATCACGAGACAGAGATTTTGCGAATTCTCCGGGATGATTCCCCCACCCGACCCAGCAGCAGGGCGCAGAAACTGAGTTCCGATATCGACCTCAATGCACTTCGCGACGAACTTGACTGGATCGTCCTGAAGGCACTCGAGTCCGATCCCCAGCGCAGATATGCAACGGTCCAGGCCCTCTCCGATGACATCGACCGACACCTCGTCGGCACCGAACCGATCGTGGCCCGCCCCCCTTCGAGACTCTACCTGCTCAACAAGTGGTGTCGCAGACATCCCTTCTTCACCGTGCTGGCGGTCATCTCCGTCATCTTCCTGTCGGCGATGGGAACCCTCGGCTGGATCGCCTACGAGCAGAAGACCATCGCAAGCGACCGCCTCTCCGAAGTGCTGTCGCTGTCGATGGATCAGGACATCGATCAGTTGATCGCCGAAGCGGAGGAGTTGTGGCCACCCCACCGCGACCAGACCCTCGCCTACCAGCAGTGGCTCCATCGGGCGAATCAGTTGATCACCGGTTCTACCCTGACCGATTCGAGTGGTGAGATCCGGTCGGCACCGAGCCTGGTGCAGCAGAAACTAGCTCTCGATCAAATTCGATCTCGCGCCATCTCGCCAGTTTCCGATCCACCGGTCTTTTACGACTCCGAAGACGGATGGTGGTACAGGGAGTTGTCTGAACTGGTTGAACGAATCGAGCAATTTCACCATCCCGAAAATGGGCTCGCCGGAGATGGCATCCATCCGATCCACGGCTGGGGAGTTCGCAGACGTCTTCACCATGTTCAGCAACAGCAGGCCAACCACGATCGCTGGCACCAATCGTGGCAAGTGGCGCTGAAGGAGATCTCGGCATCCAGTCGCTACTCGAAAGACCTCAGCATCTCTGCGCAGGAGGACCTGTTCCCCATCGGAGCAGATCCCGATTCAGGGCTGTGGGAATTTTCTCACCTGGCCACCGGGTCGATCGCCACCAGGGATCGTTCAGGAGAGTTGATCCGCACCCCCGATATCGGCGTCGTTCTGGTACTGGTTCCAGGTACCACCTCGTGGGTCGGATCGCAGGCTCGGTCGAAGGATCTACCTTACTTCGACCCGGCCACCGAAAGCTGGGAAGGCCCTCCCATCCAGGTCACCGAAGCGGCCTACTTCCTGTCCAAGTTTGAAATGACTCAGGCTCAGTGGCATAGACTGAGCGGTTCGAATCCCAGTGGCTACGGTCCTTCCAGGCTCGCAACTCCGTTGAATGGCATCCAGTATCGCTGGAGCGGCCTTCACCCCGTCGAACAGATCTCCTGGAACGATTGCCAGAGTTGGCTGCCCCGATTGAACCTGCGATTACCCAGCGAGGTTCAGTGGGAACTTGCCTGCCGGGGCGGAACCGACACCCCCTTCCCCGTCGGGTCACTGGAGGATCTTCCGGTAGGGCGTTATCACATCGCATACCCCACCTCCAGTAGCAACGAATCGAGCAGCAAGTATCCGTTCCATACTCCGGTCGGAATTCGACCCGCCAATCCCTTCGGTTTTCACGACATGATCGGCAACGTCAGGGAGTGGTGTCGAGATCAACTGGTCGAAGCACCTCTGGGCACCTTGCCAGACGAGGACACCTTGCTGCGTACATACAGAGGAGGGTGCTTCGTCTCCAGCGTTGAAGATTCCAGAGTCTCGAACAGACCATCTGCAGACCCGACATTCATGCACCGCGTTCTCGGCGTCCGCCCTGCCAGAAGGCTTTCCGATTGACTCCTTCTGGTATGCGCAACAGCACCTTTGTGAAGTCCGTCAGGTGGTCTATCATCTGCCCCAGGATTGGACTGAATCGATCCACCAGGGAGATGCCACCTCTTGAACAAGAACCCCGAAGCCGATCCATCCGAAGGATTCCCTGATTTCCCCGGATTCGAGGTCGTTTCACTCGTGGGTGAGGGTGGATTTGGCGAGGTCTACCGCTGCAAGGAATTGAAAGGTCTCGGTCGAGAGGTCGCCATCAAGGTGATTCGCCTCGGCATGGGAACCCGCGAAATTCTGGCCCGATTCGATGCAGAGATGCACGCCCTCGCCAAGATGAACCATGAAAATGTCGCCCGGGTCATCGGCAGCGGCTCCACCGAACAGGGTCGCCCCTACTTCATCATGGATTTCATCGCTGGACCCATCCTCGCCGACTGGGTCGACCAGCAATCCCCCTCGCTTGCGGTACGGCTGGAGTTGATGCAGCAGATCTGTTCGGGAGTTCAGCACGCACACAGCAAGGGAATCATCCACCGGGACCTGAAACCAGGAAACATCATCATCGCCGAGCACGAGGGAATGCCACGGGCCAAGGTGATCGACTTCGGACTCGCCAAGGCACTCTCCGATCCACTCACCGACAAGACGCTGATGACCGGCGATCGATACGTGCTCGGCACCTGGGATTACATCAGCCCGGAACAGGCGTGGAGTCATGGATCCGATGTCGATACGCGAAGCGATGTGTACTCCCTCGGAGGCATCCTTTATCGCTTGCTGACGGGAATGGCTCCTCATGATGGACTCCGAAGCCATCACGAGACTGAAATCCTGCGAATCCTCAAAGAAGAGACTCCAGATCGTCCGAGCAGAAAGTTGAAAGCTTCGGCCAGCGGCTACAGCGTCGAGGCGACTCCAGCCCTGCGAACCGAACTGGACTGGATCATCCTGAAAGCACTGGAGGCCGATCCAGATCGGCGCTACACGACGGTTCAAGCTCTATCCGAGGATATCGATCGTCACCTGCTCGGCACCGAACCGGTCGTCGCTCGCCCACCCAGCATCGCCTACAAGTGGAACAAGTACGTCCGCAAGCACCGCACGTCACTGACAGCCACGGCGATCGTCATCATCGCTCTCAGTGCTGGAATCAGCTGGGCCCTGATCGAGCGAAATGAGGCCCAGACACGAAGCGAGGAACTGGAACAACTGACACGGTTCCAGTCAGAGCAACTCGGATCACTCGATGCGCACGCCCTGGGGATCACCCTCAGGGAAGGGCTCGCATCGAAACTGGAAGCACTTGCCCAGAGAAAAGAACTCGATGCCGAAGAGATCGAGGATCTTCTCCTCGGTTATGAAACTCTCGTCTCCGGTGCAGACTTCACCGGACTCGCCCTCGAATCCCTCGACACGCACATCTTCAAGAAAACCGAGGAGGCGATCGCCAAGGAGTACGAAGACCAGCCGCTACTGAGGGCTCGCCTGCTGCACACCCTTGGCAAGGTGTTGTTCCGCACCGGGCTCCTCGAGCGAGGCATCGGCCCCTCCACCGAAGCACTCGCGGTTCGACGCGACCTGCTCGAGGAGGGAGACGATCATCTCCTGAATTCGATGCGGTTGCTGGGAGAGACCTACTCCAGGTTGGGCAGGTTTTCCGATGCACTGAGTCCACTGACCGAAGCATACGAGACCAGTCGCAAGATCCACGGCCCTGACCACGAGCAAACCATCAAATCGATGACCACCCTCGGAGATTTCGAGGCGAGGCGCGGAAACTTGCCGCGCGCCGAGGAGTTACTGACCAGATCGTTCGAGAGTTTACTGCGGAGTCGGGATGGGGAAGATCATGACACCTATCTGACGAGGGGGCGTCTCGCCTGGCTGCTGGCGATGAAAGGTGATTTCGAGCGGGCAGAGGAATTGATCCGTCTATCGATCGATGGCTTCCGCTCCGTCCTCGGCAATGACCACATGGATACGCTGTCAGCCCTGACCGTTCTCGGCAACCTGCTCGGCATGCAGGGCAGGTACGACGAGATCGCCCCCCTCTTCGAGGAAGTGCTCGAGACGCGACGCCGCACCCTGGGAAATGAACACCCACAGACACTGATGGCGATCAACAGCATGGGGCATCTCCTGCACCGCCAGGGAGATCTCGATCAAGCGGTGATTCTCTACAAGGAGAGCCTGGATGGATGCCGGCGCAACGTCGGCAACGCCCATCAAGACACCATGCTCGCTGCCAACAACATCGGTGTATTGCTGCTGGACCTGGGAGACGCGGAAAAAGCCGAGCCTTACCTGCTCGAAGCCCTTGCAGGTAGGACAAAACTTCTGAGCCTCGAGCATGTCAACACCCAGACTTCCAGAAATGATGTGGGTATGTTGCGGTTGAAGCAGGGAGATCATGTCGCCGCAGAAGAGCTGCTCCTCTCCAGCCACCGCTGGTTGCTGAACCACCACGGAGCAGGACACCTGATGCCCTTCGAATCTCTCGACCGATTGAGACTTCTCTACGAGGAAACCAACCAGCCCGATGTGTTCCGGCAACTGTGGCACGAGATTCATGACCCCATCGCTGGCACTCCCGCCGCCACATCCCCTGCCGCTCTGGCTTCACTGACGAAATTTGGCTCTCTGCTTCTGGCACGGGAGAAGTTCAGCGAAGCACGAGGGATCCTGGCCCCGGCAGAGGAATCAGCGGTCGAGATCTTGCTCACCGAAGATCCACTCCTGTGTGCGGAGTTGCTCTGCAATCTCTGCCTGGCCTTGCTCGGCGATGAGTTCGATGGAGCATTCGACGAGATCGAATCGAGACTCGACACTGCCTATCAACTCGCCCTCGACGCGAAAGGTCAGTCCGATCCTGTGAGCCTCTCGTGCCAGCGAGGATTGATCTTGCTCTACTCGAAGTGGCACGACGCATCCCCGGATGCTGGGCTCGAGAAGATGGTCGCCCAGTGGCAAGACACTCTTCGAGATTCGATGGCGGGCACACAACCCACCACCGACTGACTCGATCCATCGCAAGCACCCCGAGGCGCCACCGATCAGCGTCACACCCCCTACCTGTCGAGGGCTCGGCTGTGCTTTCTGGTATGGGGACTCTCGCCCGAATAGCGGCGACGCATATGTCCTGACGGACGCCCGTGGAGCAGTTCCAGGAACCACGCCTCGTGTTCGATCTCTTCCGCCAGCAGATCCTTGGCCAGATCGTAGGTCACCGGATCCTTACCGAAGGTCATGTTGCAAACCTGATTCCAGTTGGCGATGGCCCCCTGCTCCGCCTTCAGGCACTTCTCGAGGATCGCCTGGAGATCGGTGGACGGTTCGGGGATCTCGAGGAAATCACAGCCGGACATGTTGACGAACTCATGGGCATGATTCGGCAACTTTCCGCCCAGCTGGTAGATCCTCTCGATACATGATTCGAAGTGACTCAGATCTTCCATCCTCGCATCCTCGAGGACTCCCTTGATCCCTTCCCCTTCGGTTCCGACGCAATGCAGGCGCAAGTTCGTGAAGTAATAATAAGCAGTGAACTCCACCGATGCATTCTTGACCAGTTGGCGAATCAACGCCTCGACATCGAGCCCATTTTTCTCGAGAATACTGACTCCTACCGGCTTCATTTCAGCAGTTGACACGGTACCTCCACCTTACTCTCCGGGTAGTTTCTACGACTTGTCCTGATATCATTTGAACCCAATCGGATCCATCGACTGGACATTTTAGCGGTCAATCTGCCCTCGGACAACACCGTACAGTGGGAGCCGATGCTGAGCCACGCAGACTGACTGGATCCGGACTCAAGGAGGTAAAATGTCACATCAAAACCTGCATGGAATTATCGGCTACCTGGTCACACCCTTCTCCGATCAAGGAATCGACGTGGAGACGCTTCACGCGATGATCGATCGATTGCTCGAGGCCAATGTCCACGCCATCGCACCCCTGGGAAGCACCGGAGAAGCGGCATACCTGTCCGACGAGGAGTGGATCTCGGTTGCCGAGGAAACGTGTCGAAGGGTAGACGGCAAGAGACCGACCATCATCGGCATCGCCGAGGTCTCCACCGCTGCAGCGGTGGAGAAAGCGAGAATCTCCGAACAGGTCGGAGCCGATGCCATCATGGTTCTTCCCGTTTCCTACTGGAACATCGATGACGATGAGATCCACGGCCACTTCACTGCGATTTCAGCGGCCACATCCTTGCCGATCATGGCCTACAACAACCCTTCCACCAGTGGTACCGACATGTCTCCGCAGTTGCTCTGCAAGATGTTTCACGAGATCGAAACGCTGCAGATGGTCAAGGAGAGCAGCGGCGACCTGAACCGGATGAAACAGATCTCCGAGTTGAGCGGCGGCAAGTTGCCCTTCTTCAACGGATGCAATCCACTGGCACACGATGCATTCTCGGTGGGAGCCAGTGGCTGGTGCACCGCCGCGGCAAACCTGATTCCGGAGTTGAACCTGGAACTGTACCGATGCCATCAGGATGGTGACCTGGTTGGTGCCGAAGAAATCTTTCGCAAGCAATTGCCGATCCTGGATTGCATCATGAAGAAGAGTTTGCCCGCCACGGTGAAGTCAGGACTCCGCTCCCTCGGCATCGATGCGGGTGTGCCAAGGCTGCCTCTCCATCCCCTGTCGGACGGAGATGCGAGGCAACTGGAGAGCCTTCTGAGAAAATTGAGCGGTTCTGTTCAATCTTGAGATCGATCAGAACCTGGTGATCCGATCGATGAGAATGTAGTTTCCTGAAGAAACGAGGCGTCGATGCACTTCTTGGCGAGGCTCTCTCTAGCACTTCTCCCCCTGCTACTGCTCTTTCCAGCCAGTTGCAAGACCACCGACCCGCCCCTGGTCGGTCCCGGAGCTGACGGCCACTGGGTTCCCACCCGTCAATTGATCCGGCCTGCGGGGCAAACGGTCCAGTTCTCCGGTCGACCGGTGGACCTGGTCGCTCACCCCTCTGGTGACTTCATCTACGTCAAGGATCACCGGGGAATCGTCGTCCTTCCCCGATCGATGAAGGCCCCACTACAAGAACTGCGCTTTCCCGACGGCGGCGGATCGATGCATGGAATCGCCATCGACGGCAGTGGTACACGCCTGTGGGCGACCAATGCTCAGTCGAACCTGCACGAGGCGACCATCGCCAGCGACGGGACCCTCAGCTGGTCGAGAGTCATCGCCCTTCCCGGACCCGATGGTAAGGGGAACTCTCACTCCACCGGCATCGCTATCAGTAACGATGGAAACACTGCATACGTTTGCCAGTCGAGGAACAACTCCCTCGCCGTGGTCGACCTCTCCACCGGCAAGCGAACCGACGAAATCGCCGTCGGCGTGGCACCGTACGATGTGATCCTGTCCGCCGATGAAGGATCGGCCTACGTCTCCAACTGGGGAGGGCGCAGGGCACAGGCGGAGGATCTCACCGCCGATTCTGCCGGTACCGAGGTGGTCGTCGATGAAAGGGGAGTCGCCTCCACCGGCTCGGTGTCGATCATCGACCTGACCAGACCATCGGGAGAATCGGTGATTCATGTCGAAACCGGCCTGCACCCGGCGGACATGGTGCTCACCGCGGACGGTTCGACCCTCTACGTTGCCTGCGTCAACTCCGACCGGGTCGATATCATCGACGTGAACTCGGCAGCATCGACCGGCAGCATCAGCACCCGCCCCCTCGACGACCTTCCCTTCGGCAGCCTGCCCAATGCCCTGGCACTCGACGAGGAGAGCCAGCATCTCTACATCGCCAACGGCGGAAACAATGCAGTCGCTGCCGTCGACCTCTCCGCCAACAACGAACTCCTCGGCTTCAT
>CBFIET010000129.1:0-2532 GCA_965661685.1 Planctomycetota bacterium
AGTAACTCCTGGTTCAGCACCTCGTACTGATCCTCCACCAGTTCCTGGGCACTTTCGACCATCTGGGAAAAGAGTGCCTGGGCAGAGATCCCGTCAGGACTTTTCAATTCCACATCGTAGGCGAGGTGCTCCTTGATCCCGGCCACCCGAATCTCGAAGAACTCATCGAGATTCGATGTACTGATGGTGAGAAACTTCAACCGCTCGAGAAGTGGCAACTTCTCGTCACGAGAGAGGTCGAGGACCCGCCGATGAAACTCCAGAAGGGAGAGCTCGCGGTTGACGTACAGAGCTGGTTCTCGAAGGGGAACCGGTTTCCCGAGTAATGATCTGATCTTGGGAGAGAGATGCTCCTTGGATGGCTCTTGCACTTCTATTTCCTGTCATGACGAACATGAGAACTGTTGGCCAGATAGTGGCTCGTCACTCATCTATTGAATCCTTGGAGCCCTGATCTGCCACCTGATTTTCGGAGGAGTCCCGAAATGACGATCCTCTCGAGCCCACGAAGGCACGACGAATTCGTGCGGGGAGAAGTGCCAGGAATCTGAGTAGCATCCTGTAAAACAACCCCGGGATGCAGTAGACCTCCCCCTGATCGCAAGCATCGAGGGCCTCCCTCGCAACACGGTTCGCATCGAGCCACATGAATCCGGGCATCTTCGACATCATTTCACGGGTCCCGTTCACATCGTGAAACTCTGTGGTGGTGAACCCAGGACACAGCGAGGTGACGTGAATCCCGCTGCCTCGACACTCCAGTGACAGGCATTCGGTGAATACGTTCAGTGCCGATTTCACCGCTCCATAAAGGGTGTGCCCGGCGGTTCCCGGCAAGAAGCCAGCAACGGAGGAAACCTGGATGATACGACCGTGGCCCCGCTCCTTCATCCCCGGGAGAACTCCGTGGGTCAACTCGCAGACCACCACCAGCAGCAGTTGCAGGAAATCCTCATGTTGCTGCCAGCGACGGGAAAGGAAGGAACCGGAGAGTCCATACCCGGCATTGTTGACCAGCACTTCCACCGTCAAATCCTGAGCATCGAGTCGCCCCAGCAGATCCTTCACTGCGCCCCTCTGCGCCAGATCCAACGTTTCCCTGTAGCACTGGATACCGTAGCGGGAGGAGAGTTCCTTGCAGATTCTATCGAGACGCTCCTGTCTCCTGGCAACCAGCACCAGATCATGTCCACGGTGAGCCAGTTCCACCGCAAAGGCATGACCGATACCAGCACTGGCACCGGTGACGAGGGCAACCGGTCTCTTCATCTGAGACCCTCCTGTACCTTTTTCGCCTTTGATCCCTTCTTCTCTTTCTGGCGGTACTTCCCGTCGGGAAGTCGACTCGCCCAGTGGTATTCAGGGTCCTCCAGCAGCGAGGTGATCCACGGGTCCCTCTTTCGAACCAGTTCTTCGCTGGTCAACTCCCACTCATGGCGGATTTCTCGTGAACGCTGTGGATCATCCTGAGCACCGAGTAATGAAGTGAGCGCCCAGTAGAGATACTCCACCGCCATGCATGAATAATCACAACTGCGATCATCGTAGTGGAACCACGACTCCTCCGGATATCGCCTCGGTACCCTTGCGTACCTGCCTCCCCGTGCCCGATCGAGGCAGTCTCCCAGCTGGGTATCTGGCATCGCTCCGAAGATCCGCGGATATGCCTCGCAATAACCAACGGTCACCAGGTGAAGCACCTCCTCGAGGGTGGCATCGAATCCTCTTTCCGGCCTGGTTTCCTCTGCGAACTGCCCCTGTAGATATCGGTAACCAAGACCTTCTATCGTCGAACCATCCAGTCGTTCCATCTCTCTTTCCGATCCGAACAAAATCATTCCCATCTGGCGAGAAGCCATCGCTTCCACCACCCGAGGATTGTCTGGAATACCGTCCTCGTCATTGTCGAGATACTCGGCAAGGACCGCAGCAACATGGATCAGCTTCGCATCGGAAAAACTTTTCGTGGCAAATAGATGAACACCGAAGACGGAGGTATATCTGTCAAAAGCACCGGTGAATGCAGACAGATGCTCGGGGATGGCAGTAATCTTCAGATCCGGTGTTTTCCACTGCGCATCATCGGCGGGAGAATCGATCGACTCGATTGCAGGTACTTGCAAGCAGGTCAGAAGTAACAAGGTCGAAAACATCGAGTTCATCAGATCCCCTTTCGGTGAGACAGGCCTGTCGTCAAAATCGTAACCCAGGATGGGGCCGCAGGGGCGGACTCTCTCCGACAGGAAGATGGAGACGAACCATGAGTTCTGTGATGGCAGCGATCTATCGACAGATTGTGCGATCGAACCTCCATCCTCTCGATGACTCCGGTGCCTGGCGCATGGCGAGGAGATCAACTTCACCCGCTCGATTCAGCAGGTCACTGGAAGGACTTGGAATCCGCTGCGCCATTGATCTCCGCCGATCGAACCGCAGCGATGAATCAAGCCAGCAGATCGATTTCGAATCGATGGGAATCCAGTACCACAATCTTCACCTGAGAGCTTCCGATCTACCCCATCCCGAACCACT
>CBFIET010000130.1:0-45324 GCA_965661685.1 Planctomycetota bacterium
GCTCCCCTGGATCGTATTCCCCCTGGTCGGCGCTCTGATCGGTTGGGCCACCAACTGGCTCGCCGTCAAGATGCTGTTCCGCCCGCACAAACCGACGGGCATCGGACCCTTGAAGATTCAGGGGGTGATACCTCGGCGCCAGGAGGCACTCGCAGAGAGCATCGCAGAGACGGTTCAGGAGGAACTGATCTCTGCCGATGACATCGCCCAGCTGGTTCAACAACTCGCCACCAGTGATCAGATCAGAGATCGACTCAAGGGGCGCATCGATTCGCTGATCGAGGAGCAGTTGCAAAGTTTCGGACCGATGGTCGCAGCGTTCTTACCCAGCGACCTGGTATCCAAGATCCGCATCCGCATCGAGAAAGAGGTGTTCTCCTTTGTCGAGGAGCTGGGAAGCGATCTGCACGGCACCCTCGGCGAGAAACTCGACCTGAAGCAAAAGGTGCGCGATCGCATCCTCGCCTTCGAACTCGATCAGATGGAACGACTGGTACTGCGAGTGGCTCGCAAGGAATTGCGGCACATCGAATTCCTCGGTGGCGTGCTTGGACTCATCGTCGGCCTGGTCGAGGCGGGATTGCTCTCCTTGTGGAGTGGATGATCAGAAACTCTTGAACACCTTGGCGATGCCGGGGCCCTCGACATGCATCTTGAATTCATTGAAGTGACCCCAGGGTGTGTGGTGAACCTGGAAGCCAACGGACTCGAGCCGCTCCCCCACCTCCTCGATGATGCTGCGTGACTCTTCCGGCTCTGCAGTCTGCTCCGCCAGATGGGCAAAGGAGTGCAACACCACCTGCTCCACCTCGACCTTGCGGGCGTGCCACTTGAGATTCTTGATGGTCTTTCTGACTGCCGTGACCCGATCATCGAGGTCGTGAGGTTCGACATGGATCCACGCCAGCACCGCACCATCGGTGACCGCCTGCTCCTCGTGCCGCTCCTCTTCCGTCTCCAGATTACGGCGATGGGTCCGGTACCAGAAATCGCTCACGTGGAGCATCAGCATCTTCATGCCCGGATCTTGCCCCTGAGGACCTCTGAGGTCCAGATCTGACCACCTACTGACCGGACAGAGTTTGACCATCTATGGCGATCCGTCCGGATATCCGCTACCATGTGGATAGTTCCTGGCCACTTTGTCTCCCGGAAAGAGGATTCGTGCCCAGCCCTTCGCCCCAACAGCTGCTCAATCATCGCTACCGCCTCGATGTCTGCATCGGCCGCGGAGGGATGGGAGAGGTGTGGCGTGCCCTCGATGAGGCGAGAAATGGCGCACCCGTGGCGATCAAATGGATGCCAGATGGAATCGATGAAGGGGATCGGCGCCGCTTCGAACGAGAAGTCCGGGTACTTCAGGAGATCTCTCATCCAGCGGTGGTTCCTCTCCTCGACATCGGCTGGCAAGAGGATCGTCTCTTCTACGTGATGGAATATGTCGGTCCGCTGTCGCTGGAGGATGTCTTCCAGGCACATCCGGATGGTTTACCTCCTCGGCGCTGGAAGTGGTTCCTCGAAAGATGCACCGAGTTGCTCGAGGCGCTCTTTCACCTGCACCGCAAGAGACTGGTGCATCGGGATGTGAAGCCGAGCAACATCCTGCTACGGATCCCCGATGAGAAGGCCAACGATCCCACCGACTGGGACCATGTCAGCAGGGGAACTGCACTGCTGGCGGATCTCGGGCTGGTGGCTCGTACCGATGTCGATTCAGCGTTGACACAGAGCGCACTGGGAACTCCCCAGTACATGGCCCCGGAGCAGATCGAAAATCCCTCTTCCGTCGATGAGAGAAGCGATCTCTGGTCGGTCGGCATCCTCCTCTACCGAGGGTTTGCCGGGCGCCTCCCCTACCACCGACTCTCTGATGCTCTCTCGAGGCGAGCTCCCGAGCCGCTGCCGGAACTTCCGACGGCGATCGCCACGGCGATCTCATCCTTGATGGAATTCGAGCCCCACCGGCGCCCCATCGATGCACAGCACGCCGCAGCGATGCTCACCGCAGCCATCGCCGATGGCCCCGAAGACACCCCTGCCATCCCCGAGGCGCGCAGATCACTGCCTTCCTTCATCGGTAGGCAAGCAGAACGAGATTCCCTGATGACCGGTGCACACCAGGCCGCCCGGGGAGAGGGTCGCTGGATTCACATCGAGGGAGAGCGCGGCCACGGCAAGACATGGCTCGTCAGTCGTAGTGAATTCCGCTCGAGGGCACTGGTCGAGGAACAACTGCAGTATTTCAGCGGCGTATTCGATGGCAGGGAGCCTCACTCCGGATTCAGGCTCCTGCTGGAGCAGGTTCTGGGACACCTCGACAGGAAGAGCGGTACTCAACATGCCGTGGATGCACTCGGTCGCTGGGGCGGGCATCTGGCCGGAGCCTTACCGCGCCTGTGTGGCAATGGCTGGATCGAGGGACACGGCGCCGTCGACTCGAGTCCACCTCCCGAGATCATCCAGGAACGTGTGCTGGAGTCGGTGGTCGAGGCTCTCACCACCAACGCCGAGGTGGAGCCAAGAACTCTGGTGCTGGAGGACCTCCACTACTGCGATGAGTTCGACATCGAATTGCTGCGCAGGCTGGTCCTCGCTTCCGTCGACCTTCCCCTTCTCATCGTCACCACCGGCCGTCCCATCGCCTCCCAACGGCTGAACTCACTCTCTCGATTGCAGAACGAGATCGAGCTGGAAGATCGCTTCCTGCAGATCCCCGTCACTCCCTTCAACCTGGAGGAGAGTGGTGAACTACTTCGATCGATGCTGGTTCCTGATCTGCCCATCTCGAGTTCCCTCGCCGAAGCTCTCCATCGCCAAAGTGACGGGGTGCCGCTGATCCTTGTTCAGTTACTCGGATCTCTGTGGTCTCAAGAAGCACTGAAACCTCGGGCAGGAGAATGGAGTTCGGGAGCCAAGGTTTTGCAGGACCTTCCGGTACCGGACTCGGCGAGAAGTCACTTTCTCCAGCTCCTGGAAGAACTTTCCGCACCGCAACGCAGGGTTCTCGATGTCGCTTCCATCATCTCGGGCCTGATCGACTTCGATCTGCTGGTCGATGCCTGCGGGATCGATGAGTTCGAACTGGACACCCATGCCAGGGTGCTGATCCGCAGTGGAACCCTTCAAGAAGATGGGGGTGGATTTCGCTGGGGACACGGCTGGGAACAGGAGATGGTTCGAAATGAACTGACCCAACCGATGCAGAGAAGGTTGAATCTTCGCATAGGAAAGTTGCTGGAAGACAGATCCCAGGAGGGCGATGTACCGGTTCAGGCGATTGCTGAGCACTTCTCCCTCGGAGGAGATGAACAGAAGGGCCGAGACTGGCTATTGCGAGCTGCGGATCACGCCGAGACCGCCTGGGCGCACGATCGTGCGCTGGAACTGTGCGAACGGGCTTTGCACCTGGCACGAGATGATGGATCGCGCAGGGAACTTCTCGCCAGGATCGGCGATCTACGACTTCGTACCGGAGATCCGGAAGGAGGTCGCCAGGCCTTCACCCAGGCGATGGGACTATGGACCCGCATCGAGAGTCAACTCCTCGAGGGGGGAGATGAAACGGTAGATAGCGACCTGGATTCCTACATACAACTGATCCACCGCATCGGTGAGTCCCAGATGCACGCCGGTGAATACGACGATGCGCTGGCTAACTTTCGCAAGGCGCAATCGCTCTCGGAGGTCGCCCGATTGCCGGAACGCATCGCCATGTCCCTCTGTCGGCAAGGTGCGGTATTCGCGTTTGCTGACAAGATGGAAGACGCCAGGGTCTCCTATCAATCAGCCGTCGAGATGTGTCACTCCGATCCTGAACTGGACAACCCACACGTGGTAGCACTGATCGGACTCTCATCGATGAATCGAAGGAACGGGAAGCTGGATAACGCCCTGAAACTCTGTGACGACGCCCTCGCACTTGCGGAACGGGCCAACAACCCGATGCAACTCGCCGGACTCCTGGGGCAGCGCGGTACCCTGTTCCAGAACCTCGGTCGTAACGAGGATGCCATCGATGCCTACGAGAAGTCTCGAACCCTCCGGGAGGAGAGTGGAGATCGTCGCGGTCTTGCCATCACACTGATGAATCTCGGGCGTCTTCAGGTCAGTAGCGGAGCGGTCGAACGGGGCCAGGAACTGCTGGAGAGTGCGCTGCAACTGTTCCGGGAGACGGGCGACCTGCAGGGTAGGGTCCTGACCCTCGGCAACCTCGGAAGCCTTCGTTTTCATCGGGGCGATCACGCCTCGGCTCGACAGGTTCTCCAGGAATACCTCGAACTCGCCAGTCGCCACGGACTCAAGAGAGCTGAAGCGGACGCACGGGTCAGTCTCGGGATGCTCGAACTGGAACGGTATCAGCCGGAGAAGGCTACCGACTACCTGGAAAAAGGGATCGAGGGTTTTCTCGCCTCCGGCGATCGACAGGGTGCACTTCACGCCCAGGTCCAGCAGGCCCGCGCCACCGGTCGCCATGGAGACCACGAAAATGCCCTCGAACAGGCTCGAACCACCGCCGAAGCAGCGGCGGCATCGAAGGGTGTACCGCTGCTGATCGAATCGCTGCGGATCCAGGCAGAAGCTCTGCGTGAGTTGAACAGGCTCGACGAGGCTCTCGAACGGGTCGAGGAGTCGATCGAGATGTGCACCGATCAGTTGTTCCCTTACATCGAAGGATGTTGCCAGCGAACTCTTGGAAAGATCCAGCGAGATCGCGGATTCGAATGGGCAGATCGTGCAGGGATCGCATTCGAAAATGCGTTGAGAATTTTTGAACAACACGGTGCTCGACATGCTCTCGCCGTGACCCGACGAGAGTTCGCTGCATTCCTGCGGGATGTCGACGAACCGGAACTTGCCATCGAGCATCTGGGACAGGCCTTGATCACCTTCAGTGACCTGGATTGCCCCGAGGAAAAAACGATGACGGAAGAGATCCGCGACAGCATCGCAGGATAGAAAGTTCGACGATGGAAAAACTCGACTACCGGATCCGGGCAGTACTCGCGAGGGTAAGAAGTACCCTCGATCAGTTCAGTCTCCGCCTCGAGGTGGACTGGGATTACGATGTACGCCAGGTACTGGAAGAGATCCTCGCCCTCGCCGTGGGAGAACTGGAGTTTGGAAATGGTGCCCCCGTCGATCGAGCACTGCTGATCACCCGCTCCCCCGGCGGTGAGATGCTGGAAGCGGGAGCGGGTTGGAGCGCACAGGAGGAGGACCTCTCTTTCAGTCGCACCATCGTCGAGCAGACGATGCAGGGCGAACACTCGCTCCTTTGCGAGGACGCTCTCGACGACCCCAGGTTCAGATCATCCGAGAGTCTTCGTGGCCTTCAGGTGCTGACCCTGCTGTCGGTACCTCTGCGGGCAGGCCCCGGCGTCATCGGTGCCCTTTACATCGAAAGACGAGACGCCAGACACCTGTTCAATGAAAGAGACAGGGCATTTGTCGAGGCCCTCGCCGACACCATCGCACCCGCGGTGAGAAGTGCGCTGATCCACCAGGGCCACGTCCGGGAACTACGAGAACTGCGATCGAGCCATGAATCATCGTCGAAGCTGGGCCGGATCATCGGAAACTCGGAGGCGATCACCAGGACGCTGGAACTGGCTCGAACCGCCGCCCAACTCGATCGAATCGTGCTGATCACGGGAGAATCTGGAGTCGGTAAGGAACTGCTGGCCCGAGCCATTCACGAACAGTCGAGGAGATCACGACAACCGTTTGCGGTGGTCGATTGCTCGGGGCTCTCGGAAACCTTGCTGGAGAGTGAACTGTTCGGACACGTCAAGGGCTCCTTCACCGGAGCGATGGAGGACAAGGTCGGTGCATTCGAAGCAGCTCAGGGTGGAACGGTATTTCTCGATGAAATCAGCGACGCCACCGCACCGATGCAACAGTTGCTCCGACGCGTGTTGCAGGAAGGTGAGATCCGCAGGGTGGGAGATCGAGAATGGCGCAAGGTCGATGTTCGCGTACTGTGCGCCACCAACAGAAACCTGTCTGAAGAAGTGGAAAAGGGCAAATTCTTGCTCGACCTGTTCCACAGGATGCACGAGTTCCCGCTGAGACTTCCACCACTACGGGAACGTAAGGAAGACATCCCGTTGCTCGCGCAGCATTTCGTGGCTCTCTTCGGTGAGAACAAGAACCCTCCCATCACCGAGATCTCCCCGGAGGCTCTGGCGATCCTTGCTGGCAGGGAATGGCGAGCCAATAATATCCGAGAGCTTCGCAATGTGATCCGACTGAGTGTCGATCTGGCACCGGGATCGATCATCGACCAGAAGGTACTGGCGAGGGTATTCGATGTCCGTGGCGAGCAAGGAAGCGATGACACGGTAGAACGGGACATCGAGTTTGCTCCGGGGGCGTTGCTGAGATTCGATCGTGCAGGAATCGCCGACCTGATCCGATCGACCCCGGATGAGGCGAACAAGGAGAGACGCCCCTGGGCTTTGCTTCAGCGCGAGTTCGGAGGCACCTTGATCACCGAAACACTGCGTCAGACTCGCTGGAAGTTGCGCCCCGCTGCGAGAATTCTGGGGATCTCTCCTGTCAAACTTCGCCAGGATTTCCGCGCCTGGATCGAGCACCTGCTGCTCAACAGCGGTGGCGATCGAGAGGGAGTGGCATCACGTCTCGACATGCCGGTAGAGATCCTGATTCGTAAACTCGAGGATCTCGGCATCGAGATCGAGAACTCCGGTGAGGAGAATCCAGAATGAAGGTCGGAATCCTGCGCGTCGACCTGCAGGTCCCTGGTTCCCATTCCCTCAAGGAAAAGCGCCATGCCCTGCGCAGTCTGAAGGACCGCCTTCAGTCGAGGTTTGGAGTCGCCGTGGCGGAAGTCGACGCCCAGGATATGCTGCAGAGATGTGTCATCGGGGTCTCCTTCGTCGCCTCCGATGGGAAGAATGCAGAATCTCGGATGCAAAACATCGTCAATTTCATCGAGGGTTTCACCGGTGCCATGGTTCTCTCCCTCGAGAAGGAGATCCTGCACGAGGAGTTGTAGATTCCTCGCACACCCGGTCACTGACGGTATGCTGGCGTCATGTACGCTGCGTCATTTTACGCGCAAGGAGGTCAGTCACGTGAAGATAGAAGCACTCGGTCACTCTGCATTCATCGCCACGATTTCGCGTACGGATGGTTCCCCCTTCCGTTTACTGGCGGACCCCTGGCTCGACGATCACGTCATCGGAGATGTCGGGGGGCGATTCCCGAGGATCCGTACCGACTGGGCACAACAAGCACCCATCGACGCCGTCTGGATCTCGCACTCCCATACCGACCACCTGTGCCCCTACTCGTTGATGGATTTACATCAACAGTTGCAGCCAGCCCCTCGTCTACTGCTCCCGACAAGCCTCTCCTACCTGTCGGAAACCTTCGAGGAGTTCCTCCCCAGCTGGCCCATCACCATCATCGAGCAGGAAACTCCTGTCGACCTTGGAGGGATCCGGGCCCGAGCATTCTTCAATGTCAGGGATGTCGCCACCAACGAGGACGATTGCATGATCCTGCTCCTCGATAACGGACGCGAGGCGATCCTGTCCGAGGCGGATGCGGTCCTGCCGATGGAAGACCCTTCGGTGAGGCAGATGGTCGGTGAACTGATGATGGAAGCGGGACCGGAGCAGAGGATCTTCCTCACCACCCGCAATGAGCTGGAAGCGACGATGGCGAGTATCGACGCTGCCGATCCGGCAGCACGCAAACAAACGGTCGCCGAGCAACGCTACCAGACAACGATGCTGGCGGAGTCGGAGATCTGTCAAAATGGTGCGGATGCTTGTCCGTGGCAGATGGAATCTACGGTTCGAATCATCATCGGACAGGGAATCACATTACCCCATGCTGTCGTGGGAGAGTGGAATCGTTCCCTGTTCCCGGTCCGCCTGGAAGATCGGGCCAGGATCGAAAAAGAAGCTGCACTACGAGAGCACCTCCCCGTTCACATCTTGTCGCTTCAGGCTGGCAATTGCGTCGCGGTGAAAGATGGAACGCCACTCCCTATCAGTGAGATTGCTGGGCTCGAGGTTCTCGACAGGGAAGAGGATCGCCACTACCAGGAGGAGGCGGAGAACATCGCCGAATTCCCGGTTGCGCCCCTACGCGATGATCATCGCGACCACGACAACCAGCACACGAAGATCCTCGACCACCTGCAACAGCGTTATCTTCCCTACCTGATCGGCCAGCGGATGCCGGCGATCGAACATCGCATCTCCGATGCTGGCGGCCGGTACCGGGTCAGGGTTCGCTACGGGAATAGCGATGGCTGGACGGCGCGAGATTACCTGATCGAGTTTCCTGCACTACGATTCGAGGAACAGCAGGTCGCAGGGGATGCGTCGGAAGAATACTGGGCCAACGACCTCGACGATTACTTCGAGGGACTGGCAGACGATTTCAGTACCTTCTGCCGCACCTTTCCCGGTGGCAACAACCACCACTTCTGGGATTGCCTGGGAATGCCTTTCCTCAACGACGATCTGGTAGCCAGAAAGATTCGCCATCACTTCGAACGAGCAAGGCGAGGAGAGACTGCAGAGACTTTTGTCGCACCCCTGTGGGCTTTCATTCCGCAAATTGAACACTGAAGGGTGATTCAAGGCATGGGTTCTCCACCTGATCAATATCTCTCCGAAGAAGTCGCCCAGCAGTTCTTGAAAAATCCAAGGACCGTCAATTTAAACAATTACATGTTTCATGATGACGGACTCGCTACTTTCAGGGAGACCCTTTCGGTCAAGAGAGGTGCACCGATCCGAATGCTCCATGCCCTGCTTGGGTATGTGGTAGGAATAGGATCGGCCGAAAACAAAATTGCCTACAAAATCATCGCGGCCCTGTTGAGAAATGTGCCACCCCATCAATTGAAGTTCTTCGACAGAAACTGGCGAAACAGAGCCGCCTTCTATGAGTACTATGACGAGGAGTACAAACCGGAGTTCCCGCTAATAGATCTCGAAAAGGTCGATCGCAATTCAAAGGAGTCGACTTTCGTTTTTGGGCTTCTCAGTTTTTATCCCAACGGTCATGTACGAGAAGCAGCAACCAGGGCCTTGATCGCCTCTTCCATTGAATTGGCCATACCTTACCTGTTGATTCGAGCCAATGACTGGGTCAATCCAGTTCGAAACATGGCCCTCAAAGCACTGCACCAACGAATCAAGGCAAAAGACGCTGCAGGCTTCGGGAATAGCCTACCCCTGGTCGACGATTTGCTGGATTGCAAAAGGCATGATCATGAGGAGTTGGTCACTTCAATTTACGAACTTCTGGGGTCTGGCGAATCGGACGAACACCTCCTGGAGGGGCTGAGGAGTGGCTGCCGATTCACGACAAGATCATGTATTCGTGTGGCCACTGAATTCCACCGCCAACAGGTGTGCGAATTTGCGCTGTCCTGCAATGACGATGTGACCCGCTTAATCGCAGCCAAGTATCTTCTGGATCAATCCCCGCCTGAAACTGCCAAACGACTTGCAGGACAGCTGCTCGAGGACCGTTTCGCTGAAGTTCGTGGTGAAGCCTTGAGAACCATGGTTCGACTCGATGTCAGCGACCTGCGCGAGTTGCTGGTAGCCGCACTCATCGATCGCAGTCCAGGAGTACGTCAACTCGCCGGTTATTACCTCGAGAAGATCTATGACGCAGACCTTGCTGAATTCTATCGTTCTCAACTTCTCACCCACTCCGGGAACATGAAATCTATCTGCATTCTCGGTGTCGGAATCTATGGGAAAAAGGAGGACGTATCTCTCTTGATCCCACTCTTGACCGAACAAACAGCTGGAGTTGAAAGAGCCGCGATCAAGTCGATTGCCAGGCTTGATCCTGAAAAGCACACTGAACTACTACTGAACGCTCTTCAATCTCTACGCCCCGGAGTCTCAAAGGAAGCGTGCCTTGCGCTACAAAATCGCACTGACCTGGGAAACATCGAATGCCTTGAGCAACTGATGCTGACTCATCATCACCTCCATGTTCGGGTCAATTCTCTCAGAGTCCTTTCTCACGGTGACAAATGGATCGTTTTACGAAGTACACTCCTGGCTCTGAGCTCGGAAGTAGAAGTTATCACCCAGCATGCGATACAAGTGCTCATCCAATGGACCCGGAAAAGTTACAGCAACTATTCGATTCAACCAGGTCCTGAAGAGCTCGCAAACCCTGCCATCCGGGATTTCCTCGACGGTGTCGTTAGAATCGGCGGGGTAACCTCAATCACCATCGATACGGTTCGATTACTCTATCAAGTCGATTGTCGTGAAATGTATCTGGATCAACTCACGGAGATCTCCGAGGAAGCGGTCCAAGCGATTATTGACGAAACTATCTACTCGACCCAGCGAGCACATCTCCATCGAATGTATCCAATGCACAAGATCAGTGATCGAATCAAATTCCCGTTAGATCAGCTTCCAGCCGCCACCTCTGATAAGCTCAGGGATTCTGGTTGGAATTGAACCTGCACTTTCTGAGCAAGTTATTGATCCAATTTCACCTGGTGGCCAGAAAGATTCGACATCACTTCGCGCTGGCGCGAGAAAGGCACTCCGCTGCGGATTTCGTACTCCAGTTGTGGAACTTTGCCCGCCAGACCTGATCGGTCTACGCCTCGAGTAGATGCCTGGCGATGATCAACCTCTGGATCTGGTTGGTGCCCTCGTAGATCTGCATCACCTTGGCGTCTCGCATCAATTTCTCGACCGGGTATTCCTTTGAATATCCGTAGCCTCCGAAAACCTGAACCGCTTCGGTGGCCGCTTTCATCGCCGTATCACCGGCGAAACACTTCGCCATCGAGCACTGCTTGGTGTTGCGGTATCCCTGGTCGATCATCCAGGCGGACTGCCAGGTGAGGAGTCTGGAAGCCTCGGTATCCTTGGCCATGTCGGCAAGGATGAACTGGATCGCCTGTTGCTTGGCGATGGGCCGCCCAAACGCCTGGCGATCGAGGGAGTAGCGCGTCGCTTCTTCCAGAGCACGTCGGGCAACCCCGACTGCCGCAGCAGCGACACCCGGACGGGTCCGGTCAAATGTCTTCATGGCGATATGAAATCCCTTACCCTCATCACCGATGCGATTGGCCACGGGGATCTCGACGTCCTCGAAGTTGATGAAGACAGTATTGGAAGCACGTTGCCCCATCATATCTTCCTTCTTGCCGATCTCGATTCCATCGAGATCGGCAGGAACTACGAAGCAAGTGATGCCCTCGTAACCACTGCCAGGATCGGTAGTGGCAAAGAGGGTGAAGTAGTTTGCATGAGCTCCACCTGAAACCCACGCCTTGCTACCGTTGATCAGGTAGGAATCCCCCTTTCGAACCGCCTTGGTTCTCAGGGAAGCGGCATCACTACCCGCGTCCGGTTCCGACAGGCAATACGAAGCGGTGGCGTGCTCGGCGGTCAACCTGCCGAGCCATTCCTTCTTCTGATCATCATTTCCGCCGATGAGAATCGGCACGGAGGCGAGATTGTTGACGGTCATGCTGATGGCCATCCCCGAGCAACCGAAGGCGAGTTCCTCGGTGATCAGCGCCTCCTCGAAGTGGCCCAGTTCGCCACCACCGTACTGGTCCGGGATCGTCACATTCATGAGGCCCAGTTCGAAGGCCTGGCCCGCCACTGTGGACGGATATTCCCCCGTACGGTCATGATGCTCGGCCACGGGAATGACCTCGTTGGCGACGAAGTCACGGGTCAAATCCACCAGCATCCGCTGTTCGTCGGAGAGGGCAAAGGATACCATCGGGTGCCTTTCCTGAAGTGCACAGAAGGTCAGGATCAACGACGGGAAGACTCCCGGCAGATCCTCGGGTACTTTGTCTGCTGGATCGGTCTGACGCAAGTGATGGTGCCAGGTTGTGCTGGCATCTGATGAGAGGAACTGTTCGTGGCAAGAGTACTGGTGGCGATGAGTGGCGGAGTGGACTCCAGCGTCGCTGCACACCTACTGCAAAAGGAGGGACACGAGGTGATCGGTGCCTTCCTGAGACTGGGAGATGGTGGCCAGGCTGCCGAAAAGAGCCGCGCCTGCTGCACCGTCGAAGATGCCATCGATGCCCGTCGAGTAGCGGATCTGCTGGAGATCCCCTTCTATTCCTTCAATTATGCCGATCAGTTCCGCAAGATCATCGACTACTTCGTCGACGAATACCGCGATGGTCGTACTCCGAATCCCTGCGCTCGCTGTAATCAGTGGATCAAGTTCGATGTGTTCCATGATCTCGCTCGAGATCTGGGAGCAGACTTTGTTGCCACAGGACACTACTGCAGGGTGCTGCAAGCCGACGATGGACCACGCCTCGCTCGAGGTGTCGATGCCGACAAGGATCAGTCGTACTTCCTCGCGACGGTGCCCTATTCGGTGCTGAAAGAATGCATGTTTCCGGTCGGCGATTTGAACAAGCCAGAGGTTCGGGAATTGGCGGGTGAAGCCAATCTACCTGTGGTTCAAAAAGCCGAGAGCCAGGAGATCTGCTTCGTCCCAGCCAATGATTACCGCCGAGTGATTCGCAAGGAAGCTCCGGACAGTCTTCAACAGGGTGACATCATCGATGAAAGCGGTGTGAAAATTGGCACGCATGATGGATATGCAGCCTACACCGTAGGTCAACGTCGCGGACTGGGCATCGCTGCAGGAGAACCACGCTATGTCGTGAAAACTGACCGCCAGACCAATCAAGTGGTCCTGGGCCCGCGCGATTCACTACTAGAAGATCGATTTCAGATCTCGGAGATCAACTGGCTGCGTCCGACCGACCCCACATTTCCACTGCGCTGTACCGTGCAAATTCGACACGGCGGCACACCGCAACCTTGTACAGTAACGATGGAAAATGTAGAGGGTGCGGACCAGATCAACATTCAACTCGATTCGCCAATCTTTGCCATCGCAGCAGGGCAGGTAGCTGCGCTCTATCAAGATGACGTGGTGATCGGGGGAGGATGGATCGAAACGGAATGAGCCTGAGATCTCATCGGCTACCTGAAGAAAAGAGTGTCGGGGTCCCAAAGGACCCCGCCACTCTTTAATATTCTAGTTATTACCCAGCACTTCAACTGAAGCGGACGCACAGTCTGGAATCAGCGTCTGGCCGTCAACCACCACGACCGTCGCAATGGTCGGGTTTCCAAGAGTACTGCAGAAATCTAGTGTTGTGGATCCCACCACATCACCCTGGTAGGTTGCACGATTGACCTCGTAATTGAATCCCGGAGCCAACGAATAGGAAGAGGTGAAACTGACAACAACACCGGCAGTGAACCCATCCGGGCGAATCTGGATGATGGTGAAGTCAGGTGGAGCACCATTATTGAGTGAGGCAAGGCTATCACCATCGACCACCTCAATGCAGGTCAACTTTCCCTTATCATGACAAACTCCGTAGCTCCACGCCTGGATATCTCCTCCATTGTTATCAAGTTTGACCGAGAAAGGAGAGGACATTCCTTGCTGCATCGATCCGTTCTCCAACTTGAACAGGTAATCTGGCGGAATCGTCACCTGAATGCAGGACTGACATATCAACGAGCTACTTCCTCCTGGGCCAGATACTACCAGCGTGACATTGTACGATCCTTCCTGGGTGTAGAGATGGGTTGGACTCTGACTAGCAGAGGTTGTTCCATCTCCAAAGTCCCACATCCAATCGGCGATGAGTCCGGTTGACGTATCGACAAAATCAACGGTCAACGGATAGGTTCCACTATTATTCGTCGCAATGAAATCTGCGATGGGTGCCATTGCATTCACGAAAACAGTGAAAAACTCACTGGACTCATTGCCTGCACCATCTAGGGCGCTGAAGAGGACCTGTGTCGATCCGATCGGAAAACTATCTCCCGACAGGAAATTGCTGGTCAGCGTTGCAGGTCCGCAATTGTCATTGACGAGGGGGTCGATCCAGGTCACCACTGCACTTGCCTCTCCAAGTGCCGCAGTAATCGTGATGTTTGCGGGAACTTCGGTAATCTGAGGCGCTTCTGTATCGGAAACCGTGACCAGGAATGAACTGGTTGTCATGTTTCCAGAAAGGTCAGTGGCCGTGTAGGTCACCGTCGTGTCCCCCACTGGAAACTGGCTTCCAGTTGAATAATCACTGGTCAGAGAAGCTAGTTCGCAGTTGTCCGTGGCCATCGGCTCGGTCCAGATAGCAGTACTACTACAAACTCCTGGCTCGCTGGCGATGCTGATCGAAGTGGGAGTCTCCAAGATGTTGGGATTTTCATCGTCAATGACGGTAATGGTGAACGAAAACGTACTGCCATTGCCACTACCATCCAGTGCGGTGTAGGACACCATCGTCTCTCCCAGTGGGAAAGTTGAACCATTATTGTGACTGGCAATGAATGACGCCACCCCGCAATTATCACTCACAGTTGGCTCGGTCCAACTCACCACAGCGTCACAACTTCCTGCGTCATTACTGGCCACATGATCCTGAGAGTTTCCGAAAATCGACGGGCTTTCGGTATCGAGAACGGTGACCGTGAAGAAGTCAGAAGAGGAGTTTCCGTTATCATCCAGCGCGGTGTAGGTCACAACGGTCGATCCCACCGGGAACTCACTACCGATCGATTGATCAGAAATCAAGGTCACTGATCCGCAGTTGTCACTGGCGGTCGGCTCGACCCAGGTCGCAGGGGCACTGCAGGTTCCACTGGTATTCTCCAGTGTCAGGTCACCAGGAATAGAAGAGATGGTTGGATCTTCTTCATCGACCACGTTGACGTTGAATGACACCGAAGTGCTGTTCGAGTGGCCGTCGGTCACCATGTAGGTCACAACCGTGAGACCCAACGGGAAACTATCTCCAGATGAGTGATTACTGACCACTTCCTGAACACTGCAATTGTCTGCGGCGACAGGCTCGCTCCAGGTTGCGGTGGCACTGCAAGTCCCAGACAGGGTCGATAACTGGATGTCAGTCGGAGTACCCATGACGATGGGTAACTCCACGTCCAGTACCGTGATGGTGAAGGAAGCACTGGTCATGTTCCCGCTCTCATCGGTGGCAAGGTAACTCACCAGAGATTTTCCTACAGGAAAGAAAGATCCGCTGACATGGTCACCCGTCAAACTCAGCAGCATACAATTGTCGCTGGCCATCGGATCGGCCCAGGTGACCTCTGCCCCGCAATCTCCAGCCGAGTTCTCCACGATCAAATCCAGTGGCAGTCCTGATATTGTCGGGCTCTCGGTATCGAGAACAGTGACCGTGAAGAAACTGCTCGACGAATTTCCGGAACTATCGAAGGCCGTGTACGTCACCATTGTTGAGCCAACCGGAAGAAGGCTACCGGGTCTGTGATCGCCTTCAAGAGTGAAAGGACCACAATTTTCCGAGACCATGGGATCGGCCCAGTTGACCTCTGCACTGCAGGTACCACTGGCAGCCTCAACCGACATATCCGTTGGCATGTTCGAGATGATCGGTGCCTCTGCATCGATCACCGTGATCGTGAACGATACCGTCGTAGAGTTGCCAGCATCATCGGTGGCTGTGTAGGTGATGGTGGTTATTCCTCGCGGGAGGCTCTCTCCAGATTGATGATCTGCCGTCAGGTTCGAATTGCCACAGTTGTCGATGGCAACAGGATCACTCCATGTCGCAATGCCACTGCAGAGACCAGGGTCTGTGAAGATCTCGATGTCCCCGGGAAGTGCCATCATCGTTGGACTCTCCGTGTCCAGAACCGTGATGACAAAGGACTCGCTGGTGGCATTACCGTTCTCATCCAATGCGAGGTAACTCACCACCGTGTCCCCCAGTGGGAACATCGTGCCATTGAACGCATCACTCGCGAAGTCGGTAACTCCACAGTTGTCGCTGGCAGTTGGCTCTGCCCAGTTCACAACAGCACCGCATGATCCGGGATCGTTTTCAAACTCCATGTTTCCTGGAATTCCAGCGATCAACGGACTCTCGCTATCGCTCACGGAGATGGTGAATGTACTACTCGAAGTATTCCCTGCCAGGTCAGTGGCGGTGTAAGTCACCGTGTTTGTCCCCTGCTCAAACAGCGATCCGGGCAGTCGATCGCTACTGATGCTTGACCCGGGGCAGTTGTCTTCAACGCCTGGCTCACTCCAGGTCACGAGCGCTCCACACGATCCTGGATCGTTCTCGACCGACATGTCACTCGGCATTCCAGAAATCACAGGCGCTTCGCCATCCTCTACCGTTACCGTGAATGACAAACTGCTGCTGTTACCGCTATTATCCGTTGCGGTGTAGGTAACGGTTGTAGTACCGATCGAGAATGAATCTCCTGAGGCAAAATCTGCGCCGATGCTGGCCACTCCGCAGTTATCGGCAATGGTGGGATCGACCCAGCTTACTGCAGCACTGCATGTTCCTGGATCATTCTGAAGTATCATCTCTGCTGGCAATCCACTGATCGATGGAGCTTCCGCATCCACCACGGTCACCGTGAATGAACTGAAGGCGAAATTGCCGTTTATATCGGTGACGCTGTAGGTCACCGTCGTGTCACCCAATGCGAAAGTAGTCCCGGATTCAAGATCGGATGTGACTGTGGTCACACCACAGTTATCGATCGCAGCCGGTTCGTTCCAGAGATGAACAGCATTGCAAGATCCAGCAAGACTCTCGATGGTGACATCGGATGGCATGCCGACCAGTTGGGGAGTTTCCTTGTCTTCAACAGTGACCAGGAATGAACTGGAAGCACTATTGCCGGCCAGGTCAGTCGCTGTGTAGGTCACCAGGGTTTCTCCCAGGGGAAAGGTATCTCCAGGAATATAGTCGCTCACCAGTGTTGAGAGGCCATAGTTATCAATTGCGGTGGGCTCGATCCAACTGGCAATCGCCTGACAAACTCCCGGGTCAGTACCAATGACGATGTCCAACGGCATATCTAGAATTTCTGGATCTCCCTCATCCGTTACGACAACGCAGGAGCTACAAATCGAAGTGTCATCTCCACCTGGCCCGGTGACGACAAGTGTCACCTGATAGGTTCCGGGTTGCTGATAGAGATGGAACGGACTGGCCAGATCAGAACTGTTCTCGGATCCACTATCCGGATCTCCAAAGTCCCACAACCTGGAACTGATCAACCCGCTCGATTGATCGGTGAACTCGACTTCAAGGGGTCCAGCACCACTGGTCGGCGTGGCAAGGAAACCTGCCACCGGGGGTGGGTCGAGCACGGTGATGCAAGAATCACACACCATCAAGTCACCACCTCCTGGACCTGTCACAGTCAGGGACACACTGTAGCTTCCAGCCGCGGTGTACAGATGACTCGGACTCACCTCATCGGAGGTAGTTCCGTCGCCGAAATCCCACAGCCTCGAACTGATGACTCCGGTGGAGGCATCAGTGAAGGAGACCAGAAGATCGTACGTGCCACTGGTTGGGGTGACATCGAAACCTGCGGTGGGAGGCAACTCCTGCACCAGGATGCATGAGTCACAGGTGAAGGTATCCTCTCCTCCTGGGCCAGTCACGGTCAAGGAAACGGAGTATGTTCCCGGAGTCGTATAGGTATGAGTTGGATCCTGCTCAGTAGATGTGCCTCCATCTCCGAAATCCCATTGCCTGCTTTCGATCTCCCCGATGTTGTTCTCGGTGAAGGTCACCTCCAGGTCGTACGTTCCGCTACTCGGGGTGGCAGTGAATGCCGCCTCCGGAGCGATGATCGCACTGCCAGAACCACCTCCACCACACCCTGAGGCAAGCATCAAGGCGACGCAGATCATGCTCAAGACAACAAACGATCTCCACTTCATGACTGCTGAAAGTAGTTGCGACATAACTCTGACTCCATCCGGTATTATTGGACTTCATGGAAGTCTATAAACTCCTAGTTTCAGACGAAGCCCCCCCCCGGTTGCCGCCAGGAGATCAAGCCCAGCTCACCCGTGTTTTCTAACATTCGCCTGACTATATTCTCTTCGAATCATTGGGCGATACCTCTCGGCCAATACTCGCACCATCAATAAGTATCCTCATTCAACTAAGTTTCTATATTTATCCATGATCGCCTGCAGATTAGATCCAGATTGGATACATATCTCGCAAGGTATGAATGTTCGGCATGGCGCAGGAGTTACTATCCGGAACTCCCTAATAGATCAAAGAAGTTCACTGCCCGCCGGACACGATCACCGATGAAAGACGCCGGTATCGCTTTCGAGAAACTGATTCGCCGATCTCGACCTGTCGACGGTGGAAACCGAAGAGATGAATGACGCAGCGCAACTTGCCGCCATCTCAGGTCGGGACGGTATGACTCGTTCCACAGACCCCACTCTTGCGCCTCGATGATACGATGCACGCAGTCGAAGTAGCGCAACTGACTGACGTTGCGCTCATTGCATGGCCATGATTGGGTGGCCAGGCTGGGATCGTCATGGCCACTCACCACCCCCTCCAGGTTCGATGAGTCCACCATCTCGAGTACAATTCAGCGGCGGCGTGCCGCCATGATCTTGTCGGCAAAGGCCTGCAAATGGGTAGCGATACCAGCGACCTGAGCATCATCGAGTTTGCTGCGGGTCTTGCCGATCATCTCGATGAAATGAGCACGTTCCCCTTCGGAGACGGGACAGCCGATGTTTCCCTCCGGCCCATCTCCGGTGATCAGCTTCTTTCCTGATCCATCGAGGATCACCATCCAGGGGATGCCTCCACGTTCCGTTCCGCGAATTCTCGCTGCCACTTCCTTACCGTGGGTCATCCGGTCGGTATCGATCTTGAGGTCGATGTAATCGTGCTTCAGCAGCGCAGCCACTTCGGGGGTGCCGAGGAACTCCTCGAGCTTGCCACACCATCCTCACCACGGCGCACCGAGGTGAAGGAGAACCTTGCGTCCATCCTTGCTCGCCTGCTTCAGGGCTGCTGCCAGGACCTTTTCCGCATCGACGGGAGGAGCCTTCTGCGCCTGCAAGAACTTCTCCACCTTGACGCTGTCATGCTGATCCCCTTCCTCCAGATCTCCGGTATTCTGATTGGCGATGACCTTGCCATCTCCATCGAGAACCGTGAGGTAAGGAACCCCCTTCTTCTTGATCATCGCACCGTAACCGTCGACGAGTCCGATGTTCTTGTCAAACTTCCCGATATCGACCTTCACCACCTCGTACTCGTAGCGGATGGTGCGGGAGACGGTTCGATCTTTCTTGAAGAACGCATCGAGTTTCACACACCAACCACACCAGTTGCCACCGTAGACGACCAGAACCCGCTTGTGTTCCTTCTTCGCCCTGGACACTGCAGCGGCGATGTCTGCGGCGGCATCGGCCTCGCTATCGTAGACGGGAGGTGCCTTCTTCTGCGCTTTTTCCGACTCTTGCGCCAGAGAGTGGGATCCCCAGCTGAGCGAGAGTAACAGTCCCATGATGACCAGCATCATTCTTCGGGTATTCATCGGTATCAGGTCCTTTCCCGATGATCGGGTCACGGCTCCACAGGATCATCATCACCCAGCGGTTGCAGCACATCTCCCTCGATCAACTGCAATGTACTCCCTCGACCGTCGCCGAGACAGGATTATCAGTTGCCAGGAGGGAGCTCAGACAACTGCAACAAATCCAGCCTATCGGGGTAAGTGGGCACTGGAATGAAGCGCCTCCCTGGAGGATGCTGCCAGTTGCAGGAGGTACAACGGCGATGGACAACCGATGGATCGATGAGCAGATCGACAACTGGGTCTCGGACTTTCTCATCGACGATGCGGGAGATCGAGTCCACGGTGAGATTGCACCTCAAGCCCAGGCGATCCTCTCCACCTTCCTGCGTCACGCCTGTTCCGTCAGGGGGATCACTCCGGACTGCATCGAAGAAAGTGATGTAAGGGCGGGCCTCCTCGACGGCCTGGTCAATTTATCTCTTGCAGATCCAGTTCAGGAACAGGTTCCAACCCTGGTCGGTGAATTCCTTGCGGACCTCACCCGGCGAGGTCGACTCGCAGGGGGTGAATCTCACCAGCGAGTCATCGAGGTGCTTCGAGAAGAATACCTGCGCATGACCCGCTCCGAGGTTCAATCGATCGACAGGGTCGCATCGAAGATCGGTCGCAATGACCCTTGCCCTTGCGGTAGTGGCAAGAAGTACAAGAAGTGCTGCATAAACTTTCTCGATTCAGATCTTCACAACTGATCGAGAAACGAAGGAGGTCTGATGCAAAAAGTTCAGGGAATCGGCGGTGTGTTCATCCGGGCCAAGGATCGACACGCTCTCTCCTCCTGGTACCGCGAGCACCTTGGAATCGACATCGAGGACGAGTGGTGCGGAGCGATCTTGCCAGGGGGCGAAAAACCAGCCTCGGCGAAGGGGGGCGGAATCTGGAGCGCCTTCGATGAGAAGACCGACTACTTCGGAGCCAGCGAGAATCAGTTCATGGTCAATTTCAGGGTGACAGATCGCGACGCGATGCTTGCTCAACTTCGAGAAGGCGGCTGCGATGTCGATGAGAAGACCATGGATAGCGAATATGGCCATTTCGGCTGGGTCACCGACCCGGAAGGCCACCGAATCGAACTGTGGCAACCCCCGGCAGACGGGTCCACTTCATGAGGTACGCATCGGTTGCGCTTCTATCGCTAATCGTATGCACGGTGAGCGATTTCGATGGCCAGGATGCAACCGATGGTGAATCTGCAACTCGTCCCAACATCTTGTTCGCCATCGCCGATGACTGGGGTTGGCCCCATGCAGGTGCCTACGGCGATCCGGTGGTGAAGACACCGACCTTTGACCGCCTCGCCGAGGAGGGCGTTCTCTTTCGCAACGCCTTCGTCTCGTCCCCTTCCTGTACCCCGTCTCGCGGTGCCATCCTGACGGGGCAATGGCATTGGCGACTGGGTGCTGCTGCAAACCTGTGGAGTGTCTTTCCCGATCGATGTCGCACCTATCCCGAGATCCTGCAGGAAGCGGGCTACCACACCGGATCGACCAGCAAGGGCTGGGGTCCAGGCAAGACGGAGACTCCCGGTCGCCAACTGGCAGGTCCCAGAGGGCATCAAACCCTTGAAGATTTCATCGAATCGGTTCCCGAGGGGCAGCCGTGGTCTTTCTGGCTGGGAAGCCATGACCCTCACCGGGGCTTCGATGAGGGATCGGGTGCACGGAGCGGCATCGATGTGACGAAGATTCGCCTCTTCGAACACTTTCCCGATTGCCCGGAGATTCGCAGTGATGTCGCCGACTATTACCTCGAAGTTCAACGATTTGATTCTCTGGTCGCCACAGCCATCGCTCAGTTAGAGAGTCGTGGCCTGCTCGACAACACCATCGTCGTCATGACCGGCGATCACGGAATGCCATTTCCACGCTGCAAGAGTAACAACTACGACAGCGGTGCCCGTGTCCCCCTGGCGATCCGCTGGCCCGAAGGAATCGTCGGCACGAGAGAAGCCGGAGAACTGGTCAGCCTCGTCGATCTCGCACCCACCTTTCTCGAAGCGGCAGGAGTTTCGATTCCTGCGGATTTTTCCGGACACAGCCTGCTTCCGCTCCTTGCCGGTCGAGATGACGTCGACAGGAGTTTCGTCCTGCACGGCAAGGATCGCCACGTTCCTGCCCAGGAGGCTCCCAGCATGGGTGGATATCCAACCCGTGCACTGCGCACTCATCAGTTCCTCTACCTCCACAACTTCTTTCCCGATCGTTGGCCGGCGGGGACTCCTGATCATCAGAAGTCCACACTCTCCCGTGCATGGCTCGCAGATTGCGACAATGGCCCGACCAAGAGTTATATCTTCGAGAAGCGAGATCTCGATGATGCACACCGCTTCGCCTACCAGCTTTCCTTCGGGAAACGCCCCGCCGAGGAGTTATACGATCTATCGAGTGATCCACAGCAACTGACCAACGTGGCAGCGGATCCCCGTTACCAGGAAGTTCGCACGAGGATGAAGAAGAAATTATGGGAAGAACTGAAACGAAGTGGTGATCCGCGCATCACCGGAACCGGAGAAGATCTCGATCGGTTCCCTTATCTCGGAGGCGCACCGAGGTTCCCCGGAGCGAAGGAAAAGAAGCGGTGATGGGGCGAGGTCAAGATCGCAGACGATAAACCAGGGGCAGATCGAGGGTGGTATCGACTGCTCTCCCATCTCGGGTCGCCGGGGAAAACTGCAGGCTTCTGACACTCCTCAAGGCAGCCCGATCGAGGAGACGGTGCCCACAACTCTGGATGATCTCCACCGAGATCACTCGCCCCGCTGCGGAGATCTGCAAGCGTAGCCTTACCTCACCCTGCTGGCCTCGGCGTCGGCACTCCCTGGGATATTCCGGCTGCCAGCGAAGTGGTACCCGCGCCTGCTCGAAGACCTCCACCACCACTTCCGGAGCGGGAATCGGTGGAGGCTCGGGAGTCGGCTCCGGTGGAGTTACCGGCTCCGGAGGAATTACTGGTTCCGGTGGAGTTGGAGTTACTGGTTCCGGAGTGGGCACCGGTTCGGGAATCGGGGTCGGTTCAGGAGTCGCCACCGGTTCCTCAACTGGAAGCGGATCGGGAATCGTTTCGGTGACGACTGGAGTGGGCTCTGGAGGTGTTACCACCGGTTCCGCAGGGACCCACCGAATCACCAGTTGTGGAGGTTGCTGCGGCGGCGGTGGCTGCACAGCCTGCCTGAACATCACATCCGCAAGTACGAATGCGACGAATCCATGTAGGCCGAGAGAAACGGCGAGAGGATACGATCTCGCAAGCCCCGATTTCATCAGAAAGTCGCCTCGATTCCGCTATTCACACTGAGCCCCGCTTCATTGGAGCCCGATCCGTGCAATCGATAATCCACATCTCCGATGTTTGCGATTCCCAGGTACACCTGCAACCCTGAAGTTGCCTGCCATCTGCCGCTGACGTCGAACACTGCATAGCCGGGGGTGCCGCCTGGTGGAATCCGCTGCACATCCGCAAGATCCCTGGCGGAGAGTTGATCCTGCTCACCGGCGACGGTCAATGCTGCTTCCAGTGTGAGGTCGGCGCTGGGCAGATACTGTACGGCAATCCTGGCCATGGTAGGTGCGAGCCGAGAAAGTGGCTGATTCTCCTCGACACCGGGGGCGACGGGTGTCTCCACTTCACCGGTGATCCACGAGCAGGAGAATGTACCGCTCCAGTCGAGGGAAAACTCCCTGTGCATCCTCAGATCGAACCCTGTGGCGGTTCCTGCTCCGGCGTTGGCCTTGGTGACGATTTCGTTTCCCTCTCCGTCCACATCTCCCGTGGGATAGCGGACGATCAGATCGTCGAGCAAGGAATGCCACAGAACACCTTCCAGCCGCCACTCATCTCCGACCAGATCGAAACCGATCTCCGCCGTCAGGAAATGTTCCGGGTCGAGTCCCGGAGTAGGAACCTCGCTCTCTCCGCTGGAAGCGATGTCAAAGCGGGTCAGATCGGAGAGATTTGGTGCACGAAACGCCTGGGAAAGACCGCCGTAGATCTGCAACTCGGAGGAGTAGTCATGAACCCCCCGGATGCTACCGACAAGATCGGACCAATCCTCTTTGATGGGGTCGATGACATCGAGGTCGCCAGGATCTGGATCGACACTCCTGGCATCGATGGCCGCTTCTGTATACCTGCCTCCGAACACCAACGAGGTTTGATCGGACAGATCCACGGTGTTCTGTAGATACATCCCCAGTAAATCGTAGTTGGAGTCATCGGCGACCACACCGCGGGCCCCGATGCTGGAGATGGAACCGTCCGATGCGTACTGAGTCAGATGGGAATCGACACGATCGTGATAGTAATCGAAGCCACTACTGACCTCTCCCCAGCTGGTGGATCCTGTCCACGTATAGGTGAGACCAAGGGTCTCATCGGAAAGGCCCTGAATCTTGCGTGAGCCGCTCGCCCGGATTCGATCCTCTTGCTCCGAGATCTCCTGCCGTGACACGGTCCACTGAGAATGATCGCCGCCACCGTGATTCCATCTGAACCTGGCGTACATCAGGTCCCTGGTGCCGTCGAGATCCCTTTGAAGATCACTGCCGTGAACCAAACCATTCCAGGTGCTTCCATAGATGGTCGAGTGGGTTCTGGGAACATCTTCCTGCCGGTGATGCTGAATACCGACATCGAGATCGAGATCGCCTGTGATCTCCGTGGTCAGGGAAAGGTCACCACTCCATTCACGATAACCGGTCTCTGGTTGCCGCCCTTCACCGCCACCCGCTTCGAAGTCACCGAACTTCTTGTAGCTGACTCCGAATTGCAGCGCATTTTCTTCACGGATATGAATCTTCTCCAGGCGACTGATCCAGGATCTCTCGCCACTGGCAAGTCGCTGCAAGATCACCGACTCATCGTGAGGAGTGTCCGATGGTTTTACGGAATGGGTTTGCAGGAGAAGGGTGCCGCCAGCTGCATCACTGCCGTGCAACACCGACCCCGGGCCAAACACGACTTCACTGCCCTGCAAGGCCAGCGGGTCGACCAGTGCTGCGTACTGATTGGGGCCGGAGCGAAAGATCGGATTATTGAGTCGAATCCCATCGACCAGCACCAGGGTTCGAAATCCGGTGAGTCCACGAAGGTACGGTGATAGTTGTCCGCGAGAGGTTTTCTGGACATGAATCCCCGGTACCTGATCGAGAACCGCCGCCAGGTTCCCGGCAGCCAGTCTCGAACCGTGATCTTCACCCAGTAGTTGAATCCTCTGACGGGTAGAGTCATCCACGGCAAGCCGGCTCGCCGAGATCACGATTTCATCCAGGAGAACCGAATCACCTTCAGGATCTTGAAGTGGATCCTGCACTGCAGCCAGTAGTGCTCCCAGGAGTAATAGCGTGGACATCATCACCCTTCCAGTTCAAGTAACGATTCGGCGATGGTGACGTGATGACGACTGTGAACCAGGGCAAAACGGAGCCATTGACGAGCAGAGAGTTCGCCCACGGCAAAGTGTGGAAGTACCTGTCCTGAGTCGTGGATCGACTGCAGCTCCCGTTCAAACTCATCGCTGGACCAGTCTCGATGTACCCTCGAACGCAACCGTTCCAGTTGCTCCTGAGTCCGATCCGGTCGGGGGAGGACATAGTTCGGTGCCTGTGCAGTGCCAGCGGGAATCCGGCCTGCAGTCAGGACCAACCGTCCTTTCCGATTCATCCCCTGATCGGGATCGTGGCCACGGCCCCCCGGTATGCTACGAATCGCCATCAGGTTCAAACGAGCGGCAGTGAGGAGATGGTCGACATGTTCGCCCACCGACCAACCAGAGAGATCGGGCTGGCGACAGCCCAGCGCTCGCTCCTCGGTTGTCCATCGCTGAAGGAAGTGGAACAGTTCGAGCAACGACTTCAAATCGTCGGGATCGGTTCCTTCATTCAAATCCATCGACAGTCACCTCTGGTCATATAAGAGAAGCCGATGGACTCTCATCCATCGGCTTCCAATTTCCTGTAGCGATCTGGATCTAGAATCCAGACAGGTGGGAGTCGTCGGGATCACCATCGAAGCTTGTCACACCTGGCGAACCCGGCATCTCGGCAATCCCGGTGGTCATCGTCTTGACCCCGACACCACCGACTCCCGTGGTCACCTCCTGGCCGAAGGTGAATCCATTCAGGAGGCGAACCATGTCGCCATTACTGTCGACGAGGACCAACCAGACACGGACCTGGAACGTCTCACCGACTGCCGACAGGCTACCCATCCACGGTCCCAGATCGTAGCCGAGAGACGATTGCAGTGCAGGATCTCCCACGCACGGATCGATTCCCGCCGGAGAGGGGGAGGCAGAATTGTTGGTGTATTCTCGCACGCAGTGCAGTTCTACAGCATTTTCGTTCTGATCCTCGGCGAAGTCGGACGGCCCCGCCTGCACTTCATTCCACAGCCAGGGCTTGTCGTCGGCATAGATGCCGTTGTTTGCAAAGTTCGAGGTCTGGCCGGTTCCACCGCTGGGTGGATCAATTCTCGGCGAGGTGAGTAGTGATCCGACAGATCCTGCGGCACCACTGGGGGCGCGAGAGGGTAGTGCGTCCGTGGTCACCAGCTGATACCAGTTGAAATGGTGTCCCCCGAGAGCGGTGGCAGCATTTGCCAGGCTTCCGGCATCTCCGATGGTTTCGAAGATCGCTTCCAGTGGATTGTCGGGATCTCCCGTCTCGGTCATGGTGATGGTTCCGAGGCGAGTCTCGCCGTGAAGCACATCGACGGTTGGATCCGCGCTACCTACGATGACGTCCTGAGGAGGGTAGACATTTCTGACGAGAACATTTCGAGCCTTGCCCTCATTCATCACCCAGGTCAGCCCTGAACTCTGCATGGCAAACCCGACTCCACTGGTCGGATCCGCATAGGAACCGTGATCCCCGGTGATGTAGTTGGTCGCTCCACCGGAATGCAGACTGGGAGGGAAATCCTTCAACCCCAGGCTACTGTGAAGAGTCAGTGAACCGATCCGCTGCATCGGAAATGCACCACCTAGGTAACTGGACTCGGTGATGCCGGTGTAGAAACCCTGATCGCCATTGGGAAGGAGGGAGATATCGACCCCGACCATCGCCCCGTATAGACCGGTTCCAAGGCTGTTGGTACTGACCACCGTGTCGGGATAGTCAAATCCGAACATCTCCGGGGACGGAGTACGGCCACCGGCGATGACTCCCATGTGAACGGGAACCTTTGCTGCTGCCCTGCGGATGTGTACCACCGGATCGATTCCGTCAGCGATGGCGGAGATCACGTTGAGAGCCTGCTCCGCCCGGGTCGTCCCCTGAACCAGACCTTCTCCGTCGAAGAAGGCCATCAACCGGGGATTGTAAACGGGGGAGTTCTCCAGCATTTTTGCCACGCCGCCACCGGCAACATTGAGTTCAGCCGACTTGATCATTCCCTCGGGGAGAGCACTGAGGAAGGTGGTTCCGATCAATCCTCCCAGCGACTGCCCGGCATAGTGAATCTCGTTGGTGAAATCAGCGCCGTTGATGTCGCCGGTCAATGGATCCCCATCGAAATCCCAGTTGGGAAGGGTCTGGGTGAGTTTGGCAAGGTCGCAGACCGCTTGCATCCAGACCGACCTCGAACTGATGAGGCTGGGGAAGTTGAGGAAGTACTCCCCACTTTCTTCGGCGAGACCATCGCCGATCGGTAAACCGTTTTCATCGAAGCCGGTCGGCAGGCCGGTGGCATTGTCGAGAAGATCGATCCCGAAGGTCCGTTCCTCACCGGCGATGCCATCTGGTGTCGCGTAACCCGCAAAGTACGGATTGGGAGCGACGGTGCCGTGCAGGGGAGCGTCCATCGACACGACTGCAAAACCTGAGGAGCAGAGAAGTGGCGTGAATGCAGTGCAGTCAAACCTGCTGCGGGTAATTCCGTGCTGGAAGATCACCACCGGCCATGGCGGTGGGTAATCGGACACCTTGGGAGTCGCAACCAGTACCGGAACCTCGAAACTTCCCTGCACCTGTGCCACCGGTGAGTAGCGAGTCGGGAAGGACGGGTTCGGAGCGGCTCCTGAAGACTGGTACACCACTCCACCATCTTGCCAGTAACCGGTGACCGCCTCGTACCACGAGGCTCGATCTGTAGATCCCCCCGGGTAGTACGTGGACAGGGTGATGGTTCCCTGGCGCAGATCGGCACTGTAGTTCGTTCCAATATCGACGCCCGCTGCATTGAGCAGGAAATCGTGGACATTGTCGAAGCCGGGAATGCCCACCCCTGGAGTGGTCTCCGGGGCGGGACTGGCGAGGGTTGCTGCAACTCCCACATCCATCACGTCGGTGACACTCTGGCAGGTGAAGTAGTTGGAGACGATGACGCTGTCAGGATTGACTCCCGCCTGGGCTGCCAGCAAACCGAGAGTGGTCTGCACCGCTGCCGCAGTGGCGTTGAAGAGTCCATCGGTAGCGGCGTCTCCAGTGTTCTCGACGATCCCCTGAGCCATCCGGGAGTACTGATCCGATCGGATCACCGGATTGCCCCGGAAGTCCTGCACCCCATCGGTCACCATCACGAGGATTCCCCGGGACAGTCCGCCCAGTGACGTATTGTCGGAAGCGGGCCACGGAACCCTTGGCTTGACCATGATCTGGTACTGGACACTCTTGGTGAGGGTTGCGCTGTAATCGACATCGGCCTGCAACTCCCGGATGATTCCCGGAGCCCCGATGGAGGGTCCAGCAGGGAGAGATAGCGGCGTGCCGGTGGCAGCAAAGGCGGAACTGGGTGGGAGAATTGCAATCTCGAAGACCCGTACCGTGTCGCCGGCACGAACCGACGCTGCATCGATATTGTGTGTGAAATCGATCTGCATCGGCATCGTGTTGGAGAAGCCATCGAGGAATCCTTGAGCCACCAGAACATCGCCGGTATCGGCTGGATCAGTAGCACTGGGGATGATCGGAGTGTTGGTGATGCCCGCTCCCGGCGCACCGCCAGCAACCAACTGCCCCTCGGTCAACCCTGCCAGGGTGATGAACAGATCGGAGGGGAAGGGAACCGAGAAAGCTCCCACCGAGAACTCCGCCTCGGTCGGGGGCGGTATGAACTGACTGTTGTTACAACCAGAGACACCGACGATGAGCAACAGCACACAGCCCAGTTCGAGAAAACGCCTCATGAAGATCCTCCTGCTAGGGTTCTGATGATTGCGGATGCGACCTGTCAGGGGTCGATCTTCCGCCGGATGCCTGCAACCAATTCACACCGGGGGAAGCACCCATTTCCCGCGGATTGACTCCTCACTCCGGGTCCACATCGCAGGGGAGCGGGAAGGCTCCGGCACTGGCTCTGAATCACCCGGGATCTCACCCCATGGTCTACGAGACCACCGCTCCGATGTCAATCTCCGATGCCCTCTTCCGCCGCTCTCCAGCGCTCCAGCAGGGCATTCTGCAAGCGCGACATCAGCGCCGCTTCTCGGGGATCCAGATCATCATGTCCCATCAGGTGCAGCAGGCCGTGGATGACGTACAGATAGACCTCATCACAAGGTCCGAGATGATGCTCGGGAGCTTGCCTCATGGCGGTCTCGGTGGAGACCACGATCTCTCCATCGATCACTCCTCGCTCCCCCTCTTCCAGGGGGAAAGTGATGACATCCGTGGGGCTGGGATCGTCCATGAACTCCTTGTGGAGGGCAGCGATGTGCTCGTCGTCGACGAAGCAGAGACCGATACGACCGCGGTGCTCCTGGTCGATGAGAACGAACTCGACCAGCTTCTCGATCACCGCTCGATCGAGTTCCACCAGTTGCTGGAGGTCCTGAACCTCGACCTCGATGGGTGAAGGGGTCTCGGAATTCATGTTCGTCGCGCTGTCACGGCCTGATCGGTGGAAGAATCGGATGACCCTTCATCCGCATCTGCTGTGTTTTCCTCATCGCCAGGATACTTGACCCTGCCATGATGGATCGCGGAGAGAACCCGGACGAACGCATCCTCGATGCGATGCAGATCACTCATGGTCAGTTCGCATTCGTCGAGCTGACCATCCTGGGAGCGTGCATGGATGATGTTTTTGATGTGTTGACGCACCCTGGTAGGGGTCGGATCGGAGAGGGTTCTGGAGGAAGCCTCGACCCCGTCCGCCAGCATCAGGATACCCGCTTCCCTGAAGGTCGGTCGCGGACCCGGATAGCGGAAGGAGTCGCGAGATCGATCCGCCTCCTGCTCGTCCACCTGCTGCGCCATCTTGTTGAAGAAGAACTCCACCACCGAGGTTCCGTGGTGCATCGGGATCATGTCGACGATGGGAGTGGGAAGATGCTCCTCTTCGGCGATCCTCATGCCATCCTTGACATGAGCGATGACCACCAGCCTCGACATCTCCGGGGAGAGCCGATCGTGGATATTCTCCCCTCCCTGCATATTCTCGACGAAATATCCCGGTTTCATCATCTTGCCGATATCGTGGTAGAGAGCTCCAACTCGACAAAGCAGTGCATTACCACCGATCGATGCCGCAGCTTCCTCCGCCAGTTGCCCCACCATCAGTGAGTGCTGGAAGGAACCGGGTGCCAGCAGCGAGAACTCGTTGAGGAGTGGACGGTGGGTGTCGGAGAGTTCCATCAGGCGGATCTCCGTCAGTACATCGAACCACTTCTCCAGGAACGGCAGTGCGCTGGTGATCAGTACACCGGCAGCCACTCCGTTGACGAGGCTCCACATCGCGTCGTGCAACGGAGCATTCGATGCGAGGGTTTCAAAGGATAGCCCACGGAAATCGATCACCCGCAGTAGCAAGATCGCCACCGCCATCGTCAGCCCAGAGAGGAATCCTACCGTCAGGATCCGGGTTCTGGTCCTGACCCTCTGGACCCCCTGGATCGCCACCAGGATGCCGAGGAACTGGGCGAGGGACATGTGGACCACATTCAGGTCGAGGCGCACGTTCACCATCATGCCGGTGAGCACCACCGCCACCATCGCCACCAGGACCGCGCGAGAGATCGACAGGAGAAATCCCAGTACCATGCCGAGGAGCGGTATCGGCAGCAGCATCACCGACAGATCCGGTTGCTGCAGCATCACCCAGCTCGCCACCAGGAATCCATTGATCAACAGAAAGCTACGGCCGATGCGGGGGGCGAGCCGGTCCTCCTGAGAGCGACGCACCCGTGACAGAAGCAGTGCGCCGGCGTGGACCAGAAACACTGCGCCGAGCAGTTGACCCCAGCGCCACGGATCGATGCCGGTGAGGATCGGATCCTCGACACTCTTCCAGCCGATGAAGAAGGTCGCCAGCAACACCTGGAGTAGCAGCACCAGGGACACCTGGAATCGCTGGAAGGAGAGCTGGTCCGCCGCGATCTGTCCCGATCGCGTCGTCCTCCTGCCGAATGAAAGTCGTTGCCAGGTCTTGCGACCCGATCGACCTCGAGCGGTTGCCATGGTGTTCCTTCCACCCGATCCACGACCGGGTCATGCAGATCCCCCCTGGAACCCGCAAGGAAACCATTCTCCGAGAAACGACGCATCTGTCCAAGGGAAGTGGACGAGAAAACTGCCCTGATCTGCCGTAAGTCCTACAGTAGGAACGGATTACAGATCTCAGGAGGGCCATTCTCCGAGGAACGAACCATCTCTCCAAGGGAAGTGGACGAGAAAACCGCCCTGATCTGCCATAAGTCCTTCAAATAGAAAGGATTACAGATTTCAGGAGGGGGCTCCTTCATGGCGTTCATAGGCGTTTACGATGCGCGTGACCAGTCGGTTCCGCACGATATCGGCCGCCCCCAGCTCCACCCAGGAGATCCCCTTCACCGTGCCGAGCACCCGGCGGGCATGGAGCAGCCCCGATGGTTGCCCCTTGGGGAGATCGAGTTGGGTCGGATCCCCCGTCACCACGATTCGAGAACGAGCTCCCATGCGGGTGAGGAACATCTTCATCTGAGCAGGGGTCGTGTTCTGCGCTTCGTCGAGGATGATGAAGGCGTGATTGAGGGTTCTCCCCCTCATGTACGCCAGCGGAACGATCTCGATGATCTCCCGATCGCTGTAGCGGCGTACCTGGTCGTAGTCGAGCATCTCGTGCAGGGCATCGTAGAGCGGCCTCAGGTAGGGGTTTACCTTCTGCTGGAAATCCCCCGGCAAGAATCCCAGTTTCTCTCCCGCCTCGACGGCGGGCCTGCACAGGATCAACTTGCGGACCTCGCCCGCCTTCAGCGCTTCCACCGCCGCCCTCACCGCAAGGTAGGTCTTTCCGGTTCCGGCTGGTCCCAGTGAAACGACGATCTCGTGATCCGCCATCGCCTGCAGGTAGGCGACCTGCCCATCGGTCCTGGCGATTCGTGTCAGGTCATTCCAGGCAGTCGACTCCTCCTGCCCGAACAGGTCGGGAGATTGCTCGGCAGGAACAGGACTGGTCCCGGCATCCTGGAAGGTACGGATCGCCGCTTCCAGTTCGTCTTCCGGGGTGGTCGATCCCTGCTCCTGATGGACCGCAAGCATCCGCTTCACTGCCTGCTCCGCCGCAGCCACCGCTCCCTCTTCGCCACGCAGTTCGAGGGATAGTCCACGGGACGAGGCCTCGATTCCAAACCCGTCTCGGATCAGACGCAGGTACATGTCACGAACCCCGAGGATCGCCTGGGCCTCGTCATAATCCTCAAACTCCATGGTGCAATCCACGCTTCAGCCTCCCTCGATCATCACTGTAGAAACTCTCTCAGCCACAGCACCGTCGGCATCACCAGCACCAGGCTATCGACCATGTCGAGGGCACCGCCCAGTCCGGGGATCGCCGATCCCGAATCCTTCTGTCCCGCCCTGCGCTTCATGGCGGACTCCTGAAGATCGGAGATCTGCCCCACCACCGCAACCACCACTCCGAAGAAGAGTGCCAGTTGTGGCGAGAAGCCAGGATCTGCCAGCTGCCACGAATAGAGGTAACCGATGGCGGCGGCGGTGACGATCCCCCCCACCAGTCCTTCGATGGTCTTTCTGGGACTGACGGGGTGGAGGGGAATCTTGCCGAATTTTCTGCCGACGAAATAGGCCCCGGTATCACACCCCTTGACCATGAGGATGGTGCACAGGATCAGATGAAATCCCGATGAATCCCGGCTGGTGAGAAGGAGCGCGCAGGCCATCGGAATCGACAACCACACGATCGTCAGGAGCGGCCGCAGCCGCTGCCACAGTCGATCGGTCCTTGCCGCAGTCAACGAGGTGGAGACCAGCGTCCCGACGAAGATGACCCCACCGAGCCAGGTGGAGGGCTCGATCTCTGCTCCCCATTTCACCATTGCGAGAGTCACCAACAGGTATACCACCGCCCACATCCTGGCGCTTCCCCTGTCGACGTCCTCGCCGTCCAGCGGCCACGAAATCGCCTCGTAGGTGGCGGTAGTCCCGAACATCAGGCACAGGATCCACAGCCCGTACCCGTCACTCCAGCCGAGCACATCCGCAGCAAGGAGTGCGACAACGCCGATCAAGATCGGGACTCCCCAGCGTAGTCGGTTGGCCAGGCCCTTCACGCATCTGCTCCAGGTGCCCGTGTCGGTACCGAACCGAATCGACGCGATCTTCTGGCGTACTCTGCCAGCGCCTCGTCGAAGTCATCCTCGGCGAAGTCAGGCCACAGTGTGTCAGTGAAATACAACTCTGCGTAGGACGATTGCCACAGCAGGAAGTTGGAAATCCGCATCTCACCACCGCTGCGCACCAGCAGATCTAGATCGGGCATCGCTGGCTCGTACAGGTGCTGCGAAATCACCTCTTCCGTCGGTCGTTCCCCCGGCGAGAGGGAAGAGACAGCAGTGGTCGCAGCATCGGCGATCTCGGCTCTGCCGCCGTAATTGATCGCCAGCCGGAAGATGATTCCTTGATGATCAGCCGTCTCTCCAACCGCATCATCGATCGCTTCAACCACTCTCGATGGAAGATCTTGGTGACGGCCTATCGCCCGGAAGCGAACCTGTAGCCGTTCCATCTCCTGCCGCTCTTGTTGCAGGTGATGGACCAGAAGATCGAGCAGGAAATCCACCTCTTCCTGCGATCGAAGCCGTAGATTCTCGGTGGAGAGAGCAAAACAGGTGATCTCCGGAATCCCTCGCTCACTGGCGAGCCGCAGCAACCGCCGGAGAGATTCGGCACCCTCAACATGGCCACGGGTGCGAGGAAACTGACGCTGCTGTGCCCAGCGCCCATTGCCGTCCATGATGAAACCCACATGTCGTGGAAGCGTCTCGCCAGAACGAGAAGAGTCGTCGATTCCGATGGGCATCTCAGAACTCAAGCGAGTTCCCCCTCTGCCCTGAACGGTTCGAAGATACACACTTCATCACGACGACGACCGGTAGAGAGAATCGAAACAGGAATCCCTGTTGCCTCGCGGAGGCGTTCGATGAAGGGGCGCATCGAGTTCTCGTCGACCTTGTCCCAACCGGGCCACTGTTCGACCACTGGCTCGAGCCCATCGAGGTTGATGAGGGAGTCGGGGAACTGGTCGAGCAACTTCCCGTCGAGACGGTAACCGGTCACCACCGGGATGGTACTCCAACCGTCGAGTACATCCGCCTTGGTCAGGGCATAGGAATCGAGGTCGTTCAACTCCGCAGCGAATTTCAGCGCCGGGATGTCGAGCCAACCAACTCTTCTCGGTCGTCCGGTAGTGGTCCCGAACTCGTTCCCTGCCTTACGAAGAGCATCCGCCTCTTCACCGTGCAGCTCCGAGGGGAAAGGACCTTCCCCAACCCTGGTACAGTAGGCCTTGGTCACGCCCACCACATGGTCGACCTTGCGCGGTGAGAATCCGGTACCGGTACCGACTCCCAGGAAGGACGGGCTGGAGGATGTGACGAAGGGATAGGTGCCAAAATCGATGTCGAGCATGCAGCCCTGTGCCCCCTCGAAGAGCAACTTCTTACCCTCCCGATGCATCCGGTACAGGAGGCGACGGGTATCGGTGACCTGGCCCGCCAGTCGATCCTTCAGTTCGGTACAGATCGCCACCGCTTCATCGATTCCCTCGGCGGGTACTCCCAGGATCTCGGTTCGCTCTCGTAGCCGTTCCGGCAAGATCTGCTCGACGAAGCCGGGTTGCATGATATCTCCCATGCGAATCCCGTTACGGCCGATCTTGTCCTGGTAGGCGGGACCGATCCCTCTCAGGGTGGTTCCGATGGGGCTGGCTGCCCGTTCTTCATTTACCTTTTCCACCGCCCCGTGATGAGGGAGAACCACGTGGGCTCGATCGGAGATCCGGATGCGGGAAACCGCCTCCTCGGGCAACAACTTGACCTCGTCTAGAAGTTTGTTCGGCTCCAGCACCATGCCGTTTCCGAGCACCGCAAGGATGCCCTCGTGCAGTACACCCATCGGCAGATGATGTAATACATGTCGCACATCTCCGACGTAGACCGTGTGACCTGCGTTGGCTCCACCCTGGTAACGAACCACGGCATCGACATCTCTGGCGAGAACATCGACGATCTTACCCTTACCCTCGTCACCCCAGTTCAATCCCACCACGCAGACGTGCTGCATCGAAGTCTCCAAATCCATCATGAACAACCCTCGTTGTCGGTCGGTGTAATTTCAGTAATCCCGCCCATGTATGGCACCAGTACCTCGGGGATCCGAACCGATCCGTCGGCGCGCTGGTTATTCTCAAGGATCGCAATCAGCACCCGTGGGGTGGCGATTGCGGTGTTGTTGAGGGTATGACAGAAGCGTACCTTGCCCTCTGCATCCCGATATCGAAGATCCATTCGCCGTGACTGGTAGGAGTAGAATCGCGAGGCGGAGTGAGTCTCACCCCAGCCGCGCGAGGGCATCCACGCCTCGATGTCGAACTTCCGTACCTGTCCCACCCCGAGATCACCAGTACATACATCCACGACCCTGTAGGGGATTTCCATCGCCTGCAAGATGTGCTCCGCATTATCACGGATGAAGTCATGATGGCCGATCGATTCTTCGACATCATTCTTGCAGATGATTACCTGTTCCACCTTGTTGAACTGGTGGATGCGATAGAGACCCTTCGTGTCCTTTCCTGCTGCTCCCGCCTCCCGACGGTAGCAGGTGGACCAACCGGCATAGCGGATCGGCAACTGTGATTCCTCGAGTATCTCTCCCGAATGGAATGCGGTCACCGGTACCTCACTGGTACCGGTGAGGTACAGGTTGTCCCGAGGGATCTCGTAAGTCTGCTCCTCACCTCCCGGAAAGTAAGCCGTTCCGTAGAGGGGTTCGTACTTGACCATGGTGGGAACGATCATCGGTGTGAATCCACGCTCGACGACCTGGTCGAGAGCAAAGCGTAGCACTGCGAGTTCCAGCAGTGCACCTGCTCCCTTCAGGATGTAGGTCTGGGATCCTGCAAGTTTTGAAGCTCGGGGAAAATCGACGATGTCGAGAAGCTGACCCAGTTCAACATGATCCTTCGGTTCGAAGTCGAACTCGGTGGGAGTGCCAACGACTCTCAGCTCGACATTTTCGGAGTCGTCCTTGCCGACGGGAACATCCGGATCGGCAGGCATCGGAACTCGTGAAAGGATGTCGTTGAGTTCATCGACGACTCCCCTCAGGTCTTCTCCCAACGACTTGATGCGTTCGGAGACTTCACCCATGCGGCCGATCGCCTGCTGCTTCTCTTCCCCTTCGAGGGTAGAGATCTCCTTGCCAGCGTTTTTCTGTTCATGCCGTAGTTGTTCTTGCTCGGTGAGCAATTGCTTGCGTTGATCGTCGAGCACGACCAATCGATCGAGGTCGACGACGACCCCTTTATCGACGGCACCCTGACGAATCCGCTCCAGATCGGCGCGGATGAATTTGATGTCGAGCATCGAGGCTCCTCCGGGGATGTGCTCGATACCAGACCTCGGAATCGAGACTCCCGCCGGGCGAGGATAGACCCGGATCCGCCTCGCTTCAATCGAGCCAGGTCAGGGAGTCTTGGATCTGTTCGTTACCGAGCGCACCGTCTCCACCTCCAGGTGGCCCCAGCGGGCGATCTCGACGATCCCCTGCTCACACAGGTCCCGGTCGTGTTCCTGGGCCCCTATCAGCGCAGGAAGCAATAATTCACGTGCTGAGGCCACATCTCCTGCAGCGGCAAGTTGCCGTGCCCTGAGGAGTGAATCGCGCAGCCTCTGGCGAGCGATTTCGCTGGCACGGATTTCTACCTGAAGATCGAGCTTTGCGACGATTTTGGCCCTCTCTCGCTCCACATCCCGCAGCGGTACCGGAAGACCGGAACGAGCCGCTTCGAAGGGGCTGAGAATCACCTGGGCAGAGACCGATTCCTGGCGGATCTGGCCGATTTCATCGATGTACAGCAGCGGGGCAGAGGCGGTGATCCACCACTGCTCGGCGACCCGGTTCGATTGCAGATCATCCCAGACGGTTCGCCAGCGACGCCCGGGGGTCTTCAGCAGCCGTCGTGACAGGCGCATCGCCTCTGCCACCCGGAACTCCCTCCTGGTGGAGATCAGCAGCGACTCCACCGGCGTCGCTTCCGTCCAGCGCTGGGTCAGATCCACGATCTCCGAGACCAACTGTGTCCAGCGTCGGGCATCGGCCCGGTGGGCAGGGGAGCGACTCCACCGGCGTCCGGTCGGAGAGAAGCGGGAACCGGTGCTGCCGACGGCAGTCCCCTGGCGGCGAGATACCTGCGGCGTACCCACCATCAGAATTCCCCGAGAACCACTCTCGACCTCGGTGGGTACCATTCCCCGAACGATCAGCGGTCGTAACGGCAGTTCCAACCGCGACCTCAATCGCTGCAGCTGGTCCCCCATCGGTTCCCCCTCCGCCTCGATTGCTGCTACTCGCAACAGGGCAGCGGCAGGATGTCCATCCGCCAGCAGTTCCTCCGCTTGCAGGCGACATCGTTCCAGCACCTGCTGCCGCTGTAGCAATACCCGTGGATTCTCCGGTTCGATGCGGCTCCAGCGTGTTGCCACCTCCAGCAACCGGGTCAGATCCCCCGACTCCTGGCAAGACTCCACCTCTTGCTGTAGCCGATCGATGACCCCTGCACGGTAATCCGTGATGGTCTGGCCAAGATCCAGTTCACAGGAGTGAGGCGATCGCAGGGGTTCCAGCAGTTCCATCGCCTTTTCATCTTCCCCGGCGAGCAGAAGTTCTCGAACCCGTGAAATGATGCGGTCCCTGACGAGCCGCCTCTCCAGACGATTTTTCCAGTACAGGAGGACCCGTGGATGATTCTCTGGAGGCGCGACACCTGCGGTGATGCAGACGATGGGAATCCGTTCCAGTCGAGGGTAGAGATCCCTCATCGCTTGCGATCCATCGGGGCGATCGGAGGCGCCGAGGAGATCCCTGACATGACGCCAGCTACGGTCGATCACTCCCTCGATGGTGACCTTCTCCACCGCTGATTTGCCGGTCCAGCCCGATCCGGGGACGTCGACAAAATCTCGAAGGTGCGGCGGGAGTAACAGCATCTCCAGCAGCGCATCTTCCCAGCGAGATTGCGCCAGGGCGATGCCGGCACGTTCGATCCTCGCCAGATGCTGCCGATCTCTCTCGGTACTGCTGAAGGGAGTTCGATGCAAACCTGAGGAGTCATCGGTGCTGGAGCCTTCGTCGAGCTGTGGCGGGGCCGCAACCGCTGGCGAGGTGCGCGGTCCGGTAGCCACGATCAGAAGGAAAATCAGCAGAACAACTCGCAAGTCGAAACCCCCAACAGATGTACCTCCTGAGGGGAGGAGATACCGGATGAACCGAGGGGATCCGGCGATACCGGACCCCAGAAGTGTATCATCCGTGGCAATATGGTGCCGTTGCGGTGATCAGGAGGTGATCAGGAGGTGCTGGTGCCGTTCCCCTCGGGGGTCACGGCCCCCTCCAGGATTCGATCTGGACCCGATTCGATCCAGCGGACGGCGGACAGGTCGAGGGCTGACTGCATCTGTCGGATCCCCTCACCCCCGGTCGGTCCCGGCGCCTGCCGCCCCCCCACCAGCTTGGGAGCGATGAGAACCTGGACCCGATCGACACGGCCCGCATCGAGGAAGTGCCCGTGGGTTTCCGCACCGCCCTCGACCAGCAGGTTCTGCACCCCACGATTGCCAAGATCGCTCAGCAAGGAATCGATGGAGATGATGTCTCCCTGCGTCGGCAGTCCGACCAGTTCCGCCGATGTCTTCGCCAGTTGACGAGCGGCTTCGGAATCGATGCTCTCGCTCCGACAGTAGATGACGGTTGCCGGTGACGAGTTCAGCAGCCGGGCATCGAGAGGAATTCGGCAGCCAGGATCGATGACGACTCGCAGAGGGTCGGCATGATCCTCATGGCGACAGGTCAGCAGCGGATCATCCGCCACCACCGTCTGGATGCCGACCAGAATCGCATCGACATGGCCGCGACATCTCCTGGTCATTTCCCGGGTCTCTTCCGATGTCACCCAGCTTGAATCCCCACCGCTACAGGCGATCTTTCCGTCAGCGGTCATCGCCCACTTGCAGGCGACCAGAGGTCGCCCGTGTTGCAGATGAACGAGGTAAGGTGCTACCAGGTATCGCCCCTCTTCGCCGACGAAATCACGAACCACCTCGATTCCCGCATCGGCAAGCTTCTGGTAACCGATTCCAGAAGTGACAGGGTTCGGATCGTCGGTAGAGATGATGACACGACCGATGCCGGCGGCGATGATGGTCTCGACACAGGGTGGCGTCTTGCCATGGTGACTACACGGCTCGAGGGTGATGTAGAGATCTGCTCCCGCCGTCTCGACCGACGAACTCCGCGCCGCCTCGATGCAGTTCACCTCGGCATGGTGATCCCCGAAGCGACGGTGCCAACCCTCGACGATCGATTCCCCCTGCACAAGAACAGCACCCACCGGTGGATTGGGTGCAACATGGCCTAGCCCTCGACGGGCCACTTCAAGGGCCTTCTGCATCCAGCGTGGATCGGGGGCTGGTCTACTCATTCCATCACCGGGAGGGTGGCAGTATGGGACGGGGGGAAGGCCCCTCGACCCGCTGTCCGTAGAGGGTGGCGGCGGAAGTGTGATCGACCTCGACCACCACGAAGGAACCCGCCACTTCATCGGAGTGGCGGTCCCAGATCACCGTTCGGTGATCGCGAGCGCGGCCTGCCCAGCGCTCGGCATCCGATCGAGATGGTCCCTCTGCCAGAACCTCGACCCGCCTGCCGTGAAAACGGCGATTGCGCATTTCACCTTGCTCGGAGATCGCTTCGAGAAGACGGTGATTTCTCTCCTTCTTCACCTCCAGTGGGATGTCGTCAGGCATCTGTTGATCACTGACGGTCCCCGGACGCGGCGAGTACTGGAAGACGTAGCCATGATCGAATCCAACCTCCGACACCAGCGACAGGCTCTCCTCGAACTCCTGATCAGTCTCGCCGGGGAACCCGACGATGAAATCGGTGGCCAGCGTGATATCCGGGATCCGCTGTCGCAACCGATCGATGACGTGAAGGTAGAAGGAACGATCGTAGGTGCGTTTCATCCTGGCGAGCATCGAATCGCTCCCCGACTGAACGGGAAGATGCAGGTAATCCATCACCTTGGAGCATTCCGACATCGCCTGGATCAACTTCGGTCGAAGAAAACGCGGATGGGAAGTGATGAAGTGGCAACGATCGATGCCGTCGATCTCTTCCACTCCGTGCAGCAGCGTATCGAGGCCGACACCTGCCCCCAGTCTCTTTCCGTACGAGTTGACCGTCTGCCCCAGGAAGGTGATCTCCTTGACTCCCTCATCGGCGAGTCGGCGCACTTCATCGAGAATCACTTCGGGTGGGCGAGAGACTTCCTTACCCCGAGTTGTCGGCACGATGCAGTAGGTACACACCATGTCACAGCCACGCATGACGGAGACGTAAGCATGCCACGGATTGGGTCCCAGATTTCTTTGACGGACAAACTCCAGCGGAGAATCCATCTCGGTGGCGAGCAGTGTTTCCTTCTCGCCTCGCGCCTCCTCGATCAGATCTGGCAGGCGATCAAATTCACGAGTTCCGATGATGAGGTCGATCCAGGGAGCTCGCTGAGACAGTTCGTCTTGCTTGTGTTGCGCCACGCAGCCGGTGAGCCCGAGGATCAGGTCCGGTTCCCGTTCCTTGCGCTTCTTGAAGCTGGTCATCCTCATCACGGCGCGCTCCTCGGCACGTTCTCGCACCGAACAGGTGTTGTAGAGGATGACACCGGCGTCGTCGGGATCATGGACGAGGAAGTAGCCCCTTCGGCTCAGACATTCCAGCATCAACTCCGCATCCAGCTTGTTCATCTGGCAACCAAACACCTCGAAGTAGACCCGGTTGGCCCGGGGTACATCGTCAGAGACGGGAGTTTTTTTCATCGGATAGGTGAGCTTCAACGATCCTCCTGGCCTCGATCGGGTCATGGTTCCATCGGGATGGTAGGAACAGGAGCACTACGGGTCAACAGGACCCGACAGGAACCGATCTGAAGTTCCGCGTGTCAGTGGTGATTCCAGGGAGACAGGTAACTGAGAAACCAGCGAAGAGTCAGCCCCAGAGACAGGCCAGCCATGACCAGCGCCAACCATGGGTGATCGGCAGAAAAGAGGATTGCCGCGCAGATCAGCAAGGCGGCGGAAACCAGTGACTCTGCAACCCTCCGGCTGGCGTGATCGATCCTCCTCGTCAGTCGATCCATCCCGACCAGTTCCGATTCGACTCGAAGCCTTCCCCTGGTCGCCTTGCGTAGCGCATCGGTGATCAATTCGGGCAGGTCCGCCAGTAGTTCGATGCTGTCGATGGCCTGATCCGCGCTCTTGCGGATCACCTTATCGGGAGCGATCTGTTCCTTCATCAACTCGATCAACAATGGTTCCAGTTCGCTTGCAGTATCGAACTGTGGATCGAGTTTTTCCGTCAGTCCTTCCAGCAACACCAGCGATCTGGTCATCCTCACGAAGCCGGGTGCAATCTCGATGCGATGCTCCGTGGCGATCTCGATGATGCACTTCAGCAGTGCAGGGAGATCGACCTCTGACAGTTTCAGGCCGACATACGGATCGAGTCGATTTGCGATGGACTGCGTCAATGCGAAGGTGTCTGCATCACCGTGGCAGTATCCGACATGGAGAACCTGGTGAGCAAGATCCTCGTAGTTTCTGCCCACCAGCGCCTTCAACATCCTCGAAAGACGCAGGCGTAACTCCTCGGTGAGCAACCCGGTGAGACCGAAGTCGATCCAGGCGACCTTGCCATCCGGAGTCAACAGGACATTCGATGGATGCGGATCTCCATGGAACTGGCCATGGATGAAGATCATCTTGAAGAGTGATCTGGCGCAGATCTTGGCGACCTTTCGTCGATCCTCTCCGACCACTTCAGTTCTTCCCAGGGGGACCCCGTCGACCCAGTCCATCACCAGTACTTCTCTGCTAGACAGTGTCGGGTGCGCGGCCGGGATCAAGACCTCGGGATCATCCTCGAAGGCGATACGAATCCTGTCGAGGGCGTTGCGCTCGAAGTTGAAATTCATCTCGGTCTGGAGGGCCAGCTTCAGTTCATGAACCACACCAGGGGGGTCGAATCCTCCCGATTCTGGCTCCTTTGCCAGCGCTTCTGCGAATAGATCGAGGAGACCGATATCCTGCAGGATCATCTTCTCGATCCCCGGTTTTCTCACCTTGATGGCAACGCGATGTCCATCGAGGGTCATCCCTCGATAGACCTGTGCGATCGATGCGCTGGCCACCGGTTGTTCTTCCAGCTGTCGAAAACAACTGTCGAGATCTCTCCCCAGCGAGGATTCGATCACCTTCTGGATCTCCTCGAAGGGGATCGGGTCGACATCGTCCCGCAATCTCTCCATCTCGACGACCAGATGGGCTGGAAAGATATCGGGACGGCTGGCGATCAACTGTCCTAGCTTGATGTAGATGGGACCAAGGTCCTGGAGAGCCCTTCGCAGACTCTTGGCGAAGGAATGTTCCCTTCGTGGTAACCCCCCCAGCCAGCGCCCTCTCACACCGGCTCCCAGGCGCGATGCAAGGTCGGTGAGACCGTGACGTGCGAGCACCAAGGAGATGTCCTTGAGACGAGGGATGTTGCGGAGAGTACTGAGGGGAGTTGGCACCAATTCTCCTACCGGGTGGGGAGTTGCTTCTCCAGATCCTCGACACGCTTGACGAGGAGATCGTACTCATCTCGGGCGACCGGAACGAGCCGCTGAATCAGCTGCTTGAAGTCCTCTGTCGAGACTCCTCCCCGGCCCTGGGTATCTTCCCCTCGATCCTCCTGTGCAGGGACCTCTCCAGCGTTAGATGTCGAACTCGATTGCGACCTCTGTTGCCACGCTTCCAGTACAGCTTCTGCCTGGTCGCGGGTGATGGTGCCCTCATCCACCAGGTCATCGACTGTAGTTCGGAGACCCGATCGAGCGTGCTCGATCGCCTCCAGGCCGGCGTGAATCAGATGACGAATTGAATCCAAAACTTCTCCCTCAGCGATTTTCGAACGGCTCATCATCCTATCGGATTCACCGTCACCGGGCGACCTGAAGCCCTCCCCCACCTACTCGGGACGGTCGCCCGGATGACCCACCCGGAAAGAGCGACATGGCATTCCTTCCGGGTCGGAATCATTTGCCGTCAGTTGTGAACGGTACGGGAATTCCCCCGACTCCGTAACCTGCCATGCTGTTTGTTTTTACAGTTCTTTTTCTCATCCAGGATCGATTGGCACCGCAATTGCTTATGTCCAGGTGAGGAGTAAACCTCCTCCCCAATCTGCACTCCCCCCCTTTCCCGCGGAGTCCGTTGATTCTCAACGGACTCCCTATTTTTTTGCCCATCTCGATCGAGACGGCTTTCCGCTCAATGGCGGTCGATCGTCGCCAGCACCCGACCCAGCGCCTCGAGAGCGGGCTGCAACTGCTCAGGTGGGATTCCAAAGCCGATCCTCACATGTTCGGGAGCGCCGAAGAATCGCCCCGGGGTGATCTGGATCCCCTCCTGGGAACAGATCTCCGCCAGTTGATCCCCATCGATCCCTGGCAGCCGAGGAAAACAGACCAGTCCCCCCGCCGGTTTGACCACCTCGAGAGGCTGCCCCTCGAGCCAGCTTGAAAAGATCTGCCAACCCTCCGAAGCGAAGCGGAGTCCACGCTGCCTCAACGGTTCGTACTTCTTCATCACCGCTCGAGCGACCTGATCGGTGAGGCAGGAGTTGTGGAGGGTGGTCGAATCGAAAACGCAGCGGGCTCCATCGACCAGTTCCTCTGTCGCCAGGCCCCATCCGAATCTCACCTGAGAAACTCCGTGCACCTTGTTGATGCCACCGATCGATACGATGGAAGGATGCAACTTGCTCAACGGACCCGGGTCAGGGTCGAGGAACGGTCGATACATCTCATCGATGATGAAATGGCAATCGAGATTCGCTGCGATCGACACGATGCCATCGATCTCTTCGGTGCTGAGTTGTACGCCACTTGGATTGTGCAGGTTGGTCAGAAGCACCACCCTTGCTTCGTTTTCCTCGACGGTTCGCGCAAGTCTCTTCACATCGATTCGATAGTCCTGTTCCACCTCCCGTGTGAAGGGAATCGCCTCCACTCCAGTCACCGACAGGGCGTCGATCAGTGGCGAGTATCCAGGGATCTCGTACACCACCTTGCCTCCAGGACCTGCCAGCGATGCAGCGAAGCAGAAGTGCGCATGGGAGGCGCTGGAAGCGAGCAGGACTCCGCCCGCTTGCAACTGCCACATGGCAGAGAGTTGATCCATCACCTCGGTGGGACCGTAAGGTGTGAACTCGAAGAGCTGCAAGGTCGCTGGATCGAGGCCGATATCCTGCCATTCCACCGGCGGAACGGCGCTCATCGTCAGCCGATGTCGTCCGAGGATTCCATCCGATTTTGCCCATCGGATGTAGGGGACCTTGGAGATTGCCATTCCTCTTCCTCCATTCGAGCCAGTTGTCGTCGACGTCGATTTCTCTGCACCAGTGCGGCGATTACCACCAGTACTGCCAGAGCCTGCCAGGACAGAATCATGTCCACGAACAGTCCCAGATATAGATCCGATCGTGCCAGATCGCCACTCCACTTCGAGGTCGCTTCTTTCAGGGTGATCCCCGTTTCCCCCTCGAATGCGCCTTGCCAATCTTCACCGCCGTGGCAACGCTGAAGGATTCTACGATGCAGATCATCCCCGAAGTTTCTGACCGACCAGTCGATGAAGGAGATCGCCTCGGCGTAGAGCAAGGATGCCCGAACATGGGTTTCCGGCAGAAAGAGATCGAGTTCGGTGATGGGAACCAGTGCCTCAGCCTTGGCCAGCAGGATCAACTTCCGTCGTACTGAAGGATCTGGCCGTTGCTTTGCCGCCCACTGGGCGATGCCCTCGTGTACCCAGCGGGGAATCTTGCCACCCGCCTCGAAGAGCACCAGGTGTGCCAGTTCATGCACCACCGTGGCGCTTCCCTCGAGTGGACTTCTCTGCAGGTATCCATTGTCGATGATGATGATGCCTCGACCGGTGAGAGCCACCGCAGGAACCCACTCGGGAACCTGTTGCCCCTGGAGCATCTCGAGGGTCTGGTTGAGTCCCTGGTTTGAATTGACCAGGAACACCTGTGGTTTCCGGGTCGATTGCGATCCGAGCCAGCTCCTCAGGTGTAACAGGTTGGTCCTCACCAGTCGTGAGAGGGATTCACTTGGATCTCCCACTCCCGGCGAAATCACCCACTCGAACAGTTCGGACTCGATGGTGGTGAAGTGATCGGGGAGTTCGGTCACCCGTGTCGGGTGGTTCGAATCAGCAACAGGATCCTGAGCCGGGGCGGTCTGCGCCAGATGCATCCAGATGATCAGCAGAAGGACGGGAAGTCGTCGGGACAACAGAAGTTCCTCCGATGCAAAAGAGGGGGTGCGAGACCCG
>CBFIET010000131.1:0-113206 GCA_965661685.1 Planctomycetota bacterium
AGTCGATGACTCAATTCGAGGACCGTCCCACCTTCGAGGAGGCGGAAGAGGTCATCGAGCCGGTGATGGCGAGTTTTGAACAGGGCGAGATCGATGGGGTATCGGTGGTGTTCACGCACTACATCAATGCAGCTCGTCAGGAGCCTGTATTGCGCAAGCTGTTACCCATCTCCGTCGATGAAACCGCCGATAGCGAGACGAAGGGTGGCGGTGGCGAGTTCATCCTCGAGCCGAGCCCCGAACTGATTCTTGGGCGGCTCTTGCCGCTCTCTTTGAAAATGCAATTTTTCCAGGCATTGGTGGAAGCCGCAGCCAGCGAGCAGATTGCTCGCCGGATTGCGATGAAAAATGCGACCGACAATGCCGAGGAGATGGCGACGAAATACACTCAGCTCTACAACCGTACGCGTCAGGGAGCGATCACCCAGGAGATCCTGGAAGTGATCGGTGGCGCCGAGGTCTTGAACTGATTCAAACTGGATATTCCGGCGAGCAGATGCCGTCGGATAAGAGACTGGAGCCAAACCCGTGAGCGATACCGCAGTCAACGGCAAGGTAGTGCAGGTGATCGGTGCAACCATCGACGCCGAGTTCCCGGAGGGACACCTTCCTCCGATTTACAATGCCCTCAAGATCGATCAGGGCGACATCAAGTTGACTCTCGAGGTGCAACAGCACCTTGGAGGCAATAGGGTTCGCGCCATCGCAATGGCGTCGACCGATGGTGTCGTTCGAAACATGGAAATCATCGATTCCGGTGCACCGATCAAGGTTCCGGTGGGAGAAGAGGTCCTGGGTCGAGTGTTCAATCTGCTCGGCGATCCGGTCGACAAGCTTCCGCCAGCCGATGTGAAGGAGTACCGACCGATCCATGCCGACGCTGTGGCGTTCGAGGATCTCGAAGCATCGACTCAGGTGTTCGAGACCGGGATCAAGGTGGTCGACCTTCTCACGCCGTACTCCAAGGGTGGAAAGACGGGTCTGTTCGGAGGTGCCGGTCTGGGCAAGACGGTGCTGATCCAGGAATTGATCAACAACGTGGCGACCAAGCACGGTGGATACTCCTGTTTCGCCGGGGTCGGAGAGAGAACCCGTGAGGGCAACGACCTGTGGAACGAGATGAAGGAAGCGGTGATCAAGGGAGAGGATGGCAAGGAGTTCAGCGTGCTGGACCGTACCGTCCTGGTCTTTGGTCAGATGAACGAGCCACCGGGAGCTAGACTGCGCGTTGCGCTGTCGGCTCTGACGATGGCGGAGCACTTCCGCGATTCGTCCGGATCTGACGTTCTCGTCTTCGTCGATAACATCTTCCGCTTCTCGCAGGCGGGGTCGGAAGTGTCGGCGCTGCTGGGACGGATGCCCAGTGCGGTGGGATACCAGCCGACGCTGGCCACCGAGATGGGACAGCTTCAGGAGAGAATCACCTCCACCAAAACGGGATCGATCACCTCGGTGCAGGCGATTTACGTCCCCGCAGACGACTTGACTGACCCGGCTCCTGCGACGGCATTCGCGCACCTCGATGCGACCACGGTGCTCGACCGGGGAATTTCTGGAAAAGGAATTTACCCCGCCATCGATCCGCTCGCCTCGACCTCCAGAATTCTTGATCCGCAGATCATCGGAGAAGAGCATTACTCGGTTGCGCGTGAGGTTCAGAGAATCCTCCAGCGTTACCGCGACCTTCAGGACATCATTGCGATCCTGGGAATGGATGAACTTTCGGAGAGTGACAAGATCCTCGTGGGACGTGCCCGCAGGATCGAGAGATTCTTCTCGCAGCCCTTCAGCGTCGCCGAGGTGTTCACCGGATTCCCCGGTAAGTACGTCGAGGTGGCGGAGACGGTCCGCTCGTGCAAGGAACTGGTTGAAGGAAAGTGGGATCACCTTCCTGAACAGGCCTTCATGTATGTCGGAACCATCGAGGAAGCTGTCGAAAAGGCGGACAAGATGAAGGCGGAGGGCTAGGCACATGGCCGGCACCTTGCACTGCTGCGTCCTCTCTCCAGATGGATCGATCTTCGATGGTGAGGCTTCCTTCGTGGAGGCCCACGCCCTCGACGGGCGACTGGGCATCCTTCCGGGCCATGCACCTCTCATCACCGCACTGGGGGAGGGTCCCCTCAAGATCCGCACCGCTGGCGGTACCGAGGAGAATTGGACGGTTTCCGGGGGGTTCCTCGAGGTGCTCGAGAATCACGTGTCCGTGCTGGCGGAGGGGTTGCGCCAAGACAGTTAGTTCAAGTCATGAAAGTATAAGAGTTTATGGCGGTTTCCGAGTGATCGGAGGCCGCCATTTTTGTGAAAAGAAATGGCGGTCCCGACAGGATTGTCGGTATCGAAGAACCCTTCTATGCGGGAAGATTGAAGATCATGATGAATTGCTATTTTTAGTTATCAGGATCACCTGAGGAGGATGGATGAATCGCCTTTTTGTTCGCACTTTTACACCCGTGTTTCTTTTTCTGCTGCTGCTTCCGAGCAGTGACGCCAATGCCCAGTTCTCCAAGCAGGGATTCGTGGCCACATCAGAGGTGGTGGTGGGTGGAATCCTTGGATCAAATCCAACGATCACCGCGGGACTGAATGCGTTGCTTGCCGAGCGCCTTCTGACCTCTCCATTTCTGCTGGAAGTGGAAGGTCTCGACGACCCGACCTACACCGACGACGACAACATCACCCTGAACACCTTCGGGGGATACGATATCGACGCCGATCCGACCAATAATGGTTCCGGATCCAACCAGTTCATCATCGACCCCTACAGTCTCGATTCCACCACTGGAGAGCCGATTTCGAGCTTCCCTGACGGGGATATCGTTGGAGGGCACCTGACCGCAGGGCCTGGAACGATCATCGTCGGTGGGATTCCCCTCAACGGCCTGACCGTGGAGGCGGACTTCACCCCGGGTACCTTGACTGGAGTCTACGAGTTCCAGAGCACGCCGACCGACGCATTCCTGACCCAGGCATTCCTGGCCACACAGCCAGCGCCTCCCCCGTTTGCCGGCACCCTGGTGGATACTCTCGATTCTTTCGGCATCTTCCCCGATCACGATGCGGATGGAGATGGAGTGAACGAGAGTTACTCGGCGGTGTTCGAGTTCGGCGGAATTTCCTGTGAACTGTTCTACTCATACCATCCTGATGTCGAAGGATTCGTTGCGACCTCGCAGGTGGTGACCGGTGGAATCCTGGGATCAAACCCGACGATCACCGATGGACTCAATGCATTGCTCGCCAGTAATCTCGAGAACTTCCCGTTCCTGCTCGAAGTTGCAGATCTGGACGACCCCACCTACACGGATGATGACAACATCACCCTGAACGCATTCGGTGGTTTTGATCTGGATGGAGATACGACCAACAACGGCGATGGCTTCAACGAGTTCGTCATCGATTCTCTCGACTACGACTCGGTCACGGGAGAACCGATTTCAAGCTTCCCGGGTGGAACCCTCGAGGCAGGACACTTGATTGCGGGTCCGGGAACGATTTATGTTTCGGGAATCCCACTCAATAACCTGACGGTGGAAGCCGATTTCTACCCTGGAACCCTGTCCGGCGTATACGAGTTCCAGAGTTCACCGACGGATGCATTCCTGACCCAGGAGTTCCTGCTCACGCAGCCGGCTCCGCCACCCTTTGCAGGGAATCTCGTCGATCTGCTCGGCACCTTCGGAATCAATCCGGACGTCGATGCGGACAACGATGGAACCAACGAGAGTTACAGTGCTCAGTTCGAGTTCGGGGGAATCAGCTGCAGGCTCTACCACAGCGGAATGCCACCGACCACTGGACCTGTTGAGGACTGCACCAACGGAATCGACGACGATGGAGATACCCTGGCAGATTGCGATGATCCCGATTGCTTCTCGGATCCTTCCTGCAATGTCGGTGGAATCCAGTTCCGTCGTGGTGACGTCAACTCTGACGGATCCATCAATATCGGTGACGCCGTGAGTCTGCTCGGTTTCCTCTTCTCCGGAGGAGTGGCACCTTCTTGTGATGACTCTGCGGACACCAATGACGATGGATCGATGAACATCGGAGATGCGGTTTACCTGCTTGGTTTCCTCTTCTCCGGTGGAGCGGCTCCTCCGGCACCAGGTGATGCTTGTGGACTTGATCCAACCGATACCGATCCGCTCGACTGCTTGAGCCCGACCTCGGGCTGCTGATCCAGCACCGGTGAATCCGGATTGGACTGTGCAACTCCCTGCCAGGAACATCGGTTCCTGGCAGGGAGTTTTTTCTTGGGGAGAATCGAGTGCTCGCTTGCTCGGCCACCGCTGTCGGCGATGATCGAAACCTGTTCCGGAGAGGATCGAGATATTGGGTCGTACCGAGGGAATCGAAAGCGATCAGCTACTGGCCCCAGGAGTTCAGGATTTCCTTGCCAGTACCATCGCTGAAGCAGGAAGCAACGAGGTCTTCTTTCTGGGCCGCCTTGACCGGGAGTCACGACTCCACGAGGTCGAGGCGATTGCTCGGGGACGCTCCTCCGAGGTACCTGTTTTTCTCTCTCGTGCCGTCGATGAAAACTACGAAGTGCTCATCCACAATCATCCTGGAGGAGATCTGACGCCGAGTCCGGCGGATATGTCCATCGCCTCGGAAGCGGGAGCCCGACGCCTCGGATTCTTCATCATCAATAACGATGCGACCCGGATAAACAGGGTTGTTGAGCCGTTTCCCGAGCGCCAGGAGGTTGCCGTCGATCCCCAGGAGATCGATGACATCTTCAGGGATGGAGGAGTGTTTTCCGGAGCATTTCCAGACTACCAGGAACGGCCCGGGCAGATGGCGATGGCACGGTCTGTAGCAGCATCGCTGAATCAGGGAGACATCGCCGCGCTGGAAGCGGGTACCGGTGTCGGTAAGTCATACGCCTATCTGGTTCCCTCGATCTTGTGGGCGGTGAGGAATCGGGGGCGGGTGGTGATCTCCACCGCCACGATTCCCCTGGGGGAGCAACTGGTTCACCGCGATCTTCCGGCACTGCAACGAGTTCTGGGGGTCGACTTCCGCTTCGCCTTGATTCAAGGACGGGGAAATTACGCCTGTCGAAGGAAACTGAAGCAGGTGTCGACGGAGCCAGAGATCTTCTCCGAGGATGATGAAAAGACGAGCTGGTACGCAGATGTCATCGATCGACTGGGAGAAGCGAAACATGGAACCCGTCAGGAGATGCCGGGAGAAGTCCCCGACGAAATCTGGTCTGATTTTCAATCCACATCCGATCAGTCCCTGAAGGCTCGATGTCCCCATTACCGGGAGTGCTACTACTACGAAGCGAGGCGACGATCCTTCGGCGCACATATCGTGGTGGTCAATCATCATCTTCTCTTCGCTGATCTGAAATTGAGGAGGTCGACAGGGGACTTCGATAGCGATCTGGTGATTCCCGGCTACCAGAAGGTCATCTTCGATGAAGGGCATCATCTGGAAGAGGTCGCCTGCCACCATCTCGGGTCAGAGGTCTCTCGCCGCGGTTTGCTCCAGGTCCTCGGCCGGCTGGTCTCGCCGAAGGGGAAACGGGGATCGAGAGAGAGTGGCAGACTTCCGTGGCTACGGCAGCATCTGTCCAGACATCACCAGGGCCGCGCTCATGAACTTCTCTCGATGGATGTCCTGGGGCGTGTCGTGACGGTCAGGAAGGTGGTCGAGGCTGCTCTCCAGCGCCTGGAGGTGCGGGTTCTCGATTCTGCTCACCTGGTCGGTGAATCGAATGGTCAAGAAGGATCATTCATGGCGAGAATTGGAGATCGCGAGGGGATGTTGCCGTTGACGGTCGTGGCCCCGCCCCTCTCCGATGCCAGAGAGGGGCTCGACGATTTACTGGGAGTCCTGAAGAGATGCATGGAAGCTCTCGAGGAGGATCCGTTCGAGCCGGAGATGGAATACCAGATCGCAGCTGTCGAACTTCGATCTGCACTTCGATCGGTTTCAGAGCAGATCTCGGCGATCGATTTCGTGCTCGGAGCTGGCGGTGGTATTCAGCCGTGGATCGAGATCGCTTCGAAGCCGCAGAAACAGGTGCTTGTCCGCGCAGCTCCACTACGAGTCGATGAACTACTTTCGGAACATCTGTACGGTCCTGTGGGCACGGTGATCCAGACCAGCGCAACGTTGCGGGTAGGGGAGTCCTGGAATTTCCTCAGCGATCGCCTTGGCTGGGACCATGTCGAGAGAGAGCGGTTGCGGAGGGAGGACTTCAGTTCACCCTTCGACTGGCAGAAACAGGTGCTCCTGGGGCTACCTGAAGATATCCCGGAGCCGGGTCGTTCTGGATACGACCAGCGAATCGCCGAGGTGATTCAAGACGCTGCGAGGTCTGCTAGCGGGAGAACTTTCGTCCTCTTCACTTCACATCAAGCACTGAAGCGTACAGCCGAAAAGGTGAGACCAGCGTTGCAGGCGATGGGGATGCCTCTGCTGGCTCAGGGCGACCTTCCCAGAACTGAACTGCTGAGAAGATTCGTCGATTCAGGTCGAGCAGTACTCTTTGGCAATCAATCGTACTGGGAGGGTATCGACGTTCCGGGGGCGGCTCTCTCGTGCGTCGTCATCGCCAGGCTGCCATTCAGAATTCCACACCATCCCCTCGAGCAGGGGAGGGCGGAGGATCTGGAAGCGAGGGGCAAGAGCCCCTTTGCACACCTGGCGCTACCGAGAGCGATACTGGGCCTGCGCCAGGGCTTCGGTCGATTGATCAGGACTCTCGAGGATCGGGGTGTCGTCGTCATCGGTGATGCAAGGATCGTCAAAAAACCGTATGGGAAGAGATTCCTCAACAGCTTGCCAGATTGCCGTCGAGTGCAGGGAAACTGGGAAGAAATCAGAACCGCCATGGATGCGTTTTTCGTAGCCTCCCAGATCGATGAAAAGATCCGATGAAGATCCGCGGAATCATCATCGCTGCGGGTGAATCGAGTCGCTTCGGTTCTCCGAAGGCTCTCCTCCAGTTACACGGAAAATCAATATTACAGAGACTGGTCGATTGTCTTCGAGAAGGTGGCTGCGACGAAGTTCTCGTCGTTTGTGGAGGATCGCACCTGCAGGCGGTGTCCGACGAGGCGCAGCAGTCCGGTGCCAGAGTCGTCATCAATGAAAACCCACTTGAAGGACCAGTGACCAGCATTCGAACGGGAATCAGCGGAGAAGGCGACTGGGATGCCGTGTTGATTCATCCCGTCGATGTCGTCGGTATCGATGTGGAAGATGTGGCTTCCATCATCGGTGCAGCAAGCAATGGTGCTGGTAGCCCTGTGGATGCGTGGATCATTTCCCATGGCCAGCGGAGGGGGCATCCTGTTGTGGTGCGGCGGCAGAGCATCGTCCGTCTGAAAGAAGCGGGGGGAGCGCAGCATCTGAGAGCACTCCTGACATCACCCGAGATCAAGGTCGAGTACATCGTTACCGAGAATCCGCTGGTTCTGGAGGATGTCGATGATCCAGATGACTGGGAACGAATATCAGCAGCGATGGAACGCTGAAGATCAGCGCAACAGGGCGTTTTTCTTGACCCACTCGAGTTTCTCGATCCATGTATCAGGTCGAGTTCCCTTCTCCTCAGCGATCCGGAAGTTCTCCGCTGCAATATCGAACAGCCCCCTGTACATGCTGAGGAGTCCGAGAGGGATCCGGTACTCGACGCTACTCTTTCCGTGCCGATCTGAAACTTGCTGGAAGAGGAAAGCGTCGGTGATTTCGATGATCTTCATCGGCAGGATGGCGTTTTCCGAGGAAAGCTTGATCCAGACATTCTGGCTATCGACTCGATCGACGACCCCGCGATCGATTCGATTCTTTGAACTGGCACCGAGTGGAATCCGTTCGAGTGCGACCTCCTTGCCGCTCTCACCCTTCTCGACCAGTTCCTGTAGTGCCTCCTTGATGAAGCCATCGAGGAGACTGAAGGCGAGAAGGTCCGATTCGAGGCGGTCCTTCACTTCCTGCACTGCCAGCTCTGCATCGAGTGAAACAGCGAGACTGATCATTCCCTTGATGTCGCGCGCGAGCGCTTTTTCCTGGTAGTCTGCCCACAGTTCACGATATTTGCTGCTCTCTTCGGTCAATCGGCGCTTCGACTCATCGAGTGCAAGTTTTTCTCGGGTCTGGATGATGGTATCCCGCATCTTGGTGGCGTCCTCTGCCGTATCCGGATCGGCATAGCCTTCGATCTCATCGATCAAGGCGAGAGCTTCTGAGAACTCCCGCCGATCGCGGTGGAAACCAATCTTCTGGAAATCCACTGCAAATCTTGAATCGATCTCTGCTTCCCAGTTGGAGAGTAGCTTCTCGATGTCATTGTTGAGATCTTGATCTTTTCGGGCAGAACTGGACCTGTCGTCGAGGAGTTTGATGGCTGGCCACAATTTTCCATCGTTTGCCAGAACCGTGGCTTCTGCCAGGACCACACGACCGTCCTGCTGTCTGGAGCGAACGATGTCCCCCCGGATCCTGTCCAGTGCTTCACTCATGGCGACGGAGGCCCTGGTTGCGCAGTGGGATTTCAGTGCGTGCTGAAGAGCCCTGATCTGGATGTCTTGATCCTGTGACAGGATCGATTGAAGCAGTTTTTCTGCATTCGTTTCTTCTCGTTCATGGTCGACGACGGTGGCATCCATACGCAACTTGATCTTCTTCACATAGATCTCATCGCGGTGACTGGCAATCTGTTCCTGGAAACCGGGAGCTTCCTGATTTGCCTTGGAAGCGGCCGAGATGGCCATCAGCATCGACACTGCTATCCCGATCCCGATTCCGATCTTCGAGATCAGGGTGTTCTTGCTCTGCAGCGAACCACGAGAGACTCCAGAGACGACCCTTCGAACCGGAGTCTTGCCACCAACGGTGGACGATACCCGTCTCTTGCTTCGTGGAGCACTGACGGATCCGGACGCGTTATCGACACTGGCGCTGTTGAGTGCCTCGATGACCTCATCTGCACTGGAGAATCGATCGGAGGGAGTTTTTGACAGCAGTTTCTCGATGATCTCATGAATCGGTGATGACCTGTTGGCCAGGGTGTCGACGGGAATCAGTTCTTCATGGAGGTGCTTTTTCAGGATCTCCTTGGTGCTCTTGCCCTGGAACGGTGGGCGTCCGGTAGCACAGTGATAAAGAGTGGCCCCCAGGGAATACAGATCACTCCTCGCATCGATGTTGTCGCCACGGATCTGTTCAGGAGAGATGTAGTGGGGAGTACCCTTGCGGCGTTCTCCGGAATCGAGATCACCCGCCTCCTCTTCAGCGAGAGCGAGGCCCAGGTCGGTGATCTTGGGAACGCCATCTTCCGAGATGAGGATGTTTCCCGGTTTGAGATCTCGGTGGAGCAGGCCTGCGGAGTGAGCGTGAGACAATCCCTGGGTGATGCAGAGAGCGAATTCTCCCAGCTCTCTCTCCGATAGGACTCCTCTGCGTTTCAACTTCTGATGAAGTGTCTCGCCTTCAACCAGTTCCATCGCAAACCAGCAGCAACCGTCGGAGATCCCCGCGTCGATGGCATGAACGATGTGGGGATGATTGAGACGAGCAGCATTGCGTGCTTCGGAGATCAACTGATCAGGCTGCGATTTCTTGGTGACCGATGTGGAAAACACCTTCAGAGCGACCGTCTTCCCGAGGGATTCCTGTCGCGCTTTCCACACGGTGCTTGTGGCACCCCTGCCGATGTGAGAAATCACATCGAAGCCCGGAATGTTCTCGGGGGGGACCTTCGTCTCGATGTTGTAGATCAACTTGCTGGATTTATCCGCTGAAATCAGACCCAGCTCCACAGCAGTATCTGCAGCATCTCCCTTACCTTCTTCGACGATGGTGGCGATCTGCTTGAGGCCATCGTCATCGATGAGGCCCAATTTGCGTGCAGTTGTCAGAAACAGCTGGTCGATCTTGGTCATCTGGAACTCTCCGTCAGTGGCAGAGTATCCCCGCTGCCACGAACCGGATGAGAAGGCTTTCTGAGGGCCGAGTCAACATGGACCGGTTGTGGTTCAGAAGATATGATCCACGCCAGGAATCGGGAAAGGCGCTGGATGTACTTCTCCTTGTTACTGAACACCCTGCTGTGCTGTCTTCCTTCCCCTGAGGGGGCTGGCTGGGACCCCCATCTTGACGCCCAGGTGTCTCTCCAGCCCTCGACAGGGGTGATCCACTGGCAGGTTTCCAGCGAGATGTTCGGTCGCCAGTACGAGTTCCCGCTGCATTCTGCCCTCACTCCGCAACTGGAGTCACCGGGATCGCTCACCCTCATCGAGGATCTGGAGCAGGGAAGTGGTGCCAGCCTCGACCCCCAGCGACCCGTCGACAGGAGGCGTTGGCGGGTCACCCTTCCCGAGGACGTGGCGGTCAATCAAAGGGTGGTGATCTCGGCAACTGGGATCATCCGAGAAGAACTGGGACAGGTCGGTTCCGGAGCCGGTCGTTCCTTCTCATCCACACCGGGAACCATCGAGGAAGCTGGAGTGTTCCTGGGGGGGGCGACGTCGTGGCTCCCCATCCCCGAAGGTGTGAAGTTCACCTTCACCCTTGAAGTCGACCTTCCGCAGGGCTGGGTTGCGGTCAGTCAGGGAAGTCGGGTCGAGACCGATATCGACAGCGAGCGATCCCGGGTCCGGTGGGAGTGTGTCGGCGAGCATCTACAGGAGGAAGTGTTTCTGATCGCCGCAAGATTTCATGAGTACAAGAACAGTACTTCGCTGGTAGAGGCTCAGGTCTTCTTGCGAGAACCTGATTCAAACCTGGCCCAGAAGTATCTGGAAGCGACGATTCAGTACGTGGAGATGTACGACCGGCTGATCGGTCCCTATCCCTACAAGAAGTTTGCACTGGTGGAGAACTTCTGGGAGAGCGGCTATGGAATGCCGTCCTTCACCCTGCTGGGACCGCAGGTGATCCGTCTTCCTTTCATCCTCAGGTCTTCGTATCCCCATGAGGTACTCCACAACTGGTGGGGGAATTCGGTGTACGTCGATTACTCTTCCGGCAACTGGTGCGAAGGATTGACCGCCTATCTTGCCGATCATCTGATGAAAGAAGGAGACGGTCGGGGGGCGGAGTACCGACGTGATGTATTGAAGAAGTTTGGCTCCTATGTGCAGGATGGCCTCGACTTTCCTCTCAGTGAATTTCGCAGCCGTCACTCCGGGGCCACCGAGGCGGTGGGTTATGGCAAGTGCTTGATGATCTGGCACATGATTCGCCGCCAGTTCGGAGACGATGTGTTCCGCAACAGTCTGCGGCAGTTCTACTCCTCATTCCGCTACAGAAACGCATCTTTCGATGACCTGGCGGTAACGCTGGGAAAGGTTGCGAATACCGATCTGAGAGCCTGGATGAACGCCTGGGTTGGCAGAACTGGAGCTCCGGAAATCTTGCTCGAGGTGGACGCCTCGGATGAACTGTCGACGATCCGGGTTTCACAGGTGCAGGATCACGATCCATTCCCGATTCACTTGCCGGTTTACTACCAGATCGCTGGTCAACCGAACTGGCAGCAGGAGACACTTACTTTTGCGATCTCCGACGCTGAGGTTCCTCGCAACAAAACTCTCGAGGTGTCTGCTTCCGTAACTGCGGTAAGGGTCGATCCCTTCTTCGATGTGTTTCGAAGGCTAGATCGTTCGGAAACCCCACCAACCATCGGTGACATCTTCGGTGCCTCAGCAAGTTTGATCATCCTGCCTTCTCTGAGTCCAAGGCTCGAGGCGTGGCGAGGACTGGCCGAATCGTGGGCTACCGATGGTGATGTTCAAATCCTCCTCGATACCGAACTGGACCAGATCCCGACCGATCGGTCGGTGTGGATCCTCGGCGAGACGACGATGGGTGTGGCGGGTGAAGCGTTGCGGAAGGCGGTCCTCAACAAGGGGAGCCAGGAGAGATTCACTCTGACTGATTCCCATTGGATACTCCCGACGATGAAACCGCCGCATGAAACGCCGGGCCCTGGCCAGCGGTCTCATTCGGGGATCCAGGTGGCACGACATCCCGCTGACGAAGATCTCACGGTGGGTTTGATCCGTTGTTACAAGGAGGAGGCGATTCCAGGTCTGGCACGAAAACTTCCGCACTATGGAAAGTATTCCTTCCTGCTGTTTGAAGGGGATGAACCGACCAATGTGGCCAAGGGTGAATGGGGGACTGACACCTCTCCTCTCTCCTGGACCGCCGCGGGGGTCACGGTTGCCGCGCCGGAAGAGGAGCGAGAGCCGCTCGCTCGACCGGGGCCAGTACTCGATGCCAATCGAATGACCTCCGATGTTCGTTGGCTCGCCGATCCTCAGCGGGAGGGACGGGGGAATGGTTCAAAAGGCCTGCATCAGTCGACCCGCTGGGTGGCGGATCGGTTTTCCGAAATCGGCCTGCAGCCGGGGGCTCCGGATGGAAGTTACTTCGATTCCTGGAGCGAGGATGAACTCGACGATCGGACCAAGAAGGGTGTAGCGCTTCGAAATGTCATCGGAGTCATTCCCGGCAACGATCCCGCCCTGTCGGGGCAATCTGTCGTGGTTCTCGCTCACGTCGATCATCTCGGTCGCGGTTGGCCCGACGTCAGGGCGGGAAATGAAGGGGAGATTCACCCGGGAGCGGACGACAACGCCTCCGGTGTGGCAGTGATGCTGGAGACCGCCAGGATGATGGCGGCAACCCATCGTCCAGCACGGACCGTCATCTTCGTCGCTACCAGTGCAGAGGAGTGGGGTTTGCGCGGGTCTCGCCGCTACATCGAATCGATGAAACGGTGGCCTGCCAGGGATGCCATCTCGGTGATCAGCATCGATGCGGTCGGGCGCCTCTCGCAGGGGAGGTTGCTGGCACTGGGAACCGGCACCGCCACCGAGTGGATTCACATCGCCCGTGGGATCGGTTTCACCACCGGTGTGGCATCGACAGCGGTCAAGGATGATCCAGGTGGGTCCGATCAGGTGCCTTTTCACGAGCTCGGTGTACCAGGAATCCAGCTGACCACGGGTCCACACGACGACTACCACCGACCAGGTGATACGGCGGACAAGGTCGATTCAGAGGGCATGGTGCAGGTCGCAACATGGTTGCGGGAGGCTCTGCTGTATCTGTCTGACCGAATCGATCCACTGACCTCGACGCTGACCGCAGCAGATGGAAACGGCGGAGTATCTACCCCTCCCGTTTCCGGGCGCAGGGTGTTCCTCGGCACCATTCCTGATTTCGCAGACCCGGGTCCCGGCGTCAGGATCGAGGGAGTTGTGGAGGATTCCCCGGCACAACAGGCTGGACTGCTGGCTGGCGACAGGCTGATTTCCCTCGATGGATCCGTCGTCGAGGATCTGAGGGGATACTCGAACCTGCTGAAGGAACTGGAAGCTGGCGACACTGTCGTGCTGGTGATCGAACGTGAAGAGATGACATTGGAGATCCAGGTCACCCTCAAAGCGCGATGATCGACTCTCGGTGGTGGAGGACTAGTAGTCTTCCCGGCCGCCGACTCCGAAGTAACTCGCGTCCGGATGATGGAAAGCAAGTGCGGAGACGCTCGCCTCCGGATCCATCATGAATCCATCGGTCAGCTCGACTCCAAGATGCTCCAGCGGTTGAAGCAGTCTCCAGATCATCTCCTGCGAGGAGAGATCGGGGCAGGCGGGATACCCGAAGGAATAGCGCTTGCCGGGGTACTTGGCCTGGAACATCTCCATACGGGTCATCGTCTCGGGATCTGGGCGGCCCCAGCTGGCGCGAATCTGTCGGTGGGTTCGTTCTGCCAGTCCTTCAGCCATCTCCACCGCGAGTGCCTGCAACGAATGTGACTTGAGGTACTCTCCGGCGTGCATCCAGGCACGTGATTGGTTGCGGACTCCTGAGCCCGCAGTGGTCACCATCATCGCCAGGTGATCACGGGGTCGACCGTCATCGTCTGCAGGAAGGATGTAGTCACAGATGGAGCGATGGGGTGATTTTCTCTGACGGGGGAAGGTGATTCTCTCGAGCGGTTCCAGTGAGACTGGATCGTGAATGACGATTTCTTTTGAGGTGGAGCTGGCCGGGAAGTGTCTCCACATCGCCTTTGGCATCAGCAGCTCGCGCTGGATGACTTCCTCGAGCAGTTCAGTGATCAGGGTCTGCAATTCGAGAGCCTTGCTGTCGCCAGCCTTGATCTTCTTCTCGAAGTTGCCGCGCAGGCCCATGTGTCTGCCGTACAGCATCTGAGGATTGATGAGAGGGAAAATCTCCCTCGGATCGACCTGGGTTTCGATGTGAAGTTCTGTATCGGGCATGGTCGGTACCGACTCGAGGATGGCGATGGCAGGAGACCGGTCAGGCAGTGTGATCTGGGCAACGGAACTGCTCGTTGCGGTGGATCCTCCGCTGATGATCCGTTCCTGACTGCGTCTCACCTCGGTCAAGAAGTCATCACGTCGTGTCTCGTCGAGGATCTCATTGACGATCCTCAATCCGTCCATGGCATCCCGAGCATAGATCACCGTTGAATTGATCGCCTTCTGGATCTTGAGAGCGGTGAATTTCTCGGAAAGAGCAGCACCTCCGACCAGAATCGGAAGTTCGATGCTTGCCGATTGCAGGTCTTCAGCGGTGACCACCATCTGATGGGCAGATTTCACCAGCAGGCCCGAGAGTCCGATGGCGTCGGGCTGGTGCTCCTTGACCGCATCGATCAACTGAGCTGGCGCGACCTTGATTCCCAGATCGACCACATCGAATCCGTTGTTGGAAAGAATGATCTGAACCAGGTTTTTTCCGATGTCGTGGACATCGCCCTTGACGGTCGCCAGCAAGATCTTGCCGCGTGAAGCAGCATCGCTCTTCTCCATGTGAGGCTCGAGGAAAGCGACTGCGGCTTTCATCGCCTCTGCGCTCTGCAGGACTTCTGCCACGATCAGTTCGTTGTTGTTGAAGAGGCGCCCCACCTCCGCCATGCCATTCATCAGTGGTCCATTGATCACCTCGAGTGGCGCGTCGTACATCGTCAAGGCGACTTCGAGTGCTTCCTCGATGCCTTCCTTGGTCCCCTCGATGATGTTGCGGGATAGACGCTCGGGAATCGGAAGGTCGAGCAGGGGTGATTGGCCCTCCGCTGCTACTTTTCTACCGCGGAAATGCTCGGTGAACCGCGCCACGGGATCATCAGTGCGTTGCCAGATCAGATCCTCGCACAGTTCCCTTTCCACTTCGGGAATGCTCGCATAGCGATCCATTCTCTCCGAGTTCACGATGGCCATCGTCAGGCCTGCCTGAACGCAGTGGTAGAGGAATACCGAGTTCAATACCTCCCGGCCCGCCGGCGGCAGTCCGAAGGAGACATTGCTGATTCCCAGGACGGTCTGGCAGCGGGGGAATCGTTCTGTGATGGCACGAACACCATCGATGGTGGCGGCGGCGGAACTCTTGTACTTCTCATCTCCCGTTCCTACGGGAAATACGAGCGGATCGAAGATGATGTTGCACTCGGGAACGCCGTACTTCTCCGTCAGTAACTGGTGCGAGCGTTCAGCCACTTCCAGTTTGCGCTCCACCGTGACGGCCATGCCATCATCGGGATCTTCATCGATACATCCGACAACCAGGGAAGTGCCAAAACTGCGAGCGAGGGGGACCACCGACTCGAATCTCTCTTCTCCATCTTCAAGATTGATGGAATTGATGATCGACTTTCCCTGGCAGAGTTTGAGAGCTTCCTCGATGACTCGCGAATCGGTGGAGTCGATCATCAGTGGAGCCTTGGTCATTCGATTCAACATCGGCAGGAATCGCAGTATATCTTCCTGTTCCTCACGATCGGGGTCTGCCATGCAGACATCGATGATATGAGCTCCACCGCGATCCTGTCTGCGACCGATCTCTGCTGCCTTCTCGAACTCATCGCGAGCGATCAGTTTCTTGAAGCGTCGGCTGCCGATGACGTTGGTTCTTTCACCGACCACCAGCGGTCTCGTGTCTTCATCGATCTGGACCAGCTCGATTCCGGAGATGAGAGCCTGATCGGTGGATTGCCACTGCCGTGGGGCGATCCCCTCGACCCTCTCCACCAGGGTGCGAATGTGCTCCGGTGTGGTCCCGCAACAACCACCGATGACATTGATCCACTTGTTGTCGAGGAACGGTTGGATGTGGTCGGCGAGGATCTCGGCGGTTTCCTCGTACTGGCCCTCCGAGTTGGGAAGACCTGCGTTGGGGTAGACCGATACGGGGAATGCCGACAGCTCGGAAAGGGTTCGAAGATGGTCGGTCATGAATCGTGGTCCAGTGGCACAGTTCATCCCGATGAAGATCGGCTCGAAATGCTCGACGCTGGTGTAGAAGGCATCGATGGCCTGTCCTGCGAGCATCGTTCCCATCGGTTCGATGGTACAGGAGATGGCGACAGGTCTTGAATATCCGAGGTCATCGGAGGCCGCTTCGATTCCGAACTGGGCAGCTTTCAGGTTGAGGGTGTCCTGCACCGTTTCCAGCAGCAGGATGTCACAGCCCCCTCGCATCAATCCCCTCGCCTGGACCCTGAAGTGCTCTTTCAACTCGTCAAACTGGATTCCACCCGTCACTGATAGTGTCTTGGTGGTGGGGCCCATCGAACCGAGTACCCACCTTGGTCGATCGGCAGTGGAGTGTTGGTCCGCTACTTCCCTGGCGAGTTGGCTGGCAACGATGTTGATCTCTTCGGCGCGATCCCCCAGATCGTATTCATCGAGCACCAGGGGGGTGGCCCCGAAGGTGTTGGTCTCGATGCAATCGGCACCTGCCTCGAGGTATTGACGATGGACTTTCCGGATGACATCGGGGCGGGTGAGTACCAGGTTTTCATTGCACCCTGCGAGATCCTCTCCTCCGAAATCATCGGCGGTCAGATCACAATCCTGCAAGGCGGTGCCGGTGGCTCCGTCGAGGACCAGGATGCGCTTCTGCATCAAGGAGAGGAATCGCTCTCGGATCTGCTCCCGGTCGAGTTTCAGTGGGTTGTCGGACATTCACCAGCCTCCGAGATGATCTTCGATGAGTATCTGGAAAGTATAGGTCCACATGTGCCTGTGGGAAACCTGAACGAGGACGGTTCAGGTCATCTTCTGGGGTCGGGAGTGTCGCTTCCTCGCTGTTCGAGACGGATCAAGGCCTCGAGTATTTGCTGCTGTTGTGCGGCCAGCTGATCGACGGCCCGATCGGTTTGCTGCTGGCGTTGAACCAGCTGTACATTGTTGTCGTGGGCGGCCTGTAGCTGGGCCTCCAGTTGCTTGATCTGATCGAGGAGGGCCTGCTGCTGGGAGGTGGAGAGGGCCATCTCCTTCTCGAATTGCTCGAGCTTGGCGGAGATCTGCTCGTGAGTCGCCTCGAGTTCCTGGCTCAGTGCAGTGCGGTTGCTCTCCAGCTCCTCGCCGAGGGTCTTGCTGATCCTGGAGATTTCTTCGCCGAGTGCTTCGCTGCTCTCAGTGAGTTCCTTTTGAAGATCTGCTGCGGTCTGGTCGATCGTTTCGATGGCGGACTCTACCTTGCTACCCAGTCGAGTCATCTCGCCCTTGACTCCCTCGACCTCCGACTCGAGCCCACCGACGACTCCGTCAATTCGTATCACTTCTCTCGTCAGACGGGCGTCCTCTTCGACGAGATCATCCTGCTGTTTCTCCAGATCCTCGATCTGGCGTTGTTGGGATGAACTCGCCCACAGGAAGATGATGACGATGGCTGCCAGGGAAATCACCAGGAGATTCAGCAGTTTCATCGGAGGATCCCCTTCCTGCTGGAGAAGAGAAATTTGGCGGTGGGGGTGGGATTCGAACCCACGAGGGCTGTGACACCCTGCCGGTTTTCAAAACCGGTGCAATAGACCACTCTGCCACCCCACCCTGACTTGCGAGTTTCTCTACGATCGCTTCAGGTTACTCCGACTTGCCATCGTTGCCACCATCATCGGCGGAAGAGTGAAATGATCGGGCTTCCTTCAGCCGTTTCAGCCGCTTTTCCCTCAGGCCCTGGGCAAGATCACGGAGATCCTCGACGCGATCGTGCTCGTCGACCACCTCGATACCCAGAATCGTCTCGAAGAGGTCCTCGGTGGAGAGTAATCCACAGGTTCCGCCATGTTCGTCCGCGACCATGGCGATCGGATCCTGGCCGCTGGTCAGGTCCGTGAGCGCCTGACGAAGGGTGGCGACCTCGGGAACGAAGCGAATCTCCCGCTGGAAGTGGGAGAGAGGGGTGGTACTGGCGATTCCCCCGATGCTCGCCGACAGCACCTCCCGAAGCAGGATGTAGCCGGTCACCTGATCACGGGTCTTGCCGTGAATCGGAATCCGACTGGGGAGCTGACTTCGATCATTTTCGGCGAGTAGATCTCCCACCGTGGCTTCTCGCCAGATGTCCCGAACCACGGTTCTGGGGGTCATCACATCTCCGACATGGATCTCGTCGAGTCTCAAGATGTTGCGGTAGAGGGCTTCCTCGTGATGCTCGAGCGATCCGTCGCTGCTGGCCAGGTGGATCATCGCATCGATCTCACCACGGGAGACATTTTCCGCTCTGTTGCGGCCAAAGACCCTGGTGAGAGATCCGGTCACGGCGATGGCGGGGCGCAGGAGGCGAGTCAGAACTTTCAGGCAGATGCCGACAAATCCTGACAGCTTGCGGGCATGAACCGCTCCCAGAGTCTTCGGGATGATCTCCGCACAGGTGAGGATCAAAAAGGTGAAGATCGCCGAGAAGATCGCTACCGAAGCGGGGTATTCCTTGTGCACCAGGTACCCCGCGAAGGAGGCCCCCATCGTGTTGGAGATGGTGTTGAGAATCAGGATGGAGCTGATGGCATCGTTGAGGCGATCCCGCTTCAGTTCCAGCAACCAGCGAATCCCGATCCCCTGTTCACGTCGTTCCTCGAGGCTGGGAATCGACACGGAGAGGAGAGTGGCCTCCAGAAGGGAGCACAGGAACGAGATCAGTACTGTGAGGGAAATGACACTGATGAGAAGGGTCACGGGCATCCGTCCACAAGGAAAGGCGTTGTAGCGGTCAGCATAACCGTTTCCGGCGGTGGGGCAAAAGGGACCGGAAAAAGCGCATGAAAGCGTTATCGGAACCTGCGAGTACTTTGCGCTTTACACTTTATAAAGCATATGTCACCCTTCTTCCCAGTGACTGGCCGGGTGACTGGCCGGGTGATGTTCGCATCCGATCAGGTGTGCCTCATCGAGGAGCAGGGCGCTGTTGCAGATGCACTGATACAGCGTATTTGGCGCAGTGGCATAGCCTCTGCATGAGAAATCGAATCGGGTTCGGTCACCGCAAGGTGATCAGCAGCAGAAGAGGGGATTGCAACCGGTATGAATACCATCTTCTCACCGATTCCGTCGATGAAGTGGGATCTGCCCCTCGAGTTGAGCGTTCGCTTCTCTCCGTGGTCGTACTGCAGGTGGCGAGGTTTGGTTGTGCCGCAAGAGACGATTTTCGCGGAAGTTTCGGGAACCAATCGAGGGTTACAAAAATTGAGAAGTTGCATCAGGACGATGCAAAAAGCACTGGATCAATCTCGAGGGGTGACTCGTCGGGGGAAAGTCTTCTTTCCGGCGTTGGAGTTGTTTCGAAGAGGAATTCTGCGGCCCACAGGGTCAGCTTCGGAAAGAGGGAGTCGATGACGAATCAAGATGCAAGCCAGAACAATGTGGGAGCGGGTCGAAGTGGCCCCCCTGTGGATCTGGCACGCTTCTGGGAGGACCTTGGCGCAGGTGGGCGAATCATTTTTGGATTCGGAATCCTGCTGGCGGTCACCTTTTACTTCAACCAGAACGCGGCCCGGGATTGGGTCGATGTAAATCTGGATGATGTTGCCGAGCGCACTCAGTTGACTCAACTGCTCGCTGACAACCAGATCGAGTATCGGATCAACTCCAGCGATGTGATCCAGGTGAAGGAAACTCATCGTGATCGAGTTGCTGCGCTTCTCCAGGAGGAGGGAGTGGTCGAAGAAGGTGCAGATCCCTACGCCTGGGTGCGTCAGCCAGGATCTTTCCTCGAGAATTCCAGGCAGCGAGAACAGCGCCTAGAGAGATCGCAGATCGATAAACTGGAGGAGGACATCGCCAACTTCCAGGGGATTCGCGCAGCCAGCGTGACTCCCAATCGTTTCGGGTCGACCTCCCAACTCGGATCCAATCGTCGAGTCAGCAGTGTTAGCGTCCAGGTGGATCTCGAGGAAGAACTGGGATCGGTTGGTCTCAGCCGAGATCTGGCCAGGACCATCGGCTTGCACGTGTGCGGTGTGTACGGAATCGGCTTCGAAGAGATCGTCCTTACCGATACCGCTGCTCACCACTATGACCTGGTGAATCCAGTCCTGACCGGCGGAGATATTGCGAACAAGAAGCGAATCATCGAAGGCCATGTCGATAGATATCTGGCGGCGATCTTCGATAGAGATCAATTCCGGGTGGTAGTCGACGTGAATCTCGCGGGCAAGGAACCGGAGACGACCGGCTACATCAGAGGAGAAGGTCCCATCGTCCCCGGGATTTACGACCTACAGAAGCAGGTGTCGAGCTACTCGCCGATCTCTGCTCAGTTCGTCGACTCGGTGGTGACGAGAACTACCGCTCCGCAGATCCCTGACAACACACAGGTCGATCCGGAGATTGCAGATGTCCAGGAAGTTGCGGTTACCGTCATGCTGGATCGGGCCGAGGTGCTCGAGCGGGGCACTTCCATCGCAGATGGAGTGGCTACAGCGGGTGGAGCAGAAGCACCGAGTCAGGCGAAGATCCTGAAGGACTTCATCGCAGTCATCGTCAGCGGCCTCGAAACCCATCTCAAGGTCAAGATGGGTGCAGATTCCGTCATCCAGGCGAGAATCTTACCGGTCTCCTTCGGATCGGCGACCGCAGTGGTACCTCCCGTTGTGGCAACTACCTCCGCCGGGACAGTGGTCGCCGCTGGAACCGATTCCTCCTTCTTCGCCTTTTTCTTCCTCGCCGGAGTATTCGCCTGTTTCTACATGTTCAAGTTTGGACCATACGACTCGCTTCGTGAGGTTCCAGTGGTGGGTTTCGGGGCGAGCTCGTTCCCCCGCGAAAAAGTGCAAGAAACGGTCAACTCGATAAATTTCGAGTGCGAGACATCGATCACGCAGAAGGCGCTGGCACGCATCGGAGAAATCGAAGTACAGGAATCCGCCGCCGTGATCCGATTCGTCCTCTCGATGGAGGCGAGGGATCTACCGGGAAGCTCCGTTCTGATGCTGCTGGTGCTGGAACAGTGCCCAAGCCGAGCGGAAGTTTTCGATCAGATGAATCCCGAGGAACTCACCGCTCTCTCCACCGCGATAAGTCAGGTGTCAGAGATTCACAGGGAGTCGATCGCAGACGCACTGGCTGCGCTGGATCTGTTCAGAGCAGATGTTGCAGCGGTTGAATCGGGAAATGGAGTTCCGACATTTGTCGGGGCGATTCCGACACAGGTGGAGATCGATAGGTCAGTCATCGATGAAATCCGTTCCAACGACGAAAAGATCGCAGATTTGATCGAGGGTAAGAGAGACAGCTCAAGCCCGAGGGAGGTTCAATCGTCATGAACGATGAAGTGTTCTCCAATCAAGGTGAGTCTCAAGAATCGCTGGATGGGCGGGTAGAAGAAGCCCGGTTGAAGTTGGAGGCGCTCCAGGTCGCATACGATCAATTGATGAAGAAGTTACTGGCAGAGGGGCGCCGTTCCGAAGAACAGATCAACCTCAGGCTGGAGAAGGCGCTGGCAGAGGTGGAGAACAAGAAGAGGGTGGCGGAAGAAGCGGGTCACCAGTGTGGCTACGATGCCGGTCATCGCGAGGGGGTCGAGACGGGCACCTCTCAAGGGCTGCAGAAGGGTCTCGAGGAGAGCCGTCGCCAGTTCGATCAAGAGGTGGTCGCGAAAGCCTCGAAGATCGCGGAGGAGTCATGTGGCTCGCTCCCGAGCCTGTTGCAGCAAGCGATGGTGGAGTTTGAAAAGTGCAGACAGTCGACGATAGAAGAAACTCGAAGAGATACCGTGAAACTGGCACGAGGCATCGCCGAGAGAGTACTCCGTCGGGAGATCGAAGACCTTCCTCTGGTAGTCGTCGAGAACATCGAACTTGCAGTGCAGCGAATCAGTGATCGCTGTCAGGTGGTCATCGAGGTCCATCCTGATGATCTCACCGCGGTGATTCAGTTTCTTCCCAGCCTCGCCCAGAAGTTCGAAGGTGCTGAAGGTGCCGAGGTGGTCGGTATCGATTCGATTACCCGTGGAGGATGCCGTGTGAAGAGTCGTTCTTCCAGTGTCGACCTGACCATCGGAACCCAGCTCGATCTGATCGAATCGACACTGATCAAGGATACACAGGAGAGCGGATGAGTCTCATCGATGCACTGAACACCATCAACCAGGATCACCTGGTCAGGCTTCGAGGCTCGGTGGCACGGGTTGCAGGAGTCATCGTGGAAGCGGAAGGAATTTCGCTGCCCATCGGTGCAGAGTGCACAATTCTGACGAGGAATGGTTCAAGGGTAGTGGCAGAGGTCATCGGGTTTAGCGATGACCGGACCCAGTTACTTCCCGAGTCGGGGAGCGAAGGAATCGCTCCTCGTGATGAAGTCATCCACGATGGTGAGATTCCGAGTGTTGAGGTTTCCCAGCAGTTGCTGGGAAGGGTCATCAATGCCAGGGGAGTACCCATCGATGGCAAGGGTCCCATCGCCATCGAAGAGAAGAGACCGATCAACGCAGACCCGATCCCGGCGATGCAGCGCCAGAAGATTGATCGCTGCCTACATACGGGAATCCGTGCATTCGATTCTGTATTGACGGTAGGAGTCGGACAGAGACTGGGCGTCTTCTCCGGCAGTGGAGTGGGGAAATCGTCACTCATCGGAATGATCGCCAGGAATAGTGAACTCCCGGTTCAGGTGATTGCACTGGTCGGGGAGCGGGGTCGTGAGGTTCGAGAGTTCATCGAACGAGACCTGGGACCAGAGGGGCTGGCGCGAAGTGTTGTGGTCGTTGCAACCGGAGATGAAGCTGCGGTGATGCGCCTGCGAGCTGCAAAAGTCGCGACTTCCATCGCAGAGTGGTTCAGGGATCAAGACAAGGACGTCCTGCTGATGGTCGACTCCATCACCAGGGTTGCACTGGCCCAGCGAGAAGTGGGTCTCTGTGCTGGAGAACCACCCACCACTCGAGGATACACCCCCAGCGTCTTCGGAATGTTGCCAAGATTGCTGGAACGAACGGGACCGGGAAAGGTGGGAAGCATCACGGCCTTCTACTCGGTCCTGGTGGAGGGTGATGACCAGCACGACCCGATCGGTGATGCGGTGAGGGGAATCCTCGATGGCCAGATCTGGTTGTCGAGAAACCTCTCCAACAAGGGCTGGTTCCCTCCCATCGATCCGTGCCAGAGCAATAGCAGAACGATGAACTCGGTGGTGGATGAAGAGCACCTTCTCGCAGCCAGATCTCTGGTGGAGAAGGTCGCCGTGTACACCGAGATCGAAGACATGGTGAGGCTTGGAGCCTATTCGAGAGGTCAGGATCCAAGGGCAGATGCGGCCCTCGATGACATCGGAGATATCGAATCGTTGCTCAGGCAAACCCCTGAGGAGAAGAGCCTCTTCGATGAAACGAGATCGAGAATCGTGGAACTCGCCAGCAGGAATCGTCAGGAGGCGACCTGATGCCAAGGGGAAAATTCAGACTACAGGCACTGTTGAGCTTACGGAGACAAGAGGCCGAGGAGCAGTTGAGAAGAGTCACTCTCTGCATCAGGGAACTCGAGGAGCAACGCGATCGGATCAAAGAAACCGAGCAGGAGTACAACTCCGTAATCGGTGGGTTTCGGACACAAGAACAGCTGGGAGCCAGCATTGCCGACCTGATGATCCATCGCCGTTACCTCGACAAGTTGCGGGGACTGCTGCAGGAGCAGGGGAGGATCGCCGAGGCGATGTCACAAGACCTGGATGTCGTGAGACGGGATGTAGATGAGGCACTCGCTCGCTGCCGAAGTGTTGAGATGTTGAAGAACAAACACGATGAGGCCGAGACACAACGTATCGAGTCGAGTGAACTGAAATTAGTCGATGATTTGAACATGACGAGGTTTGCCAGGGACGTCCAGACCGACTCAGCATGAAGTCGGTCGGGTCAGGTGTCCTCGATCGAACGAGGGGGAATGGAGAAAACGATGTCGAAATCGAAAAGCCAACAAGGAGCCGCATGGCGGGGAGCCGCAATCGGCGTGGTCCTGATCACACTGTCTGTTCTCGTCGTTGAGGTGCTGGGCGCGCAACAGTTCCCCGTGCCAGCAACAAAGCCGGTCTCGGGTGCAGAATCGCAGAACTTTTCCGGTGAGACCGGAACCGTGCAGCCAGATCAGCGTTTTGCCAATGGCGGTGTCATCGGTGCAGAGGGAGTCGTCAATAACGAGTCAGGACGCAAGATGTTGCAGGCACTGGGGGCGATCCTGGTCATCTCGGGAATCGGTATCGGGGGATATTTCCTGGTCAGGAAGTATGCGCCTGGGGCGATCCCGGGAACCGATGCCAGGATGAAAGTGATGATGAGGATGCCGGTAGGCAACAAGCAGTCGATCTTCATCGTTCGTGTCGGAGAACGAGTCCTCGTCGTCGGTGCAACTTCGGGTGGCATGCAATGCCTGAGCGAGATTACCGATCCACAGGAGGTTCAGGATCTCAGCTACGGGGTCGCCTTTTCCAGGGAGATCAGGCGGGTGCAGGACCAGGACCCGGACCAGGGACAGGACGATACCCCTGCTTCCGATCGAACGGTCGGTGAGTTTTCCGAAGAAAATAGCGACGTGAGAAATGAGATCGAGTGGCTCAGGGACAGGCTAGAGGGATACGGCGAGCGAGTGGAAGGAGAGGTCAGGAGTTGATCAACTACCGGAGAACGCTACTTCTTGGAATCCTCGGGGCGATTGTGATCTTGATCGCAACTGCACCCGAAGCGATGGCGTTCACCGATGAGACTCCAGAAGGAAACATCGTCGACAGGGTTCTCAGTGGATCTCCTGCAGATATCGATGTTTCCATCAAGTTGATCTTCCTGACGACGATCCTGGCGATTGCTCCTGCTCTGTTGATGCTGACCACCTGCTTCACCCGAATCGTCATCGTTCTGGGATTTGTTCGGCGAGCGATCGGAACCCAGGATTCACCGCCCAATCAGGTACTGATTGGCCTCTCCTTTCTGCTCACGCTGGCAGTGATGGGACCCGTGTGGAGCGATATCTACACCAACGCCATCCAGCCCTATTCCGATCAGGTTCCATCACCGGCGACGGGAGAGATACCCGATGGGGCGGAAGCCTACGCCTACGCCGATGAGCGGATGCGAGAGTTCATGTACAACTCCATCGATGAAAGCGATCTGTTGTTGATGGCAAGGGTCGGGGCACCGGCAGCGGTTGCAGAGCACTACGACGAGGATGGCATCATCAGTACCGCTTTCGTGGATGCGCTACCGACAACCGTGATCGTCCCGTCCTTTGTTCTCAGTGAACTCCGGAAAGCGTTCGAGATGGGATTCATGATCTACATTCCGTTCGTGGTGATCGATCTGGTCGTGTCAGCCCTTCTCGTCTCGATGGGAATGTTGATGTTGCCTCCCATCATCGTGTCGTTGCCCTTCAAGGTACTCGTGTTCGTCCTGGTGGACGGGTGGGGGCTGGTCATCGAGCAGTTGATGATCTCCACGATGGTGACGGTGGGCGGATGACCAGAATCGACCTCGCCATCGATTTCTTGCAAGGCGCGCTGATCATTGCGCTACAGCTCTCCGTTCCCTTACTTCTCGTGATGTTAGTCGTCGGGATCGCGGTGAGTCTGGTGCAGGCGTTGACCCATCTTCAGGACCAGACGTTGACTCATGTCCCCAGGATCATCGCCGTTGCCATCGCCCTCTTCCTCCTGATGCCGTGGCTGCTCGGGTGGGCAACTGATTTCACCAGGGAGATGATCGTCGCCTCCTCGAATGCGCTGGGTGGGGGGTAGAAGAATGGAAGAAGCACTTCTGATCTCTACCACTTCCTGGACCGGCTGGGTGCTGGTCTTCATGCGCATCGTGGGAGCGATGATGGTTCTTCCCATCTTCTCTTCCCGTGTCATCCCGGTCAGGATCAAGGGTGCAATCGCCGCCCTGATCGCGCTGTGTGTCGCACCCATCGCCATGGGGGGAGACGCCGGGGGTGACATCCAGAATCTGGGACAACTGCTATCCACTCCGATGATCGGTCTTGTCGCAATCAGTGGTGAGCTGGCACTCGGCTGGGTACTCGGTGCAACAGCAGCGATATTGATGTGGGGGGCACACCTGGGTGGCCAGCTGATCGGACAGGATTCGGGGCTCGCCTTCGGGCAGGTCGTCGATCCGACCACCGGTCAGGCCAGTGCTCCCACCGCCACCTTGATGATGATCTTCGCTGGTCTTGCATTTCTGGCACTCGAGGGGCACCGGCTGGTGATCCTCGCCCTGTGTGGCTCCTTCGATTCGGTTCCCCCGGGCGTGATGGGTAGCATCCTGATCAACGGGCTTCCGGTCGATACGATCACGCAGGTGACGAAGCAGATCGGTGGTCAGACCTGGATGCTGGGTCTACAGATCGCATTCCCCGCAGCAGTTGCGCTACTGGTGACGACTCTCGGACTGGGTCTGCTGTCGAGAGCAATCCCAGAGATGAATGTCTTTGCAGTAGGATTTGCCCTGCGCACCGGGGTGGGAATGTTCGCCCTGTTCGTGACTCTTCCCTTCATCGCTGATCTGTTCGGATTCGTGGTAAATAGCGGCTTGCAAGGTTCTCGCTGGATCCTCGATGGATTCGGAGGGAACTGACCGATGCTATTGATCAATGATCACGCCGAGAAAACGGAACGGCCAACAAACAAGCGGCTGGAAGATGCACGCCTGGAAGGGCGAGTTGCACTGAGCCAGGATCTGGTCGGATCTTGCGTCCTCACGGCAGGCTTTGGACTGTTGCTACTCTTCTCGGGCACCATCGTTTCAACCGTATTTCAATTCACCCGTAACTCTCTTGGCAATATCGCCTCCACCAACCTCGAGGCGGTATCGGCCAGTGCGGTGATTCAGGGAGCAGTGGAAAAGGTGTTCGCGCTGTCGTTACCGATCCTGCTGTTACTGTTCGCCATCGCTGCGGTGATGACCTGGCTTCAGGTCGGGTTTCGAATTCGCCTGCAGGAGATCGCTCCCGACCTGAAACGGATCGAACCTTTGCGCCAGGTCAGATCGATCATCGGCCTCGATGGTCTCGGCCGAATCGTGTCCGCCCTGTTCAAGGTCATCGCGGTGTCGATCGTGCTGGTTCCCGGAGTGTGGAACCTGTTGACGACCTGGGGGGCGAGATCAGGGGGAGAAGCGCTGCATGGGGAATCGATCGCAGCGGTGGGAGTCGAACTGCTGACCCTGATTCTTCAGGCGTGTGGATTACTGTTCATCATTTCCATTCTTGACTGGGGATACCGGCGCTGGAACTACAAGCGATCACTCATGATGACCCGGACAGAAGTGGAAGACGAGAAGAAGGAGATGTACGGAGATCCGCACATCCGACGCAGGCGCAGATCACAGCATTCCCGGCTGGCAAAGAGCAACCAGGTGAAGGCTGTCGACGCAGTGACCCAACGAGCTGGATCCGGAAGGAACTCCCGATGAACGAGTCACAGATGAACACGCTGAAGCCTGAGTCTGGCTGGAGAGCATCGGTGGAAAGAAACCGTGATCTTGCAGTGGTCATCGCTCTCGCCGGCATCCTCATGGCGATCCTGGTCCCTCTTCCAGGTCACTGGATGGATGGGCTTCTCGGAGCCAACATCGGTTTTTCGGTCCTGGTGTTGCTCACGGTCGTGTACCTGAAGAAGCCGCTCGAGTTCGCTTCCTTCCCCTCCCTGCTGTTGCTGGCAACTCTGTACAGGTTGGCCCTCAACATTGCCACCACTCGACTGGTACTGAGCAAGGCGGGTGACGAGGGGACCAAAGCAGCCGGAGATGTCGTCTACTTCTTCGGAGAGTTCGTCTCCGGGTCGAATGCTGTCGTCGGTTTCATCATCTTCTCGATCCTGGTGGTGATCCAGTTCGTCGTCGTGACCAAGGGTGCCACACGGATCGCAGAGGTCGCTGCTCGATTCTCGCTGGATCGAATGCCCGGGGCGCAGATGTCCATCGATGCTGACCTCAACTCGGGGAGCATCACTTCTGAAGAAGCACAGATTGCCCGGCAAGATCTGGCTCACCATGCAGACTTCTACGGGGCGATGGATGGTGCCAGTAAGTTCGTCCGTGGAGATGCCATCGCTGCTGTCGTCATCACGATGATCAACATCGTTGGTGGATTCACCATCGGAATCTTCCAGTACGGAATGAGTTTCTCGGAAGCGGGACGCGTCTTCACCACGCTGACGGTTGGAGATGGCCTGGTCACCCAGGTTCCTGCTCTCTTCATCAGCATCGCAGCCGGGTTGATGGTGACGCGGGCCTCCTCGAGGGGAAAGATCGGCGATGCGGTGGTGGGGCAACTGTTCGGCAATCCCAAGGCACTCGCGGTCACTGCCCTGGTCCTGGTCGCTCTGGCATTCACGGGCTTGCCGCCGGTGGTTCTGGGCGTCCTGGCGATTGCACTCGGTGCCATCGCATGGACTTCCAGCCGAGGAGTTGAGACCGCTCACGAGCCGGTCGCAACAGCCGTCGCTGGCAAGCAGCAAGGTCATGCTGCAAACGAATCCAGTCACGAGTTGCCTTCACCAGTGCAGACGACTCCGTCGCCACAGGTCATCAGCCAGAAACCGATTCGCATCGTCCTGGGCTATGGACTGCAGAGTCTGATGGATCCTGAAGGCGAAGGGGTGTCACTTGGAGTACGAATCCAGCAGTTGAGGGAAGAACTTCAGAAGGAACTTGGATTTCAGCTGCCGCCAGTTCATGCAGCGGTGCAACTACGCGGGATTTCTCCCGACGAATTCCAGGTGTTCCTGAGGGAGGTCAGCTGTTTCCGCGGATCCCTCCGGGCGCGCCAGGCACTGATCGTGGCGAGCCACCGACGCTCGATCGCCTCCATCGAGGGAGATATTGTCGATTCGAGCCTGTTCGCAGCGACTGCAAAATGGATATCGCTCGACGAGGCTGGAATGCGCAAGGGACTCGGATACACCGTTCATTCCGCTCAGGATGTCCTGCTGATCCAGCTGCGACGGTTGATTCTCGGCAACATCAGCGAGTTGCTCACCCAGAGGGAGACACGTCGCATCCTCGCCGGAGTGCCGCAGGAGTGCCGATCGCTGGTGGAAGAGGTAGTCCCGGGCGCGATGAAGTTGAGTGAGGTCCAGAAGGTACTGCAGGGATTGCTGGCGGAAGAGGTCCCCATTCGCGACATGGAACTGATCCTGGAAGCGCTCGTCGATGTCGCTCAGGAGCTACCAGGTCGGCACAGATCGGTGGCGAAAGCGCTGGAGAGGGTCCGGATGGCCCTGGCCAGGGCCATCTGTGATCCGCTCCTCGACGGGACCGGCAAATTGCACGCAGTGACGCTGGATCCCGAGGTCGATGCCTTGCTGCTGGAGCATCTGGACCCAGAAAACAGCGACCAAGAGCAGTTGAGGTTGTCTCCACAGGACCATGTGGCGGTGACCCGCTCTCTCGCCGCGGCTCTGGATGAACTGATCACCGACGGCTTTCCGCCGCTGATCATCACCGGTCCGGAGTTGCGTGGAACAGTAAAGAAGTTGATGGAGAAGGAAGTGCCCTCGGTGGTGGTCCTCTCCTACAATGAAGTCACACACGGTCTGACCGTGGAAGCCAGGGGGATGGCGAGGATCGGTTCCTGACAGGGATTCACTGGAACCGCTCTCCTCACGAGTGAAGGGGAAGGTGCTCTTGAACGAGCAAAATAATGTCGGGGATTCGGGACACACCCGTGTCGTGGCTCCTGATTACGCAACTGCGGTACGTATCTTACAGGACCGATTTGGTAGTGACTGGACGGTGGTTCACTCTCGAAAGGTTCGTCGTCCGGGGGTGTTCGGCTGGATCGGATTATCCGATGTGGTGGTCATCGTTCGAACCCAGGAATCGGATCTCTTCCACGACCAGATCGGCAACGTCGAATCATCCAGTGGTCAACTGGCACCTCTCGTCCAGGGAGGGATCGAAGAAGGACAGGTTGATTCGGTTCCAGAGATGGTTCCGGTAACAGCGGGCAACTTCGAGGCGAGTCCGTCGGGAAATGAACTCGTCTATCGACTCGAAGAAGCAAAGGTCAGGATCGCTGAGGAGTTGCGGTCCTATTCCCGATCGATTTCGGGACAGCAGCCATTCGACTCCTGGAGTTCCGAGGAGGATGGTCACTCAGCGGTCGTCGACAACATCCCTCAGGTGGAAGCGAACGTCCAGGACACCTCGACCTCGATCTCCTATGACGACCCCATTGATCCCATCGAGACATCTCTCTCCCTGGAGCAGAATCCCAAACTGGTCGGTGCGGTGCGGTCCATCTGCGATCAAGGTGCATTCACGGAAACTGCCACCAAGTTCTTCATGGAGCAGATCCTCTCCGATTCAGAGCTGGGGAGATTGACCGGTGACCAGCTGCAGGAAGCGGTGACCAACAAGATCTCCGGTTACGTCATGGACAGAATTCCAGAGGTTCAGGAGATCAGAGCAGGGACGGCAGGTCGACCGAAAGTCGTGGCCCTGGTGGGGCCGACGGGGGTGGGGAAGACGACCACCCTGGCGAAACTTGCCGCTCACTTCCAGCTTGTCGAGAAGAAACGCGTGGGTCTGGTGACCCTCGACTGCTACCGGATCGGAGCCGTCGAGCAGCTGAGAAGATATGCCGAGATCCTCGGCCTTCCACTGAGAACCGTGACTCAGCCCGGGAACACTGCCGAAGCGATCGAAGGCTTTTCCGATTGCGACGTGATTCTCGTCGATACTGCCGGAAGAAGTCAGAGAGATCAGGAGCGACTTGTCGAGGTGCGAGACCTGCTCGGCGAGATCGGTGAGGTGGAAGTGCACCTCTGTCTTTCGCTGGCAACGGCGCCAGAAGCACTGTTCGCTGCGACTGAATCCTTCAGGCTGGTCGGCTATGACAGGATCATCTTCACCAAGCGAGACGAGTCGTACCGGAAGGGCTATCTGTGGGATCTCTTCGGTATTTCCCAGGCTCCTGTTTCCTACGTCACCTGCGGCCAGGAGGTCCCCGAAGACTTCCAGGCGGCTACTCGAGACGGCATCTGTGAAATGATAATCCAGGGTAGATGAGAGACCAGGCCTGGCGACTCCGGAAGATGGTTGAGGACAAAGTCATCCCAGCAACGGGAAGGGCACGGGTTCTCGCTGTCACCAGCGGCAAGGGGGGAGTGGGGAAGACCAACATCTCGGTAGGTCTGGCCCTGGCTGCCGCCGCTGGAGGTCTTCGAACGGTCCTGCTCGACGGGGATCTTGGACTCGCCAACATCGATGTTCTCCTCGATCTTCATCCCGGAAAGAACCTTGGTCATCTCATCGAGGGAACTGCATCCCTCGAAAATGTACTGATCGATGCTCCCGGAGGGATCCAGGTGCTCCCCGGTGCCAGTGGTTTGACCCGGGTGGCGGATCTCGGTCCCCATCAACGGCAGAGATTGATGGATGCGGTCGGGCGCCTCGTCGATGAATACGACCTCGTTCTCATCGACACTGGCGCTGGAATTTCCAGGGCGGTACTCGATCTCTGCATCTGTGCCGGTGAGGTGCTGGTGGTCACGACTCCGGAGCCGACAGCGGTGGTCGATGCCTATGCCATGCTGAAGGTCTTCACCATGGAGGATCGCCCTCCGAACAGCTGGCTGGTGGTGAATCAGGTCACGTCCCAGGGGGAGGCAGAGCAGGTAGCGAGCAGGATGATCGGTCTCGCTCGTCAGTTCCTGAGAAGCGAGGTGCGTCACTGTGGAGCCGTGATGCTCGATCCGAGGGTGAGAGCAGCGGTTCGGATGAGGAAGCACTTTTCACTCGCTTACCCGACCTGCTCCGCGGCACGATCGATACGAGATCTGGCAAGAAATCTGGGATTGGCCAAGAAACGTGAGGGCAGCCTCGGCTTCCTCAATCGTCTGAAAGAGCTGTGGATCGGGGATCTAAACAGGGTGGAACAGCGTTCTCCTTGAGGTCGCCATCACCTTGCGGCTCGAACTGGGAAGTCCTGGCACGTGGATTGCCAGTGCCTGCAGGGATTTGACGGTTAGTTACGATTTCAGGACCCCGTGTAGTTTCACGACGGGGCGAACGGTGGGCCTCTGGAGGCTGATAGATCCAGCGGCTGGAAGAGGAGACTGCTTTGGCGGAGACCGAGTCAGGTACGACACGGCAACAACACCCTGCAAACGATTCCCTGGTCGGCAAGACCAAGGTGTCCGATCCAGAACTTGAACTGGTGTGGATCGAGTACAAGGAATCCGGCGATCAGCAACTGAAGAATGATCTGCTCGAGAAGTACCTGCATATCGTCAGGCGTGTGGCAGATCGACTCTACATGAAACTGCCCCAGCAGGTCGATAAGGAGGATCTCTACAGTGCAGGTCTCTTCGGCCTGATGGACTCGATCGAAAAGTTCGATCTGACTCGTGAGGTCAAGTTTGAATCGTACTGCTCAACCCGAATCAACGGGTCGATTCTCGACTCTCTCAGAAAACAGGACTGGGTTCCGAGACTGGTTCGTTCCACAGCGAATCGGCTCGACAGGGCGTGGATGGAACTTCAGGCCCTGAGCGGTAGAGAACCAACTGATTTCGAGATGGCAGAACATCTTGGAGTCACCGATGATGAATTCGAGACGATGCAACGGGAAGCCTCTGCAGCATCGGTGATGTCGATCTCCGAGCAGGTCTCCGATGATGGAGAATCACGTGCACTGAGGAAGATCGATGTCCTGCACGACAGGAAAACCAAGGCACCCGACCACCAGTTCCTGAAAACCGAGATCAAGGATTTCATCCTGAACCAGCTCGAGGGAACGGAACAGGCGATCATCTTCGGGTATTACATCGAAGGCCTGACGATGAAGAAGATCGGCGAAGCACTGAATTTGTCCGAGTCGAGAGTCTGCCAGTTGCACTCCCGGGTGATGACACGCCTTCGTCAGACCAATGCCAAGCATCGACTCGACTTCATGCAGGAGTGACCTCGCTGGCATCGGAGCGGCTCAGGCCGTACTTTGTGCGGCATGAGTCAGCCTTCAGACCCCTCTGAAAACTCGAATCCTGCCATCTCCACCCCCGGTGAAGGGCGACAGTTACCACTGTGGGTCCTCTACCTGTCGGTGTTACTGGCTACCCTCTCCATCTCACAGCTGCTGATTCGAGGCGGTTCACTGGTGGGATTCCCACATGAACTGAGATACGGGGAGGCGATCGTCCTCGACCAGTCGAGAAGAACTGCCGAAGAACCGGGGCTGTATCCTCCGGTGGGGCAGGAGCCGTGGCTCCTCGATCAATACTCTCCCGTCTATCTTCATCTCACCCGCTGGACGGGGGGACTCTTTTCCAGCCCCTATGGCAGTGGAAGAGCGATATCCCTCCTGTCGACTCTGATCTCCGCAACGATGCTGGTGCTGCTGGTTTCGAAAAGGTCTGGACTCACAGCAGGACTCATCTGTGGGGCGACGATGCTGACGATGATGGAGTTTCTACGCTTCGGATTCCTGATGAGGGTGGATCCTCTGGCCCTGGCATTTGCCATGGTAGGGGTATGGTGTTCCTCGCATCGAACAACCGGTATGCGTTTCGCCGGTGCTGCAGCCTTCTTCCTGGCGGTCTATACGCGCCAGACCACCATCGCTCTCCTGCTGGTCACCTACATCCAGATGTGGAAGGAGGAGGGGAGGTCGGCACTTCGATGGCCGGTCGGATTGCTGGGGACGGGTCTGGTTGCATATGCCATCCTGAACGGGGCTACCGGTGGAGGCTTCCACCAGCACGCCGTGTTGTCGAACCTGTTTCGATTCGAGTGGGATCAAGGTCTCAAGAAAGCTTTCGGTACCTTCATGCCCTGGAGAGCGCCACTCTTCTTCGGCCTGTTCCTGGCATTGATCCCAGTTTCTGGTATCGGCAAGGGGATGAAGGAGAGAGGTAGAGTCCTCGGGTTCCTGGCGCTGGGTCTGTCCTGCATCGCCCTGATTCCGGCGCTGCAGGCTTTTCTCGGCGAGCAGATCGCGGAACGGAAGGTCCTCACCTCGATCTTCAACGCACACATCATCCTGCTCCTCTATGCAGCGGGGAAGACGATTCTCTCTCGCGGCGAAGATCAGCTGGCGGCGATCAGGATCCTGTTCGCTCTCATCATGATGGTGTTGATCGGCCGATTGGGATCGGATCTCAACTACCTGTTCGAGTCCGGTGTTTTGATGTTGCTGGTCTGTGGCGATGCCATAGGGCGCATCAGTCCCAGGCGTGGTCAGATCATCGCCATGCTGCTGGCGGTGCAGGTGGTGGCAGGATTCTACCTGAGTGGTCAGCAGCTGGAGTTCCAACCAGAGCGACTCTCGGAGATGAAAGAGCGTCGACGGATACTCGTTCACCTGGAAAATTTCTCCGATCCAGTCCTCAGCGAAGAACCGTGGGCTCTGGCGGAAACGGGTCGTCCGCTGGTGATTGGGCCCTACACCGCCAGGCAGATGTACGAGGTTGGTATGTGGGATGGCGAGGACCTGATCGAGGCCATCGAGTCTCGCAAGTTCACCGCCATCGTTCGGGCCCAGCAGCGCGTGGCAGCGGGATACGAGCGAGACGAAAATGGTGCGATTCTCATCGATGAGTCCGATGGACTTCCGCGACCGTACTTTGGACCGTGGACCTTCAACGAGGTGAGATCACTGCCGCCGAAGTTGCAGAAGGCCATCGAGAGGAATTATCAGCGGGTTCCTCGTACCGCCATGATCGAGCGGGTCACCAAGTACTTCCTGGAAGGAAGAGAAATCTGGCAACCGATTCCGCGCTGACCGACGTGATCCTGCAGGTGGGGGCAGGAAAAATGGCGGGGGTGCATCGGAATCGAACCGACCTACGACGTTGTTCGCGCCGCACCATGGGTTTGAAGCCCAGGAGGCCCACCAGGTGCCCATTCACCCCCGACGAACCTACGAGTGTCGCCATTCTCGGCTTCAGGATCAAGTTGAAGGACGATCTTTCCGGAACCTCAGGCGATGATCCTGATGGCGACAGATCCTTCAGCGGGTTTTACCTCGCCGATGACGCAGTAGTGCGCCACTCCCTCTCGCTCCATCACTTCGTCGAGATCGTCGATGCGTTGCTGGGAGATGGCCATCAGGAGCCCTCCGGAGGTTTCCGAATCGGTCGCCAGATTGCGGAGGTGGTCCGGAACATCGGTGGCTACTTCCAGCTGATCTCCCAGGTGGGCACTGTTCCTGCCGGAGCCACCGGAGATACAGCCCGCCATCGCCAGCTCACCGGCACCCTCGAGGAGCGGTAACTTCCGCGCCGAGATTTCCAGGGTGACACCGCTGGCTTGAGCCATCTCGGTGCCGTGTCCACACAGGCCGAAGCCGGTGACATCGGTGACCGCGTGAGCTTCCAGGGCGATCGCCGCCATCGCTGCAGAGGCATTGAGGGTCGACATCGAGGTGGTGGCTGCCTGCAAGACATCTGCACTGACCTGATTCTTGTTGACCGCAGTGCTGACGCTTCCGGTTCCCAGTCCCTTGGTCAGTACCAGAAGGTCACCCACTTGTGCTCCGCCGTTGGTCAGGATGTTGTTCTGGTCGATGGTGCCGGTGACCGCCAGGCCGTACTTGACCTCGCCATCCCTGACGCTATGTCCGCCGAGTAGAGCGCACTTCGCCTCGACCATCTTTTCTGCACCTCCGGCGAGGATTTCGCCGAGGACAGACACCGGTAACTCCTTGGGGAAACCAACGATGTTGAGGGCACTGAGAGGAGTTCCCCCCATGGCGTAGATGTCGGAGAGGCTATTGGCCGCAGCGATCCTGCCGAAGTCTCGCGGATCGTCGACGATGGGTGGAAAGAAGTCGACCGTCTGGACGATGCTCCGGTCGGTGCCGGGGATGAGGATCACTCCTGCATCATCGAGGGTGTCCGGTCCGTGCAGGACCTCGTCTCGTGTTGGAATCTGCAGCTGGGAGAGGACCTCGACCAGGTCCCCCGGAGGGAGCTTGGCTGCTCAGCCTGCGCAGGAAGCGTATTGTGTGAGACGGATCTGTTCTACCATCGAGCGACTCCTTCCTGTTCACGGAAGGATCCACTCCAGGAGGGTTTGCGTCAAGTCAGGCTCCCGAGGCAATCTCGGCGATTCGTGCCGAAATCAGATCGACCTCGTCGTCAGAGATGGTCCTGACATCGAGGATTACCGAGTCATCCTGGATGGTCGGCAGTACCGATGGATCTCCACTTCTCAAGCGTCTGGCCAGTTCATCGGCGGTGACACCTGAAACGGTGACCTGCAGTGCTCGTGATTCGATGGGGCGGGCGGGGAGGGAGCCACTTCCGGCATAGCCATCGTGAGATTGGATCGAGGTGGTCGTTCCCGCAATTGGCTGAATAGCAGCCAGGAGCAACTGGAGTCGCTGATCGAGTTCCGGTGCCGATGCCAGCACCCGGTGAAGGGCAGGAATCTGCTCGATCGCTTCATCCTCTCCCTTTCGGTAGATTCTCAGGGTTTCCTCCAGGGCGATGTAGGTCATGCGGCCAGGGCGCAATGCACGGTAAAGGGGGTGCTTCCTGCAGCGCTCCACCAGTTCCGAGCTACCGACGATGATTCCCGCCTGGGGTCCTCCCAGTAACTTGTCTCCACTGAAACAGACCAAACCGCAACCGCTGGCGATGCTTTCACGAACATAGGATTCGCCACTTTGTCCGCGGGTGGCGAGATCAACCATGCAACCGGAGCCCATGTCGTGGATCACCGGAAGAGAGTGCTTCTCTCCCACCTGGCACAGTTCTTCAATCTCACACTCCTCGGTGAAGCCGACGACCCGGTAGTTGGAAGTATGAACCTTGAGGATCATCGCCGTGTCGCTACCACAGGCCTTGTCGTAGTCCGCTGCCCGGGTGCGATTGGTAGTTCCCACCGCACGAAGACGGGCACCACCCTGCTCCATGATGTCCGGCACCCGAAACGATCCACCGATCTCTACCAGCTCACCATTGGAGACGACCACCTCTTTCCCCTCGGCGAGGGCGGAAAGAAGTAGCAAGGTGGCTCCGGCATTATTGTTGACGATGGTGGCATCTTCCGCACCGGTCAGTTCGGTGAGGAGGCGGGCCACACCTTCATCGCGTCCGCCCCGCTGGCCACTTTCGAGATCGATCTCGACGCGCACCGGATGGCGTAGCGTCTCGATCAGACGATCTGCGACGGAAGGAGGAATCGGGGCTCGCCCCAGTCCCGTGTGAAGAACGACTCCCGTGCAGTTGATCACACGACGGTAAAAGGCCTGGTCTTCTCGTGCCAGGCGAGTCGCCACGGAATCGATGATCTGGTTCTCGTCCAGTTCCGATTCGGTCAGTTCACCACTGAGAGCACGAGCACGGAGGGAGTCGAAGAGGGAGCGCGACTCGGCGAGTACCTGCGCCCTGGAGTGACGGGCACACAATTCGACCATCTCTTCCCTCTGGAGCAGACGATCGAGCTGGGGAAGTCGCCTCAGCAGTTCCCCTGTGTCGGGTCGGTTCATCACTTTCCCTTATTGCGAGTCTTCGCCGCTTGTTGAAGAGATTTTTGATGTCTCACCCTGACCGATTCTGCGTCTCCGACAGAGATCAGTTCGATCCGAGCCTTCAGGTTCAGGTATGCGAAGGGCAGGGTTCCCTCGATCAGCAATGGCTTTCCACTCACCGTATCGAACCACACCCTCAGCGTTCCGTGAATTCCGAACAAGCCCTCGAAGCGTTTCTTTTCATTACCGTCGGATGGGACCGGATTGAGGGCCATCTCGATCGCCTCGTACTCACCCTCTGCGACCTTGATCGTTTGCTGGCTTTTGGGATGAACCTCCACGTACCAGCGTGAATCATCGTTGACGACCGGAATGATCAGTGGTTCAGAGTCGAGGGGTTCCGAGGCGGTTCTGGCCACGTAGATTGCCGTGAGCAGATCGACATAGGGTGCGTCCACCTCGTGTTCCTTGATGTCGATCCAGTGTTCGTGATCGAGGTTGCCACACTTCTTGTCAGCGCAGTGTGCCTCTTCTGTTCCCCATGGGATCGGGCCCTTCCAGGCGACCTCGGAGATCAGGTGCTCCTTCTCGGTGCAGCCATCCTCGCGGCAATGCACTCTTTTCGAGAAGAAGATCTTCCCATCATCCTGGAAGCGTAGTTGCTTGGTGTGGTGCTCGGTTCCACGCTGAGTGTTCATGAAGGAGAGGGGCTGGGAACCGCTTGCGCCGAGGGTGCTGACGATCTTCTGGTCGATGGTGTATCCAAACCTCTGTCCGAGGCCACGGGCGTGGAGAATCTTTTTCTGCTCTTCCCTCCAGGTGGCCAGTTCCAGGTGACCGACCAGTACGCTGGCTCCCTGCCACTCGACGGTGGCACGGAATAGTAGCCTCTCTCCGATGGGGAGAGCGGAGGGGACGATCTGGGCGAGATCCTCCACGGCATACCCAGGGGAGGGAGCGGACTGCTCTGTGGGTGCTTTCTGGGACTCCACGGCAGCGCCAGGCGAGTCGCCAGGCCCTGTGCCGTCTCCCCCCTGCAGGGTGGAAGTCGTCATCAATAGCAGTACCAGTACAGGTAGCATCTTCACTCCCGTCGCGGACTTGTGGGTCATCTCCAGCAAGGTCCAGCACCTTTCCCGTCCCGATGGTATACCGAGGGCGCAATTATGCCAACGGCAGAAATGGTGATCTGGGTTCCCGCCTGACTTTCCTATATTTCCCCTGAGGATTTCTGCCCGTGATCGCTTCCCACGTCCTCCCTGAACTCCCATACTGATGATCCGCCTCCGGGCCGTTTTCCGCAGGGTGGTGCAGGATCCGCCGGGTTCTGTATAAATTGACGGGGCAGGGAAATCGACGAGATGAGAGTCATGCTCACTTCTCGCCGGGTTCCTCTCCTCCTCGGAACAGTGACAGAGTTGTGTGAGTACATCCATGAAAGGGGTACAGATGAACAAGGCTGAGTTGGTTGGTGCAGTACAGAAGAATCTCGATGAGTCCAAAGCCGGTGCCGAGCGTGCGGTCAATGCAGTGATCGATGCCATCAAGAAGGGCGTCAAGAAGGACAAGTCGGTTCAGGTCGTTGGATTCGGAACCTTCAGCGTGCGCAAGCGTGCCGCCCGTACCGGTCGCAATCCGCAGACAGGTGAGAGCATCAAGATCAAGGCTTCTCGCAGCGTTGCGTTCAAGCCGTCCAAGACCTTCAAGGACATGGTCTAGTCGCCAGAGTTTCGACGAAGAGTCAGATGAGAATCGGGTGCACTCCTCTTTCAAGGAGTGCACCCGATTTGTTTGTGGTCATAGAAGATTTTGTGGATCGATGTCGAGAGTCACCCGGGTGGAGGACCACCTCGGTTTCTCCTGAACGGCTGCTCGGGCCACTTCCCGGAGCGGGGTGCGTTCGGCACACTTCAGCAGGATGTGCTGGCGATACCTTCCCCTCAGACGTTCGATGGGGGCAGGCGCGGGTCCAAGAATCTGAACCGCTGCCAGTTGCAACTTCTTCATCGGTTCGATGAGCCCCTCGGCACTTTCTCGGGCGCGCTGCTCGTCCTCATCTTCACAGAGCAACCGGGCCAGATGTCCGTGGGGCGGGTACTTCAACATCCGTCGCACGGAGTCTTCCTGTTCGAGAAGTTGGTCGAGATCCTGGAGGGCTGCACAGCTGAGAGCGTAATGTTCTGGCTGCCTCGTTTGTAACACCACTCTCCCCGGACGGTCGCCCCTGCCAGCTCTGCCGGCGACCTGACACAGCAACTGTGCGGTTCGCTCCGCTGATCGGAAGTCGGGGAGGGCCAGGGCGATGTCCGCATCGAGTACTCCGACGAGGGTCACTCCGGGGATGTCATGGCCCTTGGCGACCATCTGGGTGCCGATGAGGATCTGTGTCTTTCCGTCGCGGAAGCGGCGCAGGATCGATTCCATGCGGCCGGCGCTGGTGACCGTATCCCGGTCGAGACGATCGATTTCGACCCCGGGGAAGAGAGTCAGCAACGATTCCTCGATCCGTTCCGTCCCTGGAGATCGCTGCTGGATTGCGGTGAACTGGCAGCCGGGGCAACTACTGGGGATCGGTTTGTGCTCCCCGCAGTAGTTGCACTGGGAGCGAGCCTTGCTCTTGTGGTAGGTAAGCGGGATGTCGCACTGATCACAGCGAAATCCATGACCACACTGGGGACACAACAGATTCCTGGCGAAGCCACGCCTGTTGAGGAACAGGATCACCTGTTCCTTCCGGTCGATGGTGTCACGAATCCGATCGACGAGGGGACGAGAGAGCATTCCTCCACCGCCGGCTGAGCGGGTCTCCTTGCGGCGGTCGATGATCTCGATGGTGGCGAGTGGTCTGCCGTTGGCTCGTTCGTCGAGACGAATCCTTTCGAAGCGTCCACGCCGGACATTTTCCAGCGATTCCATGGTGGGAGTGGCGGAACCGAGAACAGATGGAATGTTGAGTTTGTGTGCGCGCATCACCGCAACATCTCGGGCGTGGTATCGGGGCGAGTTCTCCTGCTTGTAAGAGGATTCGTGACACTCATCGACGACGATCAATCCAAGATCAGGAATCGGGGCGAAGACTGCACTCCTTGCTCCCAGGGCGATGCGTACTTCTCCTCGCCTGAGTCGTTCGTAGTGTGCCGCTCTCTCGGAGGAAGGAAGCATCGAATGCAGAACTGCCACCGGGCCGAGTCGTTCAGAGAAGCGCTCGACAGCTTGTGGAGTGAGGGCGATCTCTGGCAGTAGTACCAGCGCTCCCCGGCCCATCTGGAGTACCTTCTGGACCGCTCGGATGTAGACCTCGGTCTTGCCACTGCCGGTGATTCCGTGCAGCAGGAAGGTCTGGTATCTGTTTGCCTCGATCGATCGATGGATGCGATCGATGGCATCGACCTGCTGTGAGTTGGGTTCGAAGGGAGCGGGGTTTTCCCAGGGAGCTTGGTTCGCCCGAGAATCCCCTGGGATCCCGAACTCCGGCGGTAGCGCATCGAAGATCTCGACGAGACCGTGACGCTGCAGGGTCTGGACCGGACTGTTACTGGCGGAGCACTCTTCGACGAGGCGTCGAACCGGCATCGGGTGTCCGTGCAGGTGAAGATGCTGGAGGATGTTTCGGCGCAGTGCAGCGGGTTTCGCCACTCCTTCAGTTTCTGCCACATCGAGAGAGGCGATGCCCTGGTCGCTGGGCCGTACCCAGCGGATCGTCCGCAGTTTTCTCTGGCGTACCGGTTTCGGCATCGCCGATTCGATCACCTCGCCGATTCCGCACAGGTAGTAATCGGCGGTCCAGCGAAGGAGTTCGAGAAGTTCCTCATCGATGACGGCACCGTCGGTGACGATGCCCTCGATGGAACGCAAGCGGGGGTGGGGGGAATGGTCGGTGATCTCGACGACCCAGCCGTATCGACGGGTCGGTCCGAACGGGACCAGCACCGGCGTTCCCGGCTGTACATCCCCCTGAAGTTCCTCGGGAATCCGGTAATCGAAGGGTTCATCGACCGGAATCGGTAGTGCTACACGCGCGATGTGGCTCACACCATCTTCCCCCTGATCCCCGGTACTGGACAAATTCGGGCAATTCCCGGTGATATCGATACCTCCCACGGAACCTTGCGGCAAGGGGTAGGGTTTGCTTGAGAAGAGGCTCCTGGCACGGGATGATGGAGACTGGTGCCCTCTCCTCGAAGTCGAGGAGAGTCCTGAGTAGCAGGGAGACCTGAAATGAGCGCGCAAAGTGCCACGAGTCCTGACTGGTTCCTCGAAGCTTTCGAGGAGGAGTACCTGCAGGTCTATCCACTGCGGGATGAAGCCTCCGCCGAGAAGGAGGTGGCAGCAGCCCTCTCCTGGCTTTCGGTGTCGGAGGGGGACCGTGTACTCGACCTGTGCTGCGGGGCTGGTAGGCACAGCCACTGGCTGCAGGAGGCGCGAATGCAACTGGTTTCCCTCGATCTGTCACAGGATCTGCTGACCGAGGCGAGGTCGAGGCTGGGGGCGCAAGCGGCACTGGTGCGGGGAGATATGCGCGGAATTCCCCTGCCCGCCGAGGCATTCGATCACGTCATGATGTTTTTCACCTCCTTCGGATATTTCCCCTCTGACAGGGAAAACCACTCGGTGCTCGATCAGGTGGCAGCCATCGTTCGCCCCGGGGGCGGATTTCTGCTCGATCTACCCGATCGGAGCAGCACCTTCGAGGGGTTGGTAGCGACCAGCAGTCGTCGCCAGGGAGACCTCCACATCGACGAGCGGCGATCGATCACCAGCGATGGAGCGAGGGTGGAGAAGCGAGTGACGCTGCGGCGCGGAGCGTCAGAGCGTCGATACACCGAATCGGTGCGAGTATACAGTTACGAAGAGATGCACCGGATGCTCACCGCTTCCGGCTGGCAGGTGATCGATTGCTTCGGTGACTGGTCGGGAGCTCCTCATCGATCGGGGGACACCCCACGGATGATCTTCCAGGCACGAAGGTGTGAGGTGGATTCGTGAAACATTACGACTCTCATCCGCTCCTGAAATTACTGCGTGATGGCGACGAGGAGACGCTGGCAACCCTGGGGGTCGTCGGTGGCTCGCAATCTCTCGATTTGGATCGGATCCGCACCAGTACTCCCGATCCCGAGCGAAGACTTCAATTGCTGGAGGCACTTCGTCCCCGGTGGCAACAGCTGGAACTTTCGCCGGTGGCTCGAGAAGCGATCGAGCGACTGGAAGATCCTCAAACCCGTATCGTCATCGGTGGCCAGCAACCGGCGCTGTGGGGGGGGCCATTGCTCGGCATCTCCAAGGCGCTCGCAGTCTGCATGCTGGCGAGTCGCCTCGAAGCGGAGGGGATTCCCACCGTTCCCCTCTTCTGGATCGCCGATGATGACCATGACGGGGAGGAACTGGATCCGGGTTCGTTTGCCAGCGGTCACGATCCGGGAAACCCGCAGCGGACAGGGCGAAATCCGATCTTCATGAGGACTCACTCGCAGTCGCCACAGGAGCGACTCGACACCCTCTCCAGGGCGATCGGAGATGCCCCGTATCGACAGGAGGCCCTCGATCTGGCCAGCGGATCCATCGCTTCCACTGCGGCCGAGGAGTATCTCTTCCTGCTGTGCAAGTTGCTTGGCGATCAGCCGCTGTTGCCGGTGCTTCCCCGCTGGTTCAGGAAGCTACAGGTCCCGCTGATCCAGCAGGTTGTGGCTTCTACCGGTGAATACCGGGATGCAATTCAACGCGCCATCGATGAACAGGTTGCGCTGGATGTTCCCGCGCCGGTTCCCGCGCCCCGTGGTATGCCACTATTCATCATCGATTCCGATGGGCTGCGCAGGAGGCCGGAGGAAGTGGGGATGTCAGTCGAGGATGTTGCCGAATACGATTCTGACAGGATCTCTCCCGACGCGCTGCTGAGGACCGTCGTTCAGGATCAGTTGATCGACCCCGTTGCGGTGGTGCTGGGAGCAACCGAGATGTGTTACGCCATCGAGACGCGACATCTCCGGCAGGAGAAGGACTGGTCACGGCCACAGTGGCTCGCTCGCCCGCGCCTGCGACCGATCTCATCCGACCTGGTACAGCAGTGGGCCGATGAAGGTCTCGATCCTTCCGGGCGGGTTGCAGCAGCCGATCCCATCGACCTGGTTCCTTCTCCACAAGCGCAGCAGCAGGCGCAGGAGATCTCCCGATCGGGAGCACAGTTACTGCAACAGGTCGAAGCGGTCGCTACCGATGAGCAAGCGACCGAGGCGTTGAGACGGAGGGCCCGTCGATTGGTCAGGAAGTGGACTGATCAGCTGGCGAGGCTGGAAACTGCGGTGGAGGGTGGCTTGCTCCATGGTGTCGAGGCAAGACGGCAGAGGGTGTCGTCTCTGCTGGAGAAGATCTTTCCCGGCGGCGACGAGCCGGAGAGAAGTCGCAATCTACTCGACCTGATCGCTCACCAGGGTCCTGCTGTCATCGAACGGATGCGCAAGCATCTGGAGGGAGAAGCCTCTCCCTGGGATGGCGGGATTATCGAAGTGGAGCGGTCGCAAGAGGTGAATCGGGAGAACCATGAATTTCAACGATGAACAGAACCTGGACCTGCTGGTGATCGCAGCGCATCCCGATGATGCGGAGATCTCCATGGGAGGGACGATCCTGGCGACCATCGCCAGCGGGGCGAGGGTCGGCATCGTCGACCTGACCCGTGGCGAACTGTCCAGCCGAGGCACACCGCAACTGCGAGCACAGGAGACCGCCCGAGCCACCGACATGCTGGGGGTTCACTGGCGCCACTGCCTCGACATGAAGGATGGATCTGTAAGAGACGACGACGAGTCACGAGCTGCGCTGGTGGAAGTGATGCGGAGGACTCGACCGAAGGTCGTGTTGGCTCCATGGAAGGACGATCTGCATCCCGATCACGCTGGAGCGGGACTTCTCGCCTACCGTAGCCTCTACCTCGGTGGGGTTCGTCTCTATCCCGGAGGCGAGACGACTCATCGTCAGCACCGTGCAGCAACTCTGGGCTACTACATGTGCCATACGCCCTTTGAACCGAGCGTGGTGGTTGACGTCACATCGCACTGGAATCGAAAGCTGGAGGTGGTGAACTGCTACCGCTCGCAATTCCATGACCCCGATCAGGATGGTGCGCCGACCAAGATCTCTGCACCAGGATTCATGGCAATGGTGGAGGGGAGAGCCAGGACCCTCGGTTCGAGAGCGGGAGTGGAACTGGGGGAAGCGATCATCTGGCAAGATCCTCCGGCGGTGGCGAACCCGGTCGACATGATCGTCGGAGAAGGACTGTCGACAGATCCTCCCTCGGAAGCGGAGTCTCGATGAAGATCGCAATTGCCTGCCACCCGACCCACGGTGGAAGTGGAGTGGTCGCAGCGGAACTGGGGATGAGACTGGCGGCTCGTGATCACGAAGTTCACTTCGTTTCACATGAGCGGCCATTCCGGCTCGATCCTCTCACCTCCGGTGTTCACTTCCATGAGGTCCAGGTCAGTTCCTACCCTCTCTTTCGCTATCCTCCCTACGCACTGGCGCTGGCCAATGAACTTCACCAGGTGGTCGAACGTGAGGGGATCCAGGTGATTCATGCCCACTATGCGATCCCGCACTCGCTGGCGGCAGTGCTGGCACGAAACATGGATACCGGAGATTCGGTGAAGGTCGTGACGACCTTGCACGGTACAGACATCACCCTGGTCGGTGCCGATCCCTCCTACACCGCCATCACACGCTGGGCCATCGAGCAGAGCGACCGGGTGACCACCGTGAGCCAGTGGCTCTCCGATGCAACCGAGCAGAAACTTGCTCCCGATCAGGAACTGAATGTGATTCCCAATGCCGTCGACTCGGATCAGTTTTCTCCCGATCGAAGGTGTCCACTGCTGCGTTCTCGATTTGCCACGGAGGACCAGCTACTGGTGGCTCATGTCAGTAACTTCCGTCCCGTCAAGCGGGTACAGGATGTGATCCAGTCCTTTGCCACGGCAGCCAGGGATCTCCCCGCACGGCTGTTGATGATCGGCAAGGGTCCCGATCAGGCTCTCGCCCAGGAGGAGGCGAAGCGTCTCGGCATCGACGACCGTATCTCCTGGATCGGCCCCCTCGATGACATCGCGGTATTGCTGTCGTGCTGCGATCTGTTCCTGCTCCCCAGTGAGAGTGAATCGTTCGGCCTCGCGGCCCTGGAGGCGATGGCCTCGGGGCTTCCGGTGATCTCGACTCGATCGGGAGCCATCCCGGAGGTGGTGATCCACGGCGAAGCGGGATTCCTCAGCAAGGTGGGGGATACCGAATCTCTCGCGCGAAACAGTCGCAAGTTGTTGACCGACGATGCGCTTCGCAAGGAGATGTCATTGACCGCACGGAGATTGGCGAGCGAGGTGTTCACCTGGGACGAGGTGGTCAGGAGCTACGAGGACTCCTACTTGCGGGCACTGTCTCCATCGGAGTGAGGTGTGCTGGCCGCATCCCGGGTTTCACCGAGGCTGTTTCCGAGAAGTTCCACTGCATGGGGGATCACCGGCCAGACCGCCTCGAGGCACTCCGCCACCGCACGGGGATTTCCCGGTAGATTGAGGACGAGGCTGCGGTCGAGTTGCCCTGCCGTGGCCCTCGACAGGATCGTGGTGGGAACCCGATCCCAGTTTGCCGCTCGCATCTTTTCCCCGAAGCCTGGGAGGAATCGCTGGCACACCACCTGCATCGCTTCAGGGGTCACATCTCGGGGGGAGATCCCGGTTCCCCCGGTGGTGATGACAAGGCCACAGGAACTCGCCAGCGATCGCAACGCCTGACAGATCGGGTCGAGGTCATCGGGAACGGTGACCATCTCGAAGGGGATGGCGGGGGAGAGGCGCTCCTGGAGCCATTGGCGCACCGCGGGTCCCCCTTTATCGGTATATTGTTGCTGGAATACCCGGTCGGAGACGGTCAGGATTCCGATGGGAGTGGGCGATCCGCTGTTCATCTGTACCTCCGGCTCTGATCGTAAATCATTATGGAATAAGGAGAAAGGGGTGCAGGATTGTCCCGGAATGGAGGAGACCCCTGAAAATTCACACTCATCTACGGGAATTTACATCTTTTCCGGGGGAATTCTGTCCCGGAAGCGTCATCCTAGTGAGAACTCAGGGAAGTGACTCACGAGAAGTGTGAATCAGGTTGTTTCGCACCGTTCCACCTGCTGAGGTGGGGGATCTCGTGAAGTCGATTTCGAGAGGGAAGAAGAAACCGATGCGTATTCTTAGCATGATTCTCGCGCTCAGTTTTGTTGTTACCTCCACCGCCTGGATCGTCGGGCAATCGGTAGAGGGTGCTCGTAGACCTCTCGATGTGCCTTCTGGAGGCGCAGGGGATGGCGACGATGACGAAGAAGCACCGGAGACCATCAATTTCTGGGGTGGTGAGTACGAGGGGGACGCCTTCTTCTGGTGTCTCGATAAGTCCTGTTCGATGAGCTGGAACGGTGAGATCGAAGAGCTCAAGCAGGAGTTCACTCAGACTCTCAACTCCCTCTCCTCCCAGGCGGAGTTTGGTGTCGTGGCCTTCTCCGAGGGACACATCGCATGGAATCCGACGCCGCAGCGTGCCAACCCGGCCAACAAGGGATCTGCCACCGCATGGGTGCTGGCTCTCAATGCCGCCGGCTGGACCTGTATCGGACCTGCTGGTGTCGAGACTCTCAACATCGCCAACCAGAGTTCGAAACAGATGAAGCAGATGCTGGTGCTCTCGGATGGTGAGCCGTACTGCAACGGCGCCAACACGGCGACGCAGAGCCTGGCAGACATCACTGCAGCAAACTGGCAGAGGATCCCCGTCAATACCATCTACATCGCCACCGACAACGGCGGGATCACTTTCATGCAGCAGCTGGCTTCCCAGAACAACGGGACCTTCTTCCAGCCGCAGTAGTTTGTAACGGGTATCCAGATCGAGGCGAGAACGGGCCGGCACCCCTGGGGTGCCGGCCCGTTCTTTCGTATCACCCCCCTTGCCCTGGCGACAGAAACCCATTGTCATCCAGTGGTGGGAAGCACTGCTCGAACCGATGATTGGATCGCTGTCGATGAAGAAGGACATCTATTGCTTCGGGGCAGTGGTGGTGGATCTGATCGGTCATCCCGTGAAGCAACTTCCGGCACCGGGAGATTCCGCTCGCGCTCCCGCCATCGAGGTGGCGATCGGAGGATGCGCTGCCAATACCGCCACTGCACTGGCTCGCCTCGAACATCGTGTCCATCTGTGCGGTGCCGTGGGAGACGATCTCCTGGGAGGTTTTCTGCGTCACGGTTTGGAGCGGGAAGGGGTTGATATCCAGCACCTGTCCATCGAGCCGGAAGCCCCCACAGGATCGACCTTTGTCATCAACGTTGAAGATGAAGATCGACGTTTCATCTCCGCAACGGGAGCCAACGATGAACGGTGGCCCGATGCGATTTCTGCGACCCACCTCGAGGATGCTGCCGTGGTCTCCTTTCATGCCTATGGACTCTCCCGATCTCCGGATGTGGAGGACGCCTTGCGCATCCTCCAGGTCGCCAGGGAAGTGGGGGCCACAACATTGCTCGATGTGATCGTCATCCCCGGAGAGGACCTGAGCGCGGATCTGCAACGGATCTTGCCACTGGTAGACGGTTTCTTTCCCAATGACGATGAATCGTACCGGTTGACGGGCAGATCGAACCCGGCGGATGCGGCGGCAGCACTGCGAGATCTCGGTGCAGAGACGGTGGTGGTGACCTGCGGTGAGCGAGGATTGGTCTGGGACGCCCCCTCCGGTCGCGGCTCGCTGGGGGTTCTCCAGGAGCAGTCAGTCGATGCCACAGGTTGTGGCGATGCCTTTGTCGCCGGTTACATCGACGGCGAGATCGGTGGTCTTCCTCTCTCCGAGAAGTTGATCCGGGGATCGGTGATGGGTGCTGCAGCGGTATCCGCAGCGGGCGCCATCGGTGGTCTTCCTCGGCGACAACAGTTTCAGAAGAAGCTGGATCGCTGGATCGACACGGCGAGTTGCGGATAACTTCCAACCGGTAATTCCTTCCGACTGAATCCATCGCGTCAATTTACGGATTGCTGCCAGTTTCATCCGGTGGGCAACTCCCATGCCCGGAATCGGTCAAAATCCACCCTCAGCGATGGGACAGATCGACTTCCATGAGGGATCCTTGAATACCGGCGAGACACACCGGTTCCTCCTCTTCAGTACATTTCATGATGTTGCTTCGTGCTTTTCACCGGTGAGTTCGGTGGAGGGATCGAAACGATTCGATCGAGTACGAGAAATGGCGCAACCGCCATCGTTGCCGCTCCCCATCTCAGGAGAGTGGCAGGGGGATGGTGTTGAAGCCCAGGAAAGGAGACGGAGAGTGCCGTCCACAGAACTGAATCAGAACCCCGATCCACAGGTACAGGTGCGTACCACTTCCAGAAGTAGTGTGACTGCGGTCTTGCTGCTGATGATACCGATACTCTTCTTCGGAAGCGTAGCGCTCTTTTCTGCAGGCAACGAGCCTGTCCACGTCCGTCCACTCGACCTTCCCTCCGGCGGTGGCGGCTTCGCAGACGCTGAAGAAGACGCTCCAGAGACGATCATCTTCTACGGGATGGACTACGAGGGAGACGCGTTCTTCTGGTGCCTCGACAAGTCCGGATCGATGGACTGGGGTGGGGCGATGGAGGATCTCAAGCAGGAGGTGACTGCAGCGGTTCTCTCGCTGAGTCCTGCAGCAGAGTTCAGTATCGTCGCATTCAGCTCCAATACGGTGATCTGGTCACCGACACCGAGGCCTGCCAAATTACCTGAAAAGACTGCAGCGCTGGCATGGGTCAATTCACTGGGTGCAGATGGCTGGACATGCCTGGCTCCTGCTGCGGTGACCACCCTCAACATCTGCAATCAGTCGAGTCACGGAGCTCGCCAGGTCATCATCCTCAGCGACGGGGCTCCCTTCTGTAATGAGGTCGACACCTCGAACCAGGCGCTCTCGGAGATCACCGGAGCGAACTGGCAACAGGTTCCGATTCACACCGTTTTCATCGGGTCAGACATGCAGGGAATCGACTTCATGCAGTCTCTGGCAGCGATGAATCAGGGTAGCTTTCACATCTGCGAAAATTGATTCGAGTCTTCCCTGTAGAAAAAGGGCCGGCGGGATACCCCGCCGGCCCTTTTTTCATCGCTGGGCACCGAATCTTACTGCGCTGCGTCGGCCAGGATCCTGCATGCAGCCGCTTCATCGTGTCTGCCGAGACGGGCATAGATCGATCCGAGCATCTGATAGTTCCCCGACAACTGTGGATGTCTCGAGTCCTCTTCACGCATCAGCGCGGTTCCTGATTCGAGCCAGGTTGCTGTATCGATCAGGAGTTGCTCGGTTCGCAGCGAATCGTCTCCAGGATGAGTTTGTCGTACTCTCAACGCTTCCAGGTTGTCTGCGGCGTGCATCAGCAATGAGTTCCAGGCAGGAGTCGGTGGAGATTTGTAGATGTTGTAACTCACCATCGAGCCGGAGAAGAGCAGGAGGATGAAGGCGATCATCGTCAGTTTCCGACGGTGCTTCTCGAAGGTGCTACGGAATTGTGGATCCTGTTTGTATCGCATCAGCAGTACGACACGATCGCGGATCGAAGGGTGATGCCACCTTGCCTTGTCGATATCTTCACCGGATAGGCTTGCCAGGCGAATCAAGGTAGAGGCGATCGCCCCGGTATTGCCGGTGATCTCATCACTGACGATGTCAGCATGATGCTCCATGTGCCTGCTGAGTCTCCCGTAGTAGATTCCGAAGACAGCGACAACGAGGCCCAGGAAGAAGTAACTCTCGACATTCCAGCGAACCAGCCATGGAAACAGGGTCAGCAGGAAGGCAACGCCGGTGCAGAGATAGATCCACAGATGACGGTGACGCACATGAGCTAATTCATGGGCAAATGCAGCATCGATCTGGGAATCGCTCATCGTCTTCAGGAAGTGGTCGGTGATGTAGATCTGCCTGAAGAAGGGGAGCCAGCCGACCACCATGGCGGTGGAGATCGGTTGGTGGCCAGTCAACCACACGTGAGGTGTATTGCAGTGCACTCGCGCCTTCGAAGCGATGGAAAGGAGACGGTCCCGTAGCGGTCCCTTATCCAGCGGGCGTGAAGGAAGGACCAGCCTGTGGCTGAGGGGGATGACCACGAGGATGACGCTGCCCAGCATTAGCCAGTCGGGAAGCGGCACGTAACTCTTGAACTGGAGCCAGAGATCGGGATTGAACAGCACCCAGTCAGAGACGCCGAGGCACAGCAGGATGGGGAGAAGCAGCTGCATCGGTTGGCGCAATGACCAGCGGAATACGGCCAGAGGAGAGTATCGAGCGGTATTGCCGGTGAGCCTCCACAGGTTTGCCATCGAGATGGCCCTGGAGATCACCAGCGGCAGGAAGGTGATCCAGCAGGAGACGCCGACCCAGCCGATGGGAAGGGCGGTGGGAGCCAGTCGGTGCCAGTCAGCCTGGAACAGCACCAGCGCCCATGTCAGCAGCAGGGAGATCGAGAGTGCCCTGTAGCCATGAGTGGTCAAGGTCACCGGGGAGTTTCCCCGGCGCGCTGCGATCGACAGGTACAGTTGAGGAATGATGACCGGCAGCAGCAGCAAGCACGACAGCGGCCAGATGATCTCGCCAGGAGGAAACTGAAGCCCTGCCAGCAAGGGCAGCTCCGGGGAGAGCATCTCGGCTGTACCCCAGAGCAGCAGGGCAAGGATGATCACTCGATGGCCGAACATGCACGGTACTCCCTGGAGTGTGCTGGCCGGTCGATCAGCGGCGAACTTGTGAGCGGATCAGGTACTTCATCACCTGGTCCTGATCTTCCTTTTCGATGTCGGTGAACCGGAGACCGACAGTGCAACGGTCTTTATTCTCCGGGATTTCTTCGATCCATGCCACCTGACACAGGCCCTTGATGGCGTGATCGAGAGAGGGGAGCAAGAGATTGACCCCGACATGGATCTTGCCCATGAGCAGGGCCGGGATCCAGTTGAAGCTGGGGATCTTGCCGTGAAGCATCAATCCAGCGCCACCGATCTGCGAGGTGGATCCCTCGAATACAGTCTCTTCAGGGAGTTCTAACTCCTTGGAGAGGAACTTGTAGCGAACTGGAATTTCCGTGGGAAGTCGTACGAATTCACGGCGTTGGGAAAAACTCTCGATCGCAATCGTCATCTGTTGCCTCCTGTGTCCTCAGTGGCGAACGGTCCATCATGGGATCCGGTTCCCCTCCATCTTGAGAATAGGATGCTGCGCTGAAATTGACCAATCGGGAATGAGCCGAGGGTCGATCAGCGGTCTGAATCGGCCGATTCGTCCGAATCCGAGGGGTCTTCGTCGTTATCGGCTGTTTTCTCCAGAGCTTCCGCACCGGCACGGCCGAGCCAGCTTGCCCGTCGTGCCGTCGCTTCCTCGGAAGCCTCCGGATCGGGGTGGATCTTCCATGGATTGCGCGGGTCCTCGGCGAAGGTCACCGTCAGGGTTCGAAGGGATCCACGGCGAGAGATCAGCAGTTCAGCGGAGGATCCTGGGGGGTGCTGTCGGCGCACCTGTTTCCAGCGAGATGCTCCGAGGCGATAGGAGCCTATGGCGATGATTTCATCACCGGGATTGAGTCCTGCGTCGAAGGCGGGGGTGCCGACACGCACCCGGGAAACGGTCCACTTGCCTGCGGATTCACTCGCCTCGATACCGAGCCAGCCGCCCGGTTTCTTCGATTCATCCAGTTCCGCTTGCGGTTGAAATCGAAGCCCGAAAACTTCAAGCGCTTCTTCGTATTCCAGCTCGTCGGTGCCATCGATGAATCGACCGTACCATTCGGAGAGATCGGTGCCGGCAATCTCTTCAAACACATCCAGTAGATCCTGATGGGTATAGCCACGCTCTCCTGAAAACTTTTTGAATGCAAGACGCATCGCATCGTCAAGAGATCGCTGGTGATTGCTGGCAGAACGGATCCTGGCATCGAGAAGCCATGCGACCATCGCTCCCTTGGTGTAGTAAGAGATCTGGCTGTTGATGGAGTTCTCGTCGCGCTGATAGTAACGAATCCACGCATCTGTGCTGGCAGCTGAGAGGGGGAGAACCAGTCTGCCCGGGGTCTGCTGGATTTCCTTGACCTGTTTGCCGATTCGCTCGAGGTACTCCTTCTGCTCGATGAGACCAGCCCTCGCGATCAGGAGATCATCGTAGTAACTGGTGAATCCCTCGACGAACCACAGGTCTGGCGTGAAGACCTCGCGTTCGTATTCGAAGGGGCCGAGTGCCTCGGGACGTAATCGCTTACCGTTCCAGGCGTGGAACTGCTCGTGGCTGACGAGTCCGAACCAGCCCTTTCGACGATCTTCATCCCCCCAGGTCCAGCGACCAGTCAACATCAGAGTACAGTTCATGTGTTCAAGTCCTCCGCCACCCTCGGCGATCACATTGAGGTACTTGTAACTGGAGTAGGGGATCTCTCCCCAGAACCGCACGATCTCTTCACAGATCTTTTCGACATCCTCAGCACACTGGTCGGCATCCCATAGATCTTCTCCGCCGAGATTGACCAGCGAGTGGGGGATCTCCTCCACTTCGAAGTCGCGAATCACGGGATCACCGAAGATGATGGGAGAGTCGCACAGTTGATCGACATCTGTGGCGGTATAGGTACCCTTCCCATCGCTGTTCAAAGCGGTGACCACCTGTTCAATCTCCGCAGGTAGTTTGAAGGTGATCTCGAATGGACCTTTCTGTTGCCGTGGGAGCAGGAAGGTCGCAGCACCGTTGAGGAATCCTGAACCCGCTTCGACGAAGTTGGTCCTGACCGACAGGATCCTGCAGTAGAGATGGTATCGAACGGAGATACTGTCCCTGCCGCCGGTTTCGATGCTCCAGCAGTTCTTGGATGGGCGTTCGATCTCCATCGAGGCGCCATCTGAATCGAATGCTTCCATCTGTTCGATATGACGGGCGTAGTCGCGAATCTTGTAGGAACCGGGGGTCCATACCGGCATCCACAACTCGAGTTGATCGAGTCCGCTGCACGGATAGGTGGCAACGATGACCACCCTGTGCTGGGGAGATGATTCAAGCGACACCTCGTAGCGGGCAGACGAAACCTCTTCGGCAGGTGTCGAGAGGAGTATCAGTACGAGTAGTGGCCAGCTCATCAGTATGCTTTCGAGATGATCACCCTGTAAGGGCTGGGTTTTCCGGTGACCATGCATTCACCCGGGTCATCGGGTGCATCGAAGGGCAGATTTCGAATCGTCGCCTTCGTTTCGCTCTGGATCTTTTCTTCCGTCTCGGTGGTCCCGTCCCAGTGGCAAAGGAAGAATCCTCCGCCATCGACACGATCCTTGAATTCATCGTAACTGTCGATGCTGTAGGTGCGTTCTTCTCTGGAGGCGAGAGCTTTCTGGAACAGCCCCTTCTGCGCTTCGTCGAGCACCGACATCACCTCCGAGGCTACCGCGTCGATGGGGAGTGTCTTCTTCTCCCCGCTGTGTCGGAAGGCGAGTATCACTTCACCCCGTTCCAGATCCCGAGGTCCCACCTCGATGCGTACCGGAACACCTTTCAGTTCCCACTCGTGAAACTTGAATCCAGGGCGGAACTGAGCCCTGTCGTCGAGGTGGGTCCTGGCACCCGCGTCCTTGAGGGCATTCTCCATGCGGGAACACGCCTCGAGCACCGGAGTGCGCTGATCCTCCCCCTTGTAGATGGGGACGATGACGGTCTGAATCGGTGCCAATCGAGGCGGCAAGACCAGTCCCTTATCGTCACCATGTGCCATCACGAGTGCTCCGACCAGGCGGGTTGAAACACCCCAGGAGGTGGCCCATACGAATTCTTCTCGCCCTTCCGATGTCTGGTACTTGACGTCGAAGGCGCGTGCAAAGTTTTGACCCAGGTCGTGGCTGGTTCCTGCCTGCAGTGCCTTGCCATCTCCCATCATCGCCTCGATGGAATAGGTCTTCACCGCTCCTGCAAATTTCTCACGCTCGGTTTTTTCACCCTGGATCACCGGCAGTGCCATGTATTCCTCTGCGAACTTTGCGTAAACCCCGAGCATACGAATCGTTTCCTCGTGGGCTTCCTGCGCTGTTGCGTGAGCGGTGTGTCCCTCTTGCCACAAGAACTCTGTGGTCCTCAGGAACAACCTCGGCCGCATCTCCCAGCGCATCACGTTGGCCCACTGATTGATGAGGAGGGGTAGATCTCGGTAGGACTGAATCCACCTCCGGTAAGTATCCCAGATGATCGTCTCCGAGGTGGGACGGATCACGTACGGTTCTTCCAGTTTCTTCCCGCCGGCATGGGTCACTACAGCGAGTTCCGGCGAGAATCCCTCGACGTGCTCCGCTTCCTTCTTGAGAAAGCTCTCGGGAATGAGCACTGGGAAGTATGCGTTGACGTGTCCCGTTTCCTTGAACATTCCGTCGAGAACCGACTGCATCTGTTCCCACAGACCATATCCATAGGGCTTGATGATCATCGATCCTCGCACCGGGGCATTTTCGGCGAGATCGGCACGCTGAACCACTTCCTGGTACCAGCGTGGGTAATCCACTTGCTGACTCGTCAACTTCTCGGCCATCGGATCCTCCTGGATCGGTCTCGGGCAACGGAATTAGCGTTGAGAGTAGCCGACCGGTTCGAGATCGGCAACTTGACCACCTCTTTTCCAGGCTCCCGGGATGGGTCAGAATCGTCGGTATGAACTGAACAGGAGGCACCATGGCGACCATCAGGGATCTGGATGTACAGCAACTCACTGACGAGGTATTCGAGCAGGTGATCGATCTGCAGAGAGACATCCACAGCCACCCCGAGATCGGTTTTGACACCATCCGGACCGCGGCTCTGGTTGCCGAGCAACTTCGTGAGGCGGGGATCGAGACCCGCGAGCAGATCGGCAAGACGGGAGTGGTGGGGGATATCGAGGTAGAGGGAGCAACCCGTCGCATCGCTTTTCGAGCGGACATGGACGCTCTCCCGATGGACGAGGAATCCGATCTCCCGCATCGCAGTACCATTCCGGGAGCTGCACATATGTGCGGACACGATGCGCACACCTCGATGCTGGTCGGTGCGGCGAGGGCACTGTCGAGCATCCGCGAAAAGTTACCCTGCTCCATCCGGTTCATCTTTCAGCCCAATGAGGAAGCACTGCCAGGGGGAGCCCCTGCGATGATCGCAGACGGATGTCTGGAGGGTGTTGATCGGATCTTTGGAATGCATGTGTGGCCTGAGTTTGATACCGGCAAGATCGGCATCGTTGAGGGACCGACGATGGCACAACCCGATACCTTCCGAATTCTTGTCCGAGGAGTCGGTGGTCATGCGGCAGCACCACATACCTGTGTTGATCCCATCGTATGTGGTAGCCAGATCATCACCTCTGCTCAGCAGATCGTCTCCAGAAATGTCGATCCGATTCAATCGTGCGTGGTCACCTTTACCCAGTTCCACGGCGGTAGTGCTGACAATGTAATCCCCGAGACCATCGAACTTCGAGGCACCATACGATCCTTCGAGAAGGAGGTGGGTGACACCGCTCGCCAGCGACTGGGAGAGATCGCACGCTCTGTCGCCGAGGCACATGGATGTCATGCAGAGGTGGAAATTACCGAGGGCTACCCCGTCACCGTCAACGACCCTGGAGCTTGTGAAGAGGCTCGTCGATCGGTCTCGGTCGAGGTTCCTCTCTCCGATGAAGGACACCCCTGTCTCGGTGGCGAGGACTTCGCCTACTACGGTGAGAAGGTCCCGGCAGCGTTTCTGTTCCTGGGTAACAGGGATGAGTCGAAGGGAATCGTCCATTTCTGCCACCATCCCCGCTTCCAGGTCGACGACGCTGCCATGGAGATCGGAGTTCGAACCTGGATCGCCCTGGCACTCGGGGCCGGATAACCACGGCGGTGATCGCCGGGGTCTGACCCGGCAGCGTCTGAAGTCCAAAATTGTCCAGCTCCCGGTGGATAACCGGCACCATCTGGTCAATCTGAAATTTCTCTTCATTGTTTGGCTCTCCCTTCCGATGAGTTCCAAGGGCTCGTGGTGAAGGTGCCGGAGCCGATGGAGTTCAACGATGAAGAAGGGACTGAATCCAGTGCCACTGCTTGCAAGTATTCTCGAATCTGCACGGATCCAGGCCCTCCTCGGGGGATTGATCAAGATCACCTCGATAGAGTTGAGGATCGGCCGAGATGGCCAGGTCGACCCGACCCTGTTCAGTGCAGCGATGCGGGAGCGATTTCACGGCGATCTGCTGGAGGATTGCCAGGTGATCGTCGAGGAGATCGACGGGACCGAGGTTGAACTGAAGAGCATCGTGGGAATCCCTGTAAGCCTCACCGATAAGAACTGAAGGACTGGACAGCGGTCCATCGAAACACCAGCATCCACTCCGAGCCGGTATCTGGCCAGGAGGCATCGATGCATCGCAATCTCGGTAGTTTTCTCGATGAACTGCGCCGTTCCGATGAACTGGTGGAGGTGGACGCCGCTGTGGATCCCTCCCTCGAGGTGGCGGAGATCCATCGAAGAGTCATCGCCGCTGGCGGTCCGGCACTGCTGTTCCGTAATCCGGTGGGTTCCCGCTTCCCCCTGGTGACCAACCTGTTCGGTACTCAACGTCGAGTCGAGATCGCCTTCGGAGATCATGGCCAGAAGTTCCTCAAGAGATTGGTTCATCTTGCGGAGACGATGGTCCCGCCGACCCTCGACAAGTTGTGGGGGGCCAGAGATGTCGCCAGCACCCTGCTCCGTGTTGGAATGAAGAGACGCAGGGGCGGAGCGGTTCTCGACGTCCAGGATCCACACCTCGATCTGAATGATCTGCCCATCATCACCAGCTGGCCCGAGGACGGGGGACCGTTCATCACGTTACCGCTGGTCTACACCGAGCATCCTGCCGATGGGCGTCACAACCTGGGGATGTACCGGATGCAGGAGCATGATTCGCAGCACCTCGGGCTTCACTTTCAGATCCACAAGGGATCCGGCTATCACCTCATGGAAGCGGAGCGGATGCAGCGGCGATTCCCGGTGACCTGTTTTCTGGGGGGGCCACCTGCGTTGATTGCCAGCGCCATCGCTCCTCTTCCCGAGAATGTCGGTGAGTTGCTCCTGGCATCGCTACTGCAGGGTGCGCCCCTCAGGATGTCAGAGGTCGATGGAGTCTCGCATCCGTTCATCTCCGAGTGCGAGTTTGCCATCCACGGGTCTGCTGTTCCTGGCGAGAGGTGGCCGGAGGGACCATTCGGGGATCACTACGGATACTACTCGTTGAAGCATGAATATCCGCTGATGAAGGTCGATCGGATCACCCATCGGCGAGATGCCATCTATCCCGCCACCGTCGTCGGCAAGCCGCGGCAGGAAGATTTCTTCCTCGGTGACTTTCTCCAGGAGTTGCTCTCCCCGCTGTTCCCGCTGGTGATGCCAACCGTCAAGGATCTGTGGTCCTACGGTGAGACCGGCTATCACTCGCTGGCGGGAGCGGTGGTCACCGACCGATACCCTCGTGAAGCGATGGTCTCCGCTTTTCGGATCCTCGGTGAAGGGCAACTTTCGCTGACCAAGTTCCTGCTATTGACCGATGGAACTGTGAATCTCAGCGATTTTCGAGGGACCTTGCAGCACGTTCTCGCTCGAGCCGATTTTCGCACCGACCTTCACATCATTTCCTGTACCAGCATGGACACACTCGATTACTCCGGTCCCCGTGTGAACGAGGGATCGAAGGGATTCCTCCTCGGAATCGGCGATCCGATCCGTGACCTTCCCACTTCTTTCGAAGGAGCACTGCCGGCCGGTTTTGAACGGGCCGAGGTCTACTGTCCAGGATGCCTGGTGGTGGAGGGCCCTCCACATGACAGGGAACCGGCTGCCGCACGACATCTGCTGGAGAACGCCGATCTATCCCGGTGGCCACTGGTGGTGCTGGTCGATGACGCTCGCAAGGCGACCGCTTCCGACGCTCGTTTCCTCTGGACTACCTTTACTCGCTTCGAGCCAGCGGCGGATATTTACTCGAAGGAACAGGCGGTAGTTCGCAATCATGTTGAACATCATCTTCCTGTAGCCATCGACGCGCGGATGAAAGCAGGTTATCCGGGAGAACTGTTCTGTGATCCCGATACGGCAAATCTGGTAGACAAGAGATGGTGCGATTACTTCCCTCAGGGTGGTATCGAGATGGGGGATAGCGACGCAGGTCACCTCGATTCCGATTGAGAAGGTCCCGATATCATGAAGTCGGTGAGGAAGGGGCCGGTCGGTTTGGGCAAGAAACTGCGGTATGATGGTGATTGCTCGCCGGTTTTCATGCGAAGGGTATCTCGATGATCGTATCCAGAGTTCGAATCCGCCCCATCATACTTCCCATCGTAGTTTTCACCATCTCCATCACCTCGATGATCGCTGCTCAGCCAGGAGATCTTGGCGTGTTGAGCACCTTCCCCGCCAGTAATGAACTGAGTGCGCCGGTCGCAACGCAGATCTGGATCAACTTTCAGGAACCGATCGATCCAGCTACCGTCACGACCGATTCGTGCTGGGCATTCGGCCGCTGGAGTGGGCCGGCAGAAGGAACCCTTGAACTGGCGAACAACGGTCAGACGATTCGTTTGATCCCCGATCAGCCCTTCTCGGCGGGGGAGCAGGTGATGGTGATCCTCTCCGATCAGATCGCAGCGCTCAGTGGCGCATCGCTACAGCAGGGGGGATACAGCTTCTTGTTCTGGAGCGAGGCCGGTGCCGGCACGTTGCAGTTGGACGAGATTGCAAACTGGTCGACCCGTACCAATCCATCTCAATCGACTCGATCCTATGGAGGCGTTGGTTGCGACCTTGATAATGATGGTCATCTCGATATTGCGGTCATCAATGAAGATACTGCAGACATCCGATGCTACTTGAATCAGGGGAATGGAAGTGGGCAGTATGGCTCACTGATCACCCCGATCAGTTCAGTAAATCTCCAGGCGAGCCCCAATGAACCTGCAGATTTCAACAGGGATGGAAATATTGACCTGGTGGTTTGCAACATCGCAACGGATACCGTTTCTGTCTTGCTCGGGAATGGCGACGGCACTTTTCAGCCGCAGCAGCAGATCAATGTAGGAACGGCTCCAAGGGGAGTGGCCGTGCTCGATGTGGATGGCGATGGAGACATGGATTTCATCAACACCAATTACGGCAGTGGCAATCTGTCCATCCTGCTCAATGACGGTTCCGGCACCTTTGGCGCACCTTCCTATTTTGAAGGTGGTGGCCTGGGGGAGAGGTCTCTCGCCACAGGAGATATGAACAACGACGGTCTTCTCGATCTTGTCATCGGCATGATCAACAGTGGAGAGATCATCGTGAACCTCAATAACGGCGACGGTACCTTTACAGAATCGGGGAGCGAACCGGCTGTCAGTGGTACATGGATGCTGGCACTGGGAGATCTCAATGGCGATGGAAATCTCGATGTGACCAGCGTCAACGCCAGTCAGGACAACGGAACCACCAACTTCGGCAATGGCGATGGAACCATCACCCCTGCGGTGGTCTACCCAGCGGATAACTTCCCGCTGGCAACTGACGTCGGTGACCTGGATGGAGATGGGGATCTTGACTGGGTCATTTCCAGTTACCTCGGCGATTGGTACATCTATCTCAACGACGGAGATGGCAACTTCACCTTTTTCCTGGAGATCTTTGCTCCCGTTGCGGCCAGTTGTGCGGTGATGATGGATGTCGATACCGACGGTGATCTTGATCTGACGCTGATCGATGAACTCGCCGATGTCGTCATCATCTATCAGCAAGAAGGGGTGCCTGCTCCTCAGTTCATCCGCGGAGATGGCAACTGGGATGGGAATGTCGATATTGGAGATGTGGTTCTTCAACTCGGCATGCTGTTCGGCTGCACTGCAATCTGCTCATGTCCCGATGTCCTCGATTCCAACGACGATGGAGCCAACGACATCTCGGATCCGATCTACCTGTTGATGTACCTGTTCAGTTCAGGTGGCCCCCCGGCAGCTCCGTACCCTACCTGTGGAGCAGACCCGACTCTCGATGTGCTGGATTGTCTTTTCCAGCCGGCCTGCCCCTGAGGCGTCAGAGAGCCGTTTTCCCTGCGGGTTTTTTCGTGGGAGGTTCTACCGGTCGAAGGCCGGGGTGATCGGGAGAGATCCACGGCGCCCTGAAGAGTGCTCCACCCCTGGCTCCACCGCCACGGACACCTGCGCCTTGTTCGCCAAAGCCGCTCTTGTTGGTGTATTCCCACACCACTTCGCCCTCTCTCGTGACCTCGAATACCACGCCGCTGGCACCACTGCAGATCAGGGTGTTACCACCGGGGAGTCGCTGTGCACCGGAGATGTTCGAAGAGAAGAAATTGCCTGGATCTTCATACTTCCACTGAATTGACGCTGGCTTGAATGCGCCATCAGCGCCTCGCGAGTAGCCTCCAGCGGAATCGATGGGAGAGGTCAGTTCGAGAACGGTGGAATAGTTCCCCCTACGCCCCTGGCCATTGTTGAAGATCAGTAGGTTGCCCTCACCAGGAATCCCAGGTGCGATCCACTGCGCATCATGTTGCTTGAAGAGAGTTCGATCCTCATCCGAGCCGAAGCCGTATGCCTGAGGATTTCCCCAGCGCCACAGGATCCCTGGGTTCTCTTCACCAGTAGTGGAGTGGTCGATGATCCACACTTCATCAAATCCATGAACGCTCAGGATGATCTGATCGAGATCGGCGTTGTATGCAACGGAGTTCGTATGCATCCAGTCGGCGTGTCCCAGGTTTCGGCTCTGAAACGACACGTAATTGATATCGATTCGTTCGGGGTGTTCCGATGCCTTGCCATGGTCAGGAAGGTCGGGGTCGATATCCTGGATCAGGTGATCCCATGGGCTCCATCGCCAAACCACTTCTCCCCCGTCGGAACCGGTAGGTTTGACCTCGATGATGGCATCGACCCAGAGTTCATCATCGGGAAGAAGAGCCGGATGCCTTCCCACAGCCAGGCACTCCTCCGCACTCTTCCTCTCCCAGGCGATGAGCAGCAGGTTTCCATTGGGGAGTGGCTCGATGTCGTGGTGTTGCAGATGACTGTTGGAAGCCCAATCCAGCTTCCACTTCACCTCTCCTTGCCAGTTGACCTTCTCGACGAGGCCGCCGGCGCCACCTCCCTGGAAGCCAAAAGCACCACGCCTCCCGAAGGATCCGGTTCGCAGCAGAGATCCGTCCTCGAGAAGATAGACCGAGTTTCCAGGGGGACGATGCCCCTGCCAGCTATGGATGGTGGATCCAGCGCGGTCGATGATCTTCACCTCGGTATTTCCAAGTGGTGCCAGTAGAAGGAATCCACCTTCATCAGACGGGGACTTCTGCGCAGAAGTCTCCGGTGCCGGATCCTCGGTCCCCGGCTTCTACGCAATGCTGAGACCGGTGAGGTGCAGGGTGAAGAAGAGAAGGCAGCAGAGTAGCCAGCCTCGATTCAGGAGATGGGTGTTCATGTCGTGCCTTTCGCAGGTAAAGTAACTTCATACTACCAGTACAGAATACACCTGGAAAACCTGTAGGGGACCGAACAACCGTGGAAGAAATGCATGAGCAACTCCACTGTAGTGTTGTTTCCACCGGGCATCTGATCTGAAGAAGGGGAGGACTTCCAGTTGCCATGCTGTGCACTACTACTCCTCGGTAGCATCTCCTTGATGATGGGAGAGCTCGATTCCCCGAGAGATCCGCTGCTGCAGTGGTCCCATCTGGACGATGGGCCCTCGCTAGATTTCGCAAGAGATGGACAGGATTCATCAGATCGGGAAGGTGATATCGAACTGCCTTCTCGGGTTGAAGACATGCACCGAAGGATAGGAAAGCGGGTTCTCGATCTCAGTGATCGGATCGATGATTTCTTTGGCGATCCTAGATTGGAACTGGATGCGGGAAAGACACGCTTCCGGGTCCGTTCTGAACTGAATCTGTATGACAGCGGGGAATCAAAAATCAGGGTGAGGGTTCGCGCTCATGCGGTACTACCTCGAACTCAGCACAGGGTCGGTCTCTTCCTGGAGTCCTTCCGTGACGATGTTCTGAATGATTTCGATGATCTGTTCGGGGATCCTGCAGAAGATGAGGGCAGCCCATTCGAATCGGAGCAGGTCTCGGGAGTTCGGGCAGCACTGTTCTCCAACATGAGAGGAAAGTTGACCCTCGATGGGGGAGTGAAACTGGCCGAGAAGCCACAAACTCGAATCCGATTGCGCTGGAAGGAAGATCACGAACTTGGAGATCTGTGGAGCCTTCGGGTGATCCAGGGGCTCGAGTACCGAGGTGAAGAAGGATACGGCGAGAGAACTCAATTACGATTCGAGCGCAGCGTCGATGAGAAACTACTCCGTTTCGGGATCGAGGGAGTTTGGTTCAAGGAGCAGCACTACTCCTTGTTGCTCAGTACCAGTTATTTTCTTCCCATCGGCTCCCGGACGGTGGTCCGGTTCAATGGAGACATGACAGGGGTGCTGGGAGAAGATCCTGCGAGGACTGGAGTTGGTCTCGGAGTGGCAGTTCGTCGAAGATTGTACAGCGACTGGCTTTTTGTTGAGGTTTCACCGAGGCTCTTCTGGCCGGATAAATCCCTGAATGGAAGCGAACTCTCATGGCTACTTGTTTCCGAAGTGATCTTCGGACGTTGAGTCGAACGATGGTAGGAATGGAACAGCCGACAGGTGTTGAGGCGGAAAGAGGGAACCGATGCTGAGAACCGATTCCGATCAGGCTGATGCAGCGAAGAAATTGAAAACAGGAGTTCTGGCCATGTTTCTGGTCGGAATCGGATGTGGGTCGCTGGTGTACCTGGGGAATCCAGGAAACATGGGGATCTGCGGAGCTTGTTTCTTGCGGGATAGCGCAGGGGCGCTGAGATTGTTTTCAGAGCCTTCTTCGCTTCCTTACCTGCGCCCAGAAGTTGTCGGAGTGATCTTCGGAGCGATGTTGTGGATGCTGCTGAGTGGGAAGTGGCAGGCGAGAACGGGAAGCCATGCAGCAACGAGGTTTTTCTTTGGTATCTGGATGGGAATCGGATCGCTCGTCTTTCTCGGCTGTCCCTTCCGGATGTTGCAGAGACTCGGGGGACTGGACTGGACCGCCTGGATCGCTTTGCCTGGATTCATCGTCGGCGTTGGTGTCGGACTTATCTTCGAGAAGCGCGGCTACAATGTCGGGAAGACCACGGAGGCTCCTGCGCCGGTGGGGCTGCTCTTTCCGGCGCTCACCTTGCTCGCCGCGACCCTGTGGTTTCAGGGACAACTGGCGGGACCCGGTGTGGATGGAGGAACTCCACCTCCCCATGCGTGGTGGGGATATTCGCTAGCGATCGCACTGGTGGCCGGGGCCATCCTGTCAGCAACTCGTTTCTGCGCAGTGACCGCTGGTCGTCAGGTCTTCCAGAAGGACCGCAGGATGATCCTGGCGACGGTGGCGATGATGATCGGCTACGGCGCAGTGGTCCTGTTCACGGGCAAGGTGAGTCCCGGTCTCGAGGGACAACCAGCAACACATGGCGATCACCTGTGGTCGGCACTGTCACTGGCGTTGGTGGGATTGTGCGGCTGTCTCGCCGGTGGTTGTCCCGTGAGACAACTGGTGATGTCCGGAGAAGGGAATGGTGACGCCGCCATGACGGTGACAGGAATCCTACTGGGTGGGGCACTGAGTCATGGACTGGGGCTGGCATCCACTCCTGCAGGGACTACCGAGGCGGGTCGCATGGCAATCATCGTGGGGATCTGCATGGCAGTGGTGTACGGCGTATCCAGGTCAGTGATGGCCGGGCAGAAAGGAAGCTAGTGATGCAGGTAACTCGATTGTCGTGGTTGTTGATGATCTCGCTGGTCCTGGGGGGAGGACTGTCCGCCCAGGAGGGAAAGAAGTCAGCCGGTGAGGATCAACCACTGCCTCCGGGGTACTCGATTCCCGTCGTCGATCTCACAGTTGAAGAGGGTGGAGTGATCACCGTTGATCGTCAGAAGGGGCAATACCTTGGCCATCCCACCGCTGTCTTGCTGGAGGATGACCGCACCATCTTGTGCGTTTATCCAAAAGGGCATGGCAGTGGAGGCATCGTCTACAAGAAGAGCGTTGATGGTGGAAAGACCTGGAGTGACAGACTACCGACTCCTGAAAACTGGAGTACTTCCAGGGAAGTTCCGACGATCCATCGTGTCATCGATGCAGAAGGAAAGAAGCGCCTGATCCTCTGGTCCGGACTGTTTCCGGCAAAGCTGGCCGTCAGTGAAGACGATGGAGAGAGCTGGAGCGGCCTTCAAAAGGTTGGCGATTGGGGTGGCATCGTGGTGATGGGAGCGGTGGAGCGTCTGGCGGATGGTCGATATGCCGCCTGGTTTCATGACGATGGCAGGTTCTTCAGTTCCGAGAGGGGCCCGTCACGCTTCGATGTGTTCCAGACACTCTCCTCCGATGGAGGATTGACCTGGAGTCAGCCGAAAGCGATCGCACATGATCCAGCGGTTCACCTCTGTGAGCCGGGTGTGGTGCGGTCCCCGGATGGAAAGACGATTGCACTTCTTCTTCGAGAAAACAGCAGGACCAGAAATTCTTACGTGATCTTCAGTGATGATGAAGGGAAACACTGGTCGAAACCGAGAGAGCTTCCTGGATCGCTGACAGGGGATCGTCACACCGCCACCTATACCGATGACGGACGATTGTTCATCTCATTTCGCGATACCACCCGCGAGAGCGAGACAAAGGGAGACTGGGTTGCCTGGGTCGGTAGCTGGAGTGACATCGTCGATGGAGAGGAAGGCCAGTACCGGGTGAGATTGATGGATAACCATGTACGAGGGGACTGTGCATATCCTGCGGTGCTGAAGCAACAGGACGGCACCATCATCACCATCACTTATGGTCACTGGACGCCAGGGGAATCTCCCTGGATCGCCTGCCGAAGATTGAAGATCGAGGATCTGGACCGTCGCTACAAGGAGTTGAAGCGCTGATCACTTGATGCAGTGGTAGGCAAATGCAGGTGGAACATTGCTCCATGCCACCTGTGACCTTTCGATGGTGGAGAAGTACGCCTTGAGGCGATTTCGAAATGCTCTTGCCTTGGGGAACAGGTGAATCCCACTGTATGCGAAGGTGACGAATCTTCCTCCATCTCGCAAGATCTCAGCAACCTCCGAGAGGATCTGTTCCTGCACCTTGTCGGGAAAAGCAGCCCACGGTAGGCCGGAGATGACGAGGTCTACTGTGTTCACCTCAAGATTTTTCAAGATGGAGTTCAACTCCGTTGCGCTTCCTTCGATAACTTCTACCGACTGAAAGTCTCTCTTGAGATTGAGGACGAACTCAGGGTTCATCTCCAGCGCCAGAAACCTTGAGGAGGAATCGATCCTGTCGACGATTTCCGACGTGATGGCGCCGGTCCCAGGACCCAGTTCAAGAATTACATCCGCCTGCTGAATCGAGGACGGGTCCAGCATCTTTGCTGCCAGTTCCTTGCTGCTGGGGGTGACAGCTCCGACCGTTCCTGGGCTTCGGATGTATTGTCGAAGAAAGTTGATTCTGGATCGCATCGAATCCTGTTCAGTTTCTCGTCTTGCCGTTGAATTCGAACAACCCACATCGAATACCAAAGAAAGATGGTGCCAGCGATGAGCACAGATGTCGAGGGCAATTCCGCAGGTATCCGCCTGGGATTGGTCGGGTTAGACTGCCCGTACCGGTGATCTGACGCGGAAGAGGAGCGATGATGTTACCCAGGATCGGTTGGATCGGATGCGGCGTGATGGGGGCATCCATGGTGAAAAACCTGCTCTCCGCCGGTTATCAGGTCGGGGTATACACCCGGACGAGAAGCAGGGCATCCGAACTGCTGGAGGCTGGCTGCCGCTGGTTCGAGGGTCCCGCTCAACTTGCCCGTGAATCCGCTGTTGTCATCTCGATGGTCGGTTATCCGTCCGATGTCGAGGAGGTGTACCTGGGGGATGCGGGGGTCTTTTCAGCGGTCGATGGAGTTGACGGCTGCCGCATGATCATCGATATGACCACCAGCACACCTTCCCTGGCGGTGAAACTTGCCGGGGAGGCGGAGACTGCTTCGATCATGGCTCTGGATGCACCGGTATCGGGCGGGGATATCGGAGCGCGGGATGGAACGCTCAGTATCATGGTCGGCGGCTCCGAGGAGGCGTTCGGCGAGGCGAGTCCCATCTTCGAGGTACTGGGGAAGCAGGCGATCCTGCAGGGGGGAGCTGGTGCCGGGCAGCACACGAAGATGGTCAATCAGACCATCATCGCCAGTACCATGATCGGAGTTTGTGAGGGGCTCGTGTACGGCAGACGAGCGGGGCTTGACCGGGATAGAGTCCTCGAAAGTGTCGGCGGAGGAGCTGCTGGGTCGTGGTCGCTGTCGAATCTTGCACCACGCATCCTGGAGGGGGACTTCGGCCCCGGGTTTTTCGTCGAGCATTTCGTCAAGGACATGGGAATCGCACTGCAAGAGTGCGATCGGATGGGGATCGCTTTACCAGGTCTGGGACTCGCCCGGAGGCTGTACCAGGAGGTGGTCGACGATGGAGGTGCCCGCCTCGGTACTCAGGCGTTGTATCGCGCCATCGAGAGGATTTCCGGGGAGACGGAAAGAGATGGCGATGGGTGACGGAGGCGGGGTAAGGAGGAGCCACCGATGGTGAGCAACGAAAACCCATTACTGGAGCAGGCGCAGTCGATCCTGGAAGAGGTCAGGGACCGATTCCCCGGGTATCGACGAGCGCTTGACGGAACCGAGATCCGCATCAGCAAGCGCCTCACCAGGAGTGCGGGAAATGCCTGTCCGAAGAGTCGCACCATCGGACTCAGCGAACCAATTTTCTCCGTCGATGAGAACCGTACCCTTTTTCGTAATACTGTTCTTCACGAACTGGCCCACGTCATCGTCGGGCCAGAGGTCCAGGCGCATGGTCACGAGTGGAGAAACACCTTCCTGCAGATCGGTGGCAATGGGGAACGCTGTCATCAGATGCGAGCCAGGGGGCAACACCATCAGCACCAGGCGCATTGCGAGAAGTGCCAGGAGATCGTGGAGGTGGGTTCGAGAATCTTCAATCGGATCGGTAAGGGGAGTAGGGACTACAGACACATCGGCTGTGGCGGGGTCATATCCTCTCCCGATGCAGACCTGTCCGCCGAGACAGATGGATGGCTCGGGAGGATCAGCCGATCGCTTCGCCAGACCCTTCTCTTCGGTGGAAAAAACTGACCCTAGAAGGGTAGGTCGTCATCTTCTGGGGGAGTCTCTTCCTCCCCTTCCACCTTCTTCTTGATGGGGGGGAGTCGCCTGGAGAAATTATGAGTCGTTTCGTAATTCTTCCAGCGTGGTGCCAGCACCAGGACTTCCACCGCCTCCAGCTTTCGGTTCTTCCGCTCGGAGTCATCCATGTAACCGGAGAGGAAGATCTTCTGACGCTTTTTGAGGGCAGTTGATTTCACCCTGGTCAGTTTCAGAAGTTCTGTACCCAGTGATGTTCCCACCCGGTAACCATCGACTTCTCGCTCCCGGCCATTTTCCACCGACTTCAGGGTGCCGGAGACCCAGACGAGCCCCTGGCTAGCATTGCTTCCCGATACGGCAGGGGGGCGAAAAGAGCCGGCGACCAGTGCCTGGATCTGGACCAGCATCGGCGGATAACGAGCTCCACCCGATCCCAGTTGTTCTGCCTGTTTACGAGCGAGGACGTGAATCGTGGATCCTCCGTCGAGAACTCCGAGAGATGAAATCTCGTGCACCTCGAGCAGTGTATCCGGAGTCAACTTGACCTCGATGTTGCCCTTCTTGTCGCGGGCGGTGAACTTCTTGCCGACGTCTTCACCACTGGCAAGCGCCTTGACGCTGCCGGATGTCACGAAGCGCTTGAGTTCGGTGTCTCCATCGGTGGCGGTAGGGAGGAACAGCAGGCAAAGCGTCAGCGAAATCGTCATCCGGTCCCACCTCTCAACGAAGTCGACAGCTAGAAGAGCCCTTGCGCCAGTCCATCAGAATCCAGGTCGATGTTCAGAAGCGCTGGCCTGGACCCGAGTCCAGGCATTGTCATGATGTCTCCGGTCAGGGCATAAAGGAACCCTGCACCTGCCGAGAGGCGCACGTCTCGGACTGTCATCCTGAAGTTGTCGGGTGCTCCCACCTTTTTCGGGTCATCGGAGAAGGAATACTGGGTCTTGGCCATGCATACCGGTAGATTCCCCAGGCCCATTTTTTCAAATCTCCGGATCGCTTTTCTGGCAGCCGGTTTGAAATCGACTCCATCTGCTCGATAGATTTCGGTGCAGATCGTCGAGATCTTATCTTTCACGGCCATGTCATCGGGGTAGAGAGTCTTGAAATCGGGAGTGATCTCGTCGCACGCTCTGACCACCGCATCCGCAAGAGCCTCGCCACCTTCACCACCTCGGGAATGGACATCAGATACAACTGCATCAAATGCACCAGAGGAGCGAGCCAGTTGGATGACTGCTTCCACCTCAGCATCGGAGTCGCTGGGGAAACGGTTGAGAGCCACCACCACAGGAACGCCAAACTTGCTGACGTTTTCGATGTGTCGACGAAGATTACCGATCCCTTCCTCGACCGCCGTGACGTCCTCTTCCAGCATCTCATCGGGAAGAGGTTTCCCGGGAGAGACCCGGTATCTACCGCTATGAACCTTGAGTGCCCTGATCGTTGCGACGACCACTGCTGCATCCGGTTTCAGTCCGCTGACTCGACATTTGATGTTGAAGAACTTCTCGGCTCCCATGTCGGCGCCGAATCCGCTTTCAGTCACGACATAATCACAGAGGCGAAGGGCGATGCGGTCTGCCACGATGGAGGAGTTGCCATGGGCAATGTTTGCGAAGGGACCGGTATGAACGAAGCAGCCGGTTCCCTCGAGGGTTTGCATGAAGGTCGGATGAATCGCTTCCTTCAAGACCACTGCCATCGCTCCTGCGGCACCGATCTTCTCCGCGGTAACAGGAGCGCCGTCATCATCGAGCCCCACGACGATCCGTCCGAGTCGATCTCGAAGGTCGCGGGCGTCAGCAGAGAGTCCAAGAATTGCCATCACCTCGCTGGCGCTACTGATATCGAATCCCGTTTCCCGGGGGATTCCATTCTTTGAGCCGCCAAGTCCGACGATGATCTCTCTCATCGTGCGATCATTGACATCGAGACAACGTCGCCATGTCACGCTCTGCGGATCGATACGGTGTGGATTTCCCATCAGCATCGAGGTGTCGACCCACGCAGCGAGCAGGTTATTGGCAAGTCCTATGGCGTGGGTGTCGCCGGTGAGGTGTAGGTTGAAATCTTCCATCGGAATCACCTGGCTGTTACCACCTCCGGCAGCACCACCCTTGATTCCGAATACCGGTCCCATCGAGGGCTGGCGAATGGTAGAAACCGCCTTCTTACCGATGTGATTCAATCCCAGTCCGAGTCCGATGGTAGTGACCGTTTTTCCTTCACCGAGGGGTGTCGGGTTGATGGCGGTTACATCGATGTACTTACCCTGGGGTCTGTTCTCGATCTGGTCGAGGATGGAGAGGTGGACCTTTGCCATGTGTTTGCCGTGAAGGATCAGGTGGTCTTCATCGAGGTCGTATCTGCTTGCGACCTCTCGGATGTCGAGCAACTTTGCCGATCTTGCGATGGCGAGGTCCGAGGTGGGCTTCGGCTTGGACAAAGTAGGCTCCTTCTGGTCATTCACGGCTGGCGAAAAATCGACGAGACTGGACTCAGAAACGGTAGCCGAGTGGCGAAGAAATCGCAACGGAACTGACCAAGGAGCGGGCAATGGCCCCTCAGCGAGACCTGATCAGGATCGACGTCTCGATTCCCAGGTCGCGCCTGGCACCATCTACCTCGCCGATGAATCGGCCGGCATCTTGTGGATATCCAGCGGTGGGCTTCAGATCTGCAACATGGGAAGCCCACCAGCGGTTGAGAAGAACCATGTGTAGCTCGCGAAGATACTTGGCGGTCATCGAAGCCAGGGCGGTGCAGAAGCTGTACTGTTCGCAATCCTTGCGGAAGTGAACCTGTATCTGGCGATCCCCGTCGAGAGAAGTGGCCCTGTACGACTGACGGTCTCGATCCTGAACGAGTATCTTGAAGTGAGACGGTTCGAAGAGGGGGACCAGTAGCGGGCTGTACCGTTCAGTGCCACCGAGACGATCAGTCCACGCATCGATGCGGGTTCGGTCCTCCTGCTTCCACAGCCAGCGAAGGAATCTGCCCATCGCCCAGGCGTCGACCTTGCCCTTGGTGCCCCTGTTCTGAACCTCGGAGTTGAACTCCAACACCTCGAGGGGGATCGCCCGCACCTCTCCCGCTTCCAGTCGTGATTTCATGAAGGTGCGTTCGAGCCTACGGACCTTCCCGGAGAGATCGACCGGTGAGCAAGAATGAGGCAATTCGATGTCTGCTTCGCGATACCAGGGATATTGATCGAGGTATTGCGAGCGCCCGAGAGTGCAATGGTCGATCAGTTCTCGAAAGGTAGCCGGAACGCTGCCTGTTTCCAGCGCGATGAAGGCGAGGACTCCCTCTTCGAGCCTGCTGAGATCTCCGGTGCCGGGACGATGGAGTTTCTTTGAATCCGCCACCGAGATGACGCCCTTCTCCCTACGTCCCGCACCACCGATGGTCGGTGCCAGCTCTTGCCACGGTAAATCCGCTTCTACCGGATCGTCACAACGCAGTGTCGCCATGCCAATCACCATCGGTCCCAGTCTCGGTCCGTATCCCGCTTCATCGATTCCTGCTAGCCAGTACTTCATCGTTTTTCCCCACTGCTGTTACTCGCCGGAATTCGGATGGGAGTACCACTGTCCCAGGGTGGAGGATCGGACAGCCCTCTCCATTGACGACGAATCTCTGACAGGACGATTCCTGCGGAGGTGGCAACATTGTGAGAGTGTTTTGACCCGAACATCGGAATTTCCAGCGACCCATCACACAGATGGATTACCTGTTCATCGACACCGACGACCTCATGTCCGACTACGATGGCGATGGGATGAGGAAGATCTGCATCGTAGATCGGTTTCGATGTCTCCGTCTGTTCCAGGGCATACACCGTGACACCTGCATTCTGCAGCAGTCGGACTGCCATCGCCGGATCTTCCATATGCGCCCACTCCGTCGTCTCCTCTGCTCCCAGCGAGATCTTGGCGATCTCTGGTCGAGGTGGTGTAGGCGTGATGCCGCACAGAAAGATCTTGCTGACTCCGAAACCGTCGGCAGCTCGGAAGATGGAACCCACATTGGAGAGGCTACGGATATTGTCGAGCACCAGGAACAGATCGGGCCGCTGCCTCTGCTGGCGGAGGTCAGCGTCTGCTCGATGCTGATCGATCCGTCGTTTTCTGGACATCCATTTCTCCCGATCTCGATTGTAAAGGAACGGATAGAGGTTATCGCTTGGCGCCTCCGGAAGCGATGAGGAACCTCATGAGAAGTATCGAGGAGGGGAGTTCCTCGATCTATCCTGCTGATCTAACCTGTTTCCTGTCGTACTCTGGGAGATCCAGGAAAGAAACCCCTCTTACCAGCAGGCCAGAAGGAGATTTTGATGACGGAACCGATCATCCTCGATGAACGGCAACAGAGAGTGATCGGGGTACTCATCGAGAAGTCCCTCGCCACGCCGCAGTACTATCCTCTGACTCTCAATCAGGTGGTGACCGGTTGTAACCAGAAATCAAACAGGGATCCGGTGGTTTCCTGGATGGAAGATGAGATCGACGAGGTGTTGACCGATCTGGCCCGGGCCGGATTGACCACACAGGTTCATCACGCCGGTTCCCGTGTGGGCAAATGGCGTCAGGAGTTGACGGGCCAGCTTGGGCTCACCGGGCAGGCGATGGCGGTCGTGGCGGAACTGCTCCTGCGAGGTCCACAGACCCTCGGAGAACTACGAACCCGTGCTTCCCGGATGAAGGATGTCCCCGATCTATCGGTACTTCAGCAGGTACTCGATTCTCTCGCTTCGAGAGAGGTGCCCCTGGCTGCGCGATTCAGTCCAGAGGGGGTCAAACGAGGAGTTCGCTGGGGACATCTCTTGCAGGATTCCGATTCGATTCAGCGCCAGAAGTTGACGGAGGAGACGGGGCTCCAGATTCCCGCTGCAGAAGGCAAGGCGATGGCACCTTCCGGTGCAGCCTCCCCCTCGAGATTAGAGCAACTGGAGGAACTGGTACGCAAGTTGCAACAGCGTGTAGAAGTGCTGGAGCAGAAGCAACTGGATCCGTAAGGGTACAACAGAAAGGAAATGTCATGATGATTCTGCAATGGGGAAGTCGTCTTCGACGACGATCGCTCCTGTTGAGTATTCTGTTGTTCACCATGGTGTCACAGGAGGCCACCTTCGCCTCATCCAAGGTAAATACGGATGTGGATCAAGTCTCAGGTGAGGTAACGTCCGTCACTCTTTATTCATCTCATGCACGCATCGAGAGGACCCTGGCGCTGGTTCCAGGAGAGAGTGGCATCCGAACCGTTTCGATCGGTCCCCTCTCCACTTCCATCATCGATGAGTCGATCGAGGTGGAAGGTGGTGAGGGTCTCTCGTCCATCTCGGTGCAGGTGAACCGTAGCAGCGGTGAGCCGATGGCAACACCGGAGGTCTCGGAGAAGCGAGAGCAACTGAGGCAACTCGAAATGCAACTGCTGGCCTTGCAGCGGGCAGAAGAGTCGCAGAAACAGATGAGAGAGCGATTCGCACGTCTCCTGCCGGTGATCGCCGACGAGGATGAAGATGAGACCGATAGCTCGGCGTTTCCCGTGGCATTGGCGCCGTGGCAACGGTTCCTCGATATGGTCAAGGAGGGGATGTCATCCGCCGCCAGTGGACAGGTGGAGTTGACCTCCCGGATTCGCGAACTGGCACGCAAGATCGATCTCCTCGACAGAGAAGTTCAGGAATTGACGAGAGAGGGGACCAGATCGAGGGCGGTGATCAAGGCGGTCTTCCATGACGCCACCGGTACCGGAGGTGTCATCCGGGTCAAGTACCTCATCCCTCAGGCGTACTGGTTTCCCCATTACGAGATCGATGTCGATCTTGAAAACTCATCACTTGAAGTGCGTGCGTTTGCCATGGTGAGTCAGACCACCGGGGAAGACTGGCCGGAAGTTCCGGTCCACTTCTCGACATCGACTCCAGAACAAGGAGCGGATCTTCCCGAACTTGCCTCGGTCATCCTTTCCAGGGAGCGATTCAATATCGTCGCAGCGAGTCCGGCGGTTCAGGGAGGATTGGGCGGCGGAGTCGATGCCCGCTATCAATGGGGCGAAGAAGTCGCCGGCAAACCAGCGCTGAAGGCGGTTGAGAAGCTGGTCAGATCCGATCGGGGTCGGAATGAGAAGCGAAACAAGGACCATGGAATTCGTGAACAGATCAGATCACGAGCGGTGCTAGGAAGAAGCACCCGGGACGGCTACCTGGGTAAAAGTGGTACGAGCGATCTCTCGAATCGGGGATTCCTGAGGATTTTTTCCTCGGTGAAGCCAGAAGCGATCCCATCGGATGGGCAGCAACACCGTTTGCTCTACTCGGTAAAAAACTTGCCATTCAAGGAAGTACGGATCAGCCGCCCCGAAATTCGTAGCGAGGTATTCCGAAGGATCATCGCACCGCTGAGGGGCAACGACCCGCTGTTGAAAGGCTCGGTATCGGTGTTCCTGGGCGATGACTATCTGGGGCAAGCTCTCATCGAGACGACTGCGCCTGGAGAAGATCTGGAACTGGATCTCGGGGTCGATGATCAGATGGTATTGAAGAGAATCGAGAGGCAGTCAGAGGATCAGGTCGGCTTCTTTTCCAAGTCCGATGAGTTCGAGACCGACCTCCAGTTACAGGTCACCAATTTCCACGGGAAGCCGGTGACGGTGGAGGTGGGTGAGTTGATCCCATTCTCCGAGTCAGAACTGATCAAGATTCGAGTTGATCGGGCAAAAACCTCACCGTTGCCGAATGGACTCGACTCCACCGATGGTTTGCTCTCGTGGAATCTCGAGATTCCGGCGGGAGAGACTGTAGAAATCCGGTTGGTCTGGTACATCGAAGCGCCGCCCAACGTGGAACTCGAAATACGAGCTGCGCCCGAGCGCTCTGGAAAGGAGCAACGATGAAAAAGCAAATCATCCGTTCCATCAGTGCATTGACCTGTCTGCTCGCGGTGACATCCCACGTCACGGCTTCGATGCAGGACCCTCCGTCAGCATCAGATCAATTCATCGCACCGGACGCTGTGACCGTTTTCGAGAATCGCGCGCGTGTACATCGCAGGACCGAAGTTGAATTGCCGATCGGATCGACCGAGGTGGTTTTCAGTGGATTGCCAGTCGTTCTCGATCCCGCAAGCGTGAGAGCGCGTCTCTCCGGAGTGCCTGGCCTGGTACTCGGCGTTCGATTGGAAAGAGAGTTCCACGAGGTCGATGTGAAGGAGAAGGTCCGGAATTTGATGACTGCGATCCAGCAGATCGATGACCAGATTTCGACGACCATGAGCGAGATCGAGGAGTTTCAACGACTTCAGAAGGTCACGGCTCGTTACGCCGAGATCCTTGAGGATCTCATCTCCGATGTACAGCAGTTGAGTTCACAGAACAGCCCCGGTGGAAATCAAGGTGGAAGGATCACTACCGAGCAGGTGATCGAAGCGCAGCAGTGGATCACCGATCGACAACTCGAGCACTCGAATGCCATCGACACACGAAATCACCAGTTGCAACAGTTGAGGGTGAGCAGGCGAGATTTGCAGTCTGACCTGGATCCGCTGCGAAATTCAGCAGTACGAACCAGCTGGACTGCCAGGGTACTGATCCAGGCCAGTGAGGCGGGGACGGGAAGTATCGAACTTGCACATGACATCGGTGGTGCACACTGGGTGCCGATTCACGAGGCGAGACTGGATGAGTCCGCTTCGACGGTGAAGTGGATCTCCCGAGCTCAGGTGATGCAGAACAGTGGAGAAGCCTGGGATGATGTGAAACTCACCTTGTCCACAGCGCGCTCTTCTCTGGGGCTAGCCCCACCGAAATTGATTCCCCGGAGGATCCTGGCGAGGGTTGTCGACCAGCAGAATCGACCCGGGGTGGCTGTCGACTCCGTGATGATGGATCCGAGGGAGATGGAAGGTGCTCCTGCTTCCGAGTTGTCGTTCGGGAGTCGGTCGTCAGATAAGTCGGAAGCGGGTGAATTACTGGGTGCTGAGATCTTGATCTCGGGTGGCCCGGTTCTCTTCTCGATACGAGCCAGGGCTAGCATTCCCGCCGATGGAAGCGTACACACCGTCACCATCTCGGAGCAAGTCCTCGCAGCAACTCTCGATTACCAGGCGATTCCAATCCTGAATCCTCATGTGTTCAGGAGAGCGAAACTGGTCAACACCTCCGAAGCTCCTCTACTGGAGGGAACGGTCAACTGCTTCCGTGAAGGATCTTATGTTGGCGATGGGTGGACCACTCGAATCGCCGCAGGCGAATCGTTCTCGCAGCACTTCGGAGCGGAGGGGCGAATCGTCGTCCGCAAGGAAGAGATCGAGGATCGATCGAAGGAGAAGGGTTCCTTCAGCAAGAGCGTACAGCTGGCAAAGGGATACAGGATCACCGTCGATTCGGTACTGGACAGTGCTGTTTCCTTCGAACTGGTCGAGCGCTTACCGGTGAGTCAGGTTCATGGTATCGAGGTCGAACTGCTGGATGAGAGTGACCCCCAACCGGAACAGGATGCGGATGGCATCGTTCGCTGGAAGGTAACCCTGGAACCAGGGTCGAAGAATACCTTCATCTTCAAGTGGAAGGTTACCGCTGACCTCGAGCATGCGGATGTTCTGGATCAACTGAGGTGAGTCTCGATGAACTGGTAGAGAAGTTTCTTCAGGCGACGGGTCGGGAGCGAAAGGAGTTGCTCAAGCAACTGCTCGCTCTCGACCCCGGTCCGGATGCCGTTTCGCGGATGGCTCCCACCTTGCGGGATGGAAGTCCGAGAGTGGCCGCTCGAGTTACCGCATTGCTGGCACGGCACCAGATGCGAGATCTCTTCGAGGTCCAGTTGCGAGGTCTGAAAGCGGGAAAAATCAAACTGTTGAGGGGCCACTTCGACAAGATCAGCCGACGCAATTCGTCGTCTCAGGAGTAGCGGTGCGGGAGCGGATTCTCCGCCAGCTAGTTCTGCTCCTCGTGCGGGCCATCGTTCAACCCTTCACCGTGGTTGCTGTGGACCAGCTCCACCGCTTCGACGTCCGCAGTTCCGATCACCTCGACCTGATCCCAGACCACTTCCCAGGTGTAGCGACCGGGTTCGGAGAACTCCATCGGTGGTAACTCGAAGATGCACTCGTGGTGTTCCCTGCGATCGTTGTGCTCCAGGGAAAAGTCGGGACTTTCTTCGATGGTGAAATCATCGGAGAGTCTCTTGAATCGGAATGAAACAGTGTGAACCCCGGAGAAGTCACTCAGGTTCAGGTAGAGAGAAGCGGGCTGGTACTCACAGGGGAACTCACTGAGCGGAATCTGGTTAAAGGTACCTGCAAGTACACACTTCCTTGTCTCGTCATCTTTGTAGACGCGATCACACAAGATGATCGCCTGGACAAGTGGTAATAGAGGTCGAGTCATGTGGTCAGTGTTTCCTTAAGAAAATGTTGACGGTCCCCTGGTCTCCAGCACTATTTCAACGGAAGAAGATCAGTCTCGGTTCCCTTTGGTCAATATGTATTGTTGCAGAGATGGGCAGCCATGTCATCTGATCCCACGATTCAATCGATCTGAAGGTGGCAGTCTTGACCGTTGCAATTCTGCGACACAGAATGCCGGGTGCTTGGATCGAACTGGCGAATCTCCTCGTCGAGCCGATCTCCAGTTTCTTCCAGGAAAGGGCCCTGAACGCCATGCGAATGCTCTCAGCGAGGGAAACGGCGTGGTTCAACAGGGATCCGCAATCGACCTGGGACTTGATCCTGCAGTTGCGTGAATGGCCCTGCTGGTGTGACGGACTGACAAGATCTCGCTGGATCGAGGGGAATGCCTGGGAACCAGGATCTCGCTTCAAGCTGGAGTGGGATCACCCGGTCGATGTTCCTCTCCTGGGAGGGGAGGTCATCCAGCATCTGGATCCGACATCGATACCTGAATCGATGAGAGAGATCTCCTGGGGGAGTGGCAGAGGCCCATTTCGAGCAGAGTCGAGACTGCTGATTCTCGAAGATGGCAACGGGTCACTGGTGGAGTTCGTGACCACATGGTCCGGTTGGGCGTCGATCTTCATGGGGCATCGAGCAGATCGGTGTGCTTCATTGCAGCGTGATTGGTTGGCCAGTCTTCGCGAGGCTCTCGAACGGGTGGGAAGTAACGGATGACCAGGGAAGCAACGGATCTTCGGACTCTGTGGTATATGGGGGCCAAGACGAGATTGTGTGAAGAGTTTCTCGATGGTGCGGTGAGGGATCTCCTCGAACCGGGGGGAACTCTGCTGGACGCCTGTTCGGGAACTGCGGCGGTCTCTCGATGGTTCGCTCCTACCTACAGGATTCTTGCCAATGATTCGCAGCAGTTCTCTGCGGTCGTGGCCTCTGCTCACCTCGAGGGAGATGAGTCGTGGTACGGCGCACTCGACCGACTCGATGTCGAGGTCGATCTGGCAACAGCCACGAATACCAACAGCAAACAACTTGAAGCACTCGTTTCGGAAGCACTCGCCATCGAGGATGCACTTCTTCCGGCAATCATCGCAGAAGCCACGGGGGAGGTGAGTGGAACGGCGAAGATGGAGGAGTACAGATCCTTCGTTGCAGATGCACCACTACCAGATGGTTCGACGCCCCCCGCGGAGAGTTCTCCTCTGCATCAACCTTTTGCCCTTCGATGGCCTGGAATGCTCAAGGAGAGGCAGAGGAACAGTGAGGCGGCACCCGCCGTGCTGTGCACCGCCTACTGGGCCCATGTTTACTTCGGTCTTCGCCAGGCGATCCGGATCGATTCGCTGAGATATGCCATCTCTCAGATCCCTCACGCGGATCCTCATCGGCAACGAAAACAGAAGTTGTACCTGGCAGCACTGTTGCACGCGGTTTCGGTGTGTACTTCAGGAACGAGTCACTTTGCCCAGCCCAGGTCGATTCGTGGGGATGGGGAGTTGTTGGCGGTGGCCCGACGTCGTCAGATTGACATCGATGAGCAATTCGAACTCGCTCTCGAAGAGATCCGAAGAGAATGGATGGTTCGACCGCGACTTCCTGGAAACCGGGTTTTCTGCGGGGACATCCATCAAATCCTCGAATCGGGCAGCCCACTCGATGAAGAGCGACTGGATCTGGTTTATCTCGATCCCCCCTACACCGCTGACAACTACTCGCGCTTCTATCACGTGCTGGAGACGTTGGTGAGCTACGACTATCCACAGCTCGAAGTCAGACGGGGAGAAGTGACCAAGGGGCGCTATCCCCTGCAGGAAGCGAGATTCACCTCGGATTTCTGCAGCGGTGTTCGAGTCGAAGATGCCTTCAGGCGGGTTGCACTCGCCTGCAAGGAGCGAGAGTGCAAACTGCTGATCTCTTACTCGACCGATACTGGTTTGTTGACGAGCCGCTGGAAGAAACAGGGAATCGAACAGCCCGCGAAGATGTTCCGTGAAGTACTGCTGGAGTACTTCGGCGCAGTGGAAATTCGAGAGAAGTCCCTCATGCACTCCGGGCAGGGGGATTCGAACAAGCCAGTCAGGGAACTCCTACTGCTGTGCGAGGATTGATTTGCGCTGGTTGGGAAACAAGACACCACTTCTGGAGGAGATACTGGCGGCTGCTGATCGGGCAGGATTCCAGGGGGGGACCGTCTGCGATCTGTTTGCAGGGAGTGGATCGGTCGGTCGATTTTTTCGATCGAGGGGATTCAAGGTGGTCTCTACCGATCTGATGCACTGCTCTCTCGCATTCCAGAAGGTATATCTCGAGTGCCCCGCGCCTCCCCGCTTCGAGGGGATTCGCGATTGCTGGCAATCACTGGAGCCTGTCGACTCCAGTCGTATCGGGGAAGCACAGGCTTCCGAGGGGGGAGACTGGAGTCCTTACCTGAAGTTGATCCGATTTCTCGAAGAGGAACTATCTCCTGTCGAGGGCATCTTGTACCGACAGTTCTCTCCCGAGGGAGCGCAACAGCGCGGATATCTGACTCCTGATAATGCGGCGAGGCTCGATTCGATCTTGCTCCAGATCCGCAAATGGAGGATCAGCGGACAACTCGAAGAGAATGAAACCTGGTGTTTGATCGTCAGCGTTGTCGAGGCTGCAGATCGTGTGGCGAATATCTCGGGGACCTATGGAGCATTCCTCAAGAAGTGGCAGCAGAACTCCTTGAACCCGATCCGTCTGCGCATTCCAGGGATCGTCGAGGGTCCTGTCGGAGAAGCTCATCGGGGTGATGCCGTCGATTTACTCGAAGAGGTGGAGTGCGATCTGCTGTACCTGGACCCGCCATATAACCAGAGGCAGTACGGGGCCAACTACCACCTGCCAGAGGTGATCTCCGTTCTTCCGATGCGAGCGGATGATGAGGAGATTGAATCGCAACTCTATGGAAAGACCGGATTATTGCCGTGGAAAGATGTCGCTTCTCCACTGTGCAGTCGTCGAGGGAAGGAGTGCAGGGATGCGATGGAATCCATCATCGAGAAGGCGGATGCTCGCCGTCTGGTTCTCTCCTACAGCGAGGAGGGGATTCTGAGCAGGAACGAGATCGAACAGATTCTGACCCGCTGGGCAGGATCGACGCCCGGTTCTGAACTGTTGCACGAGATTCCCCACAAGAGATTCAGAAGTGATCGAGGTGGTGAAAAACGCCAGTTCCGGCCGGCGAAGGGCAGGAGTTTCGACGAGGTTCATGAGTGGCTCTTTGCCATCGAGAGGATCTCCGAAGGGCAGGTGTGACGGCCAATTCTAAGGATCCGAAGATGCTGGAGATCTTTCCCCAACGAGATGCCTCTCGGGTCGATGTGTAAGTAATTTCTTACAGCAACTTCCAACTGGCGCATAAGTTATGACCTCTTGTATGTGCATTGTTAGCCCTCGGAAGTAGCGATAATTGTGCGATGTGTTCTATTTGACATGATATCCAGTAGTTGTACTATACATACGGTTGCCGGAAGAGGAGTGCTGATCCGTTATCAGGGATAGCAACGAGAGTCAGTTGTTTAGATTCTTACCCTCTATCGGCTCAGGCTGCTGCCTCATCATTTGATGTGGTCAGTCTCAATTATGTGCGGCCAAGTTGTGTATTGCGGCTCAGTATATCAGCGAGTGATTGAGCCTGGAGTGGACTATCGGTGCCTCGATTGTCAGTCGATTCCCCTATTTCGGGAGGTGCTAGAGGTAACTCCTCGAGCAAGGTCTCCATTCTCACAATTACCATACTTGTGCTATCGATCGGTATGGCACAGGGTCGAGAGTATCTCGACAACACCCGGCTCGGCCCCCAGGCAGAAGATGTACTCTCTGCTTTCACACTCGACCTGATCGAGAGCCTCGGCCCCCACGTCGCTGCCACCTTTGACCTCAGCTGGGTGCGTGATTCTTCCAGCGGCAGGGTCTTTGCCGGCTGGGATCAGAATATCTCTGGATATCCAGTACGAGGTGGAGTGGGCAGAAGTCTGGCGATTCAGGATCCCGAAACGGGCATCTGGAGAGTGTGTTACAGGGCTTTCAAGTTCACACATCACGACTCCAGCGCGATTCCTACGACCAGCGCAGAAACTGCGCTCAAGGCGATGCGAGAGACGCTCCCAGGTCGTGATTGGACTCCACCGGTGCTTGAACTGGCACCCGGTAAGGACGGTGATTCGATCCTGTGCTGGAGTTCCGATGGCATCAGTCGAATTCCAGGACACCACAGCTCGGTGCGTGTCGATGTGGATGCGCGATCAGGACGAATCGTCTCTGCCGAGGAAAGAGTGTGTCAGGTTGATATTCCTGGCACCGTCGAGGTGATCAGGACCGATGGCACACTGCCGCAGGGTACTGCCCCGGTGACTAATTTTCCCCTGCAGGGAGCGCAGGTCACTGGCGATGGTGTGACGACATGGTCGGCAGAGGACGGTTCGTTCCTGCTGACCACCAACAACCAGGATTTCACGGTACAGGCTGGCCTGGTCGGTCAGTGGGGAAACGTCATCAGTAACATCTCGCCGGCGGTGGTTGCGACTGCTGGGTCCGACACCGGCGGTACGCAACTGATCCTCAATGATCCCCCCGAGACTGCGGACACCGCCCAGGCAAATGCCTTCCACTACATGGGAGAGGCGATGCGATTCTACACCGACTCTCCCGGTGGATTCCCGGCGATGGTGACACCTGTCAATGCCACAACGGGCCTCACCGGCTCTTGTAACGCATTCTATGATCCGGCGCAGACGAGACTGATGTTCTTGCAAGCGGGCGGGGGTTGCGTTGATAGCGCTTACTCATCGGTGGTACTGCATGAGTTCGGTCACCACGTGGTGAGTTCCCTGGGGCTGGTACAGCAGGCCTTCGGAGAGGGCTACGGTGATTCCCTGTCGGTGGTTTACCTCGGAGAAGGAGTTGTCGGCAGAAATTTCTCGGGACCCGGTCTCCATGTTCGCAATGTCGAGACCGCTGGAGTGGTGGTGCCGTGCAATGGTGGTATTCACTTCTGTGGCCAGGCACTGGGTGGATTCTGGTTCGATCTGAGGGAGACCCTGGTGAGTCAGTACGGTGCCACGGCAGCGAGCACGATGCTCAGGAGCCTTTTCGTCGACTGGTCCAGCATCACACTGGGAGGCTCCTCGGGGCAGGCGTTCCACTACAACATGGTTCTGGAGATTCTCGCCGCGGATGATGTGGATGGTAACATCCTCAACGGTACCCCCAACTATCAGGCGATCTGTGATGCAGCGCAGCTCAGAGGAATCCTCTGTCCGGAACTGATCACCCTGAATCTGACCTTGCAATCGGGGCCAGGGGAGTCGACGGCACCATCCTCTGCCTTGCCGGTGAGCGTGTTCGTGGAAGAAGTTCTCGCCACGCCGCTTCCCGGTGCCTCGCTGGTGTTTTACCGCTTCCCCGGACTTCCCTATCAGACTTTTGCTCTCACCGAGACTTCACCTGGTGTCTACGAGGGGAACTTTCCTCCGCTCGAATGTTACGACAACCTGGAGTGGTTCGTGAGTGTGCAGGACACTGCGGGTCAGACCACGACACTGCCTCCGGATGCTGTCAGTGCTCCCTACTCGACCGTCGTCGTCAATGAGATGGCGGTGGTTCTCGATGAGACGATGGCTACAAACCCCGGCTGGAGTGTTTCTCAACCGGGTGATACCGCCACCGCAGGATTCTGGGCGTGGGGAGATCCCTTCTCGTCTCCGGCACAGCCGAGCGGTGGTGTACCGTCGCCCAATGGAGATATCTTGTGCTACATCACGGGACTCGGTGGAATCGGCCAGTCTCAAGGAGCTCACGATGTCGATGGCGGAACCACCACGCTGACGAGCACTGAGTACTCCATCGATTCGACGGCGCTTCACAGGGTGAAGTACTGGAGATGGTTTTCCAATGCCACCTCCATCACGTCTCCAGACGATTCGCTGTTCGTCTACTACAGCGTCAATGGAGGCTCGAACTGGATTCTCAACGAAGAGATCGGTCCGGGGCATCCGCATGCACTGGGCGGGTGGTACGAGTCTTCCTTCTGGGTTCAGCCTGGAGTTTCTTCCACCAGCAGCGTCATGCTGAGATTTGTCACCGGAGATGCCGGTTCTGGCAATGTGGTTGAAGCTGGTGTTGATAGCATCCAGATCCAGCGCATGCTCTGTGCTTCCGCTCCTCCGCCGGTGGATAATGATTTCCTGCGGGGAGATTGTAACGTCGATGGCAATCGAGATCTGAGCGATGCAGTTCAGATGCTGGACGTACTCTTCGGCTCCTCGAACACCTTTCCGTGCGAGGATGCCTGTGACGAGAACGATAGCGGCCAGGTGGATCTGGGCGATGTGATCCAGATCTTGCAGGAACTGTTCATGGGGCTTCCTGGGTCGAATGCTGTCTGTGGTCCAGATCCCTCCGCCGATTCCATCGGCTGCGAGCAGGCAACGACTTGCCCGTAACCCTGTTTTCCTGATCTTCTTACTTCTCGCCGCAGAGATTTTCATCGCATAAAATGAACACGCTTTCATGCTTGGCCGATCGTGGGCAATCATCAGGGCTCGGTTTCGTTTTTCAGGGCTGCTGTCGATGGGGAAACACATGGCGATATCAAAGAGGACCGCGACACTTCTTCTACTGGTACTGTTTGCACCAACAGTTCTGTGCGCCCAGGAGTGGCTGGAGAGACCCTACGATCGGGAAATCCAATCTTCGCTGGAGGAGTTCAGGGATCGACACCCGGATGTCACGGTGTTTCGGGACCTGCTGGGAAGAACGATCCTGTATGGAAACACCATCGAGCGTGGCCGTACCCATGACGAGGCTGTGAATCGATTCCTGGCGCAGCATGCCGTGCTTTTCGGTGTCTACCCAGATGATCTGGAACTGATCTTCGAGGCCGATCTACTGACGAGACCTGGAACCGTCTACGCCTATCGTCAGGTGATCGATGGGATTCCCGTGGAGTACTCCGCGTTCCGGCTACTGGTCCGTCCTGACCTGACCACCGGGCTTCCGTCGGTGGTCTACGCCGCAGGACATCTGGCCCTGGAGCCAGTGGGGGGATATGCACCGCTGCTCCTGACCGGCGAAGAAGCTCTGCAACAAGCCCGAAGAGAGGTCCCCGGAATCGATCGGGAGCACTGGGTCGCATCGAATCTGATCATCGCTGCCAGTGCGACCAATCGCAGTGATTCGCAACTGTTGTATCGTGTTCGTGCCATCGACCCCGACCCTTTGAAAGCGAGGGACCTGAGCGTCTTCGTCGATCCTGAAACGGGTAAGGTGGTCGAGGTCCGCGACGAGATCTGTCAGGTCGATGTCGAGGGCGAGGTCCGTGGTCGGGTCAACGTCAACAATCTCCCCGATGCACCATCCAATCCAGCGGTGGAGATGGGGCTGGAATACGTGCCAGTTGCGATTTCAGGCAGCGGATCGACCACTTCTGCAGACGATGGCTCCTTTACATGCCCGCACTCCGGCACCGCTCCGGTGAGTCTCTCCTCGAACCTGGTGGGGGATTGGGTCCGGGTTCTCAATGAGGGAGGATCCGATTTACTGGTCAATACTCCGGCGACCCCTCCTGGACCTGCAACAGTTCAGCTGAATCCCGTGGCGAATGCCATCACCCAGGCGGAGGTGAATGCCTTCCACTTCACCAATGTCACCCACGATTTTTATCGAGATCGAACCGCTGCGGGAAATCCTGGCATCGACATCTCCATCACCTGCAATGTGAATATCCTCGATACCTGCAATGCATTCTTCAGTCCTGGTGCACAGAGCATCAACTTTTTCCAGGCGGGCGGAGGATGCGTGAACACCGCATACTCCAGTGTGGTTGCCCACGAGTACGGTCACTTTGTCGTGAATCGTCTCGGGCTCTCGCAGGGTGGTTTCGGCGAGGGGTTTGGCGATCTACTGAGCATGTTGATTCTCGACGACCCCATCATCGGGCGTGATTTCCTCGGTCCTGGAACTCAGGTCCGCAACCCGGTGGCTGCCAATATCCAGTATCCCTGCAGTTCAACCTCGGTGCACACCTGTGGTCAAATCCTTGGCTCCAGTTTCTGGAAGATCAGGGAAAACTTCGGTTCAACTTATGGCTCTGCACAGGGACTGGAACAGGTGCAGCAGTTGTTCGTCGACTGGAGTCTCGTGACGATTGGTGGCTCCGGAGATTCCAGTGCACATCCTCAGACTTCCATCGAGGTTCTCACCATCGACGACGATGACTCATCGATCGATAATGGAACTCCCAACTTCGGTGAGATCTGTTCGGCATTTGCCGAGCATTCCATCGATTGCCCTCAGCTGCCCGACATCTTGTTCAGTTACCCTGTAGGTTTGCCGGAGTTCATCGAGCCGCAAACAGCTCGATTGTTACGGTTGCAGGTGGTGGCAGGGGTGGCGATCCCCGATTCCAGCTCGGGACAACTGTTCGTGAGGCAAGGATCGAGTGGACCCTTCTCCAGTTATCCTGTCATGGCGATCTCCTCCATCGATTACGAGGCGTCACTTCCAGGGCAGGATTGTGGTGAACCCGTTCAGTACTACTTCAGATTCCTCGATACGGCCGGAGGGGTGCACACCTCACCTCTCGGAGGGGCCGGAGATCCCTTCGCCGTGGAGGTTTCTACCGAGCAACTGATAGTCATCGATGATGATTTCGAAGCAGACCAGGGGTGGAGTGGTGGAGTTCCAACGGACAATGCCACCACCGGTGTATGGGCGCGAGTCAACCCGGTCGGAACCGTTGCTCAACCAGGTGCAGACCATAGCGAACCGGGAACTGTGTGCTGGGTGACCGGGCAAGGGTCGGTCGGCGGAGCACAGGGGGAAAACGATGTCGATGGAGGAGCCACCACTCTCCTCTCCCCGGTGTTCGATCTCACCGGGAGTTCAACTCCTGGTGTGGCCAATTTCGAGATCGAGTACTGGCGCTGGTACGTCAATGGAACCGGAGCGTCGCCTTACTCCGACACCTTTGTCATCGAGATCAGCAATGACCTGGTGAACTGGATTCTGGTCGAGGAAGTGGGTCCGCAGCAAGGTCCAGACACGACCGGTGGATGGATCCATCGTTCCTTCGATCCATCAGAGTTGATCTCCTTGACCAGTACCGTGCAGATGCGCTTCATCGCAGCGGATCTTGGAGCGGGTTCCATCGTCGAGGCAGCCATAGATGATTTCCGGGTGATCTCCAGTACCTGCGAGAGTGGTCCCCTGTTCCGCCGCGGGGATTCCAACGGGGATGGAAATGTCGATATCTCCGATACCGTCAACATCCTCGCCTACCTCTTCAGCGGAGCCAACGTCGAGTGCCTCGATGCTGCCGACATTTTCGATACGGGAGACATCAACATCTCCGATGCCGTTGCGCTTGTGTCATACCTCTTCTCCAGCGGCAACCCACCAGCGGCCCCGTATCCCCAGTGTGGCACCGATGTGGGACTGGATACTCTCAGCGATTGTATTTCGCCACAGACCTGCCCGTAGAGAAGAGCTAGGAGGTCGCCGCGTTCTCCCGCAGTGCATTCCGGGCACAGCTGGAGCCGGCGAGGAACCCGGTGGACCATGCCCACTGGAAATTGAAGCCGCCGATCCGGCCATCGCAGTCGAGGATCTCTCCGGCGAGAAACAGGTTGTCTTGTAGTCTCGATTCCATCCTCTGGTAGGCGATTTCCTCGAGGGGAATACCGCCTGCAGTGACCTCTGCCAGTCTCCAGCCACGGTCTCCTGTGATCTCCAGCGAGTGGTCGGTCAACTGCTCGAGTAAACGGCGCCGCGCGTCCTTGGGTAGTTGAGAAATCTTGGACGAGGTGTCGAGTTGAGCATGATGACCGATGAACTGGACGATTCTCCTGGGAACGCGGGTTGCAAGTGACTGGGAGATCGACCGCTGAGGATGATCCCTACCGCATTGCAAGATCCACTCCTCGATGGCTTCGCGCTTCTCTCCGGGAAGGAAGGAGAGGTGTAGTCGAGGCTGATGGTCGAGTTGCTGATGGCGGATCCACTCCCTGCTGATGTCCATGGCAACGGGACCGCTGATGCCGGTGTGGGTCCACAGCATCTCACCAGAACTGGATGAGACGATTTTACCGTCGACGACTACCGAGAGCAGGGTCGGATGGGAGATGCCAGAAAGTTCGACATGGCCATGTCCATCTGCCAGGGTCAAGGGGACAAGTGCTGGCCAGCGGTCGGTCACGCTGTGCCCAAGTCCTTCCATCATCGACCAACCGTGACCGTCGCTTCCACTCTTGGGAAGGGATTGTCCTCCGGTGGTCACGATCAGGTTTTTCGTGAAGACCTTGGTCGAGTCAGCGGAGAGATGGAAGCCGTTATCGTGCGTGGCGATGGCGGAGATCCGGCAGCCGGAACGGAGTTCCACTCCCAGTTCCCGACATCGTTCGAGCAACGCATCGAGAACGCTACTGGCACGATCGGTCACCGGAAATAACTTACCGGTATCTTCCCGCTTCAACTCGACTCCCAGCGACTGAAACCAATCGACGGTACGCTTTTCGTCAAAGGCGCGGAGGATGTTTCGGATGACGTTCTTTTTGCCGTGGAAGTCATCTGTAGTCACTCGATGATGGGTGACATTACATCTTCCACCGCCAGAGACGAGGATCTTGGCTCCAGGTTTCTTCGCTCCCTCGAAGAGAACGATTTTCAGTTGTTTGTGGACATCTGTCTCGGCAGCGAAGATGGCAGAGGCAAGCCCAGCAGCTCCAGCTCCGACGATGGCGATATCTACATCATCTGTCGAGGAATCCATCACGGGCTGGTTTCCTGGATTCTTGCTGCAATCTGCGCCAGTTCCGACGGGTCCTGGCCGCAAGGTCCGGGGAAGGAAAAGTCGCCGATCTCATCGGTGGGAACCAGATGGACATGGACATGTGGGACTTCCCAGCCGACCACCGAAATCACAACTCGCGCGCAACCGGTCGCTTTCCGTAATTTTTGTTCGACGGTTCTGACCGCCTGCCACAGAGCGTTGTACTCGTCTTGAGGCATGTCGAAGATGTAACTGACTTCGCGCTTGGGTATGACCAGGCAGTGCCCTGGTTGAACGGGGCGGATATCGAGAAAGGACAGGTGATCGTCATCTTCCCAGACCCTGTGGCATGGAATCTCGCCGGCGATGATGGAAGAGAAGATGCTGGCCATCAGTTGCTCTCCTTCCAGCCCTCGTAGCGAGAGATCGTATCCCGAAAGGTCTCTGGCACGGCGATGGGAGAGAAGTCGTCATCGATGGCGCAGTGAACCGTTTGTCCCAGAGCCACGACTCGATTCTCTTGTTTGTGACGTATTCGAAATCCAAAGGTGAAGGAACTCTTACGAATCTCACTGGTACAGACATCGACACAAAGGATGTCGTGGAGTCGGGCAGGTGATTTGAAATCAAGATGAGCAGAGACCACGACATTTTCGAAGTCGCGGATTGGCCTCACCCCCTCGGCGAGGCCGAGATTGAGCAAGTACTCGACACGACCAACCTCAAGGAAGGTGAAGTAGTTGCCATGGAAGACGATGCCCATGGCATCGGTTTCGGGAAGTCTGACCTTCAACTCGGTGTTGAAGTGAAAGGTGTTCTCGTCGCTGCGCTGGGAATCGGTCTGGTTCATGTTATTTCCTCGGACCTTGTCGTTTCCAGAAAACCGTGGCCTGTAACCCGTGAACGGAGTTCCCGAGACTACAGAAAAAACACCAATCGGAAGCGGTTGTCGCCCCTTCTTGACCAGTCGTCAAGCCTGAGTGCTGACGATGGTGTACGATCCTGTGCGAGGAAAAGCAACCACGGGAGGCTACGTGCCGAGCGAGTCGGAAGAAAATTACCTACGAGCACTCTGGAAACTGTCGGGACCACCGGATCAGTGGATCGCTACCGGTAAACTGGCGGACAGGGTCGGAGTATCGCATCCCTCGGCGACCCGGATGGTCGGCAGGCTCGGGGAGCAAGGCTGGGTTGAGCATGAACCGTACCGAGGAGTCCGCCTCACCGATCTGGGGAGAGAACTGGCCTTACAGACGGTGCGCCGCCACAGAATCCTCGAATCCTACATCTCGACCATCCTCGGAGTGCCATGGGATCAGGTGGATGGAGAGGTGGAGCGTCTCGAGCATGCCGTCAGTGATGATCTGGTCTGCAGGATGGAAGAAGCACTTGGTTTCCCAGCTCGAGATCCTCATGGCTCGCCGATTCCCGATCGTGATGGAAAATTACCAACTCGAGTCGAAGAGATCATCCTTACCGAAGCTCCCATCGCCGTGGAACTGGAGGTGGTCAGGGTCAGCGACGCTCAGCCGGAAGTACTCCAGTGGCTAGGCGAGCGGGGAGTGACTCCAGGTACAAAGGTGACCATCACAGCCCGTGAGCCCGGCGGTGGACCCGTGTTGCTCTCGGTTGGTCCCGATCGTCCCGTGGCACTTGGCGGAACCCTTGCCAGGAGCATCGAGGTTCGATCGGTCGAACTCTAGGTCTCGTCGGTGTCGAGACCCGATTCGATTCTCTTCGTGAAGTCTTCATCGATATGGTGTTCGATCCGATGCGCCGGCTCATCGAGGTGATCAGGTGGCAGCCCTAACCGTTCAGCAGCAAAGCGTCTCCACAATCCCCGTTTCTTGAGCAGAGCTCGAGCGATTCGTAATCCCTTTCCCCGTGGCTGACCTGCGCGGAGATAACCCCTGGCGGTGAGGATCATCCGCGAGAAGAAGCGGAGAAGGGAAGAGGGAGGGACCGGGGCTGCCCGGGCATTTTCGGTGCCCTGCTGGGGAGATGAGGACTGCTGGTAAGCGAGCAGCGATTCGCCGAGGAGATCCTCCATCGTCACTCGAGTTGCCCAGGTGATCCGTTGAACACCTCTCGGAATCAGGCCTCTCCCCGGAGCCAGCATCACCGCCAGCATCAGCAGGAATCCCGAAGCGGTCGCCATCATCGCTGGCGTGGTGGTGTCGAGATTTTCGGCGCCGATGGTGCCCAGCAGGGCGGAGAGAACTGCGGCAATCACAGCGACCACGACCATGCTACTCATTCGGTCACAGAGAAGGTGAGCGATGGTGGCGGGGACTGCCAGCATGGCGATCACCAGTACCGACCCAACCGCTTCGAAACAGGCGACCGAGGTGACGGCGATCAATGCGAGAAGTCCTTGCTCTAGTCGCTTCAGGGGCAGTCGCGATGCCCTTGCCAGTTGTGAGTCAAAAGCACATAGCTTCCATTCCTTCCAGAAGATCAAGGTGGCCGCAATGTTGATGCAGAGGATCGCCAGGATCGGAAGTAACGAGCTCGGGACTGGAATGCTGAGTCCATCGATGGTGTTCAGCGGAGCCAGGTCGACCATGCCGTAGAGGACGCAGGAAGGATCGAGATCGACATCGCGTGCATAGACCTCGATCAAGATGATTCCGAGAGCAAAGAGTGTGGTGAAGACGACTCCCAGTGCAGCCTGGCCATCGACGCCGGCACGTTCACGTAACCATTCGGCGACGGTGGAGACGAGGATTGCCGAGACCAGCGCACCGATCATCATGGGAAGTAGATCGCGGGAGCCGCTCAGGGCGAATCCGATCACCAGACCCGGCAGTACTCCGTGAGCGATGGCGTCTCCAAGCATCGCTCGCCTTCTGAGTACCAGTTGTGTGCCGAGCAGGGAACATGCTGCGGCAGCGCACCCTGCAACGGCAAAAATTTGCCAACCGACGGGAGAGAGGAGCGAGGTGATCATCGCTCACCCCGCTGATCGATCGATCTCTGCAACGATTCGATCAGATCTGGAGGCAGGATCTTTTCGATGTCCTCCTCGTCCAGGTCGATGAGATCTCGATCGATGGAGGCCTCGGAGGTGAGCCACTCGCGCCAGATTTCCAGCGCTTTCCGCGCACGAAGAGCCTTCTTGCGCCCCTCCTCCGTCAACTGGATCCGGTTCTCGGTACGTTGAATCCAGCCCATCTCCTGCACCCACGTGAGCGATCTCGAGTCTGCGGCTACCGATCCAGCGAGAACCTGCTCCACCGGCAGCGACTCTTGCCCGTGCAACTCAGCCTCCATCGTCGCATCGAGAATCCTTCTCAGAGCCCGCCTTCTGCGGCGCATCTTTCCCTGACGGTGACGGGAGAGCAGGCCATGCCGTGGTGCCAGGAACAACGAGATGGTGAAGAAGGAAGCTGCTGACAGAACGATGACGGGGCCTGCCGGAATCGTCGAGAAGGAGGTGCTGATCACCGTGCCGAAAATTCCTGACAACGCCCCTAGCCCGGCCGAGATACCCAAAAGCACATCGAAACGATCGGTCCAGAATCGAGCAGAAGCGGCGGGGATCACCACCAGCGCAGCGGTCAGAACCACTCCCACTGCAGGGAGTGCGATCACGATGGTCCCGGCGAGAAGCGACGTTTGCAGGAGGTCGATGGAGCGGGTCGGGATCCGGGTCGAGGCTCCGAACCGTGGATCGAAGCAACTGACCAGCAACTCCTTGCGAAGAAGCAGAATCACCACGCTCATCGTCACGGCAGCGAGCCCGAACAGGATCGCTTCCGATCGGAGCATCCCTGCAGTTCTTCCCAGAAGAAGTCCATCGAGACCGGCGGCAGCTCCCGAACTACTCGATCGCTGGATGATCCCCACCAGTGCCAGCCCTACTCCGAACAGGATGCCAAGGACGCACGCAGTGGCGGCATCCCGGCGCATCCGGGTGAACTGGGGCAGCCACGAGACCAGTGCCGCAGCGATCAGTGCGCTGACCAGGGCTCCGCTGCCGAGAGCAGCGATGGAACTGGAGCCGGTCAGGAGAAATGCCACGCAGATTCCCGGCAGGGTGGAGTGTGCGATGGCATCTGCAAGGAGAGCCCTGCGTCTCAGTAGCATCAGGGCGCCGATGAGTCCGCAGCAGGTTCCCAGTGCCATCGTTCCCAGCAGGATCACCAGCGTATTCGGGGAGATCAACGGCTTGGTCCGTCACTCCGGGAGATTCCAGTGCGGATTCGACGCACCGCCTCCGCCGCCTCGTCCAGCAGTGTCAGGCGTCCGCCGTAGGTTCTCAGGAGATTTTCACGGGTAAAGGTGTCCGAGGTCGGGCCTGCTGCGATGAGCCGCAGGTTCAGCAGCAAGACATGATCAAAGAACTGCTCGATGGTTTGCAGGTCATGGTGAACAAGAACAACCGTCTTGCCCTTGTGCTTGAGGTTCTCCAGAACCGATCGGATCGCTTCTTCAGTTGCTGCGTCGACCCCCGCAAAGGGTTCATCCATGAGGATCAAGTTGGTGTCCTGGGCCAGTGCCCTGGCGATGAAGACGCGTTGCTGCTGTCCGCCAGAGAGTTCCCCGACCTGGCGGCGGTGTAGGTCCGACATGCCGACCGCATCGAGGCATTCCATCGCCCAGTTTCTCTGAGCCTTACCCGGTCTCCGAAACCAGCCCAGCCGTCGATAGGTTCCCATCAGCACCACATCGAGGACGTCGACGGGGAAATCCCAGTCGACACTTTCTCGTTGCGGAACGAATCCGATCAGTTCGTCAGACTGGGTGTTCGGTTGATCGAAGATCTTCACCCAGCCACTGGCGGGGGAGATGGTGCCCAGGATGGCGGAGAGCAAGGTGCTCTTGCCGGCTCCGTTGGGCCCCACGATGGCACACAGCGATCCTTCTGGGATGGTGGCATCGATGTCCCAGAGTACCGGCTTTTCGCGGTAGGCCACCGTCAGGTCATGGATCTCGATTGCGGCGCGGCTCATCGCAGTCCCTCGGCGATCACACGAGCATTGTGGAGGACCATCTGACGCCACGTCGTGGCATCGGAGCCGATGGGTCCAGGGGCATCACTGTAGAGGACTCCGCCCACTCGCAGGGTGTGTCCGAAGGAAGCACAACCTTCGATGAGAGCCTCAACATTGCGCCGAGATACTGTCGATTCGACAAAGATCGCCGGGATCGAGCGGTCGCAAAGATGCTTCACCAGTTCATTGACCCTGGCGATGGAAGCCTCCGATTCGGTGCTGATGCCCTGGATTCCTTTCACCTCGAGGTTGTAGCGTCTTCCGAAGTACGCGAAAGCGTCATGTGCCGTGACCAGGATGCGATGGGGTGGAGGAATCAGAGCGAGGGTGGTGGCAACGTCACTGTCGAGCTGGGCCAGTTCCTGTTTGAGTTGCTCCAGCCTCACATCGTAATCGTCGGCATGATGTGGATCGAATTCGACGAGGATCCGGTTCATCTGCTCGATGACCTCGCTCCACAGTGAGATGTCCATCCACAGGTGAGGATCGACGGTTCCAGCGGAAGTGTGGATCAACTTGTCGACTGCGATCGCTTCGGTGACGGCGATGAAATTGGACCGCTTCGGGTTCCCGCCGGGGGAGTGGTGAGATCGGAGGATATCTCCCATGCGCCCTTCCAGATGATGGCCGTGGTACAGAACCAGATCTGCTTCCAGAAGTTTTCTCACGTCGCCGGGGGAAGGCTTGTAGAGGTGGGGGTCGACGCCGGCACCCATCAGGGAGGTGACCTGTGCATGAGAACCGACAAGACTGCGCAGTGGACCGGCGATCATCTCGGTGGTGCACAGGATGCGCTGCGAATCGACTCCTTCCACCGCTTGCGACTGTCGGGCGGAATCGCAGCCGGAGGCGACGAGAAGGAGCAGCAGGAGACGGGGCAGGAGCGATTTCATTCGCCAATTCTTGCGCCGTCGAGCTCCGATGGCAAAGGAATTTTATCCATGTGCAAGACAAGGTTTAGCCATGGGTAAAGTGGGACATTTATTGTCTCACTAGACTCTTCCTTCCAACGGGAGTTTGTCCGATAATGTAACTCTAGCGCGAGTGAGACACCGTTATCTCTAGTGACGAACGCCTTTATGTGATCGAGCCTGCGGTATCCAGAGGAGTGAGTACCCTTGTTTTCAGCGAATCCCATGCGCTCAGGCGCATTCTATCCCCTGTGGATCCTGCTGTGCTTATGCAGCAGTGAGTCGTTGGCGGTGGACATTTTCGTTCCCCTCGACGTCCCCACCATCTCCGAGGCGGTGGCGATCGCCGTCGACGGCGACCAGATCATCGTCTCTCCAGGGACCTGGAATGAGTCCATCGATTTCGCCGGCAAACTGATCGAGATCCGCTCCGAGGGGGGCCCGGAACTCACCATCATCGATGGAACCCTCGACGATTCCGTCATCCGTTTCATCAACGGCGAGACCGATCAGGCGAGTCTCGAGGGCTTTACCATCCGAGGGGGTGGTGGGATGGCGATCAACGGCATCAGGAGAGGCGGAGGAATCTATATCCTCGATTCCTCTCCGCGCATCACCAACTGCATCGTCGAGGCGAATCAGGCTTCTGCCGGGGGAGGTATCGCCATCGATGGTGGAAACTCCATCTCGGTGGTGTTCGATGAGGTCGTGATTCGCGACAACCTGTCGCTGGATGCAGGTGGTGGACTTGCCGTGGCCAACTCCATCGGTGGGGTACTGGTGCAGAACTGTACCCTGCAAGGGAATCACGCAAACATCGTGGCAGGCGGTCTCTATGTCGAAAACAGTACCATCGAGGTGCAATCCTGCCTGATCGATGGCAACAGCTCCGACCTCCTGGCTGGAGGTGTGTGGATCTACTATCTGAGCGATGCCACCATCGAGCAGAGCCAGATCTCGGAAAACACGACGACCATCACAGGTGGAGGAATCATCGTATCCGATTTCTCCCGGGTGACCCTCGACCACTGCGTCGTCAGGAACAACGACGGAGGAACCAATGGCGGTGGATTGCTGCTCGATTCGGGAGACCCTTCCGATCTTCAGGAGGTCCGCTTCTGCGTATTTGATGGCAACATCGGCATGGCAAGTGGCGGGAACATCGGTGTCAGTGTCAACGACATCAACCTCACCCTGGAGAGGTGTACATTCGGTCCCCCAGGGGCAAATTCACCGATGAACATCACCGTCAACAACAGCAATCCCGGGGTCGTGATGATGGATTCCTGCATCGTACGGGGAGGAAACGTGATTCCGCTGGAGGTCGAGGCGGGATCCACCATCGCCACGTACAGTTGTATCGAGGGCCTCGACACCTCGAATGTGGTGTTTACCGATTGCATCGACGAGGACCCGCTCTTCATCGATGCTTCCGCCTGAGATTTCACCCTCGGTCCCGCTTCATCCTGCATCGATACCGGAAATCCTCAACTCCCTGCCGACCCGGATGGATCTCCCCCAGACATGGGAGCCCTCGGTCCTGCCGAGGGAGAGTTCTTCCGCAGAGGGGATGTCGATGCGAGTTCCACGTCAAACCTGGCGGACGCAGTTCTGCTCCTCTCGATGCTCTTCATCCCAGGAGCGGACCCGATTTACTGCGACGATGCTGGAGATGCGGATGACAGCGGCTCCATCAATCTCACCGATCCGGTGAATATTCTCTCGGCGCTGTTCGTGACCGGGGCTCCACTGCCGCCGCCATTCTCCGAATGCGGTGCAGATCCCACCGCTGATTCACTGGGTTGCCAGCTCTCCTGTCCCTGATTCTGTTCAGGTGAGTTGCTGAAACCCCGGGGGTGGAGAGCCGAGGCTGCTGGCGGCAGATCCAATCGACTGCTGAGAATCGGGGAATAGCCAGCCACCTGCGATATCCGCCGCCGGGATCGCCGCATGATGAAACCTGGTGAGTGCGTCATCGATGGGCCAGCTGCAATCGATGGTTCCTGTCGAACTGGACGCGGCCAGGATATCGATGTCGATGGTTCTGGGCTCATTGACGTCGGTGGTTCTGACCCTTCCCAGTTCCCCCTCGATCTTGCGCAGTATCTCTCTCAATTGAGAAAAGGGTGGAGGTCCTTCGAGGAGTACTGCCTGGTTCTGGTAGTGAGGGGTTCCTGGAGCCTGGTGAGGTGGGGTCAGGTACACAGGAGATTGCGACAGAAGCCGTGTCAGTTCCCCGATGCGAAGAAGTGCACCGGTCATGTTCGTATCAGGGTCGATGTTGGACCCCAGCAACAGCAAGGCGAATGCCGGTGATTCACTCATGAAGAGGATGTCCGGAAGATCTCGATGGCGACGGTGGAGGTATGACGCAAGGCCCCCGGCTTCTCGACTTTCAGCCGAACCGCCTCGACTCCTTTTTCATCCAGCACGAGTCGTGCAATCTCCTCAGCAAGGCGTTCGATGAGGAAGCAGCTGGAAGCGGCTACATGTTCGATGATCTTCTTGGTCAACGAACGATAGTCGACGGCGTCCTCGATCTTGTCGCTCTTCCCTGCAGGGCGAATGTCGGTCCACAGGGTCAACTGCAGGCATACTTCCTGGTGGCGATCTCTTTCACGATCGAGAATTCCAATTACCGTTCGAACGGTCAGATTCTCGATTTGAATCGTATCCAGATCTGCGAGGTGTGGTGGTAGCGGGTTCACTTTCTCGTCCTTTCTCCGTCGACAGCGATCACCTGTCCGGTGCATCCGTCTGGATCCTGTAGCAGGGTCAACAGAGCATCGGTCACCTGTTTCAAGGAGGCTGCGTGACGAACCTGGTCAGCAGGACTTGAATCCCCATCCTCCGACGACTCCGGTGGCAGGATCGACCCTGGAGCGATGCCATTGACGCGGATCTCCGGTGCCAGTTCCAGCGCAAGCAACTTCATCATCTGTAGCATCCCCGCCTTCGCCAGTCCGTAGGTGAAGTAGTGAGGATCTGCGATGGATGCTCGCCAGTCGAGCATCTGCACGATGTGCCCCTGTGCTCCCGGCGGCAGATCCGCAGCAAATTCCCGTGCCAGGATCGCCGGCGAGACGACGTGGATTCTGTGGTCCATCTCGATCTGCTCGGCATCGAGTCCCTGGAGTTGGTTGGGGATGAAGCGAGAGGCGTTGTTGACGAGAAGTTGTACCGGTCCCAGTCGGGCCGCCTCGTTGATGATCCCGTGAGTGCCGCCTGGGTCGGCGAGATCGCCCTGAACCGCCTGCGCCTCGACCCCGAGTTTCCGGCACCCCTCGACCGTCTCGAGGGCCTCTCGCTCCGAGCGATTCCAGTGGATGGCCAGATGCATACCCTGGTCGGCGAGACACAGCGCCATCGCCCTGCCGAGGCGCTTGGCACTTCCAGTCACCAGGGCTACCTTTCCGCGCAGATCCATCGTCACTTCCCACCTCTCTACCGGGTTTGGCTGTATTGTGGCCGTGGAGAATACCTGCATCCACTTGGCCTTCGCCACCTTGACCCGAAGATCCCCTGACGGGAGACTCTGCAGGTCTGAATCTCTTGAACAATACTGGATACAGGAGGGCACAAATTGGCCAAGGTTCTGGAGCCAAACGCCACCATCGAAGGAAAGACCGATCTCTCCGAGGAACTGGCGATATTCCGCATCGCCCTCGACGAAGAGTTGCCGGAGGGGGACTGGTTCGTCCCGGGTCAATACATGGTGATCGGGGTCAACAACGAGGTGGAACCCGAACTCGGGGGTGTGCAGAGACCGATGTCCATCGCCTCCGAGCCTGCGGAGCGGAGATTCGTCGAGTTCTACATCCGTCGCGTCTCACAACCGTCATCGAAGAATCCGCTGACCCACAGCCTGTTTCGGTTGTCGGAAGGCGATCGTGTATTCCTGCGGCCCAAACCAAAGGGACACTTCACCATTCCAGGAACTGTGGGTGAGGATGACGATCGCTGGAAGATTTATGTCAGTGCTGGAACAGGACTGGCTCCCTTCGTATCGATCGCTCGAGATGACATCACTCACGGACGATCGGTGAAAAAGACCTGCATCATTCATGGTGTCTCCAGGGATGGAGACCTCGGATACCGTGAGGAACTGGAGCAGATGGAACGGGACCATCGGTTGGTCTACGTTCCCACCGTCAGTCGCCCTGCCCAGTGTCCCGATTGGCAGGGACACGCTGGAAGAGCTGAAGATTGTTTCAAGCCCGATGGTCTCGAGATGCTGGAATCGAGAATGAACCTGGCTGCAGGTGAACTCACTCCGGAAGTTGCAGTGGTACTCGTCTGCGGTCTGCAGGGTACGATCGGTGAATCAATTGTTCGTCTGGCCACCCGTGGCTTCGTTCCCGCCGAGAAGAAACTTCGCAAGGCACTGGAGATCCCCGAGCAGATGACTCCCACCCTTTTCTTTGAGCAGTACGACTCCGATCCGGTCCTCGATCTCGACGATCAGGATCTGGTTTCGAAGTTGAAATCAGATCTGGGAATCAGTTGATCGCCAGCGGCAGTTTCAACCATACGAGGGCCTTTTCCCCGCAGCGAGCGGGTCGATCCAGTTGCAACTACGGAGTGATCGATGAGTAGTCGACCAGCCAAGCCGATACAAATCTTCCTCATCCTCGATGGAGTTGAGAAGCAGATCGAAACCGAGGGATTGAATCGGATCAGCTTCGGGCGTTCGGAAGAATGCGATGTGGTTCTCGATGTATCCAAGGCCAGTCGAGTTCACGCAGAGATCCAGTTCGATGGGGGGCAGTTGAGGATCGTCGACAAGCGATCTTCCAACGGCACCCTTCTCAACGGTGAACGGGTCGATTCCGCCTCCTTGAGAGCTGGAGACCGGGTCGAGATCGGTTCCGCCGTCATCGAAATTCGATCCGCCGTCGCCGTGGCCCCGAAGAGAGCTGCGAGGCAGGAGGCCGCACCGGTTTCCAGGCGCAAGGAGCAGCCGGATGGGGAGCCAGCCTCTGCTCAATCACAACCGGCCAGGTCGGGTCCCCCCCGGAGACGAACCAACGCACTCTCGAAGGTCACTGACGGTACCCTGATGTTGCTCCTCTTGTTGCTGGCGGTTCTCGTTGCCCGGGAGTATTCGAATGGCCCGAGACAGGTGGTTCGAACCGTAGATGACTCCAGCTCCCGTGCCGGGGATGAAACGGGAGACTCCACCCTGGATGTGCTCTCGACTCCAGCGGATGAGGGAGAAGTTGAACTGGCATTGCTGGAACAGGACATGGCGACTGGAGATATCGCATGGGATGCCATCGAGATCCTCAGATCGATCTCGAGCAGGTTTCCCAGTAGCCGTGCGGCAGATACTTCCGGTGAACTGGCAGAGGCGCTGGAGGGTTTGAAGCTGGCGAGTGAACTGGAAAAGCGTGCCTCCATCGACGAGGTGCTGGCTCCCCTGATCCTCGACGGACGATACGGGGAAGCGGAATCGATCGCCCGTTTTCTGGCAGGGGTGGACGCCTCCGAATCGGAGCGTGCCTACTGGCGCGCACGGTCCGCTGAGATCTCCGAGGTTGCCGAAGTGCAGCTCGATTCAGTACAGCAGCGAGTCACGACACTCCTCGAAGCTCGCAGGCCAGGAGAAGCACTCCGTGTGCTCGCTTCCGCACGATCTCGCTTCGCAGGGATTCCCCTCTACGAGCAGGCTCTCGGTGAACTGGTCGAGGGGGTTGCAGATGTTCGACTACAGGAGTTACCCGGTTCTCGGAGACCACCCCAGCAATGGGCTTCACTTCTCGCCAGCGCTCGTAAGTTGCTGGAGGAATGCCGTTACGATCAACTGAGTCCGGTACTCCACCGAGCGCTAGCCCTCGATCTTCCCGAAGAGGAACACATCGAGGCACTCGAGATGCTGGTTCGTTCCGGGGCCCTCAGCACCATGTTCAACGAGTTCCTCGAAGGAGCAGCTGGTGGCGAGTTGACGGTGCAACTGAGCAGCGGCAAGACGCTGGTGTATCAGGCAACACCTGACAACCTGACACTGGAGCGCCAGATCGCCGACGGAAAGATGATCGACAAGCGGCAGTGGATTCAGGTCAACTCCAGCGAGCGGGCCGTACTGTTCAGGTCGGTTCCTCACTCCCTGGAGGGAGTGATGGGGATGGTCTTCCTGGCGGAAATCGCAGGGGACGATGAGGGTTTCCATCGTGCTCTCGTCAATCTCCACAGGCGAAGTCGAGGGAAGGAACTGGCAGAGGCGATCCTCGATAGAAGTCGTGGTCGATTGCCATCCAGTGGTGATTACGAGGAATACCAGGGACGTCTGGTGACCAGTCTCGAGAAGGAACAGTTGATCGAGAGGAAGCGCCTCAGAAGACAGCGTGAGCAGGAGGCGATCGCAGCCGCCAGGAGACTCAAGAAATCAAACAGGATCGAGCAGGTCATCGAATACGTGCAGATCCTCAGGGAGGAAGGCTCCTTCACCCTCGCCGATCGAATGCTGAGGGAGATCGTCGCCGAGGCAGACGATGCCGAGCAATCCGCAGTGGCCAGGGAGTTGCTGGAAAATCCCTACCTGGCAGAGGTCGCTCTGCGAGAGTCGGGTGAGGCGGCAAATCGGATCGACATGTTCATTCTCGGCGATGGATATCAGGTGCTCGATGAGCAGCAGGAGATGTTCCTGAATCAAGCTCGCACCTGTGAGAAGTTGCTCTTCTCCGTCGATCCATATCGCGAGTACGAGCAGTACTTCAACGTGACCGCGGTACACCTTCAATCGAAGGAGATGGGGGTCTCGAGGGAGCCTGGCGAGATCGTCAAGGATACAGCACTCGGTTGTCTCGTTCGCTATGACGTTCTCACCTCGAACGGATCGAGGGTGTTCGACATCCTTTCAAGGCTCGGTGAGGCGGGGAAGGATCGCCAATCGGTGGTCATCGCCAACGATACTGCTGGCGTTGCGACGGGAGGGGGCGGGGTCACCAGTTTGCCGAAGGGTGCGCTCGGTCTCGTCAACCATGAGGTGGGTCACTCGCTGGGGGGGCTGCACGATGAATACGATAACGAGCCTGGATCGGATCCCGACAAACCTCCACCGCCGTCGCGAGATGCTGTCGTGGCTACCCGTGCGGCACCTCCGAACCTGATGCATGGCAGCGACAAGGCGCAGGTGGAAGAACAGGTGATCTGGCGCGAGTGGATCGAGGCAGAGGACCGCTGGTGGAATAACAGCAAGGTGGGACTCTTCGAGGGGGGCGACCGCAAGCCATTTCATGTGTGGAGGCCGCAGGTCTCCTGCATGATGAGGGACAACAGTGGATTCTGTGTCGTCTGCATGGAGCACATGGTGAAGGTCATCTACAGCCGGGTTCGACCTGTCGATCGGGTGGAGCCGGAGCCCGGTGATCTGGTCCTGAAAAAGGAGGACGATGAGGAGGTGATCCTGAAGGTGTGGACACTGCAACCGCGCACCCATCAACTGGATGTGAAGTGGCACGTGCTCTCCTTCGGATTGCAGCGGCCAGGAGATGTCGGGGGTGGCAACTCTGGAGGGACCTCGGTGGTCGACACCCGTCCCGGAGAGTTGTGGAGACGAGCCCAGAGTGGCATCGATCCGACGGGGAAGACGGTGCAGGCCGCTCAAATTCGATCGAAGGATCTGGAACCGGGATGGCACAGGGTGCGTTGTACGGTGAAGGATCCTACCCAGTGGGTGTTGAGGGATGATCAGGGGTTATTGCAGCAGCAACTGGAATGGTGGGTGGAAGTCCGCCCCTGATGGGGTCATGCTGTACCCTGCGCCGGAGTTCTGAAAGTGAGAGATCCACTTGTCTGATTATCGATTGGCCACCTTTTGCAGCGGCAAGGGTGGTGCCGGGAAGACTGTCGTATCGATCCTGTTCGCCCGGGAACTGGCGCGCATGGGCAAAAGAGTCGCCATCGTCGATGTCGATTTCGGCAATCCCAACGTGCACTACTACCTGCGCCAGAGGCCGGAACTTGGCCTGATGAATCTCCTCGATGGAAATGCCGACCTCGAATCCTCGCTGGTGGAAATCGGCGCGGATCAGTGGAAACGCCGGGATGATGCCGACGAAGGGGCCCTCTACTTCCTGCGGGGAGTGAAATTCGAGGAGAGTGCCGAGGCTCTCGACCAGATGGTGGTCGAAAGCTCCTTCCAGAAGCGATTCGATGCGATGCTCGAATCCCTCGGAAAGATGGTGGACGTGATCCTCCTCGATACGGCAGGGGGAGTCTTCCGTCAGGTCACCAGCTTCTGCATGAGGGCGCACGATGTCGTCATCGTCACCGGCGATGAGGAGTCCTTCCGCGGCGATGCCATGGAGATGCTGTGGGCACTCAATGACGGATCGAAGCCTCCGCCGCCGCTGTGGGTTCTCGCAAATCAGGTTCCCGACGAGGTGATGGGGAACAAGGTCTGTAGTCACCTGATCAAGGGCTTGAAAACGGTTTCTCACGTTTTCCCGTCGCCGCCAGTCCTGCCGACATTCCTCGGCTGGCTACCCGCTCTCGAGAAGCAGAGGAAGCCAGGGTACAGCGGTCCCCTCGACTATGCCGATGGGGATGCTCGATTCTGTGAAGCGCTGAGAGAGGTTGCTCTTCGATATCTTGGTTCGGTCGAAGGGGACGACGACCTCGATCGAAGATTTCGCGCCGTTCTGGATCGGTGATGCGATCGCATCGCCATACGGCGTAGGATTCGTTTCAGGGATGATGGGAAGCCTGGCCCTGGAAGGGGCGCACGACCGGGGAGTCGAACTCGACTAGCCCCAGGCAGTCATGCGGGAGCTGCCACGTCGGCGACGAGCATTGATCTGCTTGCGACCTGCCTTGGTGCGCATCCGGGCACGGAAGCCCTGCTTTTTGCGCTTGATGCCGCTCTTGCGAATCTTGACCTTCATCTCGTCCTCCGTGGGGTTTATCCGAAGCCAGAAGTCTACCGGGGTGGAGTTTTCGGTGCAACGCCTTCCGCACCCTTCTGTTGCGACTTTTCGGCACAATTCCTGGGGATCAGCACTTCGATGCTCTGAATCCTGCTGCGCCTCTTGTACAGGCCGATCTGAGCTCCTTTCGCCGGGCCGGGGGTCTCCAGCACAAGTCGATCTCTGCCATCGCTGACCACCAGGGAACTTCTCTCGGAGGATCCGCTGAAGACCTGGTAGCGACCGCGGAATCCGATTTTGCCGATTCCGAAGGGGCCGTGAACCGGTTCTCCGGAGTCATCGACCCGTTCCTCTCCCTGGTAGGAGTACTCGATGGTGTTCTCCGAGAACTGGAAACTGACCGAGCTGGTCTTCCCATCTCCCCACAGGACTCCGACCGGAGCGGCATCCTTCTCCGCCGTCACCTCGAGACGAAATGTGGAGCACTCTTCGGGCAGGGTGATCGTTTCCACCCAACCCGAATCGGTCGGTGGTTTCAGGACGCTCCAGTGGTGGGATCCGAGATCACGGACCCGCATTCCGCGCCAGCGGATCTCCAGTGGCTCTTGCCGGTTTCCGACGCCGTGTACCTGCATCCCGATGAATCCACTGAGCCTGCGGGTGTCGAACACCTCCGCCGCGGCAACCCCGTTGAGCCACGTCTGCAGGTGTGCTCCCACCGCCACGATGCGGACGTGATTCCAGTCGTCGGGTTTGTGGACCGCCTGCGCCTGTGGATTGTCCTCGAGGCTATCGATCCAGCCGCGGTCCCCTTCTTCGTAGAGTCCGGCACTCCAGTACCGCTTGCGCCGATCATCGACATCGATCTCCACCTGAAATCCACGCGCCATCCCGCCGCTAGCTTCACTGCGAATCTGCACGCCAGAATTGAGGGATGGGTCACAGAGGAACTCGTACTCCAGTTCGAAGTCGCCAAAGTGTCGTTCGGTGACGAGCCAGGTGTTGGGACTTCCGGCAGTACTTTGACCGATCAACTGCGAATCCTCGATGCGGTAGGAAGCGCTGCCACCGACGATCTTCCAGCCACTGAGGTCTTGCGGCGGCATGAGAGATTCCCAGGGAACTGCGTCAGCATCGATGGCGGTGGGAGCAGGAGAATCGGTGCAGGGGAGGAACCCTACCACCGACAGAATGGTGAGGCAGAACAACTTCATCGAGGATCCTCCTTCAACGTCTCGACCGTCCAGGGCAGCGTGCGTCCGGAGGTCAGGAGGCGCAGTTCAGAAACGCTATTGGGATCGATGGGGGAAGCACCATGGCCCCACTGTCGTCTCGCCCAGGTCAATACTGCGGCGATCCCCTCGTCGTCGAGCAGTGGGTTCTCCCGGTGGCCGGGCATCGTGATGTCCCACACCTCTCCATCGACTTCGACGGGACCGGTGAGCCCATCCAGCACCAGGCGGATGGGAATGCTCTCCTCGCCCAGTAACCACGGACTGTCGATCAGCGACGGGCCGAGAGCGGGTTGGCCTGTTCCCGCCGGCCCGTGACACAGTGCGCAGGAGGAGGCAAAGGCCGCCGCTCCGTGGCTGGCGAGGCGACGTTGCTGTTCGGTCCACGGAGTCACCTTCGGCAGGGACGACGGATCGAAGGTGAGCCTGGCGACGATCGCCTCGGCATCGGTGGCGGCAGATCCCGCCAGATCTTGCCGCTGCAGAAGGGGCGGGATGGTGGCGAGGACGGGAGCTTTCCAGCGCTTGTCGTCGGTGGTGATGCGGATCGCCCCGAGCATCGCAGTCAGGCGTGGATCTCCACTGTCGAGATCATCGAGGGAGTCGAGCAGCAAGCCGAGGGAGGAGGGGTGGGAGCGCAGTGCCGATCGAGTGGTCTCGCTCAACAGTGCTTCGCGTCCGGGGAACGCCTCGATGTGATCGCCGAAGAAGCGTCCGATCCGCTCGATCTGGTAATCGTTCCAGCCACTGAGTGCTGCCATGCGGATGTTGGGATCGGTTCCATCTCGCCGCAGGATGTCGAGTATCGCAGCAAACGCATCGGGATGGTCTGGAAAGGTGCCCAGTGCCAGGACCCGGTGAATCTTTTCGATCTCGGAGACCTCATCGGGTTCGGTGACGAGTGCCGTGATCAGGGCGGAGATGTCGGATTCTGCGATCTTCGCTGGCTCGGCGATGATTCGGCACGCCGCCCGCCGAACCCGCTCATCATCATCCTGTAGTGCTGCGCTGAGGAGCTTGCCATCGATGGTTTCCAGCCCGTTCAGTGTCCACAGGGCATGGAGTCTTCCGGTGGCGAGGGTGTTGATCGAACTGGCGAGTTGCTTCAACTCTTTCACCGGTGACGTACTTCCCGCCTCGACCAGCAGCCGCTGCGCCGTATCGCGGACCCAGCCAACTGGATGATTGAGAGCGCCGATGCGTCCCGCCTCTCCGGCCAGTAATCCCAGCGGCTCGATCTGCTCCTCTTCATCATCGGCGACGACTCGCCAGATCCTGCCGAGTCCGATGGGCTGTTCCAGTTTCCGCTCTTCTACCTGCTTGCGCAGATACGAGGTGACGAACTGGCGGTGCTGGACGACGCCCCTGTAAAGATCGACGACGTACAGGTTGCCGTCGGGACCAACCTCGACATCGACCGGTCGGAATCGTTCATCGGTGGAACCGAGAAAAGCTTGCTGGACATACTGGTCATGGGGAAAGGTCAACTGTTCACCGGTGATGCGTGAGCCCTGCTCTCGCAATCGGAATGCCGCCACCAGGTTGCCGGTGGTTTCGGCGACGAACGCGACACCGTTCCAGTCGTCTCCCCAGCGGTGGCTGCGGAAGATGGTCAAGCCAGCGGCAGAGGTGTTGCGGCGCAGTCGCCCATCTTCTCGCAGCATCCCCGGCTGATATCCGCGATTGATTCCTGGGTTCATGCGGATCGGCCACGTCGACTGGTCGCTGATCACCCGGTGACCGGAGCGCCCAGGTTGGCCAGCAGGTTTGCCGCAGTTGGGGTTGCGAAGTAGCAGTTCGGTGGGGAGTGGATCGGCCAGGATCCACGTCGAGTTGTGATTGAAATAGAGGCGTCCCTGGTCGTCCTGAGCGAGACCCCACTGCCCTCGAAATGCCGTGTTCTCCATTTCTATCGTCGGTTTCCCGTCGACCACATCGAACTGGAATCGGCGCCTGCTCTTGGAGTTGTAGAACCAGTTGTCGACGGTGCGCAGCAATCCACTCTCGGTATGCTCCACCACATCAGGGTTGGGATCTCCGTAGCGTGCGACCTCGCTCTTTCGATCACAGCGAAGGTCGCCATCGAGGTCACGGCAGTACCAGAGGTGAGGAGGTTCTGCCACCAGCACTCCACCTTCGACGATGGAGATGGCTCGAGGACTGACCAGGCCGTCGAGGAAGACGGTGCTCTTCTCGAAGAGTCCGTCGCTGTCGAGGTCTTCCAGCACCACGACCTGGCCGAGGGGATCCATCTCACCGTCTCCCTCGACGGTGCGCATGTAGGCACGCAGTTCGACCGCCCACAGGCGACCCCGTTCATCCCATGCGATGGCGATGGGATCCACCACCTGCGGTTCACTCGCCACCAGTTCGACGCGGAATCCCGGTGCCACCTCGAAGGTTTCGAGAGCCTGTGCAGGAGTGAGCACCGGAGCGGGTGGAACATCCCACTGTCTCCAGTTCTCCTCCTGTGTCTCGCCGTTACGGTCGCCATTCTGCGCCAGCAGCGGAGAGGTCAGCACGATCGACAGGATCAGGTAACTGGCAACGAGGCTTCTGGGGAAGGGCATCGATTTCATTTCTTCGTGGGGGGGGCAGATCTGCCGGTGATTTTACGGAAGCCCTCCTGGAGGATGAAGAGGGGGCCGATGAGAAGAAAGCGCGGATCCTTCATGAAGGATGGGCGATTGCCCTCGATCCCGTGGCCGATGAACTGGAGGATCCAGCCTCCGACGAAGAGGCCCGCTCCCCAGCGCCAGTTGATGAAGACCACCACCAGGGAAGCAACGATCGCCGGGATTCCTATGAAGTGGGTGAGGTGATTGAGTGGATGGGTGTGATCTGCGCGGTATCGATCGATCCACTTCTGCACTGCAGATGGATCTCCAGCAGGTTGAGAGTCTGAACTCATGGCGCTTCCTCCTGCAGGATTGTCCATCGATTCTCACTCTGGTTCCATCCTCAGTTCCCGACACAGGGCTGACTTGCGCCCCCGCATCGGGGAGGCGATGCTGGGGTGCCGATCGATCCAGCCGGCGGGGAGGACCATGACTGTTCCATTGTTTGTAGGCCTCGATCTCGGGGGAACCGAGATCAAGGTGGGTCTGTGCGACGCAGACGGGGGGATCGTGTGGTCCAACCGGCGCCCCAGCAATGCTCAGCACGGCCAGGAGGCGATCCTGACCGCCCTCGGCGAGGTGGTCGATCTCGCCCTGGAAGAGGCTCCCGGGGTGGGAGGAGAGGTCGCTGCCATCGGCCTGGGAACCCCTGGGGTGGTCGATCCCGACACCGGTGTCATCCGTTTTCCGGTGGCAAATCTGGGGGGCTGGCACGGCACCGACATCGTCGGTTTCTTCCGGCGAAGGTACCAGGTGCCTGCGGTGGTCGAGAATGATGCGAACTCGGCAGCGTGGGGGGAGTACGTCACCGGCGCAGGCCGGGGATCGAACATCCTGCTGGCGGTGACGGTCGGAACCGGAATCGGTGGTGGAGCCGTGATCGATGGAGAACTGCTGCGGGGTAGTTCCGGGGGAGCACTGGAAGTGGGGCACATCATCCTGGAGCGATCAGGGATTCCCTGCAACTGTGGGCTGGTCGGTTGCGTCGAGGCATACGCAGGCGGCTGGGGGATGGCCGCTGAGTGGGGTCGTCGACGATCGCTGACCGAGTCACCGGGAGTCTCGGAGCTGGTCTCCACTGGACTCGATGGAGATGAACTCGCCAACGAGGTTCTCGATGATGGGGCACGGGCACTGGGGGAGGGGCTGATGAGCGCACTCCACCTGCTCAATCCCGATGTGGTGGTACTCGGTGGTGGAATCATCGATGCGAGACCTCGTCATCTGCAACTGATCGAGGAAACCCTCGCCTCGAGGGTTCTTCCCAAGGCCATCGCGGATCTGAAGATCGTGCGGGCTCAACACGGCAATCGAGCTGGATTGATCGGAGCAGCGATGTGCGCTGAGAAGTTGTTCAGGGAAGGGGGCCAGCGATGAGCAATCCAGAGGATTCCCTGCCGAGGATCGTCCTGCGGGATGCAGAGGCGGTTCTCCCCGACCGGGTGTGCCGGGCGGATCTGGTGCTGGAAGGTACCGTGATCGCAGCACTGGCAGCGCCAGGGAGTGGTACCGGTGACGAGATCTGGGATCTGGGCGGCCGCAGGGTCACCCCGGGCTGCATCGATGCCCATATTCACGGCGCCAACGGAGTCGACTTCTCCAGTTGCGATGCGGAATCGATCGCCGCCTGTGCCGATGATCTCGCCGAACAGGGAATCACCACCATCTATCCGACCATCGTTCCAGGGGCAGAGGACGCCATGCTCCATGCCCTGGAAGAGTGTGCCCGGGCCAAGGAGATGAGTTCCTCCATCCTGGGGATCCACCTGGAGGGTCCCTTCGTCTCCTCCGGGCGGAAGGGAGCGTTGCCCGAGGCGGGGGTTCACGCCTGGGATGAATCGCTCTTCGAGAGATTGCTGCAAGGGGCTCATGGGCAGTTGAGGATCATGACCTTCGCACCGGAGGAGATCCCGCTGGCTGCCCAGAAGAAGTTCACCGCCGTTGGAATTCGGGGATCGATCGGCCATACCTGTGCAGATGCGAAGCAGACCGCTGCTGCCATCGATGCGGGGGCGTGGCGATGTACGCACCTGTGCAATGCGATGCCTCCCATCCATCATCGAGACCCCGGTCCGATCACCACCCTGCTGCTCGATGATCGTGTCCGTTGCGAGGTGATTCTAGACGGTCATCATCTTTCAGATGAAACGGTCAAGATGGCATTGAAGATGAAGGGTAACGGTGGACTGATCGCAGTCAGTGATGCCATGCCACTGGCGGGAATGGGTGTCGCTTCTGGTACTTTTTGTGGTCAAGAAGTGTGCTCCGACGGATCGAAAGCGACCCTCGAGAATGGAACGCTGGCCGGAAGTGTGACGCTGTTACCCACCGCCCTCGAGAAAACTGCGAACAAGCTGGGTTTCGATCCGAGTCTGCGGGCAGCACTCGGGTCTGCCAACGCCGCCAAGGATCTCGGGATACCGAGGAGAGGCACGATCCGGTCGGAGTACCGGGCAGACCTGGTGATCCACGGCGACGAGGGCAAGGTGACGGTACTACGCGGTGGAGTCCCTGTGAGGGATCCCGATGGGCCGAGGTTGCCAGACGAGATGGAGAGAATCCGATGAGAGAAGAGACGACTGAAGATCCCACCAGGTTGCTGGAACGCATCGCTCCCAGGGGAGTCTGGTGCAGCCTGCGCATCGTCGATACCACATCCGAGTCCTACACCGTTCGAGACGATGTGTTGCTACCTCCTTCCCGATCGATGGATTCGGGAGCGATGGTCACCGTGATCGATGGAGCGGGTATGGGGCTGGCAGCCACCAGTGATCTGTCGGTGGGGGGGTTGTACCAGGCAGCACGGGTTGCACAGCAGTGGGCTCGCAGTTGCGGAGAAGCAGGGGTCGTCGATTTCTCCGAGGCACCACGCCCTGACAGTTCGGGACAGTGGAGTCACCGAATCGAACAACCCTGGGATGGAGTCTCCAGGAAGCAGATCATCGATCGAGTTCGAGCTTCTTGCCAGGGGTTGAAGACCGATGATCGAATCGTCCAGCGCACATCCTCGGTGAGAAGGGTTCGTACAGAGACCTGCCTGGTCACTACCGATGGAGTGCGAATCGAACAGGTACACGATCGGGTGATTCCATGGCTAGAGGCGGTGGCCAGCGATGGAGGTGATGTACAGAAACGAACCAATGGGGGTCGTAGCGATGCGCAGCTGGGAGGATACGAGATTCTCGATTCGACCCGATTCGATTCGATACCTGCCCAGATCGGTGAAGACGCCATCGAGACCTTGCTCTCTCCGAGTTGCCCTACAGGAGTCATGGATGCGGTGATCGGACCCGCGCAGATGGTTCTCCAGGTGCACGAGTCGATCGGGCACGCCCTGGAACTCGATCGCATCCTCGGCGATGAACGCAACTATGCCGGGACCAGTTTTGTTTCCAGAGAGGATCTTGGAACGCTGCAGTGGGGATCGGATCTTCTCAACGTGGTGATCGATCCCACCATCGAGGGTGAAGTGTGCAGTGCCGGCTTCGACGACGAGGGACTTCCGGCGCAAAAGACTCCGTTGATCGAATCAGGAATGCTGAAGAGGGGCATCGGCGGAGCCCTCAGTGCCCAGCGTCTCTCCCGTCCCGAGGATGCCATCGCCGTATCGAGGGCATGCTCCTGGAATCGCCCCCCCATCGACCGCATGGCCAACCTCAATGTGGAACCGGGGGATACGCCCCTGGAAGAACTGATCGGCGGGGTGGAAAAGGGCATCTGGCTCGATGTGAACTCCTCCTGGTCGATCGATGATCGACGGTGGAAGTTTCAGTTCGGCGTCGAGGATGCCCGGTTGATCGAAGATGGGCAGCTCAAGGGCAGGGTGAAGGACGCTGGATACCGCAGCACCACGATTCCCTTCTGGAAATCCCTCGACGGGGTAGGCGATCTCGATACGTGGCAGGTTCGAGGAACACCAAACTGTGGCAAGGGAGAACCGAACCAGATGGTCTTCGTGGGTCATGCCATGCCGGCGTGTCGCTTTCGCAACCTCGAAGTGTTTGGACGGGAGGGCTAGATGCAATCATGGTTTTACGATCTCGCTGATTATGCGGACACCCTCGTAGGGGCAGGGGAACAGGTTTCACTGGCTCTTTCGGGGGAGACTACCGGTTATGCCAGGATCTCTTCGGGAAGGGTGAGACAGAACGGGTCCATCGAGCAGAGACATCTGTCCCTCTCTCTCCGGAGGCAGGGTCGTGAGGTGGTTGCAAACCTGATGCTATCCGGGTCGCTGGATGCCGACCGAGCGCCGATTCGATCTGCCATCGATGGTCTCAGCGCTTCACTTGGCGATCTCCCTGAGGATCCTCATCTGGCGGATCTGGCCGCCCCGATTGCAGAAGAGCATCGAGGAGCCGGTAGAATTCCATCACCGGATGAGGTGATCGGTTCGCTTGTAGGAGAAGAGGATGGTCTCGAGACGTGTGGCATCGCCATCACCGGAACGATCTTCCGGGGGGCTGCCAACAACCTCGGATTGCGCAGGTGGTTCGAGGCTCCAAGGACCGTCATCGATGGGTCGATGCATCTCCTTGGCGGGGGAGCGACGAGATGGGTGTGGGCCGGTGAGAACTGGGATCCAGGGGCGGCAAGACGGCGTCGAGATGATGCTCGATCGATGGCGGTGATCCTCGGCAGACCGCTCGAGACTCCTTCCGTCGGTAGCTATCGTGCGTGGCTGGAGCCCGCTGCGCTGAGCGACCTCTTCTCTCCTGTGGTGTGGAATGGAGCGTTCTCGTATCGCGCGAACGAGACCGGATCGAGTCCCCTTGCTCCCCTCTATCAGGGGCAAAAGCTCGATCCCCGGGTGATCATTCGCGAGAACCCGGGGGCGATAGGCGCACCCGCCTTCAACTCCGATGGACATTCCATTCCGGCTCCCATCGATCTCGTCTCCGGCGGGGAGGGGGTGGAGAAATTGACCAGTCCGAGGAGCGCAAAGGAGTTCGGTCTCGAGCACAACGGTGCGGAAGGATCGGAAGCGCCAGCGGCACTGGAGATGGGACCGGGATCGATCGATCCAGACTCCGCCTGCCAGCAGATCGGGGATGGAATCTGGCTCTCTCATGTTCACTACACCAATCTCGCCGCTCGAGAGGGAGCGCGTGTTACCGGTGTTTCGCGCTGGGTTGCACTGAGGGTCAAGGGTGGAGAGGCGGTCGCTCCCATCGGTACGGTACGGGTGGACGATTCGATCCTGCGGATCCTCGGCGAGGGACTCGTCGATCTGGGATCTCGTACCGAGGTTCTCCCGGAACTCCACACCTACAGCCAGAGAAACACCAGCGGGTCGAAACTGCCGGGCATCCTGGTAGACGATTTGCGAATCGTCGGCTAGCGAGGCGTCAGATCCGGAAACTCTCGTTGAGGCGTTCCAGTGTCCCCGAAGCCGGTCGCAGTTCCTCTTGCTGGAGGGATACCAGTGGGGTGGCGGTCATCGAGGAGTTTGAAGCCAGCGATTTGGCTTCGGTGTTGATGTGAATCAATCCCGTGAGGATCTCTCCAGCGGTTCGGGTATTCCTCACCGCCTGGAATGCTGCTTCCCTGTCGGTGGGGTCGAAGTTTCCATCCAACTTGCGAAGCAATAACTTCGATCCGTCGTGCAGGGTGACCTCGTGTACATCTCCCTCCTCGTATTCGATGTCGATCTGCTCCAGCGGAGGAACGTAGGAAGGATCGTGGTAGGAGACCCCCTTCTCCTTCTGGTGGGTGTACGACTTGGTGGATCCTTCGTGGTTGTTGAAGGTCACACAGGGGGAGATCACATCGATGAAGGCGAGACCGTCGAAGGAGAGAGCTGCCTTGAGTAACGGAACCAGTTGCTTCTTGTCCCCGCTGAACGAGCGGCCGACGAAGGTCGCTCCCAGTTCCAGCGCCAGGCCGCACAGGTCGATCGAGTCTTCCCGGGGGAAGGCTCCGCGCTTGGAGGGGCTGTGGCGATCTGCAGTGGCGGAGAACTGGCCCTTGGTCAGGCCGTAGACCCCGTTGTTCTCGATGATGTAGAGCATCTTGGGATTTCGACGGATGATGTGCACCAGTTGACCCATGCCGATACTGGCGGAGTCGCCATCACCGCTGACTCCGATGGGAATCATCGAGGTGTTCGCGACGTGGGCTCCGGTGGCGAAGCTGGGCATCCTGCCATGGGTCGAGTTGAGCCCCATCGACTTGCCGAGGAAGTAAGCAGGGGTCTTGGAACTGCAACCGATCCCGCTCATCTTGAGGATCTGCTGTGCATCGATTCCCAGGTCGTAGGAGGCCTGGATGAATGCCTCGGAGATCCGATCGTGGCCACACCCCTTGCACATCGTGGAGGCGCCACCCTTGTAATCTGCCTTGGTCAGGCCGAGCACGTTGGTTGCTGGTTTCTTCTCTTCCTCGGTCA
>CBFIET010000132.1:0-22559 GCA_965661685.1 Planctomycetota bacterium
GATGATCTCGGGTGTGATTCCTATTCCTTCTGTACTCTCGGGGATGCACTTCCTGGTCTCGACCAGCAGCTTTTCGATTCCTTCCTTCGCGGAAGAGATCTGATGCATAAGAGCTTTGCTCCTGATGAGGGGCTGGGACCGTTCTACAACGCCACCAGTTGCGAGGCGTGTCACAGCACCCCCGCCGCAGGAGGCTCTGCGCCGATCTACAGGAACTTCTACTTTGCTGCTGTGGGAGCCCCGGGTTCCCAGGGACCGATCTGGGACCCTCCCAACGTGCCGAGCATCGTCATGCCTTCCTACACGATCCCTGGAACCAATGGCGGGCGACCGGTGATTCCAGAGCCCTCTCAGGTGGGTGGCTTACCGGTGACCGTGGTGCAGCGAAACTCTCCATCCGGGCTGGGCGTGGGTCTGTTCGAGTTCATCTCCAATGCAGAGATTGCTGCCAACGCAGATCCAAATGACAACGATGGCGACGGAATCAGCGGTCGATTCAACACCGATGGAGCCGGAAACCTCGGGCGATTCGGATACAAGGCGCAGGCAAACTTCCTCGAGGCATTCCTGCGTGGAGCCCTGATGAACCAGATGGGGATCACCACGGACCCCGTTCTGGGCACCGGAGGAATTGTCAGCGCAGCGATGATGCAGGTGTCTTCCGGATTCGATGAGCCGACGGAGGATCTGGACTCGATTCCCGATCCGGAGATTTCCACTCCAGATCTCAGAGACATTCTCGTCTTCAGCCGATTTGTTGCACCCCCTCCTCGCGGGCCGATGGGTTCAGAGGAGTTACTGGGAGAGACCTTTTTCTTCCAGATGAACTGCACCGACTGTCATATTCCTGAACTCCAGTCGTCATTGGGTCCAGTCAGCGCGTACAGCGACTTGCTCCTCCACGACATGGGACCGGAACTCGCCGATGGAATCTCCATGGGAATGCCTCAGCCCAGTTTCATCTCCCCGGATACCACGACCGATGAGTTCCGTACTCAACCCCTCTGGGGTGTACGACTTCATGGGCCGTGGCTTCATGATGGAAGAGCGGACACGATGCATGAGGCGATCCTCATGCATGGAGGGGAGGGGCAACAGTCGAGAGATGCTTACGACGCTCTGAGCCCCACGGAACAGCAGGCCGTTATCAGATTCCTGGAGGCACTGTAATGAAGAGTAACAAACAAACTGCTCTCGGATTCTTCCTGTTGCTTCCCTCGATCCTGGTGTTCGGGATCGTCCACGCAGAAATCATCGATGAAGACACTCCGGTTCCGCCGGTGGGAGCGATGGGTGGTCCCGATCGGGAACTGCTCCCCGCCGAACTGGAGCAGTGGATCCGTGGACGACTCGTCTTCGATCGAGATTGGCAACTCTCAGAAGGCCTGGGAACTCCCGAATTGAATGCTGATTCCTGCCGCTCCTGTCACCAGGGTCCGGTGATCGGCGGAGCAGGTGGGCTCGATGTCAATGTGATGAGATTTGGTTTCGACAATGGCGGAAATGGTCCCTTCGAAAACCTTCCAGGTGGGCCGGTCGCCAGCAAACTACGCAGGGTGGATACACCAGGGCGTGAAGACTCGGATCCGCTGGCGGACGTGTTCGAACAGCGGCAGACCCCTTCTACATTCGGACTTGGACTGATCGAGACCATCTTCGAGAGCGAAATCCTCTCTCATGAAGACCCGAACGATGTCGATGGAAATGGCTGCCGAGGAGTCGCCCGCATGATCGATGTCGGCGGAGGAGTGATGGAGATCGGAATCTTGGGCTGGAAAGCCCAGGTCCCATCTGTCTCCGACTTCCTTCGAGATGCACTGGGAGGAGAGACGGGAATCACGGTGGCGGATGATGGCCGTGGTTTCGGCGCCCTCAGCGATGCAGATGGAGTGCCTGATCCCGAGATCAGCCAGGATGATTTCGACGATATGCTCTTCTACTCGTCACACCTCGCTGCACCTCCACGTGGAGGAAGTACCGATCCGATGGTCTCCGTTGGTGAGGCGGTCTTCAACAGCGTCGGTTGTGCGATTTGCCATGTGCCAAGCATGCAGGGCACCGAAGGTCCGGTGAATCTGTACTCTGATCTTCTCCTTCACAACATTCATCCCGCCGATTTCCGGGGTACCTCGGAAGGTGGCGGAGCTGGAGTCGGGTACTACAAGACTCCTCCGCTGTGGGGAGTGCGTGTTTCTGCCCCTTACCTTCACGATGGAAGAGCCGCCACCCTGGAGCAGGCGATCGAGATGCACACCGGTGAGGCAGAGTTGATTCGACAGGGCTACGATGCCCTGAGCGAATCGGATCAAGAAGCACTGCGAACCTTCCTCTCGGACCTGTAAACCGAGATCTGGTCGATTTGATCACCGCCCGCTGACCCGAGCCCTTGCGCCGGGCCAGCGGGCGGTTTTTCATCGTGGGGGGAGCGCCGCGGGAGTTTGTAGTACCCGGCAGGAGAGGGGAGAGTCAGATGAGCACCGGTTCGGCCAGAAACTGCAGTCTTTCGATCCACTCCCCGATGGGATGGATCCTGTGGGGTGGTTTTCTTTCGCTGCTATTTTCCCTGCCCGGATGCCACGGTCCACAACGGGGCAGCAGTTCCGTCGATGAGTATCGCGGACCCGCATTCCAGTATCCGTTCACGGTGCTTCACAGGATCGAAGGCGTCGATGGACTGACGTGGCGATTCGATCGGGAGGGGTGTCCCATCGACGAGGGGCTCGCTCTTCAGGCGATGGAGAAGGCGTTTCAGCGCTGGAGTCAATCGACAGGATTGCTCTTCCAGGTGGCAGCGGACGATCAGGAGGCGGATCTCACCATCCAGTGGAAGGCAGCGGACCACGGTCGGCCCTGTATCCCCTTTGGAGTCTCCTCGGAACTGGTGGGGCACATCTGCACCGCTCCCGACTCCGGAGATGCCACTCCGTACTCGATCCATCTCAATGCCGGTGTCGACTGGGATCTTTCCGAGGATGTCGTGGAGGAATCACAGCCTTCATCGGGCCTCCGTGTACCCCGGATGAAGGCACCCAGGTTGACTTCGGTTCTGGTTCACGAGATCGGTCATGTTCTGGGACTGGGACACGTCGCCGCGGGACCATCGACGATGCGACCACTGCAGGGGCAGACGCTGGAGCAGCCGGGAATCGGAGATGTACAGGGGATCCACAGCCTCTACGGAGGGGGCGAAGTCACCACCGACGCAGATCTGGAGATCTGCTGCGTGGATCGGGAAGGGGAAGCTCATCTGGCAGCTCCAGTGATCCGCGGGATGGCACCTCTCGATCGGGTCCGTGTTCATGCCGTCGACATCGACGGGAATGGCTCCCAGGAGTTATTGCTGATGTGCAGGGGTAAGGTCACCGACGGCTCGGGTCTGCTGATTCTCCGATTCGCTGCTGGAGCGGTGCTCGAGAAAACGATGGGACCATTTCCGGGCATGCTCTTCCCCGAACTGCCGATTGCCGTCGGCACGAGTGATGAGGGAGAGACGATCCTGGTCCAGACGAGAGGGGTAGAGGGCCACTATCGCGCCCTTGTCATCCCGAGGTCAGAGCCACTTCCGCAACTGGTTCCGCCAGGGACGCGATGGAGTTCGATCGCCGGTGGCGGGGGAGATAGGAACGGGGATGGGATCCTCGATCGACCGATCGTTGGAATTCCCCCGGTGAGTCGCGCAGATCTCGATGGAGATGGAATTCAGGAACTGATCCGTCGACGCAGTGATCGAGGCGACGACTAGTCGAAGAGTGCTTCGACGAACTGGTCGGGTTCGAACGGTTGCAGGTCCTCGATACCTTCCCCGACGCCGATGTATTTCACCGGTAGATCCAGATCCTGGAGAATCGGGAAGATGACTCCACCCCTGGCGGTTCCGTCAAGTTTGGTGAGCACCAGCCCGGTCACGGGCATCGCCTCGTGAAACGCTCTCGCTTGCACGATGGCGTTCTGACCCGTCGTCGCATCCAGCACCTGGAGTACTTCATGAGGTGCGCCATCCATTTGCTTCGAGATTACCCGACCGATCTTGGCCAGCTGATCCATCAACGGCTTCTCGGTATGCAGTCTTCCTGCGGTATCGATCAGCAAGACATCCGCTTCCACTTCTCTTGCCTTCTGAATCGCATCGAAAACCACTGCTGCAGGGTCTCCGCCAGCAGCTCCTCGAACCATCTCGACTCCGAGTCGTTCACTCCAGATTCCGAGTTGATCGATGGCCGCTGCCCGAAAGGTGTCCCCGGCAGCGAGGACGACGCTTTTACCCTCCGAACGCCACTGGTTTGCCAGCTTGGCGATGGAGGTGGTTTTCCCCACCCCGTTGACCCCTGCCACGACCACCACCGTGGTCCCCTCGGCAGCCCATTCGATCGACTGTTCGTCACCAAGTCGATCTCGAAGTCTGTTCTTGAGGAATGGGATCACCTCATCGGCGGTGAATTCCTTGTCGCTGTAGGCTTCCTTCAGATCGTCACAGAGTTCCATCGCGACGACCGGTCCAAAATCTGCCTGGATCAGGATCGTCTCGACCTCCTCGAGGAGATCGGCATCCAGTTTGCGACCGAGGGAAAAGACGGAGGCGAGGGCATTTCTTGTACTCTTCAGTCCCCGACGTAATCGCGCAAAGGCACCCCCTCCTTCGGGGGCATCACCGGTATCGTCGGATTCCTTCTTGCCGAACAGGTTACCGAGAATCATCGACCTGCTCCGTATCTTTCAGTAGTCGATCCAGGATTCCGTTGACGAAACTGGCCGATTTTTCGGTGGAGAATCTACGGACGATTTCTATCGCCTCGTCGATGGCCACGCGTGGCGGTACATCATCGATCCAGCGCAGTTCAGTAGCGGCGATCCTCAGAACATTGCGATCGATCACCGCCATTCGACTCATTCTCCAGTTCTCGCTGGCCGAATCGATCCACTCGTCGAGTTCTGTCGGATGATCCCAGTATGCGGCGAGGATGGCACGGGCATGAGGACGGATCTCCGCTGCTGCTCCGAGGCTATCCATCACTCCCTCGACGATTTCAAGGGAGGCCTCATGACCTTGCTGGTCCCACTGGTGCAAGCACTGCAGTGCCAGTTCTCTCGATTTTCTTCTCGGTCCTGTATTGCTGGTCATGGAGGTCAGCTCCGCATCTTCTTGAGCAGTTGAGCCATCTCGATGGCGGCCTCGGCGCAATCGCTTCCCTTGTTGCCGCGATCGCCACCACAGCGGGCCATCGCCTGGGCACGATCATCGGTGGTGAGTACCCCGAAGATGATGGGCGGCTGTTGAAGCGAGACGGAGGGACTCGAAAGACTCTGTAATTTCATCAGCGCATCCGCGCACGGACCGGCAACGAAATCGAAATGGGGCGTCTCGCCACGGATGACGCAGCCAAGGGTGATGATGGCATCGTAAGATCTCGGTCGACCCCGGCTCAGTTCGGTGGCGACGATGGGAATCTCGAAAGCTCCAGGTACCGAGGTGATATCGATATCCTCCTGAGCCACTCCCAGTTCCTGTAGGCGGGAAACCGCCCCTTCCAGTAACTTCTGGCTGGGTTCACCGCTGAATCGAGAGACGACGATGGCGATTTTCAGATCACCACCCTCGAGTTTTCCTTGCTGGATGTGATTCAAGATTTACCCCATCCGGTCCTGATCGCTGCCCCCGAAGAAAAAGAAGAGGATTCCGATCACCAGTAACAATCCCAATGGTAACAGTAGGGCGAATGACATCGATGCTCACTCCCATTCGATGGTCGAGGGTGGCTTGCTGGAGATGTCGAGGACCACCCGATTGATACCCTGGACCTCGTTACAGATCCGATTGGAGATCCTTGCCAGGATTTCCTGAGGAGGAAGCATCCAGTTGGCGGTCATACCGTCGGTGGATTCCACGATGCGCAGGGCTGCCGTGCAATCGTATGTTCTTTGATCGCCTTGCACTCCCACCGATCGCACCGGTAGCAGTACTGCGAATCCCTGCCAGACCTCGCGGTAGCGACTCCAGCCCTTCAGTTCTTCCTGAACGATGGCGTCTGCGCCCCGGAGGATTTCCAGGCGATCCCTGGTGACCTCGCCGACGATTCGGATGCCGAGGCCTGGTCCGGGGAATGGCTGTCGCTGGACGATCTCGTCGGGGAGACCGACCTCTTTACCGATGACTCTCGCCTCGTCCTTGAAGAGGAAACGCAGCGGTTCGATCAGTTCGAAGTCGAGATCTTCAGGAAGGCCACCGACGTTATGATGGCTTTTGATGGTAGCTGACGGTCCTTCGAATGGACTGACGCTTTCGATGACATCGGGGTACAGGGTTCCCTGGGCGAGGAAGCGAGCGTCCTTGAACTGCTTGGCGGCCTCACTGAATTCCTCGATGAACTGGTGGCCGATTCGCTTTCGCTTCTCCTCGGGGTCGGTGACACCGGCAAGTCGCTCCAGAAAACGATCGGTCGCATCGATGAACCTGAAATCGAGTCCGAACTGGTCTCCGAAGACCTCGCAGACCTGTTCCGCTTCACCCTGTCGCAGGACTCCATTATCGATGAAGAAGCAGGTCAATTGGTCACCGATCGCCTGGTGCAAGAGCATGGCGACCACCGATGAGTCGACCCCTCCGGAGAGTGCGCAGACCACCTTGTCCGTTCCCACCGTGTCGCGAATCTCCTGCACTGCCCTCGAGACGTAGTCCTGGATCTCCCAGTCACCGGAAAACTTGCAGATTCGATAGAGGAAGTTGTTGAGAATCTTCCCCTCGTCGCGGGTATGCGTGACCTCGGGATGGAATTGAAGTCCCCAGAAATTTCGAGTGGGATCATGAACTGCGGCCAGTGGAGTGTTCTCGGTTCGCGCGATGGGTACGAAGTCACTGGAGATCTCGTTGACCCGATCTCCGTGACTCATCCACACCTGCAGCTTGTCGTCGCAGCCGTGGAAAATCGGATTGTTGGAGTCGTTGAGGTAGATGGTGGTGTCCCCGTATTCCCGCTCGGAAGAAGGAGTCACCTGGCCTCCAGTGGCCTGACATCCCACCTGCATGCCGTAGCAGATCCCCAGCACCGGAACATCGAGTTCGAGTATCTTGTCATCAAAGGTGGGTGCGTTGTCGTCGTATACACCGCAAGGACCACCGCTGAGGATCACGCCCCGGATTCCCAGCGCCTGCAACTCGTCCGCTGTGGTGGTGCACGGGAGTATCTCGCAATAAACCCTGTTTTCACGGACGCGTCTGGCGATCAACTGGCTGTACTGGGAGCCGAAGTCGAGAATTGCGCAGAACTCGTTGTTGGTTTCCGAGGCCATCAGGTCTCCTCCAGGATGCTGGGTTTACTCGACTCGCTCGCGTGTTCCGAGTGCCGGTTTTTCGTAGGAGTACATGTCGTGGACTCCTCCCTCACGCTGGGCGGACTGGGTTCGCGTCTCGAAACACAGATCCCCGCTGTCGAGGATCGAGTGAAGCATTCTCAGGTCTCGGATACCGATGTCCTGGAAGGCGTGTTTCAGGCCCTGACACAGGTACGGCACCAGGTTACGAATCGAACCCTTGTCCATCACCATTCCGGACACGCCCTGGGCTACTCGTACCGTTTCATCTTCCGAGAAGTAGCGCTTGCCGCCACCGACATCCATCGCCTCGATGGACGCCATGCCGCGGTATCGTTTCAGGCGCACACCATTCTGGTAGAAGTACTCGCCAGGTGTTTCAGATGTTCCCGAGAACATCAGTCCCATCATGACGGCGGATCCTCCTAGCGAGAGAGCCTTGACGATGTGGCCGATGTCGCGGATTCCACCGTCTGCGATGACGGGAACCCCTTGTTCCCTGCAGTGCAGAGCACAGTGATACACCGCCGCTGCCTGACCACGTCCGACAGCCATCGTCTCCTGGGTGGTACAGATCGATCCAGGTCCCATGCCGACACGGATTCCGTCTGCCCCCGCCTGGATCAGTGCCGCGCACTGATCCTGTGTGACGACGTTTCCGGCGATCACTTGCAGGTCGGAATAGGTTTCCCTGATGTGGCGCAGCATATCGAGTTGATATACCGAGTGCCCCTGGGCGCTGTCGATGACGACGACGTCAACACCTGCTGCAACCAGTGCCTCCAGTCGCTCCCGGTCCTCGGGGCGAGTGGAGAGGGCTGCTCCCACCATCAATTGCTTGTCGATACTCTTTGAGGCGTCGGGGAAGTCCCTGTTCTTCATGATGTCGGTGCGAGAGACGAGAGATTCGAGGTGACCATTCTCATCGACGATGGGCAACTTCCCACGCTTGCTCTCCCGGAGCATCCGATTCGCATCACGTAAGGTGACACCCTTGGGAGCCGTGATCAGTTGGGTGGTCATCACCTCGCTCAGCGATTTGGAACGGTCCTGTTCGAAATCGATATCCCGATTGGTCACGATTCCGACCAGCTTCGAACCGAGAGTCCCGTCCTCCGTGATGGGGATTCCAGAGAATCCGTGACGGCTACGAATCTGATCGACATCTTCGATACAGTCCTTGGGGCTGAGCACTACCGGCTCGGTGATGAAACCGTTCTCGTAACGCTTCACGCGCCGAACCATCCGGGCTTGTTGATCGACGGTGTTGTTGTAGTGGATGAATCCGATCCCACCGAGTAGCGCCAGATTGACAGCCATCTCCGTCTCCGTGACGGTATCCATCGGAGAGGAGCAGAGGGGAGTCGCCAGTTCGATATCCCTGGTGATGTGGCTCTTCAAACTCACATCCTGGACCCCGAAATCGATGTATCCGGGCAGGATGATGAGATCGTCGTACGTGAGGCTGCTATTCGATTGGAACAGCGTCCTGGCATTCAATCCGTCGGTCACATGACCCCCTCGTCATACCTCAACTGGGGTGAGGCTTCTTCGAGGTCGCTCGTCCGCAGGAAATCGGTGTTTCGGGGGGTTCCCGAACGGATCATCCCGACGGAACCACCCCGTGGCGACATTTCGTTGGAAGGGGCAGTGGAAAGAGTTTAGGGGTGGTGGGGAGCAAGTCAACGAGACCCGTCAGGCTGGATTGGTCATGAATCTCTCCTGGCAATTCAGGGAGTCCTGTCGCTTCCTTCCGGCGGGGGTCTCCATTATCTTTACCGGGCACGAACAAAGAACCCGCCGGGAGTCGGAAATGGACACCCGGAACCACCTTGCAGGGACTCCGCACTCTCGCAGGAGGACCTCTGCCGGGTCAGACCCAGGAACGAGGAAGCGATATGTTCAGCGATATCGAGGATTCCGAGGACGAGATGGATTCTGCAGAAAATGAGGGAATTCCAGCGGCTTCCGGGGCAGATGGCCCGGAAGTTGGTGCCACGGGAGCGATCGAGCAGGTTCAGGAGGCGGTCGAGGAACTGCGAAAACAGCTGGGCCGCATCATCGTGGGCCAGGATGAGGTGATCGATCAGTTGCTGCTTTCGCTGCTGTCGGGGGGGCACTGTTTGCTGGTGGGAGTCCCGGGGCTGGCGAAGACACTTCTCATCAGCACCCTGGCAAGAGCCCTGTCCCTCTCCTTCAACAGGATCCAGTTCACTCCCGATCTGATGCCGAGTGATATCACCGGTACCGAGGTGATCCAGTCCGATGCGAAAACAGGAGATCGTGTGTTCCGCTTCGTTCCCGGTCCCATCTTCGCCAATGTGGTGCTTGCTGACGAGATCAACAGAACTCCGCCCAAGACCCAGGCCGCATTGCTGGAGGCGATGCAAGAGAAGCAGGTGACAGTCGGTGGTCATCGCCATCCGCTCGACCCTCCCTTCTTCGTTCTCGCAACCCAGAACCCCATCGAGCAGGAAGGAACCTATCCTCTCCCCGAAGCGCAACTGGACAGATTCATGTTCAACATCCGGGTCGACTATCCCTCTGCAGAAGAAGAACTCGAGATCATGCAGCGGACCACAGGTGGTGCCTCCGAGGATGTGGAGCAGGTTCTGGAAGGAAGCAAAATCCTGGAGCTGCAGTCGCTGGTTCGAAGTGTTCCCGTTGCCGACGATCTGATTCGTTACGCCCTGCGGTTGACGCGGGCGACGAGGGTTCGGACCGATGACGCTCCTGATTTCGTACGGCGTCATGTCGAATGGGGAGCGGGACCTCGTGCGGGGCAGTATCTGGTTCTCGGAGCAAAGGCGAGTGCTGTCCTCGATGGGCGTCCTCACGTGACCGGAGATGATATCCGGCGGGTTGCGCTTCCCGTGCTGCGGCATCGGATCGTGACCAACTTCGCAGCGGAGGCAGAAGGTGTCACCTCCGATGACATCATCCAGAAGTTGCTCGAAGAAACGGCGGCTCATGTCGTCTGATGAGGCGCAGAGACTTCTCGATCCCACCTCGCTGGCCAGGGTTGCCGGCCTGGTGATCCGGGCTCGGATGATCGTTGAGGGCTCCATCACGGGCCTTCACCGCAGTCCATTGCACGGCTCCTCGGTAGAGTTCGCCGAGCACCGTGAGTACGTCCCGGGAGACGACATCCGTCACATCGACTGGAAGGTGTTCGGTCGATCGGATCGTTTCTACATCAAGCAGTTCGAGGAGGAGACCAACCTGAGGGTGCAGCTGGTGCTCGACGCCAGCGAGTCGATGACCTACGGCTCCGGTGCCATGTCGAAACTGGACTACGCAAGAACCCTGGCAGCTTCCCTCGCCTATCTGATCCTCGGCCAGCAGGATGCGGTCGGGGCTCTCGTCTTCGATGAGAAGATTCGAGCCGAAGCTCCCATCAGTCAGAGTAGAAGCCATCTTCAGGACCTCGTGCAGGTCATCTCCCAGCAAGCAGGGCGTGACACCACCGACATCGGAGAGGTACTGGGGCGTGTCTCCGATCGATTGAAACGACGCTGTCTCATCGTGCTGCTGTCAGATCTCTTCGATGATCCCGATCGATTGGTGCATGGACTGCGCAGGTTGCGCCACGCCGGACACGATGTACTCGTGATGCACATCATGGATCCCGACGAGCTGAACTTCCCATTCAAGCGGATGACCTTGTTCGAGGGGCTGGAAGGAATGCCGGAGCAACTGGCAGATCCCGATGCAGTTCGCGAGGCCTACCTGGTCGAGGTGCGGGAGTTCATGCGCAGGATGCGTAAGGATTTCAGGAACGCTGGAATCCAGTATCAGCTGGCCGATTGTTCCCTCGGTTTCGATCAGGTACTGCGCGAGGCACTGGTGCGTCGTACCGGGGGCAGCCGATGAGTTTTGCCAACCCCGCTCTGCTCGGATTCCTGGCACTGGGGCTGATCCCCATCCTGATCTACCTGATCAATCGGCAGAGATATCGTCGAAGACCGTGGGCGGCGATGGAATTCCTGCTCAAGGCAATGAAGCGCCATCAGCGACGTCTTCGACTGGAGAACCTGTTGTTGCTGCTGCTGAGAACACTGGCGGTACTGCTCTTCGTCATGGCGATGGCTCGACCGACCGTCACCAGCGATGCGCTGCCGGTACTCGGGGATGTGGTGAGGCAGGCAGCGGTGATCATCGATGCGTCGGGAAGCACCGCGGCCCGGACGACGAGCCGGACGACGATGGAGGCGGAGCGAGATCAGGCTCGACAGTTCCTCCTCAGCCTCTCGCCCGGCGATCGAACCGCCTTGCTGGTCGGGGGATTACCACCCGCCGATACTCCAGTTCCACGTCCGGAACTGGTGGGAGATGCGGGTCCATCCGACATCCTAGGGGATCTGGAGCAACTTTCTCCCGGATGGTTGTCGCTGTCACCAGCAGTCCTGATCTCCGATGCCGCTCGCCTCGCCTCGGAGGAGGGAGGAGGTTGGCTCTTCCATCTCTATTCCGACTTCCAGCGTGGAGATTGGCTCACCGATGATGGTGAGGAACTCCCTGCGGTGAAGGAAGCACTGGAGCGCCTGATGGAAGCGGGCGGCGAGTTGGTTCTCCATCCGATGGGACCCGAACGCCCGAGAAATGTCACGCTGACATCCCTGAGACCGTCCTCTGGCCTCATCAGTACCGATGTTCCCATCTCTTTCCAGATCGTGGTGGAGAACCGGGGCATCGAACTGGTTCCGGGAGTCGAGGTGGAGTTCATCGTCGATGGAGATGTTCAGGGGAGCCGGAGAATCGATGTGGACGGTGGCGAAGGCCGGACCATCTCCTTCCCGCACATCTTCCGGACTGCCGGGGTTGCACGGGTCGAGGCTCGCCTGCGAAGTGACGACCTCGATCGAGACGACGTCCGCTTCTTCTCGGCGGAGGTTCTGGAAGCGGTCGACATCCTGATCGCTGATGGAGGTTTCGACCCTGTCGCCGAGTCCGCCGAGTCGGACTGGCTGGTCGCTGCCGTTGGAAATGATGAAGTGGGCCCCACGGGGGTTCGACTCTCGCCGTATCGTATCGATGTGATTCCCGAGGATCGCTTCCTGTCGGCGAACCTCGACGACTCAAGGGTGTTGATCCTGGCCGATGTGTCGAGAATCTCCGAGCAAGTCTCCGCCAAGATCGAGGAGTTTCTTGAACTGGGCGGAGGGGTGCTGATCTTCAATGGAGACCGCATGGATCGGGACAGCTGGACTCGTAACGGCTGGCAATCGGGGGAGGGGTGGTTCCCCTACGAGGCTGGACCCGCGCTGGAGGACAAAAGGAGACAGGATTTCCACCACTGGCAGATCAAGGCGACGGATCATCCGGTACTGGAGTATCTGTCCAACTTCCCAGAAGCAGGCCTGGGGGATGTTGCGATCCATGGTCACCGAAGACCGCTGTCGGAAATCCCCGAGGCGGATGTGCTGATGACCCTGGATGATTTCGAGTCGACTCCCATCCTGGTCCAGAAGGTCTACGGCAAGGGAGTGGTCCTCGTGTTCGGAACCGGTGCGGACCGCGGCTGGAGTAATTTCCCCATCATGCCCGCCTATGTTTGCTTCCTCCACGAAGCGATGCCGTGGCTGACGATGAGAGGCGGAGGAGGTCGAAACCTGGCTCTGGGCCAACCCTGGGTGCAGCAGATCTCCTCGGAAGAGTACGCACCACGCATCACGATGCTGACACCGGAGGGTGGCGCAGTTCCGCTGGCACTGCGAGAGACTGAGGACCGAAAGTCCTTCGATCTGGTAGTCCCCGGGCGCTGGACGCCAGGTGTATACGAGGTGCGCTTCGAGAAGGACACCGGTGAGGAACGCAGCGATGCGTTTGCAGTCAACGCTCGGGAATCGGAGGGTGCACTGGTCTTCTCAGATGCGGATGAACTGGTGTCTCTGTACCCGGGAATGGTTCACCAACGGTCCCTCAATGATGGCAGCGATGAATCCGATGTCGCTTCCAGTCTAGGGGATATCTGGTATCCGCTCTTTTACATCGTTCTGGGACTGCTGGTACTGGAGACGGTCCTTGCCTACTTCTTCGGGAGAGCCAGAAGGAGGGTCGAGTGATTCAACCATTCCTGATGGCACTATCTGATACGCGCATGGAGACGCGGATCGAGTGGTTGGCTGCTCCCGAGGCGTGGGTCATCACGGTGGTGATCCTGCCACTGCTGATCATGCTGGCGGCGTGGGGTTATCGGGGAGAACAGGGCCGACTGAGTTCCTTTTCCCGCTGGTCCCTGGCTACATTTCGTTTCCTGGCGCTGTTGCTGGTGGTCCTGATCCTGTTCCGGCCAACGCTGACCCGCGAGCGGGTGCAGACTGAATCATCGACGGTGCTGGTCATGATCGACGACTCCTTTTCGATGGGGATCCAGGATCGTTGGACCGATCCGGCGATCCCTGCATCGATCACATCCGTCTCTGGAATCCCGGTGGTCGATGAAACGAGCAGGCTCGACATCGTCAAGGGAGTACTCTCCGGAGGTGGTGCTGATCTCATCTCGCGCCTGAGGCAGGTTGCCGATGTCCGCATCGTCGCTGGTTCCGATGGGGTGCGTGGCATTGCGGATCTCCCCAAGTACCAGGCGAGTGAACTGTTGAATCCGCAAGATCAAGGATTCGATCCCAACTCCATCGAACTGCGAGGCCGAGTCAGTCGAATAGGTGATGCGATGGGTGATTCTCTCGATGACGCACGGGGAGAGACTGTCGCCGCGATGGTGTTGTTGAGTGATGGCCGGGATAGCGGAGGGGTGGTTTCTCCCGAGGAGGTCGCCCGTCGATTCGGCTCCCGCGAAATTCCCGTTCATGTCATCGGAGTAGGTAATGCCGATGAACCCCGCGACATCCGCATGATTGATCTCGACATCGCAGATGTCGTGCTCGAGGGGGATCGAGTTCCTGTGGACTTCCGCATCGCAGCGGAGGGATATGAGGGCGAATCGGTCAGGGCGGAACTGAAGTTGCTGCGTGAGGATGGCGGGATCGAGCAGCGTGTCCCTTACTATCCACTGATCGGTGAGGATGGCCAGGTCGTTCCCCATCGCCTCGAGTTCACTCCCCGATCGCCCGGGAAATACCTGTGCCGCGTCGAGATCGAGAACCAGCCTGGCGAACTGTTCAGCGAGAACAACGCTCTCGAGCGACCTGTCACCGTCGTCGCTCGCAAGATCAAGGTGCTCTACGTCGAGGGACCCCCACGCTACGACTACCGGTACCTGAAGAACTCACTCATCCGTGATCCGACGATGGAAACCCAGTGTCTGTTGCTGGAAGCGGATCCAGAGTTTCCCCAGGAATCTTCTCCAGGAGTTCCATCACTGAAGGAGTTCCCGCGCTCCAGGGAACAATTGTTCCAGTACGACGTGGTGTTGCTGGGCGACATCAGACCCGACGCACTATCGATCGATCAGAAGGAATGGCTCGTCGAGTTCGTCGACGATCACGGTGGCGGCATGGTGTTCCTGGCAGGGCAATGGTTCATGCCGAGAAGATTCCGGGGCGATCCACTCGAGCGCATCCTGCCGGTGGAACTCGAGGACGCCGATGAGCGAGGATCGATGACGAGAGATCTCGAGGAGTCGTTCCATGTCCAGCTGACGCCGGAAGGTCTCGAGCACCCCGTGATGCAACTCGTCTCCGACAGCGAGAGAAACGAGGAACTTTGGCAATGGCAGGGTCGTAGTGATCAGACGATGCCAGGTTTTTACTGGTATCAGCGCGTCAAGAAATTGCGGAAAGGAGCGGTGGCCCTCGCAGTACACGAATCCGATGAGCACTTCACCTATGGCCCCCGCCCCATCTTCGCGTACCAGTACTTCGGTAGGGGGCGAACCTTCATCTCCCTCACCGATGACACGTGGAGGCTTCGAAGGCTGGTGGGCAACCGGTGGTTCTACCGCTTCTGGGGTCAGGTGACACGCTTTGTCGGTGCTGCCCGATTGCTCGGTCCTTCCAAGCGATTCTCGGTCAGTGTCGATCCACGGGAAGTCGTACTGGGCAACGAGGTGAAATTGTTGGCCCGGATGCTGGGCCCCGATTTCAAGCCGACCTCCGAGGAAGAGGCGAAGTTGTTACTGGAGCGGGTGGAGGGATCGGATGGCCGTCCTCAGGAGATCATGGCGATCCGCAATCCAGCCCGACCCGAGTATTACGAGGCCACCACCGAGGCGAGAGAACTGGGTGAGCACCACGTCTCTCTCATCGATCGGGAAGAGGAAGTGGCGAGTGTCGTGTACAGGGTCGTGGTACCTCAACTGGAGTATTCCGATCCACGCATGGATCGAGCCCGATTGCAGCAGATTGCACAGCTGTCCGGGGGAAAATACCATGATGTGACCGATGCAGCGGATGTTGCCGACGATGTGGAAGCGCTGGAGCGAGAGGTTCCCATTTCTGCCGATAGGGAGCCACTGTGGGATCAGCGCTGGGTTCTGGCACTGTTTGCGCTGCTCTTGACTGTAGAATGGATACTGCGAAAGGTACTCCGACTCCCTTGAAGAATCAGCGTAGTAATCACCAACCCTGGTCAGCCCGGAACCGATTCCTGTGGATCGGCCTGATCCTCTGTCTGGCACTGGTGCCGGCGAAGGATGGACTTCGGGCGGATGTGGGTTCCGCGTTGATTCCGTTGCTGGTGGGAGCAGATGGTCACATCCAGCAGTACCGCGAGTCGAAGGAGCGGATCGAGTCCGGTGACATCCTCGATGGTCTCCGCAAGTTGCAGGCACTTCATGAAAAGATCTGGGGAAGTGACCCCCTGGTGGAAATCGATGCCACGGACCAGTGGCGAGTCGCCCGACCACTCTCCGAGAAGATCATCGAGACGTTGCGGGCACTTGGTCCCGAGCAGCAGCAAATTTACCGTCAGGAATTCGAGAGCCGCGCCAGGTCGTTGATCGGTCGAGCGATGGAACTGATGGACCCACAGGCATTGCTGCGAGTGGCGGATCTCTATCCACTCACCCGACATCGGATGGAAGCACTGATCGCCGCTGGAGATCTTTTTCTCGAGCGAGATCAATCATCGATGGCGGTGGCCGCATGGGATCTCGTTTCCTCCGAGGTGCAAGCGGGACTGGTTCCCGATCCGGGTGACCCGGATCTTCTTCACTCACTACTGACTCGTCGCTGGATCGCTCTGAGCAGAGGTGATGATCAGGAACAGCTCGCAGCACTCGAGGTGGAGGCGAAGAAACTTGGTGTGGAATTGCCGGAGGGGCCGATCGCAGGTGGGAACTCTGGCTTGCAGGTCGTTCCTGAAAATCCTATCGAGGAAGGCGTCGTTGCCTGGAAGACACACAACTACTACTCGCACGTTGCGGTGGGCAAGGGACGGGGTCGAAGCTACTTTCCCAATCTCACCGATTCGATCCTGACTCCCTGCTTCTCCAGGGACTGGGTTGCCATCGCCACCTCGAAGCGAATGCTTCGTTACGATCTGCGCACCGGCAAGTTGATCGCCAATTCCAACCTGCACTCGCGCGCACCTTACTTCGAGGAGCAGGATCAAGATGTACGACTGTGGGCGGTAACCGATGAGAACCTGCTGCTGGCTGCCTACGTGGCGGAGGCGAGCCGTCGTGAGGATTACCTCGGATTCGACATCCAGGTCTCCCTGCCTTCCAGGGGGATGAAGTGCTGGGATGTCGGAGGGGATGGTCGATTGCTGTGGGACACAGCGGACCGCGGAGTGGGAGACGATCTTCTCCGGACCAGTTCCTTCAATTCTCCGCCGGTTCTCAGGGATGGAAAGATCTGGGCTCTCGGGTGGCGCAAGAGCGGCTACATCGATGTGACCCTCTGGTGTCTCGATGCTCGCACCGGAGAAAAGATCTGGTCCCGCCCCATCGTCGGAAATCAGGTGGAGTTGACGATGTTCGGAGAGCCGGCCAGGGAGCCGATCCTCGGCTCCGTGCTGGTCGAGGATAACTTCGTGTACTGCTGTACCAACATGGGAGCCATCGCTGCACTTCGTGCATGGGATGGACAGGTGCAGTGGATCGCCGAGTACGAACGGATTTCACAGAAGCGATACCGAGGTCGTTACAACCATTCCCGTGGGAATCTGGTCTGGGCACCAAACCCCCTGGTCCTGCACGACGGAATCCTCTTCGTGACACCACTCGATTCTCAACAACTTCATGCGATTTCGGCGAAGAGTGGCTCGGTCCTCTCTCAGATCGATGGGAAGAGTTACGGACCTCATATGCTCGGTGTCACCGATGGACGTCTCGTTCTATTCGGAGACCTGATCACCTCGATGGTTGCCAATGACATCGGCAATGCCGACCTGTGGATCCGCGGGGTGACTCGATCCCCTTCCGCAGCAAGACCTGCGCTCGTCGAGGGAGGGGTGGTGTACATCAACTCCAGTGAATCAACGGTAGTGTTGCAGGGGATCGACAGGAGACCAAAGACGCAAGTGCTCGCATCCCTCAGCGATTCCAACAACCGGGTTCGTCCCGGATTTGGAGGGTTCCAGCCAGAGATTCCCATCGGTGGGCGCGTGGATGTCGTTGGAGATCGAATCATCCTGACAAATCTGAGCCAGGCCACCTGCCTGACCCAGAAGATGCAGATCTGGGAGGAGAAGAAGAAATGAAGTTCAGTTCTCGCATCCTTCTCTTGATGCTGTCCGTCACGCTGGCGATTCCAGTACCGGCAGCCTCCGTCTTCCCCCAGAAGGCAGGGGACGAGCCGGAAAGGGTGATCGACCTCAAGTTACAGGAGAAGGCGCGTCTGGCATCGGAACGGGGACTCGAGTACCTCAAGCAGTCCCAGGAGTCCGATGGGTCGTGGATCGACAAGATCGGCAGAAAGGTGCACTACGAGTACCGGGGTCGCCTCGGCAAGCACGTGGGAGTCACCTCTCTGGCGTGCCTGGCTTTTCTGGCCCAGGGCAGTTTGCCCGGCCGTGGAAAGTACGGAGAGCAGGTCGAGAAGGGACTCGACTTCATCCTGCGGACGGTACAGACGAACGGATTCATCTCCACCGATGAGTCACGGATGTACAGCCATGCATTCGCCACCCTGTTCCTCGCCGAAGTGTACGGCATGACGGGAATGGAGAAGGTGAAGGAGAAGTTGAAGAGTGCCGTGGGTCTCATCGTCCAGGCCCAGAATGATACCGGCGGCTGGAGATACCAACCGGGCGCAGATGATGCGGACATGAGCATCACCGTGTGCCAGGTGATGGCCCTGAGAGCATCCAGAAATGCCGGAATCCACGTGCCTAAGGAAGTCATCGACTCGGCAATCAAGTACGTCAGGGATTCATCGAACCTCGAGAGTGGTGGCTTCATGTATCAGCATGAGGTCGGACCGACTGGACGTGTTCAGCGATCCAGGACCACCTTTCCACTGACGGCAGCGGGAGTCACCGCTCTTTACGGAGCTGGTATTTACGAGGATCGAGTCATCGATCGTGGCTTGATCTACCTGCGCCGAAATCGTCCTCGCAGGTACGAAGCCCTGAGTACTTTTGATTATTACTACGGCATGTACTACGCCACTCAGGCGGCCTTTCAGCGCGGCGGTGATTACTGGACTGTATGGCACCGTGACACGTGGCGTGACATCCTGTCGTTACAAAATCCTGATGGATCATGGCAGGATCTGGTCGGCCCCAATTACGCCACCGCAATGGCATGCATCATCCTGGAGATTCCATTTCAGTATCTTCCAATCTTCGAGAGGTGAAGATCGGCTCCATGAAAGAAGTCTCGACAACACGCCCCCAGCTGGCACTCAAGCGAATTCGCGAGTTGCGAAGTCGCCGCCGCTGGATGAGGTCTGTCACGGGAGGATTTCGCTGGCTGGTAGTGATCATCTCGGTGGTGTGGGGAATGTTTCTCCTCGACTACCTTGCTGATCTCCCGGTGGTATTGCGTTGGATTCAGATCGGCGCAGCCTTCACTCTACTGGTCGTGACCTTCCGGGCCATCCTGCTGGCAGCGAGGACTCCGGCGACGGAGGATCAACTCGCCTCGATGGTCGAGATTGCATCGGGTGAACTGGAAGACGCTCTCATCACCGCGGTCCAGTTGACGGACCCCGAGAATCCTCGCAGGCATCTGTACAATCCTGAGCTGGTCACCCGTACCGTTGAGCTTGCCGAGAACAAGATGAAGGATCTTCGGCCGGGGCGACTGCTCAGCTGGAGCAGAGCATGGTCGACCTTCTCGTTGTTGTTGCTGCTACTGCTTCCGGCCATCGCCGGGGGAGTCCTTCGCCCCGATCTGCTACAAACTTTCGTGCAGCGTGACCTGCTTCTGGGCAGTGATCCCTGGCCCCGAACCTATGAACTGCGGGTACTCAGTCCGGTAGGTACTGACCACGTCGTGGCAAAAGGAAACTCGATGGTCATCGAGATCGAGAAGGTTCGCGGCCGAGGAGCCCGTGCTTTCCTCGACGTGGTCTTTCCTGCGCTGGATGGTCGCCGCGAGATGAGGGAAGAACTGGCTCTCGATCGCAAGGGAGCCACCGGTTTTCGCCATGTCTTCCAGAATCTCCAGAGGGATCTGAACTTCCGTGCAAAGTGCGGTGATTTCACCGGCAAATGGTATCGAATCCGTGTTCGACCCAAGCCCAGGATTGAAGAGATCGTTCTCCAGTACGAGTTTCCCGAGTACACCGGCATCTCCTCACAAGGTGAAGAGGCTTCATCTTCCAGCGGTCACATCAAGGTTCCCAGTGGTACTCGGGTTCGCTATCAGGCGAGGACCAGTATCCCGGTGAGCCGGGTGATCCGGTTCGAGGCGAGACCGAGCGGAGATGGAGAAGAGCTTCTCGAATCGGTTCCTGACATCGAGGAGTCAAATCTCCTCTCCGGAGAGTTCTTTGCTCTCGTCGATGGTCGGTGGTGGTTCGAACTCGAGACGGAAGACTCCTTCAGCAATGACAATCCCATCGTGTGGCGGATTGCCGTGATACCTGATCGTTCTCCCGATGTGACCATCGAGGAACCAGGTCAGAATATCGAGATCACTCCCCGCGCGCTTCTCGATCTCTCGGTTCGAGTTCGAGATGACTACGGTGTCAAGACGGGGCAGATCTTCTTCGAGCCCGAACTCGAGGGGGAGTGGGAGTCGCGAAAGCTCGAACTCGACCAGATCATCGTCTCCGAGGAACGAACCACCGAGGGATCGCAGAGTCTTCAGATCGACCTCGCTTCATGGGGATTGAGAGCGGGCCAGCGGGTTCAATATCATGCCGAGGCTCTCGACGCCCTCGACCAGGTCGGGACCAGCCGGACCTGGGTTCTCAGTGTCCTCAGCGAAGAGGAACTGCAGCGAGTCACCCAGGATGAACTCACCCTGCTCAAGGAGAGGCTTGAAGAGACCTTCACGGTGCAGCGAGAGGTAAGACGGGAACTTGAAGACGTCAGAGATGCGTTGGTCTCAGGGGAGGATGTGAAGGCTCAGTCGCCGCTGGCTCGTCATGCCCGGGCGGGGCAAGATCGAGTCCAGACGCGCATCGAGGATGCGGCAGAGCGGCTCGAGATCATCTCCAGGAGATTGGTCCGAAACCGTATGAGCGACGCTTCAGAACTTGCCTGGATCGAGGACCTCAAGGATCGAATCGATAGTCTCGGAGCCGAGACGATCAGTCCTGCACGACAGGAGATGGAAGAACTCGCTTCAAAAACTGCGTCAGGGGAAGCCGTGACGGAGGACGTGGATGAGGCTCTCGATGCCGCGCGTCGGGTCGAGATGGGACTCTCCGATGTCGTCGCGGATCTGCAGGAGTGGGGGGATCTTCGAACGGTCGTCCGGAAACTGGAAGAGTTGCTGCGTTCTGAAAAGGACCTCGAGAGCCGAATAGAGGAAAAGGTCAAGGAATCGCTGGGTGGGGAAAATCCACCAGGAGAAAATCGATGAATCTTTCGAGAAACTGGAGAGGGCTGCTGATCCTGGTGATCCTGTTCGGTGTTTTCCTGCCATCTCAGGTCGACGCCCAGACGGGAACCCGGCTGGCACGCTTGCAGGAGGAAGCACGGGAATACCTCCGCTCGCTCCAGGTTCAGATGGAATCGCTGGCCACCCGTCTCGAGGGGGAGCAACCGGAAGATTCGGGTAGGCTCCGTACAGCCAGGCAGCGCATCGTCCAGGATCTTCTCGAAGATGATATGCGGGCCGTCGCCGTGGCTCTGGAGAGCGAGGACTACGTCGTCGCCCTGGAGACGGTGAGACGGGTTCGTAGCAACCTGGAACTGGTCCTGGCAATTCTCGAGGATCGAAATGTGGATCCAGAGGAGGTCGAGAACCGCCTGGCAGATGTCGCGGAGCGAATCCGCCAGATCGGGGAGATCGCCGATGCGCAGCAGTCCTTGCGTGATCGCACTGCGAAGGCGGAGGAGGCGCGCCAGGACGCCCGCAACCTGGAACAGATTCGATCTTCCATCGGTGATCTACAACAACAGCAAGGTGATCTGCAAGGGAGTGAAGATTCCCAGCAGGATGATGTATCGACCCAGCAGGCCCGGGAGATCTCCGATGAAACCCGAGAAATCGCAGATGATCTGTCGAGGGAAGCTCGTCGTCAGCGGGGAATTTCTGCGCTGACGAGACGTATCGATGAAATCCGCCAGCAGGCGAGGCAGGATGTTTCGGAACAGACCGCCATCGGAAGTGGAGATGACTCCGAAACCCAGGCGGAACAGCAGAGAATCGGTCGCCGGGCAGCAGAGCAGGCGACGCAGACCGCACAGGTGCGGCAGAGTGTCGCGGCACTTCGCCGAGAGGCGATGGGCGACGCAGCGGACGGCGATGAAGGGGCGCAGCAATCGATCGCCTCTCTCGACCAGGCCATCGAAGCGCTCGAGGACGCGGAGCAATCCGCTCGCGCATCTGCGGAGTCGGCGACCTCTTCACCGGAACAGGCGATCTCGAAGCGACAGGGACAGGTGGACGCCCTCGATCGCGCTCGCGAGGCGATGGAAGAAGCAGCGGATTCTTCCGGATCACGAATCGGTGGCCTGGCGTCAAGACTCTCCGAAGTCCGTGAGAAACTCGATGAGTGGCGACAGCGTCACGGTGAGAGTTCTGCCGGGGATGAAAGTTCAGGGGAAGCCGCTGCCGCAGCTGGCGATCTCGAATCCGCTTCGCAAGCACTGTCACGAGCCCAGGCAGTCGGTTCTCAATCAGGTCAGCAATCAGGTCAGCAATCAGGCCAGCAATCAGGCCAGCAATCAGGCCAGCAATCAGGCCAGCAAGCAGGCCCGCAATCAGGCCAGCAAGCAGGCCAGCAATC
>CBFIET010000133.1:0-9090 GCA_965661685.1 Planctomycetota bacterium
GGCCATCTTGAGCAGGATCATGTCGTCGTCGTCGAGGGCACGACCTTCGACAAAGGTATCGAGTATGGCGTAGATCGATGTGACCTTTTCCCCGCACACGAATTCAAGTAACTGGTGGGCGTGGGTTCCGATGTCTCCGAGGGCGCCGACCGGTCCCGAGCGGGTCGGATCGGTTCGCCAGTCCGCCTGCTTCTGCCCCGATTCCTCGAGCCTGTCGGAGAGCCACCCCTGCAGGTATTCGACGTAGACCTTGCGAATCGTTCCAAGATCACCGCGTGCGATTCTCTGTCGTGCTTCCCGCACCATCGGAGAGGCGCTGTAGTTGTGAGTCAGGGCAAAGACCATGCCGCTCTTCTCGACGGTACTGGCCAGGTCATCGGCTTGCTCCTGCGAGATGCAGAGGGGCTTGTCGCAGATGACGTGAAACCCCGCCTCCATCGCCGCCTTTGCCGGGGCGTGATGGACATGGTTGGGAGTCACGATGCTGATCGCCTCGATGCGCTGATCTGCCGGGAGTCGCGACTCTCCTTCGATCATCGCCTCCCAGGTGGGGTAACAGCGGGTGGGGTCGAGCCCCAGCTCTTCCCCGGTGGCGATGGTGTTCTTCGGATCTCTTCCGAAGCACCCTGCGACCAGATCGAACGCTCCGTCCATGTTCAGCGCGATGCGATGCACGGCACCGATGAAGGCACCCTGACCACCACCCACCATGCCGATGCGAACTCGTTGGCTCATGTCGCTTCCCCTCAGTCCAGTCCCAGGATCTTGCGATTTTCCGCCGGGTCACTGCCGCCGGCAAAATCGTCGAAGGAACTCTCGGTCACCTGGATGATGTGTGCATTGACGAACTCTGCCCCCTTGGCCGCTCCCACCGAGGAGTGCTCGTAGGGGCATTCCCATTCCACTACCGCCCAGCCGTCGAAGCCGTGGCGCGTCAGTGCGGTGAAGATGGCGGAGAAATCGATAGCGCCCTCTCCCGGGGTACGGAAGCGGCCAGAACGATCCTTCCAGTCGAGGTATCCTCCGTAGACGCCGGTGCGTCCCGAGCGGACAAGTTCCGCATCCTTGACGTGGAAGCTCTTGATTCGATCGTGGTAGATGTCGATGAAGTCGACATAGTCGAGGGCCATCAACTCGAAGTGGCTGGGGTCGTAGTTGATGCAGGCTCTGGAATGTCCTCCCACCGCATCGACGAATCTTTCGAAGGAAGCCCCGTCGTGGAGATCCTCGCCGGGGTGAATCTCGAAGGAGCAATCGACACCGCACTCGTCGGCGTAGTCGAGGATCGGCAACCAGCGCCGTGCTAACTCTGCAAACGCTTCTTCCACCAGACCTGCTGGACGCTGTGGCCACGGGTACACGTAGGGCCAGGCGAGCGCTCCGCTGAAGGTGACCATCGAGGTCAGGCCAAGATTGTGGCTCGCCTTGAGGCAGTTCTTGACCTGCTGGATCGCCCACTCGGTTCTTGCTGCGGGATTTCCGCGCACCTCTTGCGCCGCAAATCCGTCGAACATCGAGTCGTAGGCGGGGTGCACTGCCACCAGTTGACCCTGAAGGTGGGTCGACAGTTCCGTGACCGCCATATCCTTCTGCTCGATGCGGGCCTTCCAGTCATCACAGTAGCCGGTCGATTGCGCCGCCTGGGCCAGATCGATGCAGCGGGGGTCCCAGGTCGGGATCTGTACGCCCTTGTAATCGAGATCCTTGCACCAGTCGACGATGGTGTCGAGGTTGTCGAAGGGGGCCTCGTCGGCCATGTATTGCGCCAGGAATAGCGCGGGGCCCTGGATGGACGCCACGGTTCACCTCCTCGGGGGATGAGTTTCATTGGATCCAGGCTCGGGGGTCGTCCCCCGGCACCCATGAGATTCGACTGGCGAGGAGTGGGTGTCAAGGCTGCAGGGTTGCTCGAACTGCTTCCTGCGGTGATCTTCCATGGGACGCCAGGTCAGGGAGAGGGTTCCAGCCGGGGAAATGGTCAGTCACGGACGCGATCAGTTCAGGAGGCTCCAGTTTGAGAGTATTGCTCTTTGTTCCCTGTCTTGCCGATCAGTTCGCACCCCGGGTGGCGGAGGCGACCGGGATGTTACTGGAATATCTGGGCTGTGAGGTGATCTTCCCGGAAGCTCAGACATGCTGCGGCCAGGCCCACCGGAACTCGGGAGATACCGATCGCGCCAGGGATCTGGTGGTACGGATGGCCTCGGTGTTCGACGGCGAGGAACCGATCATCACACCTTCCGGATCGTGCGCATCGATGATCTGCAGGCACGCCCTCGAATTGTTTTCCCCCGAGCAACCAGTACCCGACGCAGTGAAGTCGATGGTTCGAAGAACCCGGGAGTTGATCCAGTTCATCGAGGAAGATCTGGGACTGGCGCCGGATGAGATCGTCGGATCCCCGGGGGAGGCACCTCATCAGGTGGCCTGGCATCCTTCCTGTCACCTTCGAGATCTCGGCCGTTTCGAAGCATCGGGACGCTTCCTCGATTCGATTCCCGGTCTCGAGGTGAAGAGGCTGAGACAGGAAGAGCAGTGCTGCGGATTCGGGGGCACCTTCGCGAGCAAGTTCGGTGAGATCTCCGGCGCACTGGCAGAAGATCGATGTGCTGCGCTGGTCGATACGGAAGCGCCGGTTCTGATCTGCAACGACACCGGGTGCACCATGAACATCGAAGGGCGTCTCTCCAGGAGGGGTTCGGAGAGAGAAATCTTGCACGCCGCAGAATGGTTCTGTCAGGCACTCGGGCTCATCCCCGCAGGGCGGGACGGTGATCGATGAAACCCTCGAGCACTCCCGTCAGTGTCGATGGAGAACCGGTGCTGTTCCCCGGTGGGGTCCACGACATCCGCGGTAGGGCTCACCACTTCCTGAAGGACCGCTCACTGCAGAGAGCTGTGACGGAGGCGACAACCCTCAAGGATCAGGCGCGCAGGGATGCTCTGGGAGAAGAGTTTGGAGACGATGTCGACCTGTTGCGCACAAGCGCCGGGAAGATCAAGCAGCACACCATCGAAAACCTCGATCGGTACCTGGAGCAATGGGTCGACGCCGCCGAGGCTGCAGGCACACGGGTCCATTTCGCAGTGGATTCGGAGGAGGCCAATCGCATCGTCGTGGAGATCGCGACCGATGTGGGAGCGCGATTGTGTGTGAAGTCGAAGAGCATGGTGACAGAAGAGGTTCACCTCCTACCTCAACTGGAAGCGGCAGGGGTCGAGACGGTGGAGACCGATCTGGGGGAGTTCATCATCCAGGTGGATGGAGATGCCCCGAGTCACATCGTCATGCCGATGATTCACAAGGATCGCACCTCGGTCGCCCGTGCCTTTGAAAGAGAACTCGGCGCGGAGTACACCGAGGATCCGGAACGATTGACTCGCATCGCCAGGGAGCATCTGAGAGAGAAGTACCGACAAGCAGATCTGGGGATTTCAGGTGGTAACTTTCTCGTCGCAGAGAGTGGATCGGTGGTGATCTGTACCAACGAGGGGAATGGTCGCTTCTGTACCTCTGCTCCGGATGTTCATGTCGCGGTGGTTGGAATCGAGAAGGTGATTCCCGGCTTCGATGATCTGTCTCTTTTTCTTCATCTGCTCGCGAGATCGGGGACGGGCCAACCGCTGACCTGTTACACGCAGATTCTTACGGGACCACGCCAGCAAGATGAAGTGGATGGTCCCACCCAGATGCACGTGGTGCTGGTCGATGCCGGGAGAACCAGAATCCTTGCCAAGCCGGAGTTTCGAGAGGCGCTCAACTGCATTCGCTGTGGAGCTTGCCTCAATGCGTGTCCCGTCTACCGAAAGGCCACGGGACACGCCTATGGTTCGGTTTACAGCGGCCCCATCGGGGCGGTGATCTCACCTCTGATGCAGGGAGTCGAGCGCAACCCGACACTTCCAGAGGCCTCCAGCCTGTGCGGGGCCTGTCACGAGGCGTGCCCGGTGAACATCGATTTGCCCAGGATGCTGGTGGAGTTGAGGAGGCAGACGAGCCGGCGAAGGGGGACCCTGGGAGAGCGGATCGGACTCAAGGTTCTGGGTTGGACCTTTTCTTCGGCGCCTCTGTACCGGATTGCCGCTGCACTGATGAGCTTCGTGTTACGAAGTCTCGCCGGTGGAGGAGATCGATTGAAGCAGGCACCGGGCCCCTTTGGAGGCTGGACCGATAGCAGGGATCTGCTGTTACCAGATCGCAGATCGTTTCGCCAGAGGTGGCGAGAAAGAGGTGGGGGGGCTCGATGAAGGGGACCGATAGAATGATCTTCATCGAACGGATTCAGGCGGCACTGGCGGAAGGAGCCAGAGGCGCCGAAAGTGCCGAGTCTACCCATCGAGTGGATCACCAGTTGATCCGCAAGTCGGCACCTTCGATCCCTGGCCAGTATCCAACCCTGATGTCGCTCTTCATGCAGAGGGCGACGGCGGTCGGAATGGGGGTTCGATCTTGCGGGCCAGCGCAACTCTCCTCGATCATCGTCAGCATCCTGCAATCGGCAGGATGTGGACGGGTGCAACTGTCTGAGCATCCACTCCTGGATGAGAAACTGGCATCCACGCTGGTCGATGCCGGGGTGGAATCTGCCGCCAATCCGGTCGATCTCGATGACCTCTACCAGCGGGTCTCCTGTGGAATCACCGTGGCACAAGCTGCGGTGGCGAGGACCGGTTCGGTGGTGGTGACCTCGTCAGGGGGAGAGAGCAGACTCACCTCACTGGTGCCCCCGCTACACCTGGTGATCGTGCCGGCGTCCTCCATCGTCGAGGATCTGCTCGATCTGGCGATCTCCAGTGAAGCAGTTGCTGCTCCTCTTTCTCGGCCCGCGGAGTTGCCATCCTGCGTGACGCTGGTGACGGGACCGTCGAAGACTGCCGACATCGAGGGTGTGCTCATCACCGGTGTTCATGGCCCTGGAGTTGTCGAAGTCATCGTTCTGGAGTGAACTCGCTATCCACAACAGTTCGCATGAATTTGCTCAACCGGAAATCGATCCGCCCGGGTGATTGTTCTCCTCGAAAAGCGTTGCGGCTTCCCATATTTGGAATCCACGATCGAGGATGTAGGATACAGGTAGCGGCACGGGGATCTCGGCGATTCTCGGAACGGACAAACAGAGCAGTTGAGTGGTAAAAATCGAAGGTGAAGTTGAAGTGGGTTCACGTTTCGATGTCTGATTGCAAGTGCTGAACGAGGAGGGTCGATGAACTCAGCGAATCCCGGTAGTCGGGGAATGGTCCTGCTGGTGGATGATGAAGAGTTGATCCGTGAGATGATCTCTGTTGCTCTATCCCATGCGGGGTTCACTGTCGATGTTGCAGGCAGTGGTGCCGAGGCAATCTCCAGGTTCGAATCTGGAGAGAAGCAGTACGACCTCGTCGTCACCGACGTGATCATGCCCGATGATGGGGGAAAGAAGCTCCTGGAGTACCTCAGCAACAACGGTGGGACCTGTAAAGTTCTCGCGGTGTCTGGATATGATCGCTCTGTCCTGGAGGAGCACTCCCGTGCATTGCCATTCCTCCAGAAGCCCTTCAGGATTCAAGGACTGATCGAGAAAATCGAGGAGATCCTGAGCTGATCTGGAAGATTTCCCCGAGGCCACAATCCCCGAGTTGATTGCGCCCCGTTGCGCCATCACCACTCCTTTGCCACACTTCGGTCCCGGAGAAGAGTGTGGCTTCAATGGTCAAACTGAATCATCCTGGGCCATCTCATCCCAGTAACTGTGAGGAGCAGAGGCGATGTCATCGAACCATCTCACTACGCCACCCCTGACGAGCGAGGTTCCCAAGGGGATCCCCTACATCATCGGGAACGAAGCTGCGGAACGGTTCAGCTTCTACGGAATGAAGGGAATCCTGGTCGTCTTCATGACCCAGTTCCTGTTCCTGATGCCAGGAGCCAGTGGCGGCGACCCGATGCCCAGAGCCACTGCCGTGGAGAACTACCATCTGTTCACCACTGCGGTTTACTTCACTCCCATCTTCGGAGCGCTGATTGCAGACATCTTCCTCGGTAAGTATCTGACCATCATGTCGTTGAGCATGGTCTACTGCGCTGGCCACGGGGTACTGGCCCTGATGGGGGTCAGCGCTTCTCTCGATCCGTTCCAGACGCTGTGGATCGGACTGATCCTGATCTCCCTCGGCTCAGGGGGAATCAAGCCCTGTGTTTCAGCCCACGTCGGAGATCAGTTCGGCGTCAAGAACTCCTACCTGCTGACCAAGGCGTTTGGCTGGTTCTATTTCTCCATCAATACCGGGGCCTTCCTTTCGACCTTGCTCACGCCCTGGCTACTGGAGTGGTACGGTCCACACTTCGCATTCGGAGTGCCAGGAATCCTGATGGCGATTGCCACCATAGCCTTCTGGATGGGTCGAAATGTCTTTGTCCACATTCCTGCGGGGGGAGAAGCCTGGTTTCGCGAAACCTTCAGTGCTGTCGGCATCAAGTCGTTGCTCAAGGTAAGCGTCATCTTCATCTTCATCGCGGTCTTCTGGGCGCTCTTTGATCAGACCGGTTCGTCGTGGGTGCTACAGGCGCAGGATATGGATCGCAACTGGCTCGGAGTGACGTGGTTGGCATCGCAGATCCAGGCGGTCAATCCGGTGATGATCTTGCTCTTGATCCCGACCTTCCAGTTCCTGGTCTACCCTGCATTGGACCGGGTGTGGAAGTTGACTCCGGTCAGGAAAATCTCTCTGGGGTTGTTCGTGATGGTTGGTGGCTTCGCCATGGTGGCCATCGCCCAGGGATTCATAGACGCCGGGGAACGCCCATCAATCGGCTGGCAGATTCTCGCCTACGCGATCCTTACCGCTGCCGAGGTGATGGTTTCCATCACCGGGTTGGAGTTTGCATACACCCAGGCGCCGAAGACGATGAAGTCTGTGATCATGGCGCTCTTCTTGATGAGTGTTTCTCTTGGAAACCTTTTCACCGCAGTGGTCAATCACAACATCGTCGTGCCCGATACCGTCGTCGCGGCGGTCGAGATGGCCAATGGTTACGAGGGAAAATCGGAAACAGAGCGGAAGCAACTCGCCACCGAGGCCAAGATGACATACGCCGAGAGAGAAGGTGGAGGATTCACATTGCTCCTGCAGGGAGCGTCCGCCGAGGATGCCACCGATGACATCCAGGTTCTCTTCGATAGCAGTGGCAACAAGGAAGGCCTGGTGCTGGCAGAGACGGCGATCCTTGAGGAAGCTCTGGGCCTCATCGACGCCTACTGGAAGGAGCACGATCGGTTGCCGCTGACAGTGGACGGAACTGCCATCGTCGGCACCTTGAAGGATCCGTGGGGGGGATCAATACGCTACCAGTTGATCAACCAACAGAACTTCATCCTCTCCAGCGATGGCCCTGATCGAACGCAGAATACGCCCTTCGATGCATGGTACGGGGTCGAGGTCACTAGCCTGTCAGTGGCATCGCAGGAGATCGCGGCAAGTCTCCAGCAGGTCGAGGACGCAGATGCGGCTCCGAGGTATTCCTGGATCGAGAGTCGTAAGGCCCAGATCGAGCTGGAGAAGGCGAAGGCGGGTGGCGCGGAGGGATCGGGTGCACTCTCGATCGAGGACTTCCTGCCTGTTCGTACGCCGATCGTGGCGGCAAGTATTGCACCCCAGCCCTTCAAGGGAGAGGTGCTTGCCCACGTCGGGGGAGCAACCACTCTCCAGGGTGCGCCTTACTTCTGGTTTTTCACCCGATTGATGCTCGGCACCGCCATCGCCTTCATGGTGGTTGCTTACCTCTACAAGCCGAAGGACTACATCCAGGGCGAAGATGAGCAGCCCGAGGAACAGGCCGAAGCGTGATCGCAGGGCCGAGGCAACCGCTTCGCTCCGCGGCATGCTCCGTGGCATGTGGAGCCGTATTATTGATGCTGCTCGGGGGGGCAACACCGAGCATACCAACCGACCTGCGCATCGAAGTTGCCGAAGGGGGTTGGGGGGACGCCTCCGTTGCCGATGTCGAGGCGGTTCTACGGTCCGCTGCCGATCAGTTGTCGAGTGCGACGGGATCGGTCCAGCTTTCTGCGATCCGGGTCGAACCATCGGGTGGGCCGATCGTTCTTCATCGTAGAGATCCCGATGGAGCCATCCGGGTTCGCCTTGCAGTGCAGGGCCGACGTTGGGCCCAGATGTCGTACCAGTTCGGGCATGAGATGGGACACATCCTTTGTGGGTTCGATGAGGATCCCGATCCCCACCACTGGCTGGAGGAGGCGGCGTGTGAGGCGATCAGCCTCCTCACTCTGCGCAAGATGGCGCGGCAATGGCTCGAGGAGCCTCCATACCCCAACTGGAAATCCTATGGGGAACATCTTCAATCGTATGCGGCAGGAGTGATTTCATCGGGTTCTCTCGATGAGGGCGCCTCCTTCTCCGATTGGTTCGCAGAGAATCGTGAACGGTTGCCGCAGCAGCCACTTCCACGCGACTTGATCCGGGTCGTTGCCGTCGAGTGGTTGGCGCTGATGGAGAAGCATCCCTACGCCTTGCGAGCACTGACGAAGTTGAACAAGGGAACACCGCAGGCGCAGGAGAGTCTTGGCGATGCGCTGGAGAGGTGGAGGGGGCATTGCTCGAAGCAAGAGGCAGAGCATGTCGCGCAGGTCGCTGGACTGCTGGGTGTTCAACTTCCTCAGGTCGAAAAAACTGCCGAGGTGAGATGATCTAGGAGCTGGGGACCTCGCGAATCAACCCCACCGACTCCAGTGCTGCATCGGAAATCTGCACGTCTCCCACCATGAACAGGTATTCGACATTCTTGAGGTGAGAGACCTTGCCGACCTTTCGCCCCTTCGGGTCGTGAATTCCGATCTTCGCTCCGACATATCTGGGGTGAGGTCTCGATAGGGTCTGAACCGTTCCTTTCTTCGCGAGGATCTCCTCCATCTCGTCTCGCTGGATGTAACCCTCATCGTTGAAGGAGACGAGCAAGTATCGTGCGGAGAGGCTGTCGACCAGTTCCATCATCGCCTTTCGAATTCCCGGGCGGGAATTGAAATCGCTGCGCCGCTCCTTGCACTCCATCCTCTTGCAGGCGATCCCGTATACCTCCGGCTGATCCCACCGGAC
>CBFIET010000134.1:0-5964 GCA_965661685.1 Planctomycetota bacterium
TCACCGATCGACCGGAAGGAGTCTCCACCAGGAAAGAGGCGTGGCCTAGCCAGCGGATGGTGGTTTCCTTGCCAAGGTATGTCATTTCAGGTCCCTTCGGTGGTTGAACTCATCGTGACTCCTGGGGTGTCGGGAAACACGCTTTCAGAAGTTGTCGTGATCTCTCTTCGATTTGTTGCCACTGCTCCTTCTCGATCCAGTCGGCCTGAAAGAGGGGGGCCACGAATCCGATGGCGTGGGCACCGGCGGCGAGGAACTCGGAGACATTTTCGAGGTCAACGCCACTGGTCGGGATGATCTTGAGATGAGGTAACGGTCCGAGCACAGCCCGTACCCAGCTGGCTCCCCCGGCGGGGGCAGGGAAGAGTTTCACCAGTGGCGCACCGGCGTCGGCCGCTGCCTTCATCTCGGTGGGGGTACTGCACCCCGGGATCGAAGCGACACCCAGTTCCGCGGCGGCTTCGATCACCGTCGGATCCATCACCGGGGAGACGAGGAATCGGGCCCCCGCAGAGACCGCCTGATGTGCCTGCTCTCGGGTCAGCACGGTGCCAGCACCCACCACCACATCGGGGAATTCCTCGGCGATGGTGGAGATGTGTTCGAGGGCTCCGGGAATCGTCAGGGTGAACTCACAAATCCTGAATCCTCCACGAATCGCCGAGCGCATCGCCGGCACTGCGAGATGGCCGTGAGGGGTACGCAGGATGGCGCTGGCACGGGCTTCCCCGAGCAGAGCCACGAACTGATCCGGTTGCAAATCTCGGCTGAACAGGGCACTCCTCCTTCAACTCGGGTGACAATGGCGTCGCGGATGGGCATGATGCGGGTCACGACAGGTCACTTCAACCGTCCCTTGACAGGAGGATCCCATGTCTGGACCCGAGATCAGCACCCTGATCCACTTCATCGTTGCCTTTTTCCTGGCCGGTACACTGCTCTTCCAGTGGCGTGCGGTTCACCCGGCGGTGGTCAGTTCCGACGACGCAGCTGGAGTTCGAGAAGGGATCGGTAGCCGCTGGGGTCTGTTCGTCCGCATCGGCATCGTGCTGCTGCTGGTCACCGGGATCTACCAGTTGATGGTGATCGGCATGCCGAAGGCTGATCTGCAGAAGGAGCTGGCGGAAGGTACCGCCGGGTTGCCCTATCACATGCTGTTCGGAATCAAGTTTCTGCTGGCGCTGGGTGTCTTCTTCATCTCCTCGGCGATGGTGGGGCGTTCTCAGTTGCTGGAAGGGATTCGCCAGAATGGAAGTCGTTGGCTAGGCCTCACGACCGTGTTGGTGGTGGTGCTGCTGGCGATCTCTCGACACCTCGCTCAGATGCCTTCTCCGTAGTACGATACGGTGTTCTTATTTTGAGTGGTTCTCTCATGGTGTTGCTCTGGTGAGGATTTTGAAGACGGTGATTCACCGATGAAAGACGGACTCCCGATGATCTCCTGCCGCCGCGGACAACCTGCTCAAAGGTGGCTGTGGCTGTTGCTGCTCCTCTCGATGGGTGGCTCTCCCCTTGTGTTTGCCCAGGAGGTGGAAGGGGAACAGGAGCAGGTCGAGGAGGCGGTGAAGGGGCCTGAGAAGGAAGCTCTCGACGCCCTCGAGAAGGGAATCAAAAGCCTCGGATCGCTGCCACGGGCCAAGAAGGCGAAATCGGAACGATTACTCGAACTGGAAGATGTGTTCGAGTCGATCCGGCACCAGTGGCCCGATACCGAAGCGGCACGAGATGCCCTCGCCTATCGTTCCGAATGCCAGCGTCGCCTCGGTCGCACCCGCCCCGCCCGGGAAGGCTATGTCGAGTTCCTGTCGACGGAGCAGGGTAGCGATGCCACTGCCGTGGCATTGCACGGTCTCGGGCACTGTCTCCAGGAGACGCTGGAGTGGGAACTGGCTCGCAAGAGATTCGAGCAGGTTCCGGCGCGATTCCCCGAGCACTCGCTGGTCCCGGAGTGCCTCTTCGATGCGGGATATTGCCTGCGGGAACAGGGTGAGTTCGAAAGGGCTCGCTTTCTCTGGAACCGATTGATCTCCGAGTATCCGAGGGAGGGTGCTGCCACCAAGGCCTCGAAGAGGCTGTCCACCTTGCGACCTCCTCGTCAGCGGATGATCGAGATCGCCAGGAGTTGGGAGCAGGCCCTCGGTCGCTGGCGAAAACTTCCCTATGCGGAGCGCTCCAAGGGAATCAAGGAACTGGAGGCTGTTCTGGCGGAGGCGGGAGATTGCCGGAGTCGTGAGGCGGTAGTGTTTCTTCGCAAGTTACTGGAGGACCAAGACAAGAGTATCCAGGCCATCGCCGCGGTACCGCTGCTGGCGGTGGGGGATCACGAGGTCGCTCGCTTGATCCTCTCGCAACTCCCTGCTCTCACCGCAGTGGGGAGAAGGCAGGTGCTCGATGCGATGAAGCCACGGCACCTGGTAAAGGTGTCGCTGAAGCCGCTGGAAAGGTGGGCCCAGGGAAACCAGATTCCAGTGGCCACCGCTACCATCGAATTGCTGGCGAGGATCGGCAATCGAGAGGCGGCACGGATGCTTCTCGATATCGTGCCCGAGGGGAACGAGGTGGAGACGCTACCGCAGATCCAGCGGCGTAAGTTCGATCAACTGTTGCGCTCGCTGCGATCGATCCGCGATGAAAAAGCACTCGCCTGGATGCACGACAAGGTTCTCGACTCCGACAGGGCGAAGATCCTCTGCAGACTCGCCGTGGCGGAAACGTTCGGTCGGGCAGGGTACAAGCAGGCCACCGACACCCTCACCGGTTTGCTGCTGCACCCCTCCTCCTCCCTGAGAGTCGCGACACTCCGGGCTCTGGCACTTCTCAAGGTCAACTCGACGGTGGCGGACATCACCCGCGCGTCCCGCAAGATGCGACGCGATCTGGTCTTTCAGCGTGAGGCGGTTCGAGCGTTGATCCGTCTCGACCCCACCGATGCGGCGGAGATGCTGCTGGCACTGGGGAATCACCGGGATGCCGCGCTCCGGACTCTGGTCATCACTGCTCTCGGCAAGGTTCGCTCGGAGAGCAGTCTTGTACGCAGGATCGAGGCCCTCACCGATCCAGTCTGGCAAGTCCGATCCGCGGCGCTGAGATCGCTGAAGGGGGAGCACGATGTGCGGCTGGTCGATGCCTTGTTGATCGCCATGGGGAGGGAGACGGGTGCTCTACTTCCGCAGGTGGTTTCAGGATTGATCGCGGCGACCGGGGTCGATCTCGGTCCGGAACTGGAGAACTGGCAGAAGTACTGGGATCGTGAGCGGGATCGTTACGATCCGGTTGCCATCATCGAGCGCGACCAGGACAAGGAGAGTGGCAAGACCTACGTTCGCAAGGCAGACCCGGATGCGGCCCGGACTCCCTCGTACTTCGGGGTCGAGATCGTCAGCAAGCGAATCGCCTTTGTCATCGATTGCTCCGGCAGCATGAGTCAGTCGGTCACCGTGCCCAAGGAAGGTGGCGGATCGGAGACGATGGAGAGGATGGCTCTTGCCAAGAGCGAGTTGCTGACGGCGTTACAGAAGTTACGACCTGGTACTTTCTTCAACCTGGTCCGATTCGATAACCGCCCCGCCAACCTCAATCCGAAACCGGTCAAGCTATCTACGAAATCGGTGAAGAGCGCGAAGCAATTCGTGCTCGGCCTACAGCCAGGCGGGGGCACCAACATCTACGATTCGCTCGCCGAGGTGTTGCAGACCGGGTCGGTCGACACCATCTTCTTCCTCTCGGATGGAGCTCCCAGCATGGGGACCTTCGTCGATCCCGATCGCATCCTCGAAGAGATCCAGCGTCTCAACGAGGAGAGCCAGGTGACCATCCACACCATCTCGGTGGGCTTCTCTTCGAACTTCATGGAGCAACTGGCTGACCAGAACCGCGGCAGTTACATCGTCGCCGGCAGGTAAATTACGCCCTTCTCGCCAATTTTCCTAAAGATCTGACCGCTCCGTGCCGATGGGGGAGGTGTGGGAATGTTCCGTGCCGGTAATACTCGACGAGGAGCCCTGATGACGACGACTGCCCTGCTGACTTGCTTAGCCCTCACCGCCATCCCGATCCTCTGCTTGCGGGTGATCCGCAGCAAGGGGTGGGGAGGTGGTCTCCTTTTCTCCAGGGGAGTCGTCAACGGCGAGAAGTTGAAAGCGGAATTACTGGCCCGGGGAATCGAAGGTGGAGAGGCTCAACTGCTGCTTTCGATGATGGATCTGGCCGCGGTATCAAACCCCGATCGCCTCCTCAATTCGCGTCTCGGATTCGAAGATGCCCTGAAGAAATCGTTGCAAGCAAACCCTGAACTGATGAAGGACCTGGCGATGCGCAAGGGTCTCGACAGGATTCGCGTTCGCCGTGGCTGGGAGGTTCCGGGGAACACCACCCAGGGAGTGTCCCTTCCCTTCGAAGATGAGGAGTTACTGGTCGGTGGAAAAGATGGATTGCAGTTACGCACCATCACCATCCACCGCGATGGCCAGAGCATCGCAGTCCGCGTCATCGAATCTTCTCACCCCGATCAGTCGGAGCTTCCCTGGCAGGTGGGAGATCGACTGGAGGTGGTCTTTTTTCGCACCGACCTGGGAGGACTGCACTTCTCCACTCGTCTTCAGGAGAAGCGCGAGCTTGGCGAGTGGTTCCTGTTCCTGGAGACTCCAGAAAAGATCCAGGTGGAGCAGCGTCGTCAGTTTGCTCGGGTCTCCAGCGACGCGAAGGTGCGTTTCCTGCACCTGCCGATGGGGCACCATCACCAGGACCCAGAGCGCGAACTGTTGCAAGAGGCGAGCCTGATCGACATCGGCACCGGTGGGCTGGCGATCCGAACCGAGGCAGTCCTCGAGTGTGATGATCTGCTGGTGATGCGGGGAGTTCCCGGCGTCGAGAGTCGAGACATCACGGCCCGAGTGGTTGCGCTGGTTTCCTCCGGGGATGACCCCGAGGGGGGAGTCGGTGTCCGCTTCGTGGGACTCAGTGCCATCGATCGCGATCGCATCGCGTCACTGGTCTTCACCGCCAGGGTCGAATCCTCCGATGTAGGATTCCACTTCGATTCCACCGATCCGGTCGAGCCGGCGCTGGGAACCGATGGATCGGCGTCCTGCTAGGGACGTGGCAGCCGTTGCCGGAAGACGGTGTTGGTACGGGGCACACGACCGGGATTTTCCAGCGTCTGATCGGCATGACCGAGTGCGACGAGAACCGCGATGGCGATCTCATCCCGTCCCTCGGCTCCGATCACTTCCTTCACCGAATCCTCCAGCCAGCCGTTGAGATAGGTGCTCTGGAGTCCCATCGACGTTGCGGCCAGGACGAGGTGGGTGGCGGCGATCATCGCATCCTTGATGGCGTACTCTCGTAACCTGCCGAAGCGCTCGAGTGCCTGCTGGCCCCCCGGGATCGCCTTACGGGCGATGGCGCAGTAACTCTCTGGCCACGATCCCGACTCCTCCGCCTGCTGGATGATCGGCTCCATGTCATCGGACCACGCCTCGAAATCGACGGCGAAGACGACGGTGATGGGAGCTTCCAGCACCTGACGCTGGCGAAAGCACGCCTCGTGTAGTTTGGCCCTGGTCTGTGCCTCGTCGACCACTACCAGGCGCCACGGCTGTAGATTCCAGGATGAAGGTGCCTGCACCGTCAGATCCAGGATGCGTTCGATCACTTCCTCATCGATGGGGTCTGATCGAAAGTCCTTGGTCGATCGCCGCACCTCGATGGCGGTGGCGACATCGAGAGGTAGTTGCTGATCTTCAGTGGCCATCCCGGTGCCTAGCTCTTCTCCATCAGGGTGACGACCGAAGTTCGATCATCTCCGCCCATGTTGGCGCACAACCCCCGGCTCGGTGCATCGGAGATCTGATAATCACCGCACAGGCCATTCATCTGACGGAACACCTCGTAGACCTGTTTGACCCCGGTTGCTCCCACCGGGTGCCCGAATGCCATCAATCCACCGCCGCTATTGATGGGCAG
>CBFIET010000135.1:0-29458 GCA_965661685.1 Planctomycetota bacterium
TGCTTCCCTGCTGTGAAAATTGCGGGGTTGATACTCCGGTGGAATCGCTGTCAGACGTCGCGGAGGGATAACGGCAACCGATCAGGGGCACCCTTGTTCGTCGCAGGAGAAAACTGGAATTGTACTGCCACAGTCGGGGAAAGGCGGTGGCGGTGGCGGACCACCTCCAAAGGTATAGCCGAGCAGATAGACCGGATCGGAGATGTCGATGAATCCATCTCCATTGATCTCTGCGGCTTCCTGACAAGGTAGGTCCGATCCTCCGAACAGATGAGCGAGCACCATGACCGGATCGGAGATGTCGATCTGAAGATCTCCATTTGCATCACCTCGAATGATCGAGTCTGCCAACCGATGCAGGGTCACGGTTTGATCGACACTGATGGAAGAATGGCTCTGGACCATTCCATCGGGCCATAGAACTCGAATCTCAGCGATCTGATCATCGGTTCCAAGACCGAAGTGGGCAGACATTTCACCCTGCGAGATGAAGTTGTCCCCGGCATCGATCCATCGATAGAGAGATCCTCCTGCAGTCACGACATGAACCCTGGCTCCGATGCCATCGGGAGTTACCGTCGGATCGGTGTCATTGTCGAGAAAGACGCGGATCCAGTGGCGTGAACCGGAGCCGGTATCGTTTCGAAAATAACGAAGAGGTTCATTGTTACCGGCGATCACGACATCCTGATCACCATCATTATCACTATCGAAGTTCAGGATGCCGCGTCCAAAACCATCGTGTACCAGACCGGATGCGACAGCCTGTTCATTGAAGGTATTGTTACCGAGATTTCTAAAAAAGTACGACTGTTCATTATCGAACTGGCCGCCAGCTCCATTGGTCTCGATGATGTCGACAAAGCGGTCGTGGTCGACGTCGGTGGAGATCGCTCCCCAACCGTAACCTCCGTCATGAACCCCGGCACTGGCGGAGATCTCCTGGTATGAGTGATTACCTTGATTGATGTAAAGCTTGTTGCCAGTCCAGCCGATGTTGGGGCGATAGATCGAGGTGACATACCAGTCGATGAGTCCATCGTTGTTATAATCTCCAACAGTCTGACCCATGCCGTTTTCTTCCTGGGCTGTATTTGCACTGTTCGAAATCTCCGTGAAGGTTCCATCGGTGTCGTTTCGGAAGTAATGACTGGTACCGAAGTCTGCAACCAGCAGTAACTCCGGGTAGTGATCGCCGTCCATATCCTGAAGCCGTGGGGCAAAACCAGATGTCCCCGAAATTCCAGAAAACAAGCCGATGGATGCGGTCATGTCGGTAAAGGTCTCATCGCCGTTATTGCGGAACAGTCGGTTGCCGCTGTTGTTGGAGGCAAAACCTGCGACGAAAAGATCGAGATCGCCATCGAGGTCGTAGTCGCCGAAGCAACAACCGAAACCGTCTTCAGAAGAAGAGGTCGAGTTGACCCCTGCTGATTGCGCAACATCGACAAAGGTACCTGCTCCAGAATTTCGATAGAGGCGGTGATTTCCGGGTGTTCCTGTGACACCACTTCCGCCACTGGTGACGTAGATATCGAGCCAGCCATCATTGTTGTAGTCTCCAACGGCAGCACCCTTACCCATGTGGACATCGGTCAGGCCCCATTCCGCAGCTCGGTCGGTAAAGGTTCCATCTCCGTCATTGATGAAGAGATAGTCCGGATCTCCTCCACCCCCTCCACTGGGAACATAGAGGTCCTGCCATCCGTCTCGATCAAAATCTCCACATACCACGGGCCCGGTGTAGGTGGGGTGATTATAAATTCCTGGCACGAAGATCACTCCCGCCAGTCCAGCAGATGCGGTCTGGTTGGTGAACTGTGGGGACTGGGCAAACCCTGGACTGGTTGACGCAAGAAGCAGCACCGAGATGAAGGAGAACAGGATGATGGATAACTTCATATCGAAATCCGTTTCATGCTATTGAGTTCACCATTGATACTAGCCAATCGGAAGGTCACATGTTGATCAATCTCGAGATTCATCGAAAGGTGATCCACGACTCTCCACCAGCCTCCAGGGTTACTTCCAGATCGATGGATCCGTCCGTTGATATCGTTCTCTTGTGATATTCACCATCCTTGAAGGACACCTGACACTCACCCGACAGTCCCGTGTAGTAGAGGGGAATTCGAAGAGTTCGGGTCACCGGTTTGTCGAGTGGATTGAACACCATCAACATTCCACTTTCGCTGCCCTGTGGATTTACCATCAGCCAGTAATCGAGATCTCTGGCATCGGCTCTCCGTAAATGAATCAAATCTCCCTCGAGCACATCTCGATGCTTCTTGAACCAACGAACCGTCTCTTCCACCATCATGCGAGTCTTGTCGGTATCGAACAGCCTCGGACCTCGATAGCACGCTTGCACTCCGGCACCGAGATTACTCATCATCATGCGCCGGTAGTGATCGATGTGTTGCGACAGCGGTTCAATCGTCGCCGCAGCTCCGCCACCGTGGTACTGGGTCAAGGGAACGAACATCCATCCCATCGACCCGTTCTTGGTCCAGGTTCCATCGTAGATATTCTGGCGGGTGTGAATCACCTGCTGTTCCCTGGGAAGACTCCAGTTGACCTCCCGGTAGCCCATGCCGCACTTGTTGGAACCGGCAAGGTAGTAGTAGTCGGGTACATTCAGGTACACACCGTTGCCCCGGCACCACTTGTAGAAATCGGTGATGATCCGCCACTGAACCCAGCGTGAATCCAGTTCACCCTTCTGAAATGGAAGTCGTTCGGTGACATCGATGTCCCCCGGATAGGAACCGTCATGTTCGAGCAGTCGCATCCCTGTCTTCTCGAAAAACTGGTATAGCTTGCGGAAATACTCCTGACCCCAGTCGCTAGCCAGTGCTGGACAGTTGCCATGAGTGGGGGTGACCCCGGGTGGTGATACGATGTCATTACCTGATCCGATGGAACGGCTGGAGAGAAGTGAGTAGCCACCGATTTCGATTCCCTTGCTGCGAGCGTAATCGGCATAGCCCTTCATCTTCTCAAGATACGCATCACTGTCATTTTCGATCTGAAATCCGCTACCAAAGGTCATGATCACCATCTCGAAACCGACCTGGGCACACTGATCGATGGCGAGTTTGATTCGATCCCAGTCGGCATATCGAGCGTGCATCATCAGCGGATTTTCTGTCGTCCACGGAGCGATGATTCGATACATGCGTCGCCGGGCAAGTCCGTTTCGCTCCCGATCGGTTCCATCCTGAGGGAGGATGAAGGTGCGGAACGATTTGAATCGTTCGCCGATGGCGATGTCCTGAGATGGGCCGACTGTGGGACGAACCTCCAGCAAACATGGTGTCGATTTCAGATAATTGACCTGGCTGGTGTAGAGGGGATCCTTCAACCAGTGAACGGAGAACTTCGAGACCGTCTCCGGGTCCATTCCCTGGAATGAATAGTCCGTCTCCACCAGCAGGTTCGGTGCGGGAAAATGAACTCCTCGTTCTTCGACCCGAGACGTGTGTTCCACCGCCGCAAGAATTTCACTGGTAAACCGATTTACCGTGATCTGTTTCGAGGAATTGTTCTCGAACTCGATCCACTTGGAGAAACAGGGGATGCCATCATAGAGCTCGTAATGAACCGAAACTCGCAATCGATGCCCGGTCCCCAGTGACTTCTCTCTCATCGATGATGGATCGAAGCGACCAAAGGCGGCGAAGTGGAGGATTCGCATCCTTGAGACATCGCCTGGGTCGCCGGTGAAATCTCCAGTGCCTCCATCGATACTGCTCTTGCCAATACGAACGCGCGAAGGTGCACCTGCACCTTCGGGGAGGCTCAGAATTCCTCCCCTCGACCACTGCTTTCCATCGGTGCTGGTTTCCAGATGGATGACTGACTTCTCCAGGCGCATCCGGAGGGTAATCGGTTTCTCGACATCGAAAGCTTGCCGACCGCCATGAAGCCTTTCAGAACCATTCCACACACCGAAGCCACCCTCACCCGGACGAAGGTAGAATTTCACCGTCCGATCTTCCCAGAGCAGAGCGATTCCCGGTCCCCAGCTCTTGCTCCGGTCATCTCCGACATCGATGGTCAACTCGATCAATGCCGTGTTGGAAGGTAGATCGCGTTCCGCGGTGACGACTCGGTTTTCACTGACACGGATGGAACCTGGTACTCCATTTTCACTGAAGGTCGCATCCGTTTCATTCTCCGTGACATGTATCTTCCAGGAGGAATCCAGTCGATCGAAATCATCCGTGAGGAGTTGTTCTCGCCCTAGCGAACTGGGTAGTAATCCGACGGGGTAGAGTTTGTTACTCGGTGGAGTTTCGAAATCGAAGCGGAGCGCGACCCCTTTTGGCGGCCACTCGACCCCGGGTGCGTGATGACGAACCTGTTTCCATGGCATTCGCTCCTCGATCGGTCCCACTTGCCAATCGACCAGCCTCAAGGCACCAGGATCGACCGTCATCTGATCGACCCATTCCCTGCGGAGGAAGGCGTGATTGGGTTGGCCGACCAGTCCTCCGATGTCCCAGGGAATATCATCGAGGACGATCTGTCCTTCTGGGCGAACGGATCGCAGTATCGATTCACCACTGCTGAGATTGTCGAGTCCGACCGTTGCAAGATTGGGGGAGATGCGAAAGGTACGACGTACCAGACCGTTGGAGAGGCTGATCTCGTTGTCCTGTTCTCCACGGTAGACACCAGCGATGTAAGGGGAGGGATCGATCAGCCAGTCGGTGCGATCCTCGATACGAATGATCGGCTCAGGAAGCAGGTCCTCGATGGAGGACGATCCTTGCGGAGCAAAGGAACTGCCGATCACCATCGATAGCACTGATGCGAAAATTGCCGGATTCAAATCAGGATCCTCCCCAGATCTTATCGAGAAGTTCAAAGAGAAGTGGGTCGTGCGCTTTCAGTTCAGGTTTCACGAATGGGAAGAAGTCATTGGTGCCAACAAATGCCTCGGTACCCTCGGCAAAGTACTCCTTGTGATCGGTCAGCGCATAGTGGCGTCGCATCTTGCCATTCATGTGAAGAACTTCTTCATAATTGCGAGCTTTCACCGCAGCCTTGAATGCGTTCAGTACATCAGGATCATCGAAGGTGATGATCTGATCGTGCCATGCATGGGCCATCTCGTGCAGCAATACCCACGGCTGCACATTACTACGCTTCAAGGCGACATAGGATCGAGCCTGGGGGATGTGCACGACCTTGTGAAGATCGAGAGCATGACCGCCCCGCTTTAGCCAGCCGAGACCGGGGTGATACTGCAACCCCTTGATTCCAGGCCGATCCAGATCCAACACGATCTTGACCCTGCGAAGTTGCTCGATACGACCAGCGGGTAGTACCCATACCAGATCTCGTAACTGCATCTCGAGGAGAGAAAGTGCCTCGGATGCCAACTGCGGATCCTCATCGAGGAGTTTCTTTTCAACCCGTACTGTCCACCCCTCGACGGCGCGATCGACGTGGGTTGGTTCAGGAGCCGGGGAAAACGCCAGCAGCGTCAATAGCCAGATCGTCATTTCACCTACTTTCCTGGGGCCATCCTTCACAGAATTTGAGGGTACTCCAGTCCCCATCTGGACCTTGAAGTTGAGGATTGACCGGGCACCTGTTGGGCGTACCTTGAGGCTACTGTAGAGCGATAATTCCGTGGATTCGCCTGATACGCGATCGATCTGAAGGAGGATGCCGATGTCTAAGCCTGTAAACAGATTCCAGGGACCGATCGGTGCGATCCTCGCATCGATCGCTCTGATTCTACTGATCTCCTCGGGAGGGACTGCGATCAAAGCAGGTCCAGTCGGTGAGCCGATCAAATCCGCCGCTGCAGATGGTTGGATTGAGCTCTTTGAAGGAGAGTCGACCAGTGCCTGGAGAGGATACCGCAAGGATACCTTTCCCGAAAAAGGCTGGGCGGTGAAGGATGGATGGCTACAGGTACTGAGCAGCGGTGGCGGTGGGGATATCGTCACCGTTCAGCAGTTCGATGATTTTGAGCTGGAACTGGAGTGGAAGGCGCAGACTGGAGCCAACAGTGGCATCATGTACCTCGCCAACGAGGACAATGGAGCATCCTACTTCTCTGCTCCGGAGTATCAGATTTTCGGAGATGAAGATCCGGCAACCTCTAGCAATGTTTCCTCCGGCGGAGTTTATGCACTGTACTCTCCGATGAACAAGAAATTGAATCCTCCAGGAGAGGTCAATCACGTTCGCATCGTTCATTGTGCCGGAAATCTGGAGCACTGGTTGAACGGTGTGCTGGTCTTGAGAGCCAGGATCGGTTCCGTTGATTGGAACCAACGAGTGGCCGCGAGCAAGTTTGCAGCATGGAAAGATTTCGGCACCGTCAAGAAGGGCCACATCGTTCTTCAGGATCATGGAAACGATGTTTGGTTTCGTTCCATCCGAGTCAGAGAAATCCCGACCACAGCTCGCTGGAGATACGAATCATTCCAGCAACTCTTCAACGGCTACAACATGGATGGGTGGTCTGCCCATCTCAATCAGGATGGAAAACTGGGTGATGTCTGGTCGGTGGATCAGGGAATCATATCGTGCAAGGGTTCTCCTGCCGGATACATTTACACCGATCAACCGTATCAGAACTTCATCCTGGAACTGGACTGGCGCTGGGATCCGGTCACCAAAAAGGGTGGCAACTCGGGAGTGCTCTTCCGTCAGGTCGGCGAGCACAAGGTGTGGCCCAAGAGTATCGAAGCCCAGTTGATGTCTGGCAGCGCCGGTGATTTCTGGTGCATTGGTGAGTTCCCCATGAAGACTGACCCGGAACGAACCCGCGGCCGAAATACCAAGCATCTCGGGAACAACGAGAATGCGGTGGGGCAGTGGAACCACTACGAGATCCACTGCATCGGCGGTGATGTCACTCTGATGATCAATGGCAAGGTACTCAATAGCGCCACCGAGTGTGCGGAAGTACCAGGACCGATCTGCTTGCAGTCGGAGGGGGCTCCGATCCAGTTCAGGAACATCCGAATTTTCCCGCTGCCCAGTAGTTCTGAAGGTGCCACGGGTCAGTGATCAGATCCTGCGCGATCCTGTGCCTGTTACTCCTGCAGTTCGGTTGCAAGAGCAACGAATTGCGGGAGGAAGTTCCACGCCTTGAAGTGATCGTGCTGGGTATTGCACAGGATGGAGGCGTTCCTCATCTCGGGTGTCAGAAGCCATGTTGTGTCGAGGCGAGGGCGTCCGGATCGCGATTAGGTCCAGCATGCCTTGCTGTGGTCGATCACTCCAGCGGAGAGATTGTCCTGCTGGAAGCGACGCCTGCCATCGAGGAGCAGCTATCACTGTTACGGGAGCTGACAGGTGTCGGTAACGAACGCGGTCATCCCATCGATACGCTTCTATTGACCCATGCTCATATCGGACACTACACCGGCCTGATCCAGTTTGGACGTGAAGTTGCCTCCACCACGGGAGTGAAGGTTCACTGTACCGCCAGGATGGCTCAATTTCTGCGAGAGAATGGCCCATGGAGCCAACTGGTCGAACTGGAGCAAATCGATCTTCAAGAGGTGCAGCCCGGTGAACCGGTACAGATTCTCGAAGGCGTGACCGCTTCGGCTCATTCGGTAGAGCACAGGGATGAGTTCTCCGATACGGTAGCCTGGACGATTCGTGGCCCGGACAAGGCGCTGCTCTTCTGTCCCGATATTGATGGCTGGAATGATGGAGTACTCGATGCGTTGATCGAAGGAGTTGATGTCTGTTACCTGGATGCAACTTTCTACGATGGGCGAGAGTTACCCGGACGAGATCTTTCGGAGATTCCACATCCACCGATGGTGGTGACGATGGACCACCTGAAGGAGAAGGCTTCAGCAAGCCCTGGGCGATTTCGATTCATCCATCTCAATCACACCAATCCGGCACTGCGAGATGATGAGATTCGTCTGGATCTTCAGAAGAAAGGTTTTCGAGTCGCCGTTACCGGGGAGAGATTCTATCTCGACGCGCCCTGATCAGGAATCAGGGTCGCAGAAGATGTCGTAGTGGCGTACTTCCATCAGATCATCTCTGGTGAGAATCGGACCCCGGTAATTCAGATCATCGATCACGCGGTGAATCTTGTAATCGAAGCCAGCGATGAAGTCGAATAACTGCTCACGTTGCTGCTGAGTGGTCAGTTTGAAGACTTCAGCCTTGATGAAGGGTCTCGTTTCCGAGATCAGTTGCTCCATCGACCGCAAGATCTGTTCATCGAATCCCTCGGCATCGACCTTGATGAAGCGGATCCTGTCGATCATCTCGGGAAAGTGGCTCTTCAGATAAGTGGGGAGATGTTTTCCCTCCACCTTCAATTTGAAAGCGTGACCGTGTCGCCACTTGCTGATGCCGACATGGAGACCACCGTTACAGTAGCCTTCATCGGAGTACTCGAAATCAAAGGATCCGTCATCAGGTGTTGCTGCAAACTGAAGAGGAATGATGTTGTAGCGGCCGCTGTTGAGAGATGCGTTGACTTCGAGGACCCGATACACGTAGGGGTTCGGTTCCAGGGCCAGCACTGCACCCTCTGGCCCGGCAACGAGGGCCATCGGAAGTGCCGTATCTCCGGTATGCGCACCGATATCGATGGCAACATCTCCCGGGGAGAGAAACGAGCGCAACTCATCGATCTCATCCTTGCGGACAGGTTTCGTGCTCTCTGCAGGGTGCTCCCACTGTGCATACTGAATTGCACCTTCATCAGGGATCTGATATTCCACAAGCCGATGGGGGTATTCCTTGGGCCTGGGACGGATTCCGAGCATGTAGATCAGTTCGCGTGGCTTCAAGCGAGTGCCTTCCCTGCGAGTAACCAGATCAATCGCCGCATCGAATTGCGATCACGAACCCTGCTTGAGGGGAAGACCTTCACTATCGGTAAAACTACCGGTGACAAGCATGATGAAATCGACCATTGTCCAGATACCAAATCCACCCAGCGTGAAGAGCATGAGGAGACCGGTGCCTACCTTGCCGACATAAAATCGGTGTACACCAAAGGGTCCCAGAAAAAAGCACAGAAGCACCGCCGGAACAAATCCACACGAACTCGTTTGAGATTCCATCACTCTTCACCTTTCAGCTTCTGGCCCGGGTAGCAGACCAAGTATCCTTGACCGTCACGAAAAGTACCAATCAGTAACATGATAGTGACGATAAAAGTATGAATGCCATCGAGTATCAGGGCAATGTAACCGATCCCATAATTTCCAGTAGCGATCCAGTAAAATCCAAATACAGACAGGCAAAGATCGCAGGTTCCTTCAAGCCAGCGCCCGAGGTAGAAGTGCTGGATACCCACCACTCCGAAAATCCCCGACAGGCACACTGCGGTGGTGTAACTTTTTTCAGATCTTCTTTCCATCGTCCTACTCCATCAAGTTTCGCGATCGTTCACAGAGACTATTGATCCTCGAAGTCATCGGGATCAAGTTCAATATCAACAAGTCCGGTGGATTCCAGAAGTAGCTGTTGCATCGCTGCCAGAAGATTGAGGAGATGAATCCGCGGATCTTCCAGATCTTCATCGGTCAGTTGCTGTTCCCAGTCATCGTCTTCAATTTCAAGATCTACCGCCAGAACCAGGCGTAAATCGGTCAACACCGCGAGGAAGCCGTCCAGTTTATTCGCCGGAATGTGAATCTCGTCGGAATCTGTTCCGCTTTCTTCAAGCACCTTTTCGAAGGCGGAGACCTTGCTCAACTGGCTATTTTTCAGGTCGTCTCCGAGCAACCTTTCATGTTCAGCCTGTGCGTCTGGATCGGTGTATGCATCGGGAAAGAGTCTCTTTGCCGCCCTGGAGTTGGAAGCCGGATCCTGGATGATCTTCTTCAAGGCACCTGGCACTGACCAGAGTACCTGTAGAATTGCCGGATGGCTGACCAGGCGAAAAGAGCCATCATCATCTCTACGTGCGGTTAACAAGTAATGAACTTCCCATTCAAGACTCAAAGTAGCGTTTCGGTACATCAACCCTTCCATTGTGATGATCGATCATGCAGGAGCAAGATCCGTTCTCCAAAGTCGTGCCTTCTCACGATGGATCCGGAATATTCCTGTCGATGGACATGATTCCTGCCCAATCTTCTGGAGGATTTTCTCGAAGTTGTTCACATCGAGCGACCATCGCCTTGGAGGGTGAATCTTCGGGGTGTTTTGAATTCAGAGCCTGAAAAGCATCGGCAGCGATCCCGAACTCGCCATCTTGATAATGTCGTAATGCTTCATGGTGGTCCCGTGCAATTTCGAGCTGTTGTTCGGTGGCTCGATCGAGCTCGCAAACTAGCTCATAAATATTTCCGCCCTGTCTCCTGCCCTTGACTGCAACGGTATCCAGAATCCGGCAATGCATCTCTTCCGCAACGATTTCTGCAATGTCGGAACTGATGATGATCTCGGTACCGTACACTCGATTCAGTCCTTCGAGTCGACTCGCAAGATTGACCGTGTCGCCGAGGACCGTGTAATTGAGTCGGTTCTGAGATCCCATGTTACCGACCAGAACGGGACCGGTATGAAGACCGATTCTTGCTCGTAATTCGGGCAAAGATCGATCAGACCAACCTTGTCGCAGTTTTTGCAATCGACGCTGCGATTCGAGGGCTGCCGTGCAAGCTCGATGGGTTACGCGGGTGCCATCCACTTCCGCAATCCAGAAAGCCATCACAGCATCACCTATGAACTTGTCTAACAATCCGTCCTGGAGGTGAATCTCCCTCGTCATCGATTCCAGGTATTCACTTCCTACCTGAACGAGGTCTTCAGTTGGGAGTTGCTCGGTGATGCTTGTGAACCCCACGATGTCAGAGAAATAGACGCAGGCAGTTGCCTCTTCCATCCCCGGCTTTGCGACCTGATCCGTGGCTAGAAGTGACCGTACGACCCGAGTCGGTACGTATTTTTCAAAGGACGCGAGAGCGTGTCGCATCTTTTCCATGCGCTCCTGCATCTCATGCAGTTCGGTCAGCCGAGATGGTTTACCAGGCTTACTCTCGATCTCGAACCTGGCGATCTGTTTCATCCCCTTGTTCAGCTCCGTGACGGGACGGGTGATTCCGGCTGCTGTCCGCCACACCACGGGAAGAGTGACGAGGATGAGAATCAGGAATATCAGCGCTGAGAACTGGGTTCGGTCGGTCACCTCGTGGATCAAATCATAGGTGGGGATGGCGATGAGAGAGATCAAGTTGATGTCAGCGGAACCCTTGACGGGATTCCAGGCGAGTTGGACCTGTCCACGATCTGTGGTCAACTCTCTGGTTCCGGAAGCGGGCCAGCTGTCGAGAGATCCCATCTGTTTGAAGATGATCTCCATCGTATTGCGAATGATCGGATCATCGCATTCGATGGCTGCAACACGTTGAAGCGATCCATCTTGCTGCTCGATGAGGGACTTCCCGCTGCTGGTTGCGATCAGGACGCCACTGGCATCGATCACGAAGGATCGACCATTTTCGGTGAGGGTCAGGCTACGCAAGAAACGGTCGATGGGGCCGAGGGTGATGTCGCATAGCGAAACTCCGAGAAGGCTTTGTTCTTCATCTTCGATGATCTGATAGGCGGAAGTTCCCAGCTGTGGAGGATTGCCCGGGAATTGATAGATACCAGTCCACCCTGGCCCTCCCTTGGAGAGGGCTTCCAGATACCAGGGTCTTTCGACCATCTTGAATCCTGGAATCCTTTTGGTACTTCCATCCTGCGTCGATGTTTCCTCCAGGACTTCCTGGCCAGGATAACTTCGAAGTATTTTCAACTGACCGTCGAGGTCGCGCTTTGCACCTACGAGAGTTCCGTCCGGCATCCCCACGGCAATGTTGCTGAGAAACGGATTCTTCTTCAATTGTTTCAGCTGAAACTGGATCAGTTGATCGATCTGCTGCTGATTTTCAGGATCCACGAGACCGGTCTCGAAAAGCTGTTTCTGAGCTTGCGCGGCATTCTGTGCAGCGATGATCAGCGATAGAATTCTCTCCTCGACACGACTGGAAATTTCACTACAGCGATCTGCGGAGAGCTTTTTTACCGCCGCTTGACCATTCCCATACCACAACCACGCTGTCAGCGAGATCGCGACGATCACCTCGCCGATCATCAGTGTCATCAATACAGTACGGATCGAGTATGTCTTGCGCATCAATCCTGCTCCATGGTGGCCTGCAAACCGTAAGCATGGAGATTCGCGATGTATCTTTCGCCCTTTTCTCGTGCGGTGGTAATCACGATGGACTTTCCGTCGTTGTGAACCTCGAGCATCATTTTCGTCGCTTTATCGAGGCTATATCCGAACAACTTCTGAAGGACGTAGACGACATAACTCATCAAATTTACCGGATCATTCCATACGATCACCTTCCATAGATGATCGAGCTCCTCATCGAGAGCGACGGAGCTTTCACGTTCTTCATCGGGGGCTGGATCCGGGGCAGGTGGATCGCCTCCCCAGGGGAGTGTCAGGTGCGGTGGGTGGATATTTTCAAGGTTACGCATCGTGGTCTCCAACTTCTCGATGGCATCGTAGGGGAAGGCCCCGTCTTGCCGCAAGTGACGCCACCAGATGTGCGCCAATTACAGGGGTAGGGTATCCTTTACTGGAGGTACACCTCGATGTCAAACCTGGCCCATCTGCCGATCTTCCAGGCAACCCTGCTGACCGTTGTCATCACCGGTTTCTGTGCATGGCTGCTCCCTTCTGACCACCAGGAATCACCGTTAGTTGGCATGGCAATGGCTCATGAACCTGCCATCGAGAGTTCCGGTCTGGAGCGACAGCAGGCAGCGATCGAGGCCCTCAATCGCAGGGTGTCGTGGATCGAGGGAGAACTATCGAAGGTCTCGGGAATCGAGGAGGCCACCGTCGAGGAGATGTTCCTGTCGATCCGATCGGAGCTGGCGGATCTTCGCCTGCAGCGTACCAATTCCCCCGATCTACCGTTACCGCTGGCGGACTACTCCGAGGTTGTGTTGAAAACAGATCCCCCTGCGAGACCCGATACGGTGACTCAGGAATTCGAATTCCGGGGAAGCGTTGCTGCAGATGCGGTGGTGGTGGTTCAGGGAACTGACCCACATGCCGTCGTTTCGATGGAACTATTCACCACCGATGAACAGTGGGTAGAGATCTACCAGGGCCCCGATCGGACGATGAAGCCGACTTCAGAGACATGGTTGGAATTCGTCGAGAAGACTCCGACCACTCGCATTCGCGTCGAGGTAGAGGGTAGCGATGGGATCGAAGCGGTTGGCCTCGCCACTGAACAGATGGTCCACTGGTCGATGGCTTCCAACTAGAGTTTTCATCCCGTGAGCAGGATCCAGCCAAGGATGGCGGGGATTGCAAGTGATCCATCTGCGAGTACCGTCAGCAATGTCGGCTTCCGCTGAAATGCGGAAGCGGCCACCAGCAGCGCTGCTGCCACCACCACACCGTAGACGCTGATCCGCACCTCGGATTCCGAGACCGAATACAGCAGCCAACTGCCAGGAATCAGCAGTATGCTGATGATCAGCACGATGCGTCGGGCACCTGACAGACTTCTGGTTGCCAGGGTAATCAGCCCCACCACCTCATCGCGTACCCCATCTCGAATATCACAGACGATCACATTGGCCGCGACCAGTAGTGACATCACTGCTGCAAGAAGAAAGTGATCTGGAGACAGCTCTGAAGCCGATTGCAGCCAGGGAACTCCTACACAGGCGATGGATACAGCCAGCGACACGAAGGGCACCTTGATCGACCAGTGATCCTTGATGCGAAAGGACCCCAGAGGAATTGAATAGACCCCCGACACGACGATGCCGCAGAGGACCAGGATCTGGCTTTGTGTTCGTAGCTGGATGATCGCCACGACGAAGCAGATGGTGGCGATCACCAGTCGCAGCAGGGTCCACAGCCTCGGACCTTCCATCGGCCCACGATCTCGTGGGTCGAGGAGAGGATCGAGCGGATAGATGATCCAGGTCGCAGATGCGATGCAGAGCAGGATCGATCGGCTCTCCTCCAGTGGAGCCAGCATCAGGGTTGCCCAGTAGGCCAGACCGGTGGTGGCGATCAGTGGCGTCAGTCGGTACCGGAGCAGGCGATTCAACGATCACCTCTCCTCGTCAGTTCCAGGGCTTCGATCCAACGAGGTCCGAAGCGGAACAGCCTGAATTTCTGGCGATGTACTACTTCCAGATCGGCATCTTGGAGTAACTCGGGTAGGCGATGAACACCGTGCCGCGCATTTGCACCGAGTAAATGGAAGATCAGCATCGGAATTCCGTGCCACAATTCCATGATGATCCGCGGGAGGAACTGCTCAGGAGGTGGCGCGAAATCACTGATCAGGATCCGGCCTCCAGGCTCAAGCGTCTCGAGTAAATGTAAGATGATCTGCTTCACTTCATCAGCGGAGAAGACATTCAGGATGTAGGGAGCGACGATCACATCTTGCCGGGGAAGATCTTGCTGAAGCCTGAAATCTCCATGGATGCTGATGGGTTGAGGAGATGTGTTCTTTCTGCAACGAGCGATGGTCGCATCCAGCATCTTTCTGGATCCATCGATGATGGTGGTATCACGGCCAATGGCACAGATGGCCGCGACATCTTCTCCAGTACCTGGACCGAGGATCAGCACTCTCTTGCTCGCATGAACCCGTCGAGCACACCAGAGGCGGGAGGCGCGGATCGCTCCTCCTGTCCATATCGCCGCCAGCAGATCGTAGATCGGTGCCAGCAGGTCGTAGTTTCTGACCGCAGGAGATGCGGGATAGGTGTCCATCCAGGGATCTTGTCGCCGAACTGCACTGGAAGCAATGATGACGTGGTGGAGCTAGTGTGACTGCTGCACGACCCGGCGGATCGGATGGGGAGTTCCTGGCCGGTGTGGATGGTTCATCAGCGACCAGGTCGTGGCCCCGTCGGGGGAAGTCGGATCCAGTAACCAGAAGGCCACCCTGACCTGGCTCTGGTTGGCGGGGATCAGCACATCGCCAGCGGATGCCACGTGGTTCTCCTCCTGGAACTCTCCTTCGACGGTGCGATTGCGACGATTCTGATACGGCCGCCTGGCAAGATCGGAACGGGTGAGCCATAGCGTTTCGACGGTGAACAGCTGCGGAGCAGCAAGACGCTCCATCTCGATCTGGTGTCTTTCCAGCAGTTCGATCAGGGCAGTTTCTCGTGCCGGAACGATCCATCCTGCTGGAACGGGCACCGACCTGGTTGCGACAAAATCGACGTGTACATCATGATCGACAGATTCAACCTCTTCCGGGCCCTTGTGCACCGGAGTCTTGCGCCCCTCGACCTTTTTCTCGAGCAATAGAGATTCGGTACCCCGTGAACGGGTCTCGAAGACAACGCCTAGAGAAGCCCTCTGTTGATGCAGTCGAGCACTTCGCTGATCGGCAGCTGCGCAGATTTTCAGGACATCGTCGACATGATCCGCAACGAAATCGATGACGGTTCCGGTGAAGTGGTAGGTCGCCTCGATGCGGTGGGCGAAGGGAAGAAATGACGTTGCTTCCGAGAGGATTCCGAATCGATTTCGTTCGCCGGCATGATTGGTGACATAGCGTGGAAGGGAAGAGAAGGAGGACCAACTCCTTGCTCCCCCCCGAGAGGAGGAGTTCCCGTAGTCAAAAGTGAGGATCTTGTGCTTCTCCCGCAACTTGTCCTGGACATTGGGAAGCAGGACCTGCTTTGACCAGTGCTGTATCTGTTCATCGACATCGGCTCCCAGCGGAGGGGAGTAGGTGAGGCTATAGCCGTGCCGTGTTCCATTGGTAGTGTGTAGATCGAGAACCACATGGGGATCCCACACCTTCCAGATCTTCTCCAGTACCGATCGCATCTCGGGCGAATCGGCCTTGAGGCAGTCTCTATTCAGGTCGAGTCGGTCGTCGTTGGTGCGGCGGCCGATGGGATCTGGACCATCCTGGTGTCCCCGTTGACGTAGGCCTGGTCCCAGAGCTTCGTTCCCGTCGACGTTGTAGATCGGCACCCACACCGTAACCAGGTTCTTCATCCAGATGGGACGCTCTCCCTGGCACCCCTCCCGAAGCAGCATCTGCGCAACCTCTTTCCCCTCAACCTCGCCACCATGGATGTTTGCCTGGATGTAGACGACGGCCCGTCCCGAAGCCCTCGCCTCGGCTCCATCGGAGCAGGGTGGATCGGCGAGAACCACCATCGGAATTTCCAGACCACCACTACTGGTTCCAAGAGTGGAGACGGTGATGGGGGCGCCCTGTTCCTGCAACTTCTGGATGAACTGATTCACATCCGCAAGGGAAGAGGTCGCCGTCGCACCAGAGAGTTCTGCCCGGGTCTCAGGATCATTCTGAGCAGGGAGGGTCGATAACCCGGTAGTCGAGAGGAGTAGCAGCAGGATCAGCCGGTATGAAAAACTACGCATCAGTTGTTCGACCGGCTGAGCCACTGTTCGGCAGTTTTCTGCAGTTCAGGATGGTCGATTTCGATCTCAGCATCCGCGGAGAAGTAACGACTCTCTATGGCGGAAACTGCCTCGCGAAGTTCTGCCATCTGGCTCGAATCGGTCAGCGCTTGTTCCGCTTCGATGCTGCGAAGCAGGTGAACTACCGACAGCGGGGTCACATCTTCTGGCATCTTCCAGCGTGGTTCAGCCACCGGACCGGTCTGCTGGTTGCGGCTGCGGAGACCGATGATGACGATGACTGAAAGGAGTGCGGCCCCGGCCATCTTGGCCCAGTCGGGAAGACCCTTGCTGGGGATCTCCAGGGTGGCCACCGGCTGCTCGAGCGTGACGATGTCAAAATCGTCGTACTTCTTGCACACCAGATCGGTGCCTTCCGCCGGGGAGGGGAAGTGGAACAGGGTACTGCCTTCGACCGATTCAGTAGTGACGAGATTGACGGTCCATGATCGCTCCGACTGAGGAGCCACCGGCAGAAGTTCAGGATCGAGCTTTACCACATTGAGTCCGTTGTCGAGAAGTCCGTCGCTGTCTGCCAGAGAATAGCCAGCCTCGGCAGCCTGATTCTTCCATCCGGGCAAGATCTGATCGAGGTCGGGGAGGACGCCGAGACCCTGGGCGAGAATCTCCAGCTTCACCTTGCCAGCATCGAGTTCCCGTCCATCCAGGGTCACTTCTACCTGATTGGTTCCCGCAGTCGGTCGAGTACCGGAAGAGGTGGTTGCGACGAGGGGGAGAACGGCAGAGACGACCGGCACCCGTACAGAACCATTGGTGCCATCGTGGAAATCGAGATCGATTCGCACCTCTGGTAGCAGGTCAACGGAGGGATCCTTCGCCTTGAGAATCAGGTAAGCGAAAGACTTCTCCATCCATCCTGCTCGTTGAAAAGAATAGGGTTTCGAATCGGGATCGTTGAATTGCAGGGCATCGATGACGAAATGCTCATCGAAGGCCTCTCGTAGACGAGCTTCGAAGTCGTCCCGGTAATCCATCGGTTGTGGAGCCAGTCTCACGTAGACCTGATTACGCAGGTACAGATCAAAACCGCCCGACTCTCTCTCGAGAGAGTCGGTGTAGCGGAGCGCAACACGGACCCCGAACGGATCAGTGCCTACCTCGTTACTCCCGTCGATACTGACGGAGAGTTGTACCTCCGACTGGAGGTCCTCGTACAGGCGAGCCAGTCTTCGGGTTCCTCGTCCGAGAGGGTGATCCCCGATGATCCGCATGGCGTGACGAACGAATCGTGACTTCAGATCAGCCTTCACCGACCCGATGGAGGATTCCACGGTGCTGGCAAAGAGACCGCGGTGTAGCGACTGTTCTTCTTCCGAGAGGGGGGCAAAGGAACCCTCCAGCAGACCCACCTGATCATTCTCTGGTCGGGTGGTCATCGTCAAGAAGCCAAGTTCGGTCGCTCCCAGGGCACTGATGAACCACTGCATGTAAGGGGCGACATTTCTCGGTTCGATTCCAGAGTTGAACTGCTTCGAATAGACCTCCACCGAGTCGCGATAGCGAGCGAAGGCAGCCTCTCGCTGCGGAACATATCTCTCCAGGTCCGGGTCGAGTTCGTGCCAGTATTCGGCGAGATCAAATCGCAAGTTACCTGCGAGCATCTGTGCATTCCAGGAGGTGGGGTTCTTCTTGCGGGCGTGATCGGTGAGTTTCAGGCCAAGTTCGTAGCCACGTTCCACCTCCTCTTGCAACTCCTGCGTGGTTCTTCGGGTTCCTCGAGATTGCTGGATCTCTGGACTTCTCCAGTTCCGCTGCAACTGGCGCCACATTTTCATGGCGAGTTGTTCCGCTACTTTTGAAGGAAGTTCTTCGAGGGGCCCGAACAGGACTTCGATGTCCTCGAGACGATACACCTCCGCTTGACTGTGACTGGCGGCGAAGGCGTTGACGATGCTATCCCAGTCGAGATCAGGAATTTGCATCTGAATCAGTTCCGCGACGACTTCGCCGAGATAGCGAAGGCTTCGACGTTGTTTTGATCGGGTCAGAGGAGCACTCCTTTGACCACCAAAGGAGCTGATGAAGACTCCAGTTGAGGTGATGATCCTGTTCTCGAAGAACTCATCATCGGGTCGATTGGGATCCAGATTACGCGCCCATTCCGAGATCAGAACCGAGGCGAGTTTTGTCCTGTCCACGGCAGGATCTTCCATGACGACGCGTAGGCTATCCATCGCCTTCTCCGGCTCATCCGCACGGGCATAACACGCGATCGAGAGTTCAGAGCAACTCTGTCGGAGCGAGGGGGAGATGCGCTGGATCCATTCGGGACCGGGCGCAGCATCGGCGAGTTGAGCTGGCTTGATCTTGTTCTGTGGCCGCTTACTGGTGGCAGGAAGTGGGATGGTACCGAGCCCCAGGCTGACTTCCGCTTCCCTGGCGAAGACGGTGGCCAGGGCATCAAGGCTGGACTGCCACTCTGCAGGCTCTCCCTCCATCCCCGTCAGCAGGGATGCGATGGTGGATCGAATCGTCCTGAGAAGATCAAGGCGACCAACAGGGTCGCTGAATCGCATCTGGAAGTTTTGCTGGGCGGTTTCAGCCAGGTTCGCCAGAAGTGCATGACCGACTGCGCCGGTATCGGAAAAAATTCTGCTCCTCCATGCATCGGACCAGCTCGTTGGAAGTTCCGGAATCAATGTGGTGAGGAGCATGATCGCGAGTGTTCGTTCCTCCGTCTTTGCGCCGTTGTCTTCGGCAACAGAGGAGAATAGATCGGCAGCGGTGAGCTGATGTTCACGTTTCTTGTTCAGATCGGACTCGTTGGCTGCGGCCGCGATGTGATATTGACCGTGTCGTGTCCGAAGTACTGCTGAATCGGTTCCATCTCCTGCGAGTGGGTCGAGGAATGGCCGTGCTTCTCGATGCAGTCTGGCCCCGACCAGGAGATCACAGGCACGGGCCCTGGCGGCCGGTTCCGAGCCACCGATACTGGCGACTCCCCGTTCAAGTCCTTGCAGCAGAGTCCGGGTCGACCCCCTTGATGCCGCCTTGGCCAGTAGACTGCTGTAGCCAGCGAACAGTTTCTTCTCATCGCTGGCTTGCGATGGCTTCTCCTCGTCGGTTTGAGGTGTTGCATCTTGAAGGTCGGGAATCACGGTGTTGGCAAGATCGAGAATCTCCTCGGGAAGCATCGCCTGATCATGGGCGGCAAGAAGTTGAACGACGACTTCATGAACACTTTCAGCCTCTTGATCACATGCTGTGACTTCTTTCTGGTACGAGCTCCAGTCTCCTGCTCGAGCCAGTAGGGCGATCCGATTGGCACGGGTAGAGGCGATTTCCGTCGGGGAAGCGTCCTCCGCCGGCATCTCCTCGAGAGCTCCAAAGGAGATGTCTCGCCGGGCTGCCAGCACTGCATCGATGGTTCTTGGTTTTTTGAGGTTGGTTTTCCTCAGCGCAGTGGAGATGGGGTTTTCAATTTTCTTATCGGTTGCCGTCTCGTCAGAGGATCCAGTGCTGACTGGGTAGGCATTGGCGAGGGAAGCTTCAAACATCGACATGAACACGGGATCATGACAACCGCTGCAATCCTGTCCGACGAAGTGATTGGGTGGCAGGGAGGGAAAGGTACCGGTCTGCAGGGAGATCGATTGTGCCCCACCGAGTTGAAGAGGAATTGCTCCCGCGGGAGCGGCACCAGCAGGAATCAGCCTCGCCGGTGTCGCCGGAACTGCGGCGCGTTGAGCCGCCTGTGCACCCACATCCGTGGTGAGCCATGGCATGGTCAGCAACGTGAGTCCAAGGATGAGTCGATGCGATGATGTCATGAACACTCCTACATATCGTGCCTTTGGGTGCGAGGTCGACCTGAGCGGTGGATTGTAGGTGAAGATTGAAGATCCATCGAGTGGGAGGGTTGCCGCTGGCGATCTTCAGTAGATGAAAAATCGGCTCGCATCGAGGTCGATGCGAGCCGATTGAGTTCTTGATATCAACGTCGATCAGGAACCAGTGCCATTTGCTCTTGCGCGGCTGGCACCGGTATTGTTCGCCTTGCTTCTGCTATCGCCGATCCTTGGATTCTTGCCGTTGCCCCTCGAACCGAGGAGCCCTGAACCCTGTCAGCAACCGCCGGGAAGCGGTAGTGCTTGCAACTCGGCGAGATCCATCCGTTCGAGCCAGATGACCGATTCGACATTCTTCTTCAGGTCTTCTGCTTCGCTGGCTCCGCGGGCCTCGGCATCTTCGGCGAGGAGGCGGAAGTGTTGCCGTGCTTTTTCTGCTTCCGGTTTCCAGACGGCGGAATCGGCTCCCTCAAGGCGGAGCTTCCAGGTCGCAAAGTACTGAGCAGCAGCAATTCTTGCGCGGGCATCTCTGGCCAGATCAGGATCGACATCTTTCGCCTCGTCGAGAATCTCCTCCATACCGGCAATACCGTTCCAGGTATTCCCCGACATGAACTCGGAGTGACTGGCTCTCAGTCGTAACCAACGATTGGATTCGGGGGAGTTGGCGGGGGCTTCCCCGATCGCCTGACCGAATAACTGGGCGGCTTCTTCCCACTTCTCTTCCTCGACTGCAGCCATCGCCAGTTCGACGGTGGACGCAACCCGGGAGCGTGCCTGTAATTCTTGCCCGGGACCAAACCACCAGATGGCGAGTAGTACCGGGATCACGGCCCAGATGGTCCACAGGAGCTTTTCTCGACTCATGAAGAGTCTCCTTCCGAATCGTCGAAGAGATGAAAGAGGGTATCAGTGCGCCTGAACGGGTCGCAGCATCACATCTCATCGACGATTCCATGATATCCGGATTTGATTCGATTGGCGAGGGCCAACAGACGCCGTAATAGGTCACTGAGCCACTATTGAGAGGTGGCACTCGTCGGATGGTGTGATCGGCGGTAGCATGGAGCATCATGCCAATCGAAGGGACCCACTCCCGGTGTTCATGCGCAATTCGGTATCTACCACGGCGAGATTCTCCTGCTTGCTACTGTTGATCCTGCTGTGGTCAAGCCCCCAGGCCTCCGGGCAGGGGTTGCCCTGGTCTGCTGCTGCCACCGCTGCAGGCGACGGATATCTTCCCAGTCCGGATCCGCTCACCGATGGAAACGCGGGAGCGACGATGGAGATCTCATCTCATATTGCTGTCGTGGGTGCATTTCCATCGAGCCAGATCTTCCTGCTCGAAAAGGATCCCTCGACGCAACTGTGGCAAGGAGCGCAGATCGGAGATCAAGCCACTGGAATTGTCGGACAGATCGTCGGGGAGGACTGGTTCGGATATTCCATCTCCGTCGATGACGAAACGCTGGCGGTCTCCGCTCCTCTTCACGGCACTTCGGGAAACGCCATCGGAATCGTTTTCATCTTCCGCAAGGATCCACTGACGGGAAGCTGGCAGCAGCAAGCGGTGCTCGAGAATCCGATTCCTCAACCACTGGACTGGTTCGGATTGTCAGTTTCTCTCGAAGGAGATGTTCTGGCGATAGGAGCTCCGGGAGATCGCGATGCTCAGGGGGTTGATGGTGGCGGTGTATTCATCTACCAGCGGGAAATCTCCGGTGGAGATTGGATTCTCGTGGATGTGCTGTGGAATCCATCTCCCTCGAACGCATCCGGAGATGCCTTCGGTGAGAGTGTGATCCTGGCGGGTGGTCGATTGGCAGTGGGAGCACCAGGAACTGAAGGGTCGAGCGGCGAGGCGAGTGCCGGTTGTGGTTACATCTTCGAACGGTCGGTCACTTCCGGTGAATTCGAACTGATTCAGGTGATCTTGAATCCAGATCCTGCGCCAGGAGAAACGATGGGGAGGTCGATGGCATTCACCGAAACCCATCTCGCCTGCGGTATTCCCGATGATGAGTCTGCAGGAGTGGCGAATGGCGGAAGTGTCTACCTCTATCGCAGGGAAGCGGATACCGGCGTGTGGGTGCCAGCCTCGACAGATCCTGCTGCAGCGATACCAGGACACATCCCCGCTGCCGATCCGCAGGATCTGAGTAACTTCGGAATTTCGGTGGCGCTATCGGGGAATGTGCTTGCCGTGGGCGCGGCCCGGGATGCAGTTACCGGTGTGCCGGAAGCGGGGAGTTGTTCCATTTATGAACGGGATGCCATCGCAAACCAGTGGACCCTACGTCAGCAAATCGACAACCCAGAACCGGATCAGGGAGACCTCTTCGGGTTCGCCATCGCCCTCGATCAGCACCAGCTCGCAGTTGGAGTCAAGATGGAGTCGATCAATGGCCTCGCAGGAGCAGGAGCCGCATACCTGTACGAGAGATCGGGCAGTTTCATCCGTCCTGATTGCAATACAGATGGCTCCTTCAACATTGCCGATGCGATCAACGTACTCAGTTATCTCTTCACTGGCGCCACCACTCCCGACTGTCGGGATGCGTGTGATGCCAATGATGATGGCGCCCTGAATCTCGCCGATGCCGTGATGATGTTGAATGATCTATTCGTTCCTGGAAGTGTGTCGATTCCACTACCAAATCCGGGTTGCTCCATCGATCCTACTGAAGATTCCCTCGACTGCTCGGACTACAGTTGCCCATGATGTTTACTCATCGTCTGTATCTACAGCGAGGGTGTGACGGATGAAACGGAGAGCCATCACTTCTTCAAGGACAACACCTGGGTCGCCATCGTTGGCTCGACCGTAGTTTTCTCCAGCTTCTGATCGTTCGCCCTGTCCGTTACGTCTCCTGAGATAGTCTGCGACCTCATGCGGCATCGGGAACCAGCGCTGCCGATTGTAGTTTTCGGTGAGTTGAGGTGGAGCAATCTCCCCGGGAGTCGAACAAACGGCGGATTCGAGGATCCGACGCGCCTCCTCCAACTGCGTTCCGAGAACTTCTTCAGGCAACGTGTGATGATTTCGTTGCCAGTTTACGGTGGTGCCATCGAAGTGGAGAGCTGAGAGACTGATCGGTTCAAATGCGCTACCGGAACGATGTTTCCACAGTCCATCTTGAAGATCCAGCGTGTACTGGGGCAACATCGCCCAGCCATGGAGAGCCACGAGATGAACTGCACTGACCAGGTAATTGAACTCGCGTGAACTGATGAAGTAATTGAAGTTCAGTCGCGCCCAGCCGGGTTTGATGGAAAACCAGCCGTCTTCTACGCTCTCGATGAGTGTATTCATCTCTTCGAGATCAAACTGGAACAGTCTGGCGCCGTAAGGTCCGGCACAAGAGCAGCCGCCTCGCGTCTGAATACCGAACAGATCATTCAACAGCGCCACGATGAAGTTGTAGTGGAGGAACTGATCTCCGTGATGGATCAGGAGCGAGATGATTGAGAGCCGTTCAGCAGTTGGGCTCCCGATGATCTTGATCTTCGGATTCGCCGTCCAGGAAGAGATCGCGCGTTTTACCAGTCCATCTTCAACGCATCGGATCGTATCGGTACCTACTTCATCTTTGAGCTGGAAGACCATACCCGCACGAATCGATTCGATGATGGCAGGGGTTCCTCCCTCTTCGCGATGCTCGATCCCTTCGCTGTACTTGGCTGCGCTGTCCGTGACGAAGTCAACGGTCCCACCGCCAGGCTGAGTAGGAATCTGATTGGTGACCAGCGATCGTTTCACCACGAGGATTCCTGGTGTGCCGGGTCCTCCGACAAATTTGTGAGGAGAGAGGAAGATGGCGTCCTTGCTGACGGTGCTCTCTTCGGTGCTTTCCTCAGGGGGGCTCATGTTGATTTCAATATAGGGACCAGCAGCAGCGTAATCCCAGAATGAAAGTGCGCCGTACTTCTTGAGAAGTGCAGTGATCGCTTCTACATCCGATGAGATTCCCGTCACATTCGATGCTGCGGAAAAGCTACCGATCATCCTGGGTCGATCTGAAAACTCGATGAGCTTTGATTCCAGTGCTTCCAGGTCCAGGCCACCGTCTGCATCGAGGGGGATCGTGTGGAGTTGTGCCAGGCTGTGTTCCCACGGCAAGATATTGCTGTGGTGTTCATAGGGTCCTATGAAAACCACGGTGCGCTCATCTTCAGGGATGCTGACAGACAACTGATACTCGTCATCGAGGTCTTTCGGGATTCGAAGGTTGAGGATGTCGAGGAGTTTGTTGATGGCGCCGGTTGCGCCGGATCCGACGAAGATCACGGCATCGTCCTGATTGGCTCCGACCGACCGGGCGATCTTCTCCCTGGCTTCCTCGCGGAATCGAGATGTTTGAAGGCCGCTTGCTGAGGCCTCGGTATGAGTGTTGGCGTAGAGTGGCATCACTTCTTCACGGATGAAGTCTTCCACGAAGCCAAGCGATTTCCCGGAGGCGGTATAGTCGGCATAGACGATTCTCTTCTTACCAAAGGGAGTCGCCAGTGCAGTATCGCTTCCGATGACCGAGTTTCGGATCGATTTCAGGAGCTGCGCCGATTCGGGATCACTCACTTCGATGGGATCGAGTGTCGGAAGAACGGACAGCGACACATCGAAGCGAGGCGAACCCGCCTGCCAGGAGTGAAGGGAACCGAGATTTCGCCACGCCTTGCTGAGGTCAAAGGTGCCCCGGGGACCACTCAATCTCGATCTCAATGCGTCGATCTCGAGAAGTTGACTGCGTAGACCGAGTAGAATTGTTTCGTTGAAGAGCCTGACGCTTTGCCGCTCGAGCCTGTCAAATCGATCTCGACCAAATCGCTGGACATGACAGGGAGAAGTGGCGACCACCGTGGCATTTCGTGGTGAACCGGTGACAAAAGCGCCGGTACCGACCAGTTCTCCTGCGGACAATCGAGCAACCGTTGATCGGTTCCCAGCTGAATCACTTCGAATCACATCCATCGTTCCACTGTTCACGAAGTAAACGGAACGACTATCGTCTCCTTCTTCGATCAACCGCTCACCCTTGGCGATGAGCATCGAATCAAAAGAACCGATGAGGTCAGTCAGCGCCTGTTCAGGGTCATCGGGTGGAAGCCTGAACAATTGAGTGAGCTGCACCGATGTCGCTGCCTGGGAGGTCTCTTTCTGATCGACGGAGGGGGTATCTAGCTGCTCTTGAATCGATTCGAAGATGCTGCTGGAACGATTTTCGATACGCTTTGCCAGCGAATCGACCGTGAACTCGAGGACCCGATCGTAGGTGTTATCTTGGCGACCTCGAAGCAACGAGAGATTTTCGCCGCTCAGGATCAATAACGAGCAAGGTTTCACTGCTCGGATGGTGGCACTGTGAATCTCTCCATCGAAGAATACCGAAATTTCACCCAGAATTTTCCCGGCATCACATCGTGTGATGACCTCGTCGTCAACGATCACCTCGAGAGATCCCTTGATGACCCATGCGAGTTTGTCTGCTACGTCGCCAATCTTCCACAAGACTTCACCGCCAAGAAGATTGATGATTTCCCAACCCTGTGTACGAAATCGATCGATCTGTTCAGCGTCAGGAGGATGTTCGCTGGTAAATCCACTCATGGGCGTCTATCTCATCATTTCAGGTTGGTAGAGGAGGTCTGATCCGATTGTATCTCCGGTACCTCACAGACCCCTCCTGGGCAGGCAGGATCGATCCGTTCCGGGTCAGGGCTCGAGAAGAACTTGAACAGCCAACATCCCGCACAGAAGCCCACGGCACATTCAAGCCACATGAAGCTGAGACATAGCAGGCACAGATAGAAGGGTAAATCGCCGGTGATGTTGTTGTTCGTGATGAGCATCATCGTGAAGGAAAGGACCACTCCAATTCCCCATGCGAATCTCTTTTGAACCGCTCCGACATACTCGGGTCTCTGATTGATCACGAGAAGTGTACCGAGGACACCAAAGGGACTCAGCGGTGTCAAACCGGTAAACATACGAATTGAGAAGTCGAAGAAGAACAGGGTCGTGATCACCTTGATGGGTGTGTACTCCTGGATGAGATAGGCGCTCGAAAATGCGATGGCAGCAGCGATCAAGGTCAGTCCAGCGGTGGCGCGAACCGCCCGCTCGTTGACCACAGGATAAGGTGCCGGCTTCCCGTTGATTTCAAGACCTGGTATCGGTTCAGCGAATCGATACCAGGCCGAAGTGGTAAAGGGAGCGCGAATCCTCGATTGCAGCGGAGTCGAAACATCAGGAAGTGGTTCCGACCTGTCTAGCTCTCCATCAGAAGACAAGTGTTACACCAAAATTGATCTGATCTTCGGTTCCGTGATCGAGGTCGTTGTGCATCTCGTAGTTGACATTGATGCGGTGACGATTCTTCTGTCCATCGAGGTAGTAACAGGCACCAATGGTGGTCCGGTCTCTCGAGTCGTCGCCATCGGTATTGCTATCGTGATCGAATTCGTCATAGCGTAGTGCCCAGTAAAAATCAGGGGAGGTGAAGTAAGTACCCTGGATGTAGAACCCCTCCGGTGCAACTTCACCTTCGGTGAGGACATCGTGATCGCCCGCTTCAGTCTTCGAGGTGATCATCTCCGCCTGAATCGTGGCGACACGAAGGTTGTTTTCGTGCAGATCCCAGCGGAAATCGACTCCGAACGCCTCTTCATCGTGATCCTCGTCATCGATTTCGATGGTGGGATCCTCTTCATGGTGAAGGGTGCCACTGTAAAACGATGATCCGACGGTCCAGGTGCCGAACCCACCCGATTTTGGGCTGCTGAGGGAAACGCGACCAACGATATCCTTGTCGTTGTTGTCGTCGTTCTTGAGGATCCCATTTCCGTTCATCGCCATGAACTTGTAGCCGAGCTTGTACCCCGAGTCGTAATCGATGGAACTGGCAATTTCGACGCCGAGGTCCCGAAAGAAACCGGGGCCGGTTTCTTCGTCACGATGGACCAGATCCCTGGCGATTCCACCGAAGATGAATGCCGGGTGGTTGAAGTCCCAGGTGGTAAAGGATGGGTAGGCTCCGATGCCAAACGGATACTTGAACTGCCCGAATCGGAGTGAAGTCTTGTCGTTGAACTTGTAGCGCAAGAAGGTCTGCAGCAATTTCATCTCACGCTCTTCATCACTACTGACTGCACCATCGAGCATGAAGTGATAGCTGAGTTCCTTGGTGACCTTGCCGTTGGCTCCGAATCGTGCCTTCGGAAGCATCAGCGTGTAGTTGTCTTCTTCGCCCAGATCGATATGCCCACCCACCTGTAACCAGAAGAAGGGATCAAAAGTTGGTTCGAAACCGGAAGATTCATCCTGCCCCTCGACCGACTGAAGAACTGCTCCTGCAAGGACCAGTACAGATGTAAGTAGAGTCAATTTGACGATTTTCAATGCTCCTCCTTGAAACGTAAGTGTCATTATTTCTATTCGCCGGTCTCACCTGGCGAGAACGGCTGCTAATAGGCAGGCTGCTGAGTCATGGTTCGATTTCATCGAGACGATTCACTCCGTCGGCGTGGGTTCGTATCGATGGACAACTTCAACAGGGATCATGCCAATTCCGCACAGGTTAGGCCCTTCAGTACTCCATTCACAACAGAATCTTCCAACATCGATTGGCTCACTTGTTGCATCGACAGATTCCAATCGGGGAAAAGAGCGGACCAGAACTGCTGCAATTCACTCGGAGATGACACCTCTTGTTGGCAAGCTGAATACAAATTCCAGGTCTTGTTCTGATCTCATCTCTTCCTGAAGAGATTCCATCAACGGATCAGCTGCAGAGCACTCACGAGACAAGATTGAGAGACAAAATTAGGAGCAATTGCGTCACACACTCTGTGCTGGATTTGTTCCTGATCGAACAGGAATGGAAAAAGGTGTCGAAGAAAAAAACTCCATTTATCAAGACTACCCCATCGAGGGCGAGCACCATCCTATTCGTAAATCAGCGACAGTCTGAAATGGTTCGGTGGAGCAAATAAATGCATTCAAAAGTTAATGAAAAAGAACAGCGGACCACCGAATAAGTTTGCAGTGCTTTGTATACATTGAAATGTCAAGAAATACTATCTGGGCTATCTTTTCTTGATCTTATCCCGTTATCAGTACTTGACGGCCAGTCCCGTTAGATGTCTAGTTTGTGATGAAGTGACCGATTTCCATCCAAATCTAACGATTTGAATACACCTGAGAGAGGTAGCGATGTCGCGCTCATACCATGGGATTCTACTGATCCTGCTCACCACGTTACTCACCGGATTCTCTACCAGCGAATGCCAGGGGCAGGCTCCAGGGCCGCTTTATACTCTGCGGGCTGAAGCTGTTGAAGTTGAGGCACTTGGGCAAGTTCAGATGAAAATTTTCCTCGATGTGCACACTCCACTTGATCTTGCAGATCCAGTATCCCAAGTGGCTGCCATTCAGTTTGGTTTGAGCTATCAGGCGCAGCTAGCCCTGGTATGTGTGAATCAGGGAGCGGCATTTACTCCAAATCCTGGGGTATTCATCATGAATTCCCAAGATCAGATTCAGATGTCGGTTTCATGCCCTTTGCAAGATTCCGACCTGAATTCATTCACGCCTGGTCCCATCTCTCCGGGGGAGAAGGATGCCATCTTTGCGCTGCAGGCTTGGGATGGGAGTTCTACCCCGGTCTATTTTTCTGGGTCGGACAATGAACTTGCTGTTCTTACCTTCGAATCGACGGGCAAAGCGGGCGCATTTCCGATTCTCTTTGTAGGAGATTTGCTGGGTACTCTTGGCCCCTTCCTGGTTACTGTTACTGATGAAGCAGCCGTCGATCACTCTGTGGATTCGCCGATTGGCGATCCCGATGTTGTCACTGAAGACGGTCAGGTGCTCGTCAGGCCCACTCCGGTGAGTGATTTTACATGCTTCGTTACAGACGAATGCTCGTGCGATGTATCCATGAGTTGGGTAAATGGCGAAGTCTATGACACCCTGAAACTCTACAAAACTGATACGGATCCAGGCAACTTGGTGGAGCAGTTTGCTGATCCATCGAGCACTACCGCCACAACTGTGCAATTAGACCCAATGACAACCTACTTGTTGGTTGGAACTTCAAACGGTGTTGGTTCTATTGCGGCCACTTGCACGATTGTATCCAGTTGTAGTTTACCGGATCTGGAATCGCCGGTGATTGTGGGCACGCCACAGGATATCGAAGCC
>CBFIET010000136.1:0-3258 GCA_965661685.1 Planctomycetota bacterium
TCGGACCAGGCGCGAAGAGCCCGCTGAGGAGTTCAATGCGACCGATGGCGTGGGCTCTTCCCACGGTGACACTCAGTGGGTAATTTCAATCTGGAGGGAGGCGCACTTGATCTTTGGATTCTTCGGCAAGAAAAAGAAGCAGGAGCGTGAGCGGGAAATCGCCAGGCTTCGCAAGGAGTTGGAGTCAGAGCGCGAGGGTCTCGTCACCGAACTGGAACTGCTCGAGAAGAAGTTGAATGTCGAGCTCGGCTCCGATGAAACGGACCGCTCCACCACCCTCAGCCGTTACCCAAAACGCATCGTCGAACTTCGCATCCAGATCGATGCCATCGACCGTAAGTTGAAACAACTCGGCGACAGCCAGTAATCGTCACTAGGCGAAGGCATCGTCATCGATCTCACCCGCTTCAGGGGGCGTCGCTCCGGCACCACCGGCATCTCCATGGTGGCTATTCTTCTGTCGATCTCCGGACTGAACCTGTTCACGATAGGTGCTCCGTAGTTGCTGGTACTCCTCGGCACTGATGTCGAGGGAGTTGCCCTCCTGCGACTCATCGTCTTGCTCCATCACCTCGGTATGAATTCGCATCAGAAACGGGATGCACCAGCCGCAGCCGGTACCGGCGCCGAAGCACTCCGACAGTTGAGATGGGCGGCTCGGTCGAGTCTGACGGGTGAAGTTGACCAGCTTGCGGCGGCTCACCTTGAAGCAGTAGCAGACCTTGTCGTCGAGTTCCATCCCGCTCCCTTTCAGGGTCACGACCGCAGCAACAGGATCGTCTCCCCGGGGAGAGGTTCCCCCGCCGGTGGCGCAGATACAAGTCGTTGCTGGAAACCAGCGCAGGAACACTTCCGATCGCAGGCGATTCGTGGTGAACTTCACCGATCGGGGAGCCCTCAGTTCCCCGCCACCAGCAACGACCGGAGAAGAACCGATGCCATCCGTCGACCTGAGGTCGGACACCGTCACTCACCCCACCGATGAGATGTACCGCCAGATGACCGAGGCTCCCCTCGGTGACGATGTGTTTGGCGACGATCCCACCGTCAACGCCCTCGAGGAGGAGAGCGCCGCACGCCTCGGCAAGGAGGCGGCGCTGTTCGTGCCCACCGGGACGATGGCCAACACCATCGCCATCGGTTCGCAAACCCGACCCGGCGACGAGATGTTGCTGATGGAAGACAGTCACATCTACCTGTACGAGGCGGGTGGATCGGCACGGTTGTGGGGAGTGCATCCGCGCCCACTCGCCGCCACCGATGGTTGCCTCGATGCCGCTGAGGTGCGCTCCTGCATCCGTCCCGACGATGAACACCAGCCGCGCACATCGCTGATCTGCCTCGAGAACACCCACAACATGCAGGGGGGCCGTGTCGTCTCTCCCGAGCAGGTGGCACCGGTGGCTCAGGTCGCTGCCGACAACCAGTTGCGGATGCACCTCGATGGGGCGCGCCTCTTTCACGCCGAGGTGGCACTGGGAATTCCGGCGGCGCAGCTGGCGGCTCCCTTCGACAGTGTTTCCTTCTGCCTCTCCAAGGGGTTGTCGTGCCCGGTCGGATCGCTGCTCTGTGCATCCGCACAGCAGATCGCCGAGGCGCGCCGTCTACGCAAAGTGCTCGGCGGTGGCATGCGCCAGGTGGGAGTCCTCGCCGCCGCCGGTCGGGTGGCGCTGGCAGAGGGGATCGATCGACTCGCCGAGGACCATCGCCGCTGCCTCCATCTGGCCACCGAAGTGGCGAAGTTGCCGGGGGCGCAGCTGTCCCCCGATCCGCCCCACTCCAACATCCTCTTCATCCGTTTCGACGGCGTCGACGGCGCCGGATACCTGGCGATGGAGCAGCAGTTGGAGGATCTCGGGGTACGTCTACTCGCCATCGGGGAACGGGGACTGCGGGTGGTGATTCACCGCCACATCGACGATGAAGCCATCGAGGAGACGCTGCGTCGATTCCGGCAGATTCGCCCGATCTGAGGTATTTGCCTTCCGAATCGGCCCTCCCTCACGCTACCTCCCTCCTGTACAGCGAGGAGTGATTCCGGGGCGGTCCTGGAATCATGCTATACTGCTCAGGAAGGTGTTTCTGGCCCATTCCGGGTCCGACGCCCCGTCGTAGATCGAGGAAAATGACCCCTCGAATCGTCCTCTCTACCCGGAGATTGTGCATGCCCAGCGCCCCTGGTGATTCCCAGGAGCGGGGTCAGGATTCAAACTCCCGACCCCTCTCCGAACTGGAGGATGTGGAACTGGTGACCCTCGCCATCGGCGGGGATCAGCAGGCGTTCGCAGTCCTCATCGATCGCTTCGGCGGTCTGGTTCTGGGGCTGGCACGACGCAAGGTCGGTCGAGATGACGCCGACGACGTGGCACAGGATGCCCTCCTTCACATCTGGCGCTCTCTTCCCTCGCTGAGAGAGCCACGCGCCTTCATCGGATGGCTTTCACGTCTGGTGCAGAATCGTGCGCACCGGTGGATCCAGCAGAAACAGCGCAAGCGGGTGGTGCTCAAGGAAGCCCGCAGCGAACTGCTGGCCCGTGCCGAGCATCGCTCCCGCGATACTCACGCTGCCGAGACGCAGGAACTGGTCCAGCGACTGCCCGATGAGATGCGACTGGCGCTGCAATGGAAGTACATCGAAGGTCACTCGTACGACGAGATCGGCGAGCGACTGGGGATGTCCTTTCACCAGGTGGATTACCTGATGCGTCGTGCCCGCAAGGCACTGCGCGACGAGCTGAAACGCTCCGAGTCTGCAAAGGGAGGCAGCGCATGAGTGACCGCCCGATGATTTCCCTCGACAACTGTGATGGCGTTCGTAGCGTCCTTCCCCGCTTCCTCGACGGCGAGTCGGGACCGCTGGAGGAACGACGCATCTGCAGCCACCTCGCATCTTGCAGCGGCTGTCGTGCGATGCACGACCGCCAGCGAGACGAATTGCTGCTGACGATGCAGACCCTGACCGGCGTCGAGGACGCCGATGTCACTCAACTCAACAGTGCGACGATGGAGACGATCGCCGCCGAATCGAAACGAAACGATGCCGCCGCTGCCGTCACCGAACTGCCGCCATCTCGCCCACCGCTCGGTGGCTGGTGGAGCAGCGCTGCGGTACTGCTGCTGGGGATCCTGCTCTTCTCCGGCATCTCGAACCGTACCTCCGTCACCGAACCCGATCCCGCCGCCATCTCGTCGACGACGCTGGTGCGTGGCGATGTCGATGCCAACGGTCGCCTCGAATGGGCCGACTTCCACGAACTG
>CBFIET010000137.1:0-13679 GCA_965661685.1 Planctomycetota bacterium
AAAACCAGTGAAGGTCTCCGCATCATCACCAAGTACGACATGATTCACTCCGTCAGCGGAAGAAGGTCCTGAGTTGAAGTTCTCGACGCGCGCCATCCATGCCGGGCAATCCCCTGATCCGCACACGGGGGCGATCATGACACCCGTCTTCTTGACCTCCACATATGTTCAAGAGTCTCCAGGAGTCCATCAGGGATACGAGTACTCGAGGACGGGGAACCCGACGCGCAATGCGCTGGAGGCGAACCTTGCTTCGCTGGAGGAAGCGGATCATGGGCTCTGTTTTGCAAGTGGGTTAGCTGCGACAGATGCGGTCCTGAAACTGTTCAAATCGGGGGATCACATCATCGCTGGTGATGATCTCTATGGTGGAACGCACAGGATCTTCACCCAGATCTACGAGCAGTTTGGATTGACCTTCGATTTCGTGGATGCTTCTGATCCTGCCATGGTATCTGCAGCGATTCGCGAGAACACTCGCATGGTGTGGCTCGAGACCCCGACCAACCCGCTGCTGAAGATCACCGACATTTCGAGGATCGCTGAACTCTGTGCTGCCCGTGACCTGATGCTGGTGGTCGACAACACCTTCGCAACCCCTTGCTTGCAGAGACCGATCACTCTGGGTGCAGACCTGGTTGTTCACTCGACGACGAAGTACCTGGGAGGTCACTCCGATGTTGTCGGAGGTGCCCTCATCACTTCCAGTGATGAACTTCAGGAGCGTCTTGCATTCATCCAGAACGCAGCCGGTGCGATTCCTGGTCCTCTCGATTGTTTCCTGACACTGCGAGGCACGAAGACGCTGGATGTGAGGATGGAGAGGCACTGCAAGAATGCACAGATCATCGCCGACTGGCTAGATGAAGATCCGCGTATCGAGCGTGTTTACTTTCCCGGGCTGGAGGATCACCCGGGCCACGAGGTTGCTACCCGTCAGATGTCTGCGCCAGGAGGAATGGTTTCGTTCCAGCTGAAAGGTGATTCGGAACAGGAGGCGCGAGAAATGGTCTCCAGGACCGAGGTCTTTACGCTGGCGGAGAGTCTCGGAGGGGTGGAGAGTCTCATCGAGCACCCGGTATCGATGACCCACGGTGCGATCCCCCGTGAAGCCAGATTGGAAGCGGGCTTGACTGATTCACTGATCAGGATCTCGGTGGGAATCGAGGACGTGACCGATCTGCAAGAGGATCTGGATCGCGCCATCGGTTGAGTACGTTTGACTCCGCCGTGCAAGTTGCCCATCCCTGAAAAAAATGGAGAACCCAAGGGTGACTGAACGGCCAATGCCAGCCCTCGGGCCTCCAAATTGTATCTTCTTCGCTGTCAGATCAATGCCGAGACTCATCATTCCGAGACTCATCATTCCGAGACTCATCGCTGGAGTCTCGCTGCTCACTCCTTTGCGTGATTTAGATTCATTCGATTGTCGAGGGTGCTGTGGCACGGGGTGGTGCTGAACTGTTCTTGTATTGTTCGAATCAATTTGTGGTTGGACTCGCGAAACCTCGAGTTGTCACTTTCAGCTGCTTGAGTCGGGAGCGTCAGGAAGTGATCGCCTTCCTTTTCACCGATGAGGATCTGATCGAATACTCTCTGTATGTTGGATCCGAACCGATCAGCGATACCGTTCGTGTCAGTGATCTTGTGTTGTAACTCCCAGCCGCCGTTGCAATGGGCGAATGCCTCCACGGATCCTCGACCATCGAATCCAGGCACTCCGACCAGCAGTAGTTCTCCGTCGAACAGCACCGAGGAGCCGAATCCGGAAAAGGGAACTGGTTCAGTCGAGGTGAGGGTTACTTCATGTTCGAGGATGCCAGCAACCCAGCGATAGATGTGAACACCTCCACACGCCTCCAGCGGTTGATTCTGGAGAGGCGATCCGATAGCCACCAGATCACCCGATTCCGCAATGGAGGCTCCGAACAGTTCAAAGGAGCCTCCTGGGTTCCCTTTGATTTCTCCGATCAGCGAGCCGCTCTCAGGATCGATCAGAAGGACCTTGCCGGTGTACTTCAGGTCGGTCGACCCGGTGGGTTCAGTGACGAGAAGTTTGCCCCTGGAGATGGCCACATCGGAACCAAAGGAAGAATCGCACGATTGCGGTGTTTCTATTCGACTCACCTGATCGGTTGAAGTGTCCACAATCAGAACAGAAAAACCTGAAGTGGATTCCTGGCAACTGATTGCCAGGAGAGGTAGATCGTCGCAGGTCTCGTCAACTGGAGAAGCGATGTACAGGGAGCGAACAGCACCAGGAAGATTGCCAAGGCGAGTGACCCTTGATGGTGATGTCGCCGTATCGACCGTCTCTACCATGCAATCGTCGAGTTTCGTGTATGCAACTCGGGCTCCGGATGTTGCAACAAGACGCTGAGATCGGAGAGAGTGATGAAGAATAGACACCTGAGACACTTCCTGAGTACAAGATTATTGCGGGCCGCTAACGTCCTCTGCTTATAAAGCGGTGTCCGAAGGTGAGTCGTGACATCTATTTTCATAATTGGTCAAAAAAGAAATCAGTAGGTGGGTTATTCTAAGTTCAGTATTGATAAAGTATTGCATCAGTAGCGAGTTCTCTTGGAATGGCGTTGCGAAGACCTGCATTCACTCGGGCGGTTGGTATGGGAATGACAGAATATTCAAAGGAATCAGAATCTTGCCATGATGATTCTGCTCAACTGATCAGGCTGGCTCGATCAGGAGATGCAAATGCAAGGTCCCAGTTGTTCGTCCGTGTTCTTCCCCGACTTCAACAGTATCTGATCCCCCGAATCGGGCCGGCAGTCAGCAGGCACACCGATATGGATGATGTTTGTCAGGAGGTGCTGCTTCGTGGGATCAAGGCGATCCACTCCCTGAGGGAAGACGCCGACTTCAAAGACTTCGAGAGATTGATACTACAGCACGCCAAATGGCAGGTGGTTGATTCTGCCAGGGCGGAAGATCGATTCGAAGGGGAGTCCAATGTTCCTGGTGGAGTGATGAGTGTTCCTGCTGATCTGAATGCAAATTCTGGAGAGGTAATACTCATCGAGAGGGAGCAGGTGGAGTGGTTGCACTCCTTGATCCTCAAACTCTCCGACGATATTGCCAGTGTGTTATGGCTGAGAATCGATGGATTGACGACCGGAGAGATCGCCCAGGAACTCGGTATCAGTCAGGATCTGGTGAGGAAGAGACATCAACGTGGTGTTGCGGAATTGCGACACTACTCATCTTGATGCGGCTGGCTCACTCCTGATGCGGCTGGCTCACTCCTCGATACTGTCAAACAAAGTAATCCCCAGTGCCCCGAAAAATAGAACCGGTAGCCATGCGGCAAGCATCGGATCCATGGCACCCTTGGTCCCCAGATTTGCGCAGACTTCCGTCACGATCAGGTAGATGGTGCCGAGAGCCATTGCGATCGATATGCCCAGGATGACAGATCGCGACTCGGTTCGAAGTACGTATGGAAGTCCTAGCATCAACAAGATGAAATTGGAGAGAGGGAAGGCGAATCTGCGATGCAGCTTCACCTCCAGGTGCTTGAGATGTGGACGGCGTTTGTACTGATCACGAAGTTCTCTGAAGGATAGATATTCGATCTCCCTGTCGCTGGACTCGAGGTCGACGGGTCTCATGTCCGTTTCCAGTTTCATCTCGGCGAACTTCTGCTCATATTTCAAGGAACCATCTGGACCCGGGAAGGAGAGCTTTCTTCCCTCGAGGTCAAATTGCTCGATGACGCCGTCTCGAAGAAGCCAGAATGGATTGCCTTCCTCGAGAGAGATCCATAGCACCTCTCGAGCTCTGATGAATCGGCTAGTAGAAGACTTCCCGGCATGCTTCGTGGAGATCTCCACCTCCTGCCCACGCTTTTCGTGGGGAAGGTAACTGTGAAGATGGATCAGGTTGTTGCGACTATCACTGACGACATCTGGCTGGATGCTATCGACCGAACGACCGTAAGAGTCCGCCAATCGAATTTGATCCTTGAGGTTTGGAACGATGAACTCCTGCACCGAGATCATCAATGTTGCCATGAAGAAGGCGATGAGGAAGAAGGAGGCAAGAATCCTCGAGAGTGGCATTCCTGCTGCTCGCAGGGGGATCAATTCGCTGCCCTTGTTCAGGCTAGTGGTGGTGAACATCGCTGCGAGTAGTGTCAGGATCGGCCCGAGGTACTGCGTGAAGTAGACAGGTACCATGCCGGCAAAGTACTTCAGAGCAACCAGTGGTAGCGGTTCGTCCTGCCGGAGGAAGCGATCGAGCCTGGAAACTCCATCGATGACACTGAAGAGGCCGAACACCGTGAAGGCACAGATCCCCCAGGAGATCATGTAGTTCTTCATGATGTAGCGATCGATGGTACGTATCGGCAGGAAATCGATGAGTCTACGTAATAACATCATCCCCTGGTCCTCACCTTGTACAGCATCAGCATCGAGATGAGGAATAGTGCGTAGTTGCCGGACATCACGGTGATGGAAGCGGGAGCTCCCGTTGCTCTAGAAAACTGAATCCCGCCATAGGTAAGAGGAAAGAACAAAGCCATCACCATCATCATTCCGTAGAAGAATGGAATCAACTTCTGGGTACGCTTCAGCAGCAACGAGAGAGGAAATCCGAGCAGGGAGAAGGAAATGACAGCAAGAGCCATCGCTCTCCGTCTCCAGATCTCGGTCTCACCCTTTCGGATGTTCTTCACCGTATTTTTCAACGTGAGCGTGTTTGCACTGACCAGCGCAGGATCGCTGGAGTCTTCCAGCTGATTGCGAATATCAGTTTCCTTCTCGCGAAGTTCTGCCAGGAGAACCTGCATTCGCGAGGTGGGGAGGTCGTTCAACCGGCGAGCTTCAGTATTGATCGGGAAGTCGATGTTGAATCTGTCGAGGGCAATTTTTTCGTGACGCCAATCGAGGAAGTCACGGTTAGCTGACTTGACCTCGCTGGTTGGGAAACTGACCTCGACACCGCTCAGTGTCAGGCGAATCATGTCCGATTCGTCATCGACCGACAATTGAGCTCTCTCTGCAGTGATCTTGGTTCCCGGTGCGTCCCCACGGTCTCGGGGTACGGTGGCCACTGCACCTGCAACACCCCCTGAACCGGAACCGAGTCGCATCTGTTTCTCGATGTAGACCTCGGTCAGATTCTTTCCGTCGCGGATTTCTTTCCAGTGAACGATTCCCCCGTGGTTGTCGAGGCGTAACTGGCCATTCTTACCGTTGCCGAGGTTTTCCAGCTGCTTGACGAGAAATCTACCGATGTCTTCCTTCCGGTGCTGTAACTCGGGAAGGATGGTCGATTGAGTGAGCATCAAGACCAGCGCTACCGGCAAGGCGAGCAGCGCCACCGGGATGAAAAGTCTCAGGGGAGAGATGCCGCTGGCGACCGATGCCGTGAATTCAAGATCTGCAACGAATCGACCGTAACTCAAGGTGCAAGCAACCAGGATGGAGATGGGAGTGGTGAAGTAGAGACTGTAGAGAAGACTGTCAAAAATCCACGGAAGGATGATCCGGATGGAATATCCTGAATCCACGGCCTTCATCGCAAAGACGATTCCTACCAGCAAGGATAGGAACGTCAAACTGAAGAAGAAATTGAGAAGCAATTCCTTCAGCAGGTAGCGGTCGAGTGCGCCGAAGAATCTTGGTTTCACTGGTCCTCTTCCACTCGGTGCTGACAACGACAGGGGGACTCCTTGCAGCGTGGGCAACCGAGCGAGTACTTCTCCTGGACACAGGTTGCCAGGTCGACACCCCTCAACGAGGCGAGGCTCGAGACCCAGGCGAGAACATCTGCAAATTCGGCGCGTTCATCGGGAGAGTTGGGTGTACCGGAGTTGAGGCTTCTTGCCAGTTCGCCCACCTCCTCCACCAGCCACATGAAGGAACCCTCTACTCCACGTCGAGAGTCCTTCTCGTAGTAGATCTTCTCGATGGTTCTCTGGAATTCGCGAATTCCCTGATCAGGCTCACTGTTGCTGCTGTTCAACTGCTTCCTCTTCTCTGGTACCGATACGGTACCCGAAGGAGGGAGATCGAGGGAGAGGTTCAGGATCCTTTCCCCAGCCTCTCCAGGGCGATCTCTTTGATCCCTTTCAGGTCGACCTTGCCGGTACCCAGGGTTGGAATGCCGTCCACCTCGATGAAGGAATCAGCCCTGGGAATCCACAGGTTCGGAAGTGCCTGGGCTTCACGTAACTGGTCGATGATGCTGGCAACTTCAATGGGAAGTGGATCATGCAGCACCACCAGCTTTTCTCCCTTGGCCTCGTCCGGAATGGCGGTGACTGCCACCTGGCACTGCTGATCAGGATCGGAGTTTTCCCCTTCATGTTGATCGACGATCTCCTGGATCTGCTCCTCGACATGGATATGGGGGACCATCTCTCCGCCCAGTTTCGAGAAGCGAGAGAGTCGATCCGTGATGCTGAGGAATCCATCCGTGTCCATCTTTGCGATGTCACCGGTCTTGTACCACTCGCCGTGGAAAGCCTCTTCCGTGAGATCGTCTCTACCCAGGTAACCCTTCATGACATTGGGGCCCTTGATCAGCAGCAGGCCCGATTCTCCCAGGGGTAAATCCACGAGGGTGTCAGGATCGACGATGCGGGTGACCACTCCGGGAACAGGCATACCGATCGACCCGAACTTCCTGGTCTTCTGCTTCACCTCGGTTCCAGACAGATCGGGCAGATTGACCGAGACGACGGGACTCAGCTCGGTGCAGCCATATCCCTCCAGGAGCGCACAGCCGAACTTTTCCTCCCAGGCTTCCGCCAGGGAGGCCTTCAACTTCTCGGCACCGGCTCCGGCGAGGCGAATGCTGGAGAAGTCTTCAGGTTCAAACTTTCGAAGATAGGTGCGGTAGAAGGTAGGGGTCGAGAGGAAGATGGTTCCCTTGTTTTCTCGTGTGAGACGAGAGAGTGCTTCGGTGTCCATCGGATTGGGGTGATAGATCGCCCCGATGGCATTGGCGAGGGGGAACCACAAGGTAACGGTGTAGCCGAATACATGGAAGAAGGGCAGCGACCCGACAACGCGATCCTTGCTATCGACATCGAAAACCTGAGAGATGCTTCGTACGTTCGACAGGATGTTGTGGTGTGTGAGTCGAACTCCCTTGGGTGTTCCGGTCGACCCACTGGAAAACATCACGGAGACGTCTGCATCCGGGTCGTGGGGCACACCTGCAAGCCGGGTCAGGATGAAGGATGGCAGCAGGGCGGTCAGAAGAGAGACGATCTTGTCCTTCTTGGTGACTTCCCTGGCGAGCAGGGAGGGAAGATCGATCACCTCGACATCTGGCGCGATCTCCGAGAAGTCCAGATTGATCTTATCGAGGAAGATGTTTGCCGAGATGATGGTTTTCAATTCGGTCTGTTCACAGGCAGATCGCAACGCTTCCGGGCCGGCGGTGAAGTTCAGGTTGGTCGCCACCTTGCCCATGACGGCGATGGCGATGTTGGAAGCCGCTCCGCCGATCCCGGCGGGGAGGACCAGCCCTACATGTTCCTGATTCGCCAGTTTCTTGCGCAGTTTCCTGCGAAGGATCAGGACCAGGATCAGGAACTTTCGATAGTTGACCTGTTTTCCATCTTCGATGGCGGCGATCCGCCGGGGAGACTTGCGCGCAGAGACGAGAAAGCGCGTGGCCAGGGTGAGGCCGTCCTGCTTGCGAGAATCGAGAGCGATGGAACTGAGGGCCTGCACCGATTCCCGGACGGTGTGTGCGCTCGAGGTCGATTCGAGTGGATCTCCGATGACCACCGTGATGGGGTAAGGAACCCGCAGAGGTCTCTTGAAGAAGAACTTCTTGCCCCGGAATGAGAAGATGCTTCCCCAGACTCGATCGAGGTACATCGGAATGATGGGGATCTCGCCCTTCCTGGCGATCCTCTCGAGACCCTTGGAGAAGGGCAGCAGGTTTCCCGTTCGAGAGATCCCTCCCTCGGCGAAGATGCACACGAGGTGTCCATCTCGAGCCAACTGTGCCGCCTCGTCGAGAGATCGAAGTACCGAACGTGGGCCGTCGGTGCTGGAGACGGGGATGGCGCGCATCAACCCGGTGGCAAAACCGATCAACGATCGACCACTGAACTTTCGATGTGCCATGTAGTGGACGTAACGAGGTACGGCAGATCCGACAAGGAACGGATCTGCGAAGGAGAGGTGGTTTGCAACGATCAGTGCGCCGCCGCGACGGGGGATCTTCTCTCCACCGATGACTGTGACCCTGTAGAAGAGATGGACCACCATCCACAGCGGAAACCGCACCGAGATGTGAGGCACGGCCAGGAAAACGCCAAGGGTTCCGACGAGGGTGAGGATCGCCAGCACCAGGACTCCACCCTCGGGGGCGAGTCCCAGCAGGGCTTCATTCTGGATCACCTCGAAGAAGAGTGCAGAACCGAAGATGAAGAGGAAGGTGAGCATCTCCTGGGCTCCCTGTATCCTGCCCTTCTCCGTTCCCATCGATCGATCCTGTACATAGGAAGCGAGCGGAACCAGAAACAGACCCCCTCCCATCCCTGCCAGGAACAGCGCAGAACCGACACTGGTCAGTGTCTCATCGACGAAGGGGACCAGCGCAAATCCGCAGGTCATCACGATCCCGCCGATGGGGACAATTCCGATCTCGATATGGTCCCCCGACAGGCGACTGGCGAGCAGGCTGCCGATGGCGATTCCCCCGGCGACGAAGAAGAAGAGTCGTGAGCCGTCATCGGGAAGTGTCATCACCTCCCTGCCAAACTCGTTGAGTACCGAGATGGACAGGGCTCCGATGAGATAGAACCAGCTGGAAGCGAGCACCGCTCCGAACAACGGTCGGTCGCTGAACAGGTACTTGATCTCACCGAGACCGGCGGTCGGATTCCAGTTCAGTTCTCTTTCTGGATCCGCCGCTGTGGTGCCCCTGGTGATCCTGCGTGCCACCAACCAGCCGATCAGTGCCACGCTGACGAAGAAGTAGCCACTCCACCAGTTTGGATTTCCGCTGCTGAGATCTCCATCAGGATGCAGGAAGGTGAACATCGCGCCTGCCACGACGACTCCCAGGATCGACGCGACGTTGGTGGTCATGTTGATGACACCATTGGCCCGGGTCAGATCGCGTTCGGGGACCAGCTCCGGCAGGATTCCGTACTTCGATGGCCCGAAAAAGGCACTCTGAGTTCCCATCAGGAACAGTACGCCCAGCATCGCAAAGATCGCCAGATCGGGGTCGATTGCCTGCAGCGCGAACGCCGCCATGCCGAGCAGCATGGCGAGCACCTCCATCCCCTTGGCGATGACGATGACCTTGCGTTTGGGGAAGCGGTCGGCGATGGACCCGCCGAGCACGGCAAAGATGACAAAGGGAGTCGCAAATACTGCCATCACCACCGATTGGGTGTCGATGGAGATCCAGTCGAGGGTGACTCGACCGGCGATGAGCAAGATGAACTGCCGGAACACATTGTCGTTGAAGGCTCCCAGCAACTGCGCCGCAGCCAGGGAGAAGAATGACCTGTCTTGCAATGGAGCCATCGGTCTCGCCTCTTTCGCTGGTGGTCGCAAGGGAGGGACTCAAGGGTACATCGATTCGTGGCGGTGAATACCACAATGAGGGGGGGGTGGCCGAGGGGAGCCTATTGAGGGAAGCCCCCTGTCCATCATTGGCACGATATCTGCACTACCGAAGTTGCCTGCAAAATAAAAAATGGAGAGGGAAATCAAAATGAAACCACTGTGCCTCGTCGGGGAACCATCTTTCCCCACCACAGAGACAGAGACAGAGAGCCAGCACTCCTTCGAGACGGTAGCTCTACCTCATATGCCTTCGGTTCGTGCTTTTGCCATGTCGTTGACCCGTGATCACTCCAGTGCCGAGGATCTGATCCAGGACACCTTCATCCGTGCTTTCCGCGCCTTTGATCGCTTCAAGCCCGGTACCGACTGTCGCTCCTGGCTCTTCAGGATCTGCAAGAATCGCTTCTACGACCACTGTCGCCGTCGTCTTCGCAGGCCGATGCACGAAGATGTAGAACTGGCCCAACCGGTGGCTCAGCAGCGTTCCTGGGAACTTCAGAAGGAGCAGGAGAGGCTCGAGAGTGGTGCTTCGCCACGTCTCGACCTGGTCGGTGATCAGGTCCGGAATGCCATCCGACAGCTCCCCCGGGAGTTTCGCGAGCCGCTGCTGATGTGTGATCTCGACGGCCTCTCCTACGAGGAGATCGCCAGGGAACTGTCGGTTCCGCTGGGTACGGTGCGGTCACGCATCTCCAGGGCAAGAGGGCGATTGCGTGCGGAACTGAGTGATTACGCCCGGGATAACGGTTTCCCGGTAGAGACCCTTCCCGCCGCTTGAGGGTTTGAAACCTCGATTTACACCATCCCTGACCCCCCGGGTGCTCCAGCACCCGGGGGGTTTTTTCGTCTGAAGAGTGTCCCCTCACGAACAAGTGCTTCATTATGAAGCGATCACTGTGCGTCATTATAGTGCACTAAAACAACGCAGTATGGTGCCGCCTCCTTCTCCCTTACGATCTCCCAACCCTCGAGGAGGAGGAGTTTCGTGACCAAATCACCACCTGATTGCCGACCTCTGTCGCTCGCGCTGCTGTTGTGCCTGCTGTTGGGGTGTGCCGGAGGGGGCCAGGACAGAAGTGCAGGACCCGGTTCGGCGAAGGGTGCTCCCCACGTGGTGGTGATCCTCGCCGATGATCTCGGCTGGGGAGATCTCCACGGCACCACTGCCGATTCTCTCATCGCCACCCCCAACCTGAATCGCCTCGCCGACGAGGGGATTCGATTCACCGACGCCCACTCTCCTTCATCGGTGTGCACTCCGACACGATACGGACTCCTCACCGGTAGATATGCGTGGAGGACCCGTATCAAGCAGGGGGTGCTGGGGGGACGATCCCCGGCACTGATCGCATCGACCCGCGACACCATCCCCTCCTTGCTGGCGAGCGCCGGGTACCGCACATCCGGAGCGGGCAAGTGGCATCTCGGTCTACAGGAGAAGGGGCCTACCGACTACAGCGAGCCGCTGGTTCCCGGGCCCACCACCGTCGGCTTCCAGCGCTGGTGGGGAATCCCCGCCAGTCTCGACATGGCACCGTACCTCTACTTCGAAGATGACATGGCACTGCAACAACCCACCGACAAGATCGCCGCCAGCGGTCAGGCTCGTCATGGTGGTGGCGGTTTCTGGCGGGCGGGTGCCATCGCTCCCGGGTTTCGCCACGATCAAGTGCTTCCCGATACTGCCGCTCGCGCGGTCTCGGAGATCGAAAGGCATCACCGGCAAGAAGCAGCGGTGCCGCTCTTTCTCTACATACCGCTGTCTGCTCCACACACTCCCTGGCTTCCCTCCGACCGCTTTGATCAGCAACAAGCTGCCGGCGTATACGGGCGCTTCGTCGCTCATGTCGATGCAGTCGTCGGAGAGGTGCTCGACGCCCTGGATCGAACTGGCATGGCGGACAACACATTACTCTTCTTCACCAGCGACAACGGTGCGCACTGGACCCCACAGGATCTGAAAAACTTCGAGCACCGTGCCAATGGTCACTGGCGCGGGCAAAAGGCAGACATTCACGAGGGAGGCCATCGGGTTCCGCTGCTGGTTCGCTGGCCCGATCGCATCGGTGCAGCTCGGCTCGGGCAGAACGATGACAGCCTGGTGGGGTTGACCGATCTGATGCCGACCATCGCCGAGGCAGCAGGGGTGGAGCTCCCGGAACAGGCAGCACCGGACGGGATCAGTTTTCTTTCCACCATCGTCGATGGAACGACCGGCCCACGAAAGAGCATCGTCCATCATTCATTACAGGGGATGTTCGCCCTGCGGCGGGGTCCGTGGAAGTGGATCGATGGACTCGGTAGCGGCGGATTCACCGAACCGCGCCGCAAGAAGCCGCAACCGGGTGGTCCTACCGGACAGCTATACCACCTCGTCGAGGACTCCTCCGAACAGGTCAACCGGGCACTCCAGGAACCGGAGGTGGTCGACAGACTTCGCCAGGAACTCGATCGAATCCGCAAGAACGAGCCACGTCGGCGAGGGAACTGACTTGAAGAAGCGAGCGATCGACCGCAAGAAGAAGTCCAGTTCCCGTGGCGTCCGCCTCTTCTGCGCATTGCATCCGCAAGAGGAGCAGTCAAAGGAGATCCTCGCTCGACTCGATTCGGTCGGACCACTCCCCGAATGCCGTGTCACCCCCATCGATCAGCTTCACATGACCGTCGTTTTCATCGGAGAGGTGGACCGATCACAGGTCGCCCCCATCGAGGAATCGGTACAGCGGGCGGCGAGTGCAATCGCGCCCTTTTCATGGAGTCCAGATCACATCGATTACCTTCCTCTTCGCGGACCGGCACGAACGGTGGCTGCGATCGGACCGTGCTGCAAGGCTCTCGAAGAACTACACCAGCGGTTGGCACAGCGTCTGGTGAGAGGCAAGAAGGGTCGTGCCTTTCTCCCGCACATGACGCTGGCAAGATTCAAGACACCACGACCGATGATCAGGATCGATGAGAGTTACCACGGTCCGCTCCTGCAATTTGAAACGGTGCAACTGGTGAAAAGCCGATTGCTCCCAACGGGAGCCGAGCATCAGGTATTGCTGGAAGTTCCCTTCGGAAGATCGTAGGTGAGATTCTCTCTTCTCGAATGTGCACGGAGATGGCCTCGACCGGCCCGGTGGTTTATCTTCGGTTGCTGCAGGCCCGGAACCTGATCGAGTAGGAGCGATGTCGATGAAGTCATGTATTGCGATGTTGATGGTGTTTTCGTGCTGTCTCGTCCCTGCGGCGGTACAGGGCCAGGCTCCCATCTGGCTCGAGTGGCAAGATGTCAGCGAGACCAACATCCTTGCCGATCCCAGCGTTGGCCTTGCGGATATCGAGGAGAAGGATTTCGCCACGGCGGATTTTGATCAAGACGGAGATATCGATCTGGTGTGCGTGAGAAAGCTCCCTTACACCACCTTCGGCAATCGTACCAATGTGCTATTCCTCAACATCGATGGGGTGATGACCGATCGCACCGAGGAGATGGCGCCAGGGATGACGATTCCCGACAACTCGAGAGATGTACAGGTGGGGGATTTCGACGGCAATGGCTACCCCGATGTCATCGTTGCCAACGCAGGGAATGAAGGATCGAACGGGCAGCAACCACGGATCTACATCAATCTTGGGGATGACTCATCCGGCAACTGGCTCGGACTCGAGGAACAGCCCGATCGCCTGCCCTTACTCCTTTCACCAGGTGGAGCCAATCCGAACTCGTGTGCGGTGGGGGTCGGCGATGTGACCGGCAATGGAGTCGATGACATCTATCTGCTCGACTACAACAACTCGGTGGAAGATCGTCTTCTCATCAACGACGGAAATGGCTTCTTTGCCGACCAGACATCGTGGATGCCTGCCGGTTTTGTCGATTCAGGATTCGCCACCGCAGGACAGATCGGCGATGTCAACGGAGATGGCTGGCCAGACATCATCAAGAACTCGGTTCCCGAGGTTCGCATCGCCTACAACGAGGGTGGATCTTCCTTCGGGTCACCGCAGAACTTGCAGGTGAGTTCCTGTTATCACTTCAATATCGGAGATATCGATGGCAACGGCATCCAGGATGTCTTTGCGGTGCAAGATCCTCAGGACCAGTTCCTGCTGAACACATCATCT
>CBFIET010000138.1:0-43743 GCA_965661685.1 Planctomycetota bacterium
TGTGCAGTCGAGAAGCGCAGCCACTGGATTGAGCCCGGCATTCAGCATCGCCTTGATCCACGACTGCCGTCTTCCATCCTCCACCGCAACGGAGTCGAGACCGGCAACCCGTAACTGTTCAGCCAGGTCTCGCGCGGCATCGATGAGAGTGGAATCCTCCGGGTCTGTCGATCGAAGCGGCCCCACCGAGACACACCCGGCGGATCCCCTCTCCTCGACACACCCGTCAGTCGCAGTAAATAGTCCGTAAGTCACCGTTGCGGCCAGCGACGATGAGAAGCCCTCATCGAGGAGTACCTTCCCGTGACCGAGACCGTTGCTGAGCACCACGGCATGGCCGCCATCCGCCAGCAGGTGGACCGTTTCTCTCGCAGCTTGCTGCAAGTCACCCGCCTTCGTACAGAACAGCACACGGGAGAACTCTCCCCGACGATACCGATCTGCCGGCATCGCCTTCACCTGTTCATCGAAGGGGAGTTCGCCAGCGATCTGGCAACGAAGGCTTCTCTCGGGAGTCCCCGGTTTTGTGATCAAGCACACCGGAATCGCGGCGGCCTGGAACCGAGCCGCAAGCCAGCGGCCGAGTGCACCGGCTCCGACGATGGCAATGGTAGAGCTTTGCGGATCAACCACTGAGTTGCCTCTCCGAGTCGCCAGAGGCACCAAAAGTTTCTCCGGCAGCGGGGAAATTGCCCTCCGTCACATCCTCCTGGAAAGCAGTGACCGCCTTCACCATCTGCTCCTCGATATTTGCGTAACGACGAACAAAGCGAGGTTTGAAATCACCGGACAGGCCAACCAGGTCGTGGAACACCAGCACCTGGGCATCTACCGATGCGCCGGCGCCGATTCCGATCGTTGGAATTTCAAGCTGCTCGGTGATGGAAGCCGCAAGGGCCTCGGGAACACACTCGAGAACCAGTGCGAAGGCACCAGCAGCTTCCAGTGCCAGGGCATCTTCGATGATCTTCTCGGAGGAGGAGCGATCGGTACCCTGGACACGGTATCCTCCCAGCTGGGTGGCGCTTTGAGGGGTCAACCCCAGATGCCCCATCACCGGAATCCCCGCCTCCACCAGCCGGCGAATCGTGGTAGCTCTCGGGCCACCACCCTCCAGCTTTACCGAATCGGCGCCGCCCTCCTGGATCAGTCGTCCAGCATTGCGGATCGCCTCCTCATCGCTGACCTGTGCCGCAAGGTAGGGCATATCTCCAACGATGAAGAGGGAAGCAGCGCAGCGGCGAACGGCAGCAGTGTGCCTCACCATGTCATCCATGGTGACCGGCACGGTGCTGTCATGACCAAGAACAACGTTGCCCAGCGAGTCGCCGACCAGAGCAACGGGCACACCAGCGCTCTCGAGCACCCGAGCAGTGGGGGCATCGTATGCGGTCAGGCACACCCAGCGGCGGCCTTCTTGCTTCCAGCGCTTCAGCTGCTGGATGGTGATGCGTTGCATGGTGCTGCCTTTTCGGGTCGAAACCTATACATCCAGATCGCGCGCTTCAAGTGCGTGCTTCTCGATGTACTCCCGTCGGGGGGCGACTTCGCTCCCCATCAGTTTCACGAACAAACCATCGGTAGCCTGGGCATCATCGATGGTGACCTCGAACAGGGTTCTCTTGTCTGGATCCATGGTGGTTTCCCACAACTGGTCCGGGTTCATCTCTCCCAGTCCCTTGAAGCGAGTCAGTGCTACCTTGCTCTTCAGCAGAAGGAAAACTTCATCGACGATGGCGGACAGGGAATCCGCACCCACATCAGTGGAGTCCACCTTGAAGCGGTACTTCAGATCGTCTTCAAATCCCTCCCGGGAGAAATCAAAGGAGGGCACCCCGAACTCGTCGAGGAGTTCATCCTCGGGCAAGATTTCATCCGCGGGGAAGCCGAGAGCCTCGAGCTCTTTGACCAGTTCTGCGGCCTTGCCAGCAGCGGGCACCTCGGTGGCGTCGACCGCGGGACCCTGTTTCTCGCACTCCGCCTCGTACTCGGCAGCATCGTTGAAATACGTTTCACTACCATCGACCGTCACGACGTAGCGAGGAATACCTCCCTCGACACCCCATCCGCCGCGCAGCCACTCGTCGAGACGGAACCCTCTACGCCGCATCTTTTCCTGACACGACTGCAGTTCCGTGACCGTCTTGAGGACGCTGCGGAGGTCGTCGTTACTGATCTCCTGACCCTCTCCGCCTCCGAAGCGGATCGTGCCGTGGTCTCCCGCCAGGTCGATGAGGATCTCGTCGAGACCTTCCTCGGTAACGATGTACTCATCACGGCTCTTCCAGCGCACCCGATACAGGGGCGGCTGGGCGATGTAGATGTTTCCGTTGGTAACGACCTCATTGAGATGTCGATAGAAGAAGGTGAGAAGCAGGGTGCGGATGTGTGATCCATCCACGTCTGCGTCAGTCATGATGATGATTCGAGAGTAGCGGAGTTTTGCGATGTCAAACTCATCGCCGATCCCTGCTCCGAGGGCGGTGATGATCGCCTGGATCTCCTCGTGCTGGAGCGCCTTGTCGATGCGCGCCTTCTCGACATTGAGGATCTTACCCTTGATGGGCAGGATCGCCTGGATCATCGAATCACGGCCCCCCTTGGCGGAGCCTCCCGCGGAGTCTCCCTCCACGATGAACAGTTCCGTCTCATCTCGGTTTCTGCTGCGGCAATCGTGCAGTTTGCCCGGCAGGTTTCCGGCGCTGAGAAGTCCTTTTCTGCGGGTCAGGTCGCGAGCCTTCCTCGCCGCCTCTCGGGCGCGAGCCGCCTCCAGTGCCTTGTTGACGATCTTCTTTCCCACCGTCGGATTCTGGTCGATCCACTGCCCCAGAGCATCGTTGACCAGCGACTGAACGATTCCCTCGATCTCCGTGTTGCCGAGCTTTTCCTTCGTCTGTCCCTCGAACTGAGGGTCTGGCAACTTGACGCTCACCACCGCTGCGAGCCCCTCCTGGTAATCCTTACCATCGGGGTTCGAATCGTTCTTGAGGAGTTTCATCTCCTTGGCAAAGCGGTTGAGGGTGCGGGTCAGCGAGGATCGGAAGCCGCTGAGATGGGTACCCCCGTGATGGGTATTGATGTTGTTGGCGAAGGTCAGGATCTGCTCCTGCGAGTAGCCATCGTTGTGCTGCATCGCCACCTCGATGACGATGCTATCGACCTCCTTCTGGAAGTAGACCACTTCGTCGTAGATGGTGTTTCTCTTCTCGTTGATGTCCCTGATGAATGCCACCAGGCCATCCGGGAAGTGGAACATCTCCTCGCGCAGATCGTCCTCACGACGTTCGTCGATGAAGTGGATCTTGATTCCGGCGTTGAGGTAGGAGAGCTCTTTCAACCTCTTGGCCAGAACCTCTCGCTGGTAAACTACCGTGTCGAAGATTTCCGGATCGGCGGTAAAGGTCACCTGTGTCCCGGTGGTCTCTGCCTCTCCAACCTTCTCCAGCTTGCTGGTGGGCACACCGCGGGAGTAATCCTGACTCCAGAGGGCTCCATCCCGGCGCACCAGCACCTTGAGCTCTGTAGAAAGAGCATTCACCACGGAAACACCGACGCCGTGAAGTCCGCCAGAAACCTTGTAGGTCTCGTTGTCGAACTTTCCACCGGCATGGAGCTTGGTCATCACCACTTCGACCGCAGACATCTGTTGATCGTCATGCCAGTCGACGGGAATTCCTCGACCATCATCTTTTACCGAAAGTGATCCATCCTCGTGAACGATGACGGAGATATTGCTGGCAAAACCTGCCATCGCTTCATCGATGCAATTGTCCACCACCTCGTACACGAGGTGATGAAGCCCTGCGGGGCCAGTGCTACCGATGTACATCCCGGGGCGTTTGCGAACTGCTTCAACACCCTCGAGAACCTTGATATTCGAGCCTGAGTACTCGTCCTGTTGCTGGTCGCTCAACGCTAGTGTCCCTCTCCTGCGGCGCGACCGTCAGGTCTCTCGCCGGTTTGAAATCGAATTGTGTGTAGTCCATCCAGGCCGCGCTGTGACAGGTCTCCTATGAGCGCTTGCTCACCGAAGGACTGTAACTCGGAAGCGAGTGGTGCTGTATCGACCGTGACTGTCAGCACCCCTTCCCTGTATCTCGAAGGAGTGGTCCGACGAGCAATCTCGTTACCAACAGTTTCCTTCCAGACATCTCTGATCTCCTCGATCCGACCCTGAGGGTTCCTCGCCCGGGTAGGTGCGAGCCTCTTCAGTAGGTTGGAAACCACATCGGAGATTGAATGACAACTCGCCTCGACGAGTCGGTCATGCTCCTTTTGCCGCTCCAGTTCTTGATAACTGGGTAGAGAGTCCTTGGTCGCGTTCAAGCTTCCTGCATCTCATTCACAACCAGCGGCATCACGATGTGTCTGTAGCTCACCTCTTCGTCAGGGATACTGAAGAGTCCTGCGGTCTTGCTATCCCTCAAACCGCAGCGAACTTTTTTGCTATCGATCTTGTTGAGGAGTTCGATCAGGTACTCGGGGTTGAAGTGGATCGCGAAGCACTCATCTTCCCCCTCGACCTGCTCTACCGAGAACTCGACTCTCGATTCTCCAACATTACTCGCCGAACTTGAAATCGTGGCTGTGTTGGAACTGAACTCGATTCGCACCGAGTTGGTTTCCTTGGTCGTCATCAATCGTGCCTGTTTCAGTGCAACGAGAAGGTCATCTGTCTGTACGTCGTAGATGTTCTCCACTCCTTCAGGAATGGCTCGCTCGTACTCGGGGAACTTCCCCTCGACCAGTCGACAGGTCAGGGATACCCGATCAGATACATAAGTGACCTCGTTCTGATCCAGGTGCAGAACGACATCTTCATCATCCTCGGAGGAGAGGATCTTGGTGAGAAGGTCAACTCCCTTGAGTGGCAGGATGAACTGGCCATCAGGGGTTCCGCTTTCACCTCCGGCGGAGACCGGTAACGACTCGACCGCCATCCTCTTGCCATCGGTACTGACAACCTTCAGTTCATCTCCGTGTCCATCAAAAAGAACACTGTGCATGTTGAATCGTGTTGCGTCCTTGGCAGCAGCAACACTCACGCGGTGGAGAGTCTGGATCAACTTCTCACGGTTGGTTTTGATGGAAGGCCCTGGAGGTGAAAACTCGATCGCAGGATATTCATCGATGGGACCGGTCGGTAATTTGAAGCGCGCTCCACCAGCAGTGATGCACATCTGTCCCGCGGCATCGATCTCGAAGGAGATCTCCGGATCATGAGCTTCGCGTAACACCTTCAACATCCTGGCGCATGGAATCAAACAGGATCCCTCCTGTTCAACCATCACCTCGACGATCTGGACCTGAAGACCAACTTCAAGATCAGTGCCTTCAATCTGCAGACCATCTCGTGTTGCCGTGATGCGAGCTTGTTGAAGAACGGGACGAGTTGGGTTTGCCGGAACCACTCCGGAGACGAGAGAAATCGCCTCGAGCAGGTCACGGGAATGGCACTGGATCTTCATTGTTTTCCTCATCTCTTGTTACATTTTCTCGGATGGATAGCAGTGGATGGCTGCCAGTCAGGCGCTCCTGAAAACCAACTTCGGGACTCCCCGCGCAACCCTCTCGACTCCCTGAAAAACGTATCCGGGTAACTCTTCAAGGCCCTCGATCTGACATGAAACGGAACCGATGAAGAGCCTGGACGATAACCCCCCCAAGGAGGTTCAATATTCTAGGTCAGGGGGGGCTTCCAGACAACCTGAAACGGCCTCAAATAAAGGTCTGTAACCGGACATATTGCAATGATTTATGATCGAACAGAGAGGCTCCTGGGGCGACTCTGCGGCTCCTTCATGGGGAGGTGATGAGAAAACATCAATTAGATAAATTCGTGGTCGTAATCCATAGGCGGTGGGTGATCTGTGGATAAGGTCCAAGGGGTGTTTTCTAAGCGACTTCTAATAAAGAACTTATGGTAATAAAATTGATCCACGGCGAAGTGGAAAAGGTGATTGTCGACGGTGGGACCGGCATCGACTGGAGGCGGTTATCCCGGCAGCGGCAGGAGGGGGGGTCGGTGACGCTCCAGCGCTCCACCAGTTGGCGAAGAGTTGGTCAATAGATGTCGTCGGGTTATCCACGATGAACCGACATCGTCCAGTGCTGCCGCAGGGATTGTGAGATGCTCTGAGATGCCTGTGAGATGTGAGGAGAGAGGGCCATCAGACGAGTCGTAGTTTCTCTTTGATCTGTTCGACGCTGCGGCGCAGAGCGGCGTCCATCGGCAGCAGGTTGCGGATCTTCTCGATGGAGTGGAGTACCGTGGAGTGGTCTCTTCCACCGAAGTACTGGCCGATTTCTCCGAGAGAGCAATCGGTGTGGCGCCTGCCCAGGTACATACACACCTGCCTCGGGAGAACGATGGAGCGGGTTCTCTTTGGCGAGTGCAGGTCTCCCGGGGTCACCGCAAACTCTTCACAGGTCAACTCCTCGATCCTTCTGAGGTCGATCCTGGTGCTGTGCTCACCGCGCAGTTCGTTGAGGACGATGGCGGCGTTGGTGGTGTTGGGATCCCTTCCCTCGTGACGAATCATGCTCTCGATCCGCAGTACGGCACCCTCCAGCTCCCGGATGTTGTCGCGGATCTGGTGAGCAGCCATCTCGATCACCTCGAATGGTAGGTCGAGTCCCCGAGCATTCGCCTTTTGCTGGAGAATCGCCATCCGTGTCTCGAGGTCTGGTGGCGACATCTGGACCACCAATCCGAGCCGGAATCGCGAGACGAGCCGCTCGGAGAGCCCCTCGATCTCGGAAGGGGGGGCGTCGGAGGTGAGGAAGATCTGCTGCTCCTGGTTGTAGATCTCGTTGAAGGTGTGGAAGAACTCCTCCTGGGTGCGCTCCTTGTCGCACAGGAACTGGATGTCATCGATCAGCAGGGCACCCGCTTCTCGATATCTCTTCCGGAACTCATCGATCTTTCTGGAGGAGAGCGCGGAGATGAAGTCGTTGGTAAAAGATGCGCAGGAGATGGTGACGACGTTCTTGATCCCCCGCTCGCGCAGCCGATGAGCGACGGCCTGCAGCAGGTGTGTCTTGCCGAGGCCTACTGACCCGTGCAGGAAGAACGGGTTGTAAGAACTGCCGGGGCTCTCCGCTACTGCCATTGCAGCGGCATGGGCCAGCTGATTTGATGGTCCCGTCACGAACTCATCGAAGGTCAGGTTTTGGTTGAGCAGACGTGGACTCGAGGCGCTGCTGGAGATCTTGGTCGGCATAGATTCCGGCTGTTGTTCGGCGATGCGGTAAGAGACCTTGCGAGTCGTTCCATCCTGGTCGAAGTGAGCTGCAAGCTCCTCCAGGAGTCCTTTGTATCGCTGCTGGATGAAGGTCGAGTGCAGGGTGCTGGGAGATTGCACCAGGAATACATCTGCTTCCTCAAAGATTTGCACATCGATAAACCAGGGATCCCAGTGATCCTCCTCTACCCGGTCCTTCAACATGGCCAGGAAACGGGATCTTACGGGTTCCTCGGTGGCAGGGGAGGACATCAAATACCTTTCGGGCTGGTGGCCGCCCAGAACTCTTCTCTGATCGTGGAGACTACTTTGGTCATCAGGGGTAGCGCAAGTATCCCCATCGAAACCGGGTTGGCTTGCCGAAACAGCGCTACCGGGATAGCATTTCACCGGCGAGACATGACTGACCACGTCATTGTCTACATTCAGAAATGTCACGGAGAGGTGGCAGAGTGGTCGATTGCACCGGCTTGCTAAGCCGGCGTACCGTTCGCGGTACCGAGGGTTCGAATCCCTCCCTCTCCGCCACTTTCTATCCTTGTAAGTCGATCTCTTTCCCCCATCGAGCCTGACGGCCGCATAATTATTTATATACAACGGTTGTTCATGTAGGTGATCTGGCGGGTTCGCTGCTCTGAACCGCATCGTTGGAAGTCCCGGATGCCGGTCATGATCAGATGCCGGTCTTGCTCAGGTGTATGGGAAATTACGAGTAGGCCAGGATGGGCGCTCGAGTTACAGCTTCATGCCCACAACAACACCCTCGAAGACTCTTTCTCCATCGACGTATCCCTGGGCGGAGAAGCGGGCGAGTTTCGAGCGGAGAGCGGTGACCTCGCCGACCATCAAGAGTTCCGAACCGGGAACCACGACCCCCCTGAATCTCACATCTTCACACGCTGCAAAGCCAAGAATCTCATCATTTTCCAGGCTTTCTCCGAAGTAGAAGGAGCACAGCTGGCCAGCGGTCTCGATCATCAGCACGCCTGGCAGGATCGGTCGATCGGGGAAATGGCCCCTCACCCAGAAAGCATCTTCCCTGACGATGTGGACCCCGGCGATGGTGGCATTTTCCGGATCGTAGTGAACAATCCGGTCGAGCATCTCCATCTCGTGTCGCTGGGAATTTCGGCGGCGGATCTCCTCGGGGCCGAAGACGGTCTGCTTCAGATCAATCGATCCGGGGTCGATGATGGATTTCGACGGCATCTCGGCTTCCTCTCGTTGCCTGAATGTAACCTACAGAAGCAGGCACTGCGAGATCTGTGCCTGAACCGGATGCGGTTGTAGAATGACGCTCTGCGGAAAGGAAGGCGGATTGTCCAGTCTCAACATCACATACCAGCAAAAGGTCACCGATGACGACCCCTCGATTTCTTATACCCTGGTTCAGGTCGAGGGGTTCATCGATGCGGCGAATTACCCTCGATTTGAGGAGGCTCTCGAGCGGCTCGTAGAAGGCGGGCGCCATCATCTGGTCCTCGATTGTGCTGGTGTTCAGTACATCAATTCGACCGGGATCAGCGGGATCATCCGTTTTCACCACACCTGCTGCGACGCAGGCGGTGGATTTGTCCTGGCGAGGGTTGCTCGAAATGTTGGCATAACCATGCATCTGCTGGGGGTGACCTCGGTTGTCTCGGTGGCCAAGGATCTTCCTGCAGCCGAAAAATTGCTCGCCGGCGGCTCGCCCGATGCGGTACCGAGCGCTGGAGGAGAGGCGACGGCCCGAGAGGTGCCAGTCATCTCGGAGCCCGCTGGTCCGGCGGGAACGGTGGCGATGCTGTTACCGAGTACCGGCCACTTTTCTCAGATCTGCAAGAAACGGGTGGAGCAGCGGGGCGGCAAGTCATTCCTCTTCCACGATGTGAAGGGCCTGCTCGATGGGATCGATGCCATCGCACCCGATCTCATCGTGGTGGACAAGCGAGTGAAAGGGAGCGAGACACTGGTCGAGAGCATCAAGCTCGATCCAAGACACGCCCTGGCCTCGGTGATCCTGATTCATCAGAAGGGCGCCAACTTGCAGGCGGTCAACGGTTTCCGTGTGTGGGAAAATGATTCGCTGGTCGACCCCTTCGACCTGGGAAATCTCTTCATTCTCACCGAGACCGAGGTGAAGAGGGTGACCCGGGACCGCAAGTTGTTCACCCAGCAAGTGCGGTTTCAATTCCAGGGAAACCAGGATTCCATCGATCAAGGGCTGAGTCTCGGTGGAGCCCTCATCAACAAATTGCCGCTGACCGAACCGGAGCGAAACGCGCTGCACTCGGCCCTCAAGGAGGGGGTCGACAATGCGGTACGTCATGGCAACCGGGACCATCCCAACGGCAGCGTCATCGTCAATTATGTCGTCGACCCTCGCCGGGTCACGATGCTGGTAGAAGATGAAGGGGATGGGTTCGATCACGAGTACTTCCTCGGACAGATCGAGGAGAAGGATGCCTTTGACAGGGCCAAGGAGCGGATGAGAGAGGGTGGCCGTGGGGGGCTGGGGATCCTGCTGATGCACCGTTGTTCCGATCGGCTCGAATACATCGGCAAGGGCAACGTGGTGCGGATCGAGAAGAAGTTCCACGCCTGAGTACCCTGGCCGGCATCATCGAGGCGAGGGGGTGTCCACGGCTCCTCCCATTCCGACCGGTGGTGGTTGGAGGTGTTGACATCGCCGGGGTGGATGGCCACAATCGGTCCATCGCCCCTCCCGAGCGGGGCGAAACTGTCCGATCCGAGCGGGTGTAGCTCAGGGGTAGAGCATCACGTTGCCAACGTGATTGTCGTGGGTTCGAATCCCATCACCCGCTCCATTTTTCTCTCTACATCCAGTCACGCACCGGGAATCTCCAGCCGCTGGAGATCCCCTCCGATGCTCCATCCAGGGCGGCTGGAGGAGGGAGCGACCGGCACATCCGGCGTCATTCCCGTCAAAATTGCCCGAAAATCACCGTTTCGGGAGCATACCGGTTCCGGCATGCGTTGACACTTCTGCGAGGTGGGACGATGATCTTCCGTTACGGCAAGGTTGCCGCAACCAGAAGAGGAGCGATCCACAGCTCATGAATGATGAAGCCCAGGGGCTCGATGAAGCCGAGACGGAAGCGACCGATATGAATAGCAGCAGCACCAAGGATGCATCCACCGACGAGCTGGAGTCAGGGAACGACTCGGAGTCTCTCGCCAGCAAGGTGGACCTCTCCGACGAGGGCCCATGCCGTAAGCGACTGAAGATCTCCATCTCCACCGAAACGGTGGCAGTTGAGCTGGAGAAGAACTACAGGCAGTTGAAGAATACCGTTCAGTTGCCCGGTTTCCGCAAGGGCAAGGCGCCGATGCCGCTGCTCAAGAAGCGATTCGGTGAACAGGTCCAGGAAGATGTCCGGGAGGAGTTGCTCGGCCGGGCCCTGGAGGAGCAGTTTGAGGCTGCCGACCTGAAGCCGTTGGGAGTGCCCAGCTTCGACAATGTAGAGTTTTCAGCCGACGCAGATTTCACCTTCGAGGCGGTCTTCGATGTCCAGCCTTCCTTCGATCTGCCCGAATACAAGGGTCTTGAGATCGATGCCGAGAGCATCGAGGTCGAGGAATCAGAGGTCGATCGCGAGGTCGAGATGATCTGCGAGCAATCGTCGAGCCTCGAGCCGATCTCCGTGGGGGATCACGCCGAGGGAGACTTTGCGGTGGTAGATATCTCCCTCCTGGTGGAGGAGGAGTCGATCTTCGATCGCCAGGAAGTTCTGATCAAGATCGGTGAGGACAACATCGACTCGATGGACGTTCCCGATCTGGGCAAGGCACTGGTGGCCGCTGCCCAGGATGAGGTGATCGAGAAGTCGGTGCAGGTCCCATCCGACTTCCCCGATGCAGAGCATCACGAGAAGAAAGCGACCCTTCGCGTCACCCTCAAGGACGCCAAGAAAAAAGTCACTCCCGAACTCGATGCCGCATTCTTCGAGAAGCTGGGGGTGGAGTCGGAAGACGACCTCCGGTCGAAGGTGCGTGAAAACCTGGAAAATCGCCGCAAAGTGCAAGAAGAGAGCCGGCAGGAAGATGTGCTGGCAAAGATGGTCGGCGACTCGGTCGAGATGGACCTTCCCGATTCGATGGTTTCCAGCCGCAAGGAATCGAAGGTCCAGCAAAAATCGATGCAGCTGGTCCAGGAGGGCAAGTCGGAGGAGGACGCACGCAAGGATGCAGAACAGGATGAGGGTATCGAAGCGGAAGCTCGTACCGAACTGGTTCACATCTTTGTCCTCGATCGTTTGGCAGACGAGGAGAAGGTCTTCGTCACCGAAGATGAGGTGGTCCAGCGGCTCCAGGCGATCGCGGCCACCTACCAGCAGTCACTGGAGCAGGTCCTCGAGCAGTACCGCCGCGGCGGAATGCTGGCGGAATTGCGCAATGGAATGCGACGTGAAAAGGTCAAGCAGATGCTCAGAAAGAAGGCCAAGGTGGCCAGCGGAGCATCTTAGAGGCGGAGATCTCCGACGGGATCGTGGCGACTTTTTGTCGATCCCATTAGTATGTTGGCCGAACATCGTGGCGAGCAAGTCGTGAGACTCGAGAAGAAACAGATCACCAGAGAACAGGCTGATGCATGTCAGGCTGTAGAAACACAGGGGGACGCTGATGAATGACGAGATGATGCGCAAGATTGATGACATCCAGAACAACCTGGTGCCCTTCGTCATCGAAAGAACCGGTCGAGGAGAACGCTCCTACGACATCTTCTCTCGCTTGTTGAAGGATCGAATTGTCTTCATCGGTGATGGAATCCACGATCACACCGCCAATCTCGTGATTGCGCAGATCCTGTTCCTCGTTTCCGACAACAGAAACCAGGACATCAACATCTACATCAACAGCCCGGGTGGCTCGGTCACGGCAGGGCTTGCCATCTACGACACGATGCAGTTCGTGCAGTGCGACATTCAAACCTTCTGTATCGGTCAAGCCTCTTCGATGGGTGCGGTGTTGCTGGCGGCTGGTACACACGGCAAGCGCCACGCTCTTCCCCACTCCCGTATCATGATTCACCAGCCATGGGGTGGTGCTCAGGGCACGGCGATGGACATCGAAGTCCAGGCGAAGGAGATCAAGCGCAACAAGGAAGTACTGTGCGAGATTCTTGGCCAGCATTCAGGCAAAGGTCCGGGGCAGATCGAGGATGATTCCCACTGGGACTTCTTCATGTCCGCCAACGAGGCGAAGGAATACGGCCTCGTCGACCAGGTGATCGAGACCCTCAAGCCCGCCGCCGAGGCGGTCTAGGTCGCGGGAGAAGGATATGAGCGATCAGACACGAGGATCAGGCTCCGATGACGATGGCCCGCCGCAGCGAGTCGATCGCTGTAGTTTTTGCGGCAAGAAGAGCGGCGAGGTCGCCCGTCTGATCGCAGGTCCTCCCGGTGTTTGCATCTGCAACGAATGTGTCGATCTTTGCCACACCATCATCTCTGAAGATGTTGCGGCGATCGAGACCGATTCTGCGCCGAAGTCTCTCGACGAGGTCCCAACCCCGAAGGATCTCTACGACGAGTTACAGAGCTGGGTTATCGGACAGGAGAGCGCCAAGCGCACCCTTGCGGTAGCGGTCCATCTTCACTATCGAAGACTGGTCCACCTCGCTCGTAAGATCGAAGAAAACGATGAAGAAGACGATGTACAGATCGAGAAGTCGAACATCCTCCTGATCGGTCCGACCGGTAGCGGTAAGACCCTGATGGCGAGGACCCTGGCGCGCCTTCTCGATGTGCCCTTTGCCATCGGAGATGCCACTACGCTGACCGAGGCGGGCTATGTCGGTGAAGATGTCGAGAACCTGCTTCTCAAGCTACTGATGGCAGCGGATTACGACATCGCTCGTGCACAGCGCGGAATCATCTTTGTCGATGAGGTCGACAAGATCGGCAAGGCGACACAGAACGTTTCCATCACCAGGGATGTCTCGGGCGAGGGTGTGCAGCAGGCACTCCTCAAGATCCTCGAAGGAACCGTTGCCAATGTTCCTCCTCAAGGGGGACGGAAGCACCCGGAACAGCAATACATTCCCCTCGATACCACCAATATCCTCTTCATCTGCGGCGGTGCTTTCGATGGAATGCCAGAGATCATCGCCGAGCGACTCAACGCCAAGAAGGTTGGATTCAGGAGCGAGGGAAAGGATCGATCTGCATCGAGAGATGCTCTCGATCTCGAGGACCTGCACGAGCGCGCGCGACTGTTCGAGCACGTCGAGGTGCAGGATCTGCTGCGCTACGGCATGATTCCCGAATTTGTTGGCCGCCTGCCGGTGGTGACTGCCCTCCAGCCCCTCGATGACGACGATCTGGTCAAGGTGTTGACCGAGCCGAAGAATTCGCTGGTTCGTCAGTACCAGGAGTTTTTCCGCATGGAGGATGGAGACCTCGAGTTCACCCCCGAGGCATTGAAGGCGATAGCTCGACTCGCCCGACAGCGCGGAACCGGCGCTCGCGGCCTTCGTTCGGTGATCGAGGACCTGATGCGAGACATCATCTTCGAAGCGGGTGGTGCCAAGTTGAAGGGTCTGAAGGTGGTGGTCGATGAAGAACGGGTGAAATCCCTCTTCAAGGACGGCGATCTTGATTCCACTGAAGAGGTCGCGGCGGTGACCAATGCGGAGTTCAAGAGTGCTCCTGCAGAAGCGGGTCCACTCCCATCCAGTTCTCCCGATGACGAACCAGAAGATGGCGCATCGGAAGAGACGGCCGCTTCCATCCGCTAGCTGTTCACCGACTTTGTATCATCGGAACGGATCCTGGAGCAGAGGATCTTCCACGGCTTGACCCCCACTTTTTTCCCCTTCAGGGCGGCTTCCGGAAGCGGTTCCATCTCGAACATCTCCTGGCATCGTTTTGCGGTCAGCGGTCCCACCACGATCTCTCCAGCGCTGGCAACCTGTGATTCGAGGCGGCTGGCTGTGTTGACGGTGTCACCGATGACGGTGTAATCGCTGCGGATCCGGGAGCCGATGTCGCCGACCACCGCGTTCCCCGAGTTGACACCGATGCGGAGACTCAGCGGTGGCCATTCGGGATGTTTTTCGATCAGCTCGGCCACCCGCTCTTGCATGGCGAGGGCGGCGGTCACCGCCCGCACCGGATGATCCGATTGCTCCTCAGGTGCACCGAAGAAGGCCACCACCGCGTCGCCGATGTACTTGTCGAGGGTTCCGTCCTGCTCAAACACCTCGCTGGTCAACTCCTCGAACAGTTCGTTGAGCAACTCGACCACCTCGGTGGGCCTCATCTGTTCCGACATCGAAGTGAATCCGACCAGGTCGGCGAACAGGACGGTGATCTCCACCTCCTTCGACCCCAGTTCCGCTTCCCCGGAGAGCACCCGTTCGACGACATTGGGCGAGAGTCGGCAGGAAAGGTCTATCCTCCGGCGCTTCTCCTCCTCGGCGAACTGGCGCAATCGCACCTGCTCCAGCGTGCTCGACACCATCAGCGCCAGCACCGAGATGGTGTCGAGATGATCGGTGTTGAGAGGGGCCTTGTGGTCGATACAGTCGACGTAAAGGATTCCGACCACCTCATCTCCGGAGACGAGGGGAGAACAGAGGGCAGAAGCGATCTTCATGTCGATGATGCTGTCGGCGGAGGCGAGGTCCTCGATGTTGAGGGTGTCGCGGATCAGCACCGAACGGTGCTCATCCATCACCTGCCGGGCGATGGTGCGAGAAATTTGCATCTCTCCCTGTTCGCCGACCCCGTCACGACTCTCCGATGCGCAGGGAACCAGCTTTCCATCTTCGAGCAGGCTCAACACACAGCGGTCCACCGGCAACGCCTTCAGCACCAGATCGGCGGCACCCTGAGCGACCTGTTCCAGTCGATCCCCGGTCAACAAGGTTTCGGCGGCGTCCTTGAAGAGATGAAGGGCGGCTCCCATCCGCGATTTCGGATCATCGCTGAGGGGGTTCGATTCGAGACGTTTCTTGAAATCCTCGAGGATCAACGAGTCGGCAATACCCTGCTCTGGCAGATCCCTGTCGATGAGGAGATTGAAACTGGACGCGTTGTTCGACTCGACGAGGATGGAGATGGCTCCCATCTGGAAAACCATGCCCGGCTGCAATCGCGCCGATTCGACCCGATGTCCACCCACCTCGATGCCGTTTCGGCTCTTCAGATCTTCCAGCAGGAAGTACCCCTTCTCGTGGTGAATCCGAGCATGCTGCCGAGAGATGGTGTGGTCCTGGATGTACAGATCACAGCGGGAGGATCTTCCGATGGTGATCTCGGAGCCGTCGAGGGGAAAGGTGCGCTTCCCCGATGAGTCCTGGAAACGGAGTGTCAGGAGGAGGGAGGAGTCGGATTCCATGAATCGCCTTTCTTGCCCCGGATGGTAGGGGATGGGCCGATCCTGGGCCACCTGGACCCTTCAAAGCAGTCCCCCCGAGCCACCAGGGGTGAGATTCTCTGGCGACACCTGTGCGGCTTCCCTTGCAGCGGAGGGCCTCGATTCGTACGATTCCAGGTCACGCCTGAACCGCAAAACCACCAGCAGTGGTGAGGGGTTCGGGGATACGACCTGGGGGACCCTGCGCCCGAGGCTGCAAGTGCGGCCGGCAGCAGGATATCCATCAGGTCGGGCAAGATCTGGACCGGAGACCGATTCGATGAAAAAAGATATCCATCCTGACAACTACCGCGAGGTGGTCTTCCAGGACAACAACGCTGAATTCTCCTTCCTCACCCGTTCGACGGTGAAGACGACCGAAACGATCGTCTGGGAGGATGGAAACGAGTACCCCCTCTACAAGCTCGACATCTCCAGTGCGTCACACCCCTTCTACACCGGCAAGCAGACCTTCGTCGATACGGCAGGTCGGGTCGAGAAGTTCAAGAAGCGGTTTGACTGGGAGAAGGGCAAGGCTGCCGAGGTGATCGACAAGGCGGATGAGAAGCGCACCGAGCGTCATCGCGAACTTCTGGAAAAGGAAGAAGCGGAGCGCAAGGAGGCGGCGGACCGCAAGTCGGCCCGGGAAGATCGTCGTCGCAAGATCCTCGAGGGCAAGAAGCAGAAGGCAGAGGAAGAAGCCGCTGCCCGCAAGGTGGAGGAAGAAGCTGCCAGCAAAGCTGCTGCTGCGGAAGCTCCAGCCGCGGAAGCTCCAGCCGCAGAAGCCCCAGCCGCGGAAGCTCCAGCCGCGGAAGCTCCAGCCGCAGAAGCCCCAGCCGCGGAAGCTCCAGCAGAAGAAGCTCCAGTAGCGGAAGCTCCTGCAGCGGAAGCCGCCGCAGAGGAAGCCCCGGCCGAAGAAGCCGCTGCCGACGAGAAGCCGGCAGATTCCGACTCCTAGTTTCGAAATCACACGAGGGCCGGAGTCGGGGGTCAAGCACCCCCCTCCGGCCCTCGTTCTCATCCGGCCGAGGTCGATGAAGACTCGATAGGTCACCACCCCGTACCGGGGGAGGGGAGAGCCGATGTGCGCCGCAGATAAGGACTCCGCCGAATTTCTCGAGAAGCCCCTGGAGGGACGACTCGAGGAGCGTCTCGCTGCCATGGAGAAGCGCTTCGAAGAGCTCGAGGGGATGATCGGAGATCCTGACCAGCAGGCGGACGGTTCCCGTTTCCAGGAGATCCTGCGAGAGCATGGCGGCCTCTCTCCGATGATCCAGCTGTACCGCAACTACGCGAGTACCTGTACCGACCTGGCGGAGGCGATCGACATCATCGAACAAGGGGATGATGAGGAGCTGAAGGAACTTGCAGAACAGGAAGTTGGAGAGCTAGAAGAGGCGCGCAAGGGCTGCGCCAAAGCTGTCCGGCTCTCCATCCTCGATCAGCAGGTGGAGGGTGGGGATGACTGTATCTTCGAGATCCGCGCCGGTGCCGGAGGAGATGAGGCAGCACTCTTTGCGTCGGATGTCTTCAAGATGTACTCGCTCTACTCGGAGAAAAGACGCTGGAAGATCGAGGTTCTCAGCTCGAGTGAAACCGATCTGGGTGGCTACAAGGAGATCACCTTTGCGATCCGGGGCAAGGGCGCATTCGAGCGACTCTGTTTCGAATCGGGTGGCCACCGTGTGCAGCGAGTGCCAGCGACGGAGGCCCAGGGCAGGATCCATACTTCCGCCATCACCGTGGCGGTGATGCAGGAGGCTCACGAAGAGGAGATCCAGATCGACGAGGGAGATCTTCGCATCGACACCTTTTGCGCCTCGGGTCCAGGTGGACAGTCGGTCAACAAGACTTCCAGCGCCGTCAGGATCACCCACATTCCCACCGGCGTGGTGGTCTCGATGCAGGACGAGAAATCACAGCATCGCAACAGGGACAAGGCGATGCGCCTGCTGAAGACTCGCCTCAAGGAGGATCAGGATCGCAAGAAGCAGCAGGAGGAGGATGCGTTGCGGAGGTCGTTGATCGGCAGTGGCGATCGTAGCGACAGGATCCGCACCTACAACTTCCCGCAGAATCGCATCTCCGACCACCGCATCAATTGCACCCTCTACAACCTGGACCGGTTCATCACCGGTGATATCGATGATCTTCTCGATCAGCTCGAGGCGCATGACCGCGAAGAGCGGGTGCAGGCACTCTGATCATGGATCGGGATACCTCTTCTCTCGATCTGATCCGAAGGGCATGCCAGCGACTGGATCGATCGGATGCCCCACACCTCGATGCGAGATGGATCCTGGCGAAGGTGCTCGATGTCGACCATCGAGATGCCTCTCTCCATCATGACCAGCAGTTGACCTCTGGTCAGGTTGCCCGCTTCGAGGAGATGGTAGAACGGCGGGCTACCGGTGAGCCTCTCGCCTATATCCTTGGAGAGTGGGAGTTCTTCGGTCACGCCATCGAGGTGAGTCCGGCGGTGTTGATTCCCAGACCCGAGACGGAGCTGCTGGTGGACTGGGCCCTGGAGCTGCTGGCCGGGGTTGCTGACCCCAGGGTTGCAGAGGTGGGCGTCGGGTCGGGTGCGGTGGTGGTGTCGTTGGCTCTGGAGAGGGCTGACCTGGGTGCGGTGGCGGTGGACATCTGTAACGATGCCCTGAAGGTTGCAGAGCGCAATTTACAGCGCCATCGACTGCTCGACCGGGTCGACCTGGTGCAGGGCAACCTGCTCGATCCATTGCTCGATCCATTGCTCGACCCACTGGTCGGGCCGTTTCATCTCATCGTCTCGAATCCTCCCTACATCGTCGCAGGAGACCCGCAACTCGAGGAGAACGTGGCTCGCCATGAGCCACGAGGAGCGTTGATCGACCACCTGGGAGGGGACGGGATCGGCTTCCACCGGGCCCTGATCGACGGGTTTGGTGACACCGTCACCGATGAGGGGTCACTCCTGATGGAGTGTGGTCAGGGTCAGACGGAGGCCATCGAGGAGTATGCCCGCAGCTGCGGATTCGAGACCACCACGCGGAAAGATCTCGCCGGGATCCCCCGGGCGGTGCGGGTGAGCCGGTCGAAAGATGGTGTGGGGAACCACTCTTCGGGTCTGCAGCGTTGACACCCTGATCCCATGTAGCACAATCGGGATCATGCCGTCGAGCGCCGGAAAGGCACCAACTTGGACAAGTTTGTCATTCACGGAGGCCGCCGCCTCAACGGAGCCGTCAGGATCTCAGGATCGAAGAACGGCGCCCTTCCCGTACTGTTTGCCACCCTTCTGTGTGACAAGCCGATGCATCTCGAAAATGTTCCCACCGAACTGAGAGACATCGAGTTCACCCTCAAGATCCTTGAGAGCCTCGGAGTTGAATCTTCGATATTCCCGGGGGGTGGGGTCGATCTTCAGATGACGGATGCCACCGGCACCCGTGCGGACTACAAGTTGATCAGCCAGATGCGAGCCTCCATCTGTTGCCTCGGTCCACTGCTGGCAAGGCGTGGCGAAGCCACCGTTTCCCTGCCGGGGGGATGCAGCATCGGCGATCGTCCGGTGGAGTTGCACACCCGCGGGATGGAAGCCCTGGGAGCTGAAGTGCGCATCGAAAACGGTTATGTCGTGGCTCGAGCAGAACGACTACGAGGAGCCACCGTGTATCTGTCGGGGCCGATGGGGCCGACGGTACTGGGTACCCAGAACGTGATGATGGCAGCGGCCGGTGCCGAGGGAGTCACTGTCATCGAGGGCGCGGCTTGCGAGCCAGAGGTACAGGCGACCGCCAGTTTCCTCCGGGAGCTGGGAGTCGTCGTCGAGGGCGATGGGTCCCCCGTGATTCGCATCGAGGGACATGGTCGCCTCGACGCTGCCAACAGTCTCGATGGTGGGCGCTATGCGATTCCCCCCGACCGTATCGAAACGGGAACTTACGTGCTGGCCGGCGCCATCGCAGGTGAGCGAGTCGTGGTGGAAGGTTGCAACCCGTCGGAGAATCGTGCGTTGTTGCACCTGCTCGATCGAATCGGCGTACCGGTGGAGGTGGGTGACAGCACCCTCACCGTTCATGGAGTCGAATCGGTGCAGCCGGTAGAGGTTTCGATGTTGCCGTATCCCGCCTTCCCCACCGATCTACAGGGTCCGCTGATGGCGCTGCTGTGTCTGGGGAGAGGTGTCAGCCTGATCACCGACAAGGTGTTCCCCGACCGATTCAATCACCTTTCCGAGTTGAGAAGATTTGGTGCTCGCATCCGCAAGGAAGGCCCATGCGCCATCATCGAGGGGGGTGCCCCGCTGTCGGGTGCCACTGTCATGGCCAGCGACCTGCGAGCCAGCGCGTGTCTGGTGCTGGCGGGTCTGGTGGCCAGTGGTCGCACCGAGGTGACGAGAATCTATCACCTGGAGCGGGGCTACGAACGGATGGAACAGAAGCTCCGCAAACTGGGAGCGGCTGTAGAGAAGATGGATGAAAAAGTAGATAGCCTGGAACCGGCCTAGGAATACCGATGCTCGAAGGACTGACCCGCAGATTTACAGATATCGTCGCCGGCCTCCGTGGGGGCCGGATCACCGAGGCGACGATGAAGGAGACCGGTAGGGAGATACGAAGAGCCCTGCTGGAAGCGGATGCAGCGCTGCCGGTGGTGAAGGATTTCGAGAAGAGAGTTCGGGAGAAAGCGCTCGGCTCGGTGGTCATCGAAGGTGTCGATGCCGGTCAGATGCTGACCAAGATCGTCCAGGATGAACTGACCGACCTGATGGGACCGGTGGAGCACGAGTTCGCCTGGCGGGATGGCGGACCTACCGTGGTTCTTCTGTCGGGATTGCAAGGAAGCGGAAAAACCACCACCTGCGCGAAGCTGGCGCTGTACCTACGCGATCGCAAGAAGAAGAAGCCGATGATGGTCGCTGCAGATCTGCAGCGACCTGCTGCAATAGAACAACTCAAGGTGCTGGGGCAGCAGATCGGCGTCCCCGTCTTTCACGAGGAGGGGCTTTCCCCGCCGGAGGTGTGTGCGGCAGCGCTGGCCGCCGCCAAGGAGCAGAAGTGCGACGTGATCCTGCTCGATACGGCAGGACGATTGCACGTCGATGAAGCCCTCATGGGGGAGTTGAAGAATATCGCCAGCAAGACATCTCCCGACGAGGTGTTCTTCGTTTGCGATGCGATGACGGGACAGGATGCGGTGAAGTCCGCAGAGTCCTTCTCGCAATCGCTCTCTCTCACCGGGGTGATCCTGACCAAGCTCGACGGAGATGCCCGGGGCGGCGCGGCGTTGTCGGTAAAGGCGATCACCGGAAAACCGATCAAGTTCGTGGGGGTCGGCGAAAAACTGGATCGACTCGACGAGTTCCATCCCGATCGGATGGCATCACGAATTCTCGGCATGGGTGACGTGGTAAGCCTGGTCGACCGAGCGCAGCAGGTGATCGACGAGGATGAACAGGAACGCATCCAGGAGAAGATGCTCGAGGCAAAATTTGACCTCGAGGATTTCCTCGGACAGCTTCGACAGATCAAGAAGATGGGAAGCCTGAAGGATCTGCTCAGCCACCTCCCCGGTCTCGGCGGCAAGATCGATGAGCTCGATGTAAAGGGCGATGAGATCCAGATTGTCGAGAGCATCATCCACTCGATGACTTCACAGGAGCGCGCTCGCCCTGAAATCATCAATACCAGTCGCCGTCGCCGCATCGCCGCCGGAGCCGGCCGTAAGCTGGAGGATGTCACCGGGCTGCTTCGCCAGTTCAAGCAGATGCAGGGGATGATGCAACAGATGAGCAAGCAGCAGGGCCTGTTCGGGAAACTCAAGGGGATGCGCGACATGAAGGGCGCACTCTCCGGGGAGGATCCTCTGGCCGGCGGTGGTCTGCCTGCCGGGCTACCTCCGGGGATGCTGCCTCCCGGAATGGGCGATGGGGCACCCTCTGGTCCCGGCGGTCCGGGCCGAAAACGCCAGGGCCCGTCGCTGGAGGAGCGACGCAAGAAACGCAAGAAGGAGCGGCAACAGCGGAAGAACTCCCGGAGGAAATAGCGAGAATCTGCCCTATTTGACCGATTCTGGCCCAGAAATCCCCGGTCGGTGTTGATGGATCGTGGCCTCCCCTGTAATTTCAGCCTTCCCCTCTGATGGGGAATTGTGGATTCGGGCACTTCGGTGCCCCGGTCCGGATCACGAATTTCGATTTTCCTCCGGTTCTTCCGGAGCTGTACGGGTGGAGAAAAAAGGCATGGCGGTAGCAATCCGTCTCAAGCGCTGTGGAAGACGCCATCGGCCCTTCTATCGCATCGAGGCCATCGAGAAACGAAACGCCCGCGGCGGTCGGTCCCTGGAGACAGTGGGCTGGTACGATCCGATGGTGGACGATGCACAAAAGCGCGTGAAACTGCACGAGGAGCGGATCCAGCACTGGATCGACAAGGGAGCGAGACCGAGCCAAACGGTGACCTCGTTCCTGCGCAAGTCCAATGTCAAGTGGGGCGGTACTGTCAAGAAGAGCCGTCGCGCCCAACAGCGTGCAAAGAAAAAGACCCAGGGTGGAAGTTCCGCCTGAGGATCTCGTTCGGAGTAGACCGGTGCAGATCGACATCTTGACGATCTTTCCGAACTTCTTCGATGAGTTTCTACGCCATGGAATGGTGCGTGTGGCTCGCCGGTCAGGCCGGCTCGATGTCCGCGTCACCGATCTTCGAGCTTTTTCCGAAGATCGTCACCGTACCGTGGATGATCGCCCCTACGGAGGGGGCCCGGGAATGCTCCTGAAACCGGAGCCAGTGTTCCGGGCGATGGACGGACTCGGCCTCGAGGCGGGGTGTGCAGCTCCGGAAGGGGTTGTTCCACTGCTGATGTGTCCGCGAGGACAGCAGATGGGACAGCAAGACCTGGAGGAATTATCAGGGGTAAAGCACCTGATCTTCCTGTGTGGTCGATACGAAGGATACGACGAGAGGATCGTCGAGGCCTACCCGTGGAAGCGGGTGTCACTGGGGGACTATGTTCTCTCCGGTGGTGAGGTGCCTGCGATGGCGATCATCGAGGGAGCGGTGCGATTGTTGCCGGGTGTCCTCGGAGATGAGGAGTCGGCACTGCGAGACTCCTTCAGTGAGTGGGCGGGAGCGGATGGTCTCGACCACGCCAACTGGACCCGACCTCCCATGTACCGGGGGCGGGGGGTTCCCGATGTTCTCCTCAGTGGAGACCACGGAGCCATCGAGAAGTGGCGACGCGAAAATTCAGAGCAACAAGGCTCGAAACGCGCGCAGGAACGAACCAGAACGAATGATGGAGCCGATCGAGAAGAGGCTCCGGGAGAGAAAGATGTCGAAGAGGATCACTGAGTTCGAACAGGATCAGTTGAGATCAGAAGATCTCATCGAGTTTCACGTTGGCGATACCGTCGATGTGCACGTGAGAATCGTCGAGGGTGACAAGCAGCGGGTTCAGATTTTCAACGGGACCGTGATCGGCCGTAAGAACTCCGGCAGTCGCTCCGCCTTCACGGTGAGGAGAATCGTCGCCGGTGAGGGGGTCGAGAGAACCTTTCCGCTCCATTCTCCCTGGATCGAGAAGATCGAGGTCAAGCGACTGGGCCGGGTGCGTCGTGCCAAGTTGTACTACCTGAGAAGCCGGGTCGGCAAGGCGACCAGGGTTCGTGAAAAGGTGGCGGTGCGCAAGAAGGGCTGATCCCTTCACGGCACCGGATGGGAGCAGCCGTTTCCTTCCGAAGAAAAGAGACACGATGGATCCCGCCGGAAGCGCCACAGTCGCCTCCGGGGGGATCTTTCTTTTCTCCGTCCGTTTCCGGACGGTTAGCGGAGCGTTGGGTGGTCCTGTGGTTGCGATGTTGTGGCTGGCGAATCGTCGCCACCAACCTGCGAACCCCCCTGGGAGAGGTGGACGTGGTGGCGAGGGAGGGAACTGCCCTGGTCATCGTCGAGGTCAAGTATCGCCGGAGCCAACGGCGTCACCCCCTTTCCTCTCGACAGGCGAAGAGGCTGCGAAATTGCGCCCGCTGGCTCCATCGGCAACAGGGCGCAGAGGGAGGGGTTCGAATCGACCTGGTGGAGGTCACCCCGAGGAGGTTTCCGTGGATACCTCGGCTGGATCACCTGCGAGCGGCGGTGACGGAGGACCGATGAAGATTTCGGCGACGGTCTCTTTCCTCCACCGTCATCTGGAGAGAAACTAAGGATCGACGGGTACTCGACCTCGCCGCAACTGCCCCTTCGATTGGAGGCCCTGTCATGACAGAAGAGCGCTATTCAATTCCCCTTCTCGATGAGAGCTGGAAGAGATTCCTGGGACCAGACGATGCAGCCTTCCTGCTGGAGAGGCTGGGTCAGGGACGGATCCGCCAGCTGTGGAAATGGTTCGAGTCTGACGAGGGCCTCGCTTCGGGAGGTCTTCTTGCCCAGGAAGCTCCCGTTTTTGACCTGCTCCTCGACAGGCTTTGCGAGGAGTTACGATCGACGGAGAGCGCCGCCGACGAGGATCCCTTTTCCGGGCCGAGTTTTCTGAGAGATCCGGACTGGGCCCACGCACTGTTCGGAGCCGGATTGATGTTCGGCAGCAGCTGGCGCAACGACTCGGAAGGAAGCCCCTTCGAGAAGGCGAGCACGCTGGTAGATCTGGTGCATTACATCGCCCAGGAAGATTGGGTGGAACGGGTCAGGGCCGATCGAGAATCGACCAGAGAAACCATGCAAGATCCGCTGGCGGTGACACGGGCGCTGTTGCGCAAGGAGTCGCTGCTCGCCCTGCCCATCGATTCACTTCGCAAGCTGGTGATCCGCGAGAGTTCGGCGGTCCAGTGGTGCCAGGAGGTCCCCGGGGAGGCGAGAGCTCTCTTCTTCCTCGGCGCCATCGCTTCAGGAGTCGAACTTCCGGGGCAAGACGATGGGGAACAGGCGCGCATGCGAGAGGTGGAGATCCGCCACTGAATCCCGCTTCAGGGGCAGTCGATGGGGGAGAGGCAGTCGAGCCACATCGGCTGGGCAGAGCACTCCAGGAACGGTTCTTCAGGAGCGGGGCCGGAACCGAACAGGTATCCGAGCAGGTACACCGCATCGGAAACGTCGAGGCTCGAATCGGAATTGCAGTTGCCCGCTTCCCTGCAACCGATGGTGCCGGTATTGAAGAGGTGTACCAGAATCGACACGGCATCCGACAGATCGAGACCAAGGTCTCCGTTGACATCGCCGCGCAGGAATCCAGGAGTGGGACCGGTCGGTAGTTTTGGATGATCGAGCAGGTGCTGGAAGATCAGATCGGACATCTGGCTGCTCTGAACAGGAAGATGCCCCCCCAGTATGATCGACCACAGTTCGACCGATCCGTTCGGATCACAACCGTTTTCCCACCTCTGAACCGTGGTCTCGTTGCCGAACAAAAGTCCATCCAGATTGATGTTGCTGCCATTCACCGGTGTCGTGTTGCAGCCATTACGGTTGACCCAGCTGAGACAGGTTTCTGTGGCGGAGGGGTAAGGCGCCTCCAGGATTCCACCGTAGTAGGAGATGATGGGATCCAGCGTGCCGTGAATTTGCAGGATATGAACAGGACCAACACCGGTGCAGTCGATGGGGTTGTCAAAGGTTGCTCCGGCAAAACTGACAATTGAAGCAAAGCGATCGGGATTCTCGCAGGCGAGGCGATTTGCCATGAAACCGCCGTTGGAATGGCCGACCAGATGGACCTTCAGGGGGTCGATGTTGTAGTTGTTCGAGATGGTATCGAGGATCGCAGTCAGGTAGCCAACATCATCGACCCCGGATCCATCGAAGTCACAGCACGCATCGGTAGCATTCCAGTATCTCCAGCCGAGGTTGTCGACGGTGCCGTCGGGGTAGAGATAGATGTAACCGTGTTCTTCCGCACGGGGCTGCAACTGCAGGTAACTTTCCATGTAGTTACCGGTGAAGGTGTAGCCGTGCAGCGTCATGATGACCCCTGTTGCAACGGAGGGGTCATAAGAAGAGGGGACGTGAACGGCGACATCACCCCTACCGAGATTGATGATGTCCGTGGTCTGACCGTCCGCCAGTCCAGAAAAGACGATGATCATCCCGAAAGATGCCGTGAGTAAAAGCCAGTGCGAGGTGAAGATCTTCATGCTCCTAATGTATCACCTGGAGGAGAGGTCTTCACCCACCGATAGCCACGGATCGGGACCATCAAGCTGAAGGCGATGAAGATAGCGATTCCTCCCTCGAAGATGGTTTGCAACCTGGTGGCAGTTGCCATCGCCCACCAGCCTGCTGCATCGATGACTGCCCAGCGATGAATGTGAAGCGCAGCATGGAGCAGCAAAATTGCGATGGCTGGAACCCGAGCTCCTGGAATCCTGTAGATCATTTGAAGCGCAAGAAGGATACAGAATCCACCGAGCAGGCCATTGGTCAGGCGAACCATCTGGTGCACGACATCGAGGGAGGGATCGATCGCCGAGTGAATCCATAGTGATCCACGGGCCATCAACCAGCCTGCTGCGATGAGGTGAATTGTCCTCTCGACAGAGACACCTTGTCGATCCTGATCGGCCATGACGCGCTTCGCCTCTCCTCGTATTGCTCCCACCGGTGGCGAGTCCAGAGTATGCTACGAGGAGACGGTTTTCGATACTGCCCATTCATGAAGAGGCCCATCAGATCGGTAAGGCAGTTCCGGTTCAGGAAGAGAAAAGGGTTCGTGATCAACAAGGCAATAGCAGCACTTTTACCCCTGGTTCCCAAGCCACTGGTGTGGCGAGTCTCTCGCCGTTACATCGCCGGCACGACCCTGGAGGATGCTCTTCAGTGCGTGAAGCGTCTCAACGATGAAGGGATGAGTGCGACCCTCGATGTACTTGGCGAGGACAGCGTCGAGCAGCATCAAGCACTGGCCGGCGAAAAGCTGTACCAGCAAGCCCTTCGCGAAATCTCCCGTCACGATCTCGATGCAAACATCTCGGTGAAGTTGTCGATGCTGGGATTGAGAATCGATGCAGCACTGTGCGAATCGATCTTGCGTAGATTGCTACAGTCGGCAGAGTTGTACGACAACTTCATGAGAATCGATATGGAAGACTCATCGGTCACAGAGGTGACTCTCGACTTCTACCGAAAACTTCGGGTGGATACGCCGAGGGTTGGGACCGTGGTGCAGGCATACCTCAGAAACACCGAATCATCGGTGCAAGATCTCCTCGACAGCGGAGAAACAAACCTGCGAATCTGTAAGGGTATCTACATCGAGCCGGAAGAGATCGCTTTCAAGGAATTCACGGAGGTGCAGCACTCTTTCCTCCGTTGCGTGAAGCGAATGCTCGAAGGAGGCGCTCCAAGGGTGGCGATTGCCACGCACGACCCCCAGTTGATCGAAGCTTCCGAGGCGATGCTCGCCGAGCTGAAGATTCCGCGGGAGCGTTACGAATTCCAGATGCTCCTGGGGGTCGCAGAGAAGTTGCGAACCGATCTGGTCTCCAGGGGTCACCCTCTTCGGGTGTATGTTCCCTTCGGCGAGGAGTGGTATGCATACTCGACGAGAAGGTTGCGAGAAAACCCACAGATCGCCGGCCACGTTGTGAGGAATCTGTTTTCCAGCTGAGTTCAACAAGGAGAAAGCCGATGCAGGGTTCGATGTGGAAGCCTGGAGATGATCGGCTGGCGCCATCGGTGGAGCTGTCCGATGCCATCGCTCTCATAGAGGTATATCCGCCAGCGGATCGACAGCAGCGAGAATTCAAGAACCGCATCCTGGAACTGGCCAGAGAGCATCGCGATCTGTTGCATCGGGAGTGCTTGAGCGCACACCTCACCGCATCGGCCCTGGTGATGAATCCTGCCAGAAACAAGTTCTTACTCCATCACCACGCAAAACTGAATCGCTGGTTACAGTTTGGCGGTCATTGCGATGGGGATGCAAATCTTCCAGCAGTTGCCCTGAGGGAGTCAATCGAAGAATCAGGAGTGATAGATCTGAGCATCGACCCGACCATCATCGATATCGACATCCATGAAATTCCCGCAGGGGGAGGTGTGCCGGCTCATTTGCACCTTGATGTGCGATTCTGCGTGCTGGCTCCTGAAGGGAGTCGCACTCAAATAAGCGACGAGTCTCTGGGTATCGAATGGTATCGTGTTGATGAGATCGATCAGGTTGATACCGATGATTCGGTTCTTCGATTGGTTCGAAAGTTACAAGTCTGAATGCTTCAACAAGCGGGGAGGAAACCTTGCCGGTACTCAGTAACGAAGCCCTGGAGAAAGGTCTCGCATTAGTGAGAGTGTTCATCTTGATCACTGTCGCAATCCTGATCTCCGCTGTCGTTGCCTTTGGATTCGTCCTGGAATCGGCGAACAAGCTGGAATCAGAACTCCTGATGTACATTTCAATACTGTTCAGCGTTTTGGGGGTCGCATCGTTCGGTGGTGCGAAGATGATCGGCGGAGAGACAGCTCGAGAAGCAGCTTCGAAAAAACTATGCATCACACTGTTGAGTGTCGCAGTGCTGGAGGGCGGTGGACTGCTGTGGTCCATCATCAGTTACCTATCCCAGGATCCGATGTTTGTGGCGGGAACGCTTATTCATTCGGTCCTGTTGCTGTTGTTGTGGCCCGGGGATGTACAGATCAGGGAAATGGAACTGGACCTCGATGAAGATGGAGCTACAAGATGAACCGTAGATCGATGCGGACCGTCACTTTGCTAGGGGGGGTTGCGATGCTGGGACTGTTGGCAGGTGTTTTTTCTTCCGGGGCCAGTGGCGAAGTAGGATTGAAGGAAGGGGACATCGTTCCTGACCTGACCCTTACCGGATCCGATGGCAAGAAGCACTCCCTTCGAGACGCGATGAAGGAAGGCAACGGACTCATCGTGGCATGGGTACCCAAAACCTTTACCCCTGGCTGAACAAAGCAGTGCAAGGCGTTGCGTGACAGCGCCGAGGCGATTGCGACCTTCAAGGTGAAGATGTTCGTCGTGTGTTGTGATTCCGTAGAAAAGGTCGAAGGGTTTGCCGAGAAGCTGAATGCTCCCTATCCAATCCTTAGCGATGACGACCGAATCGCGTCCAAGAAGTTCGGAGTGGACCGCGCACTGGGGTTGTCTCGTAGATTCACCTTCTACTTTGGAGCTGAGGGGAAGCTGCGATTCGTAGACAAGAAGGTGTCAGTCGGGACTCATGGCCAGGATGTGATCAAGCGTCTCGAGGAACTTGGATTCGAAAAAAGGTAGGACTGAAACGAGCTGCAGATTTCTCGGTGCTCGTCTGGAAGTCGGCCGTGTCCCTTTATTCTTCGGAGAGGGGGATCGGTGACTCTCTCCGCTTTTCTCTGTTCCGCAACGCCAACTCCATGCGGGTGTAATTGATGATGATCAGCAAGAATCCAACCACTGAAGTGGTGATCAAGAGGCCGGTCTTCGAGATCAATCCCTGTTCCTGAACGAGATGAAGCCCGAGAGCAACCCCGCACAGGCTTGCAACCATGAAGCGTGGTTTCCAGTTGCGAGCGGTGAGGAAAGTGAAAAGAGCTACCGCCAACAGAAAGGGCACGACAGAAGCCCAGGTTGCCAGCTCCGATTCCCAGTTCTTGAGTGGAGAGTGCTCGAACGCAGCGGTATAGAAGCCTCCGATCAAGAAGATCGGACAGAGCCACTCGAAGTACTTGGCGATTCTCCTGCGCTCAAGTCGCCTGCTCTTGTCGAGGATGGATCCTATGACGAGCATGACGAACCCGATGATGGCCATCGACCACCCAAAGTTCGTGTTGGTCGTCAGGCTCGTCACTCCAAGCCACTTCAGAAGAGGGACCCTGCCGAGCATGTAGAGCCCGATGATCGTCCCGATGGATCCGAGCCAGTGGAAGGGGCGTGCAAAACGAGGTTTTTTCTGAATCTCGAATCCAGTTCCTACGATCCAAACGATGGATGTAGACAGAATTCCGAGCGCCCTGGGTCCATCGCCCCACTCGAGAAATCCGAGCATCAACAACAATGATAACTGTGTGGAGATGAACAGGAGAGAAGCTAGCCATGCGAAGAAGGAAACACCTGTTCGATTCAATCGAACCACGCTTGCGATCAGAGATATCAAGCTAGCAACGAAAATGGTCTTGTTTGCTACCCCGGCATTTCGAAGAAGGTCGGTGGAAACGGTGGATTCCGGAACCCATAGCCACTCCGTGAACATGGATATCAGTGTTGGCATCAATGACAAGATCGCGCCACCCATGAAGAGTGGAGTCACCCGGTTGTTATTTCGATCATGGGTGATGAATGACAAAAAGAGGAAGCCGCATGTAATAGCGAACGGAACCAACCAACGAGCTGGTGCCCCGATCTCCTCCCGATAGAGACCGGCTGCGAGGACAGAGACACACAAAATAGCCCACACGCAGAAGTAGATTCCAAGTTCACCGGCACGGATCTTCCTTGTTTCTGTTGGCCACAGATCATCGCCTTCCAGGATGCGGCGATATTGCCAGCGAAGTTGATCTCGCTCCTGGATACTGGCCAGAGAAAGAGAGGTCCAGCGTTCAATTTCATCGACATGTTCTTCGATGCGATTGAGCAGGTGATTCTGCACAGCGGTGGCTCGCAGCTGCACCGGCTGCCCTGCAAGGAAGGAACGAAGAGCAGCGGAAACCTCCCTGCTGCTCGGTCGATCTTCCGGATTGTAAGAGAGACAGGCCATGCAGATGCGCTCGAGGTCCTCAGGAATTTCGGGGCGGTGCTCTCTGGGAAGACTTGGATCACCGGCGAGGATCGAGGAGACGGTGGGAGGCTTTCCCAGCCTGGAAAAGGGATGGCGACCGGTCAGAGCCTCGTGAAACAGTACCCCCATCGAAAAGATGTCACTTGCTGCTGTTGCCCTTGAACCGTGTAGACGCTCAGGCGCTGCGTATGCGATGGTTCCAGAGAACCCATCTTCTTCGTCTACATCCATGTTGACATCGATGGAGAGTCCAAAATCGAGGATCCGCACCTCATGATTCGGGGTGACCACGATGTTCTGTGGCTTCAGATCCCGGTGAAGTATTCCAGATTGATGCGCAGTGGTGATCGCCTCCGAGACCTCCGAGATGATCTTTGCAATTTGTCGAGGCTCGAGCACTGAAGATACATTTTGAAGTTCGTGACCGTTTACCAGTTCCATGGCGATGGCAGATACGGACTGGTGCTCCAGAACGCCATAGATCGTCACGATTCTTCGGTCGTCAAGGGCAGCAGCCTTACGAGCTTCTTGAAGGATCGCCTGCCGTTCTTCCTGATCTCCGGGAGTGGTGTTCAGTACCTTGAGTGCGACGGGGCGATTGAGCGTCAAATCCCTGGCTCGATAGACAACACCGAGACCGCCTCGGCCCAGTTCTCCCTCGATGCTATAGCCGGGGAAATTTGGAGCAGGATGGCCTGATGATGGAGATGGCTTTTCATCCCCGGTGTTGGCGGGGATGAACTCAACAGTGTCGTCTTCTTCTGGGCGAATCACTCCTCATCCTCTCGGCGCAATCAAGGCGGATGTTGAGGCGGATGATGCCATCCGAATCAACGGATGGCGACTTCTTAGATCATCATCGGTAATGCCCACAGGAAGCTACAGCCGAGCAAGGCAATCAGCGGGCCATCTGCGGTATGCGGGCTGACCGCTTCCGCCAGTGTGAGGAGCAGGGGCAAGCAGACCAACGCCAGCACCAGCTGGGGGGTGGTGAAACTGGCAGAATAGAAGACAAGCGCCAGAACGGTGACGAGGAACACCATGGCGCTTCCCTCGAGACTTCTGTAGTACTCACCATTCCAGAACTTGCCATCGTGCCAGATCGCTTTGGTCTTGTACTTGTGTTTTCCAAACTTGAGTCCGACCGGCTCTGCAAGTCCATCTCCGAACTCGTTCACCAGTTGCGGAATCAAGGTGATGATCTTGTGGTCAACCAGGGCAATGAATGGGACGTAGATCACAAATCGAAGGACATCTTCGATCATGTCGTATCGCATACTGTACGGACGATCTTCAAGACGGTCCCACGAAACAAATGCAAATCTGAAGATCGGTACCTGCCTACGAATCACATTCCATTCGGTGATGATGGTTCTCAGTTGCTGGAGAGAGAAGAGAAACACGGTGTCGATGATGATCTTGTCACCGGCGACGAAGAAGAAGGGGATCACGAACGCCTGGAGTTTTCGCCAGGGGCGGAGTCCTAACTTTCGCACGTAATTGATGCGAATGTCGTACTTCAGCACCAGATGTGAACAAAGGATTTTGCCACCAAGTTCGAATACGGAAGCAGCACAGAAGAAGAGAAATGCATTGAAGTTGAGTGTCGGGATCAAACCGCTTTGAGAAGCGAACAGCATCCCCAGGGCGATGAGCAGGTACGCGACACCAACAACGCCGACGAATCGGTCCTCCCCATTCCAGTTATATTCGGTGTTCTTGAGTCCGTATGGATCGTCATGGAGAACTCGAAAGTACTCGTCGAGATCGTCGTGGATATCCATCGGGTTGGGCGCTTTGTTGCGATTGGCGGGATCCTGGGCCATTTACACCTCTATTCATGAGAAGTATATCCGGAACCGGGATCGGGCGGGACGGGGATTCTGGCGAGATTTACAGTTTCCAGGATGCCTTCAGGAGCTCGAATTCGGTCAGTAACAACGAATTTCGAAGACCCGGACCTCGTTTGAGCCGTGAGTGGAATCGACCTGGAGGCGCACGGAACGAACCTCCTTCGCTTCGACGAGGTGCCGTTTCAGCCGCAGGTAGTTGTCTTGTATCGAAACAACCTCGTTGCTGGAACCGTTCGCGTGAGTGATGAACAGCTTGTAGTCCTTCACCATCTCCGGCTGTGGTCCCCGAATGATCGATCGATTGGCGCTGTCCGAGGCGGTCAGTGTCAGTTGCCTATGGAATCCGCTATCGAAGGTAAGTTGCACCTCGCGCAGGTCGATGGGGTGGTCCCATGATAATTCGATCCACTGTCCCCCTTTCCTCATCTTGGCTCCCCAGCGGTGATTCCAGGTACCGGGAACATCTCGTACATGGCCATCGATGATGTGCTCGGGTAACGCTTCAGGCAGATGGTCGGAGGCGCGAATGGTAGAGAGTTTCGCCTGGTCCTTCGGGTCTTCATTGATGACTTCACGGATCGATTGGTCATCCCTGAGCAGTCTCTGTTGAAATTCTGAAATGTGATTCTTGCGAAGTTTCGCCGGGTTGACTCCCTTGGAGCGGCAGAGTGCCGCTGCCGTTCCAATCGCCTGTCCCGTGCAAGCACAGGTCGCCATCACCCTCGTCGAGGTGAATGCGACGTGGGAGTTCGAGATGTTGCGGCCCGCCATCATCAGATTGCTGACATTGCTGCTGTATAGAGCTTCGAAGGCGATGTTGTACGGTTCGGCGATTCGCTTCGAGTAAAAAGGAGGCTGATCCCAATCATCAAAACCTCCGGGGGGATGTTCATCGAAGGGCCAGCCACCGATACAGACGCCATCGTTACGGTCCTTCCAGCCGCCGGTGAGATCGTGTTGCGTCTGGATGTGTGCGCCGGTCAATCTCCTGCTCTCCCGTTTACCAGGAATCATGCCGATTCGTTGCAGTGCCCAGTTGGCTGAATCGGGTCGCTCCCCCGAATTTTTGATCCAATCCCACACGCCCATGACGATCCGAAGCAGTTCATGGCGCAATTCCTCGTTGTCGTGGATCACATCCCGTTCCCCGCCCAGTTCGATCCACCAGTAGCCGTATTCATAGGAGCCACGAGGAATTTTCCTGAACAGGAAATCGTTTTCAGTCATTTTTCTCGCCCACGGTGGAGCAAGGAAGTCTATCGGCTGTTCGTGCTTTTTCGCCGTGAACAAGATCGTCGAACCCTGCGAATTGGAGTCTCCCTTTTCAAGTGCCAGCGGCTCATCGTAGAGAGCCCTCGGCTCGCGGCCGGTTCGGAATTCAGCACCCGCTTCGAGGGCCAGACGGGAATCTCCGGTGCAATCACAATAGGTGTGCGCAGTGATCCTGTAGATTGTTTCCGTCTTGTCGCAACGGGCAGCCACACTGGAGATTTCTCCGTCGTTGATGGTCGCAGAGTATACGGAGGTGTCGAGGATCAGCGTCAGTAACTGTTCCCTCTGAACCAGGTCGTAAAGAGTCAGGTCGAACATCTCGAAGGAGCGATGCGGATTTCGTCTGGCATCTTCGAGGCGGATCTCCTCGATCAGCCCACCTTCTCTCCAACCGCTTCGTGAGCCGTGCGTGTCGGCGCCGACGATGTGCATACCGATTTCACTGGAAGCATTTCCGCCAAGGCGTGATCGATCCTGAATCAGCACCGTTCTCGCGCCATTGCGTGCAGCAGCAAGTGCCGCACAGACTCCAGACATTCCTCCCCCGGCGATGAGAACATCGGTATCAAGGTCGATGATACGCATGTGAGGTTCATCGATGCCGATTCGTGGCTTCTCCTTGTGAGGTTGAGAAACTGGATCGTCGGCAGGAGATTCGGCGGCGGATATGAAGTTGCTGCCGTCGATTCCGAGGGTGAAGCCGGCAAGAAGCCCAGCCTGTCCGAGGAATTGCCGGCGATGGAGAGGCGATGGAGATCTCGTATCGTTGGATTGGTTCATCCTCGACTCCGCTTCTTTGCTGCCTTCTTTGTCGTCGTTTTCTTCTTGGAGGTTTTGTTGGGCGGATTGGTGACGATCTTTTTCAGTTTTCGATGGGCATGGACGGCGTTTGTTGCATCGATGAATTTTTGCATCGGAATCGATGCGATCGCCTCCCCGATCAGATCGGGTTCACACTTCTCCCAGCTGGCAATCCTGAGGCAACTCTTTCCCAGATCGAGTTTGGTTCCTCGTTCCTTCCAGCGAGAAGTGAGTGTTTCATGGACCCCTGGCATCAAGTAGATGCCGCACATGTAGACGCCATAGTGATTTTTCTGCGCAGCAATTGCAGCATACATGAGAGGTTCACCGTTGTAGGTTTCCGGGCAACGAGAGGGAGGCACTTCGTAACAGATGAGCCCCCAACGCATCTCTTCCCTGTATCCCCTGGGCAGGTTCTTCCGAACCAGTGCTCGCAGTTTCTTGACGGTATCTCGCCGCTCTTCAGGCAGGCCATCGATGTATTCTTTTGGCGTTTTTGCGGTCGAGGTGACCATCCTGTTACCTCTCTTCCGGGAGTCAGTACCCACATCGCCTTCAGATGAGGTCTGGTAGTTTACACCTCACTGTATTCCACTCAAAGCGGTGGATACACTCTGTCAGCGGCAGATAAAGATGGTTCAGAACTCGAAAAAGTAAATCCATCATGGCGCCCCTTCTACCGAGGTGCCGGAAAGGTAATTCGAATGGCGAATGATAAGTTTGATCCTGGTTTCCTCCACTTCATGGGCCTCGTGACTCGTTTCATTCTCGGAGCCTGGTTGATCAATACTTGTATCTCATGGGACACCGTTGTTGCAGAGGGACTGACAGAGGGATCTGGAATTCTAGTGCTGATGAAACCAGTACTGGTGGTCTGCGGTTTGTTGATCATCTTCCGGGCAAACAAAGCCACAGCGAGTGACTGAATCGCCCCCGCTGGCTCAACTCGAAACGGATTCAGTCGATGCGATGTGAACTGCGGCCCCATTTGTTCGGTGTTGTTCTTTCTCCAGTAATGCTTGTGCTTGCTGGTTGCACCACCGATTCAGTGCCTACCGTTGAAGTCGCTTCGTCTGCGCGATTTGTCGATGTCACCGACCGAATCAAAATTTCCACCGAGATCAATGCGGTCACCGATGGTGACCGATTCATGCCGGAGAGTATGGCCGGTGGGGTTCTGCTCTTTGACTTCGATGGTGACGGAGATCTCGATCTCTATCATCTCGGGCAAGGAACACTCCCCGGTGAAGAGGAGAGCGGTCGAAATCGCCTGTATCGTCAAAGGGCACCGTGGGATTTCGAAGATGTGACGGAAGGATCGGGTGCCGGAGATCGTGGTTATGCGATGGGCGTTGCTGCTGGAGATGTTGATCAGGACGGCGACCTCGACCTCTACATCAGTAATCTAGGGCCAGACCGATTACTCCAGAATGATGGCAACGGTGTCTTCACGGACATCACCGAGTCATCGGGTATCGATGTGGATGGCTGGAGTAGTTCGGTCGCATTCGCCGACATCGACGGAGATTCACACCTCGACATCTACGTCGCTCGATATCTGGAGTTCCCGCCCGATTTCCGGATCACCGATTCTGCGGGAAGGCCGGAGTATCCATCTCCTGCCATGTTCAGCGGAGTTCAGGATCAACTGTTGAGAAATAATGGCGATGGAACCTTCATCAACATCACATCGGAGTCAGGGATCGACCGGGTTGCAAAGGGGCTCGGAGTGCTATCAACCGACCTCGATGGAGATGGAAACATCGATTTCTACGTTGCCAATGATGGGGAGCCCAACCAGGCGTGGATGGGAGACGGCAGCGGACGATTTGAAGATGCCGCGATGAAGATGGGACTCGCCATCAATCAATTCGGGCAGGCAGAGGCAGGTATGGGGATTGCCCACGGAGATGTAAATGACGATGGTTATCGCGACATCCTGGTGACGCATCTGGTGACGGAGAGTGACACCCTCTATATCAATCAAGGTGAAGGTGCCTTTGCAGACGAGACGGGTCCGCGAGGTCTCGCCCACTCCACCATCGATGGAACGGGTTTCGGAACCTCTTTCATCGATGTGGATCACGATGGAGACCTCGATCTTGTCACCGTTCGCGGCCGTGTACTGCGAGGTTCCGCACATCCTCGCGCTTCAGGGGTCGAGTACTGGAAATCTTACGGAGAAGAGGATTTGCTGTTCATCAACGATGGTGAGGGTCGTTTCCGCCTCGACAGGGAGAGTGGCTTCAGCAGTAGAATCTCCGTGAGTCGTGGACTTGCAGTGGGGGATCTTGATGAGGATGGTGATCTGGATCTGGTGATCACGGAGGCGGGCGGGGTCTTGAGATGGTGGGAAAATCACACGAACACAGGATCCTGGTGGTTATTGAGTCCCGTTGCCGGAGAAGCCAAGGTGGTAGATCTCGGAGCAACACTGCGCTTCGAAACATCCAATGGAAGCAGAATTCGATCGGTGACCGGCAGTGGAAGTTATCTTTCAGGAAGTGATACACGGGTGCACTTTTCAGCGGGTACATCCGAGTTGCTCGAAATCCACGTTGGTTGGAGTGATGGAACGACGGAACAATTTGAAGTTCCTCCACCCAGCAGTGACCTCCAGTTGATCAAGGGATCTGGCCAGTGAAGAATCCTCAATCCACTCAGTTCCCCTGGCGAAGTGTGATTCTCATCGGCTTTACGGTGCTGCTATCGATGTACTACATCTCGAATAATCAGAGACAACAAGAACTGCCCGAAGTATCGAGGATTGAACTTCATCCTTCGGTGATCAGAAGTCTCGATGCATCGCTCGATCAGGTCTCCAGGCAACCGGATTCACCGAAGGCATGGGGCGAGCTGGGCATCTTGCTCGATCTTCACAAGCAACAAGAGGCTGCCCTGTTCAGTTATGACCGAGCGATACTGCTCGACTCCGGTGATTTTCGGTGGCCATATTTTTCCGGCATCGTTGCAAGCACGGGAGATGCAGGGAAGGCACTTGAATACCTTGAGCTGGCGTTGCAGATCAGACGGCATCCACCGCTGATGGTCCGTATCGGGCAATTGCATCTGCAGCGAGGCAATATACCCGCGGCGTCCCAGGCATTTCAGGAAGCGATCACTGCAGATGACAGTTTGATCCAGGCGCATCTCGGAATGGCACGTTGCAGCCTGGCAACATCCGACATGGATACGGCCCATCGACATCTTGGCGCAGCGGAGAGCAAGAACCCGGTATCCGGTGAAGTGGCTTCCACCAGAGCCATCTACTGGCAGAGGATGGGTGATGCACAGAAGGCGCAAGTCGCACTGGAAGCCTCGCGGGGGAGGGGACTGAAGGAAGGTCTTCCCGATGGTGTGCGACAGGATGCAGTGATGTCGTTCGGAGTCGGTCCCATCTGGCGCGAGGAACGATCGCGCCGCTGGATCGCCGCAGGAAATCTGGGCGAAGCCCTCGCAATATGGCAGGGTGCCATCGATGAGTCTCCAGAGGATGCAGAAGCACACCTGCAACTGGCAAGAGTTGCGGAATTGGCGCAAGACACCTTGATGGCGAGGGCGGCGTATTCGCAAGCGATCCGTCATGATCCACGAAATGCAGCAGCCCATGCAGGGCTCGGATTGTTGCAGATGAGAGCGATGGAACTGGTGCCGGCGGAAGCTTCTCTCCGAAAGGCACTGCAATTCGATGACAGTTCCCACGAGATTCGCGCAAACCTGGGCTCTTTGCTCGCAGCCACCGATCGAGATGAAGAAGGTGTTCGGCTTCTGGAAAGCGCTCGAGACCTGCGCCCAGAGGATGCAGATGTGAGATTCAACCTTGCGATGACACATCAGAAGAACAGACGTTGGCAACAATCGAGTGCTGAATTTGAAGTGTTGTTACGAATCGATCCGCAACGATCCAGGGCGCGATTTGAATACGGAGTATCTCTGGCGGAACTGGGTCAACTTCCCGAAGCCATCGAGCAGTTCCAGTGGCTGTGCGAGAAGGAACCGAAACGAATCGCTTCCTGGACCAACCTGGTGCGGGCACAGGTGCAGATGAAACAGCACGGTGCTGCCATCGATTCACTCAAGAAGGCTGCCGAGATCCATCCCGGTGATCGTCGCATCGCCGCAGAGCTCGCATGGTTGTTATCGACCTGTCCAGACGAGCGTTGGCGGGATGGTCCTCGGGCACGGAAGATTGCCGAGAGGCTCATCACAAAGCGAGATTTCGGTTATCCCAGGGCTCTCGACATCTTCGCGGCGAGTCTCGCCGAATGTGGTGAGTTCGAGCTGGCCATCGAGAAGATGGAAGAGGCGATGCAGTACATGTCTGTTCCCCCGCATTCCGAAAAGGACCCCGCTCTCAAGGACAGGATGGACAACAGGTTGTCCGGGTATCGCCAGAATAAACCGTATCGTCTCGGCCTCTAGGCGATCGATACGATCCGTTTCAGGCGTTATCAGAATTCCAGTCCGCTCCCTCTGAAGATTCGGATTTCATTCCAGAGGAATCATCCCGCCCAGATGATTTCCGAGGATGAGAAGGGAGCGATCTGATGACCACAACATTGCCAATAACCATGCCCGGAGCTGTCAAGATTTCAAAACTGATGTGCCTCCTGTGCATCGCATTCAGCTTGTTCGTGCCCGATTCTGCGAGGGCGAGTACCTCGGATAAATCTCCTGAGCCTGCACCGAGCAAGGGGTCTTCTGTGAACGGGACACCCGGGAAGAAGACAGAAACTGCGTCCGTTTTTCTCGGTGTTGCTCGCAAAGAGACGGAGATGGTCATCACACGGCTTTCCGATTCGAGGCAAGTACGCCAGTCGATCGGCGATGATGGTTTCTATTCGATGCCGGAAGATGTGGGTGTCGATTACGTTCACGTCTCTGCACGAGCGGTTCTTGGAGACCTATCCAGTGGCAGGGAAACCCAGGCGCTGGTAATTCTCTCGGCGGTAGATCGTGTCGATGGAGATGAATTTGTTCCGCAGGTGAATGTTCTCTCGCACCTGGTTGCGGTCCGTGCCAATGCTCTGGCGGGACCATCTTCCAGGGGGCCGTATTCTCGTATCGTCATGCCTCATGCCATCGAACAGGCGGAACGTCAGCTTCAGGATGCATTCTCCGCAGCGCTGCGGGAGATGCGCCGGGATGATTCGACCCGATCCACTGAAAAGGACCCGAGAGCAGAAGGATCAGCGGGCCAGGCTCAACTGGTTCACGTCAGCATGGTCTTGAGCGAGGCGGCGGCGCGGCGCGCAACTCATGCCGGCGCAGATCCCGGTATCGCCCTGGCCGGTTTGCTTCAGGATCTGGTGCAGGAGTTCACATCGCTGGGGCGATTCACGTCAGCCACGGTGCAGGAACTGCAAGCCGCAGAAGCTCAGATGGATGCAGCCAACATGTTACGTCGGCTGATACAGACCGAGGGTATCGGCGAGTCGTTGCTGGTTCATTACCTGTGAAGAGAGCCTGGATGATGAGAACTCCCCGGCGGAATTGATTCCGCCGGGGAGTTCTTGTTCAATTGACATCGCCTGTTGCGATCAGAGCGATTCCAGTGCTTGATCCTGCTCGCTGAAGAGACGTTCAAATCGCTCTTCCATCGCCGGTGCGAATCGTGTCGAGACGTGCTGTTGATCGAGCTTCTCGTAACAGCTCTCCTCCAGCACACCTTTGAGACCTCGTATCCGCTGTAACAGGTGTACCTGATCGGTTTCTTCCAGGTTCTGGATCGCATAGGAGAGCAGGTTTCCGAGGGCGTGCATCATCAGTGCAGGATTCTGGATCATGTGAATTCTCTCCAGGACATTGTCGAAGGCGAGTCGTGTCGGCGGATCGCTGCTGATGAAGAACCAGGTCTGCAACAGGAGTGCCCTGGAGCGCATCGGCAAACAGCGATGCTCTCCCGCCTCGTCGATGAGGCTCCTGACGATGGCCCATGCCATCCGTAAATCACTCTGAAACAGTGCATAGCTGCCCAGGGCGATCTTGGTCTCGAGCAATCCCTCGGAACTGGGTGGATCAAGGCTACGAAAGAAGTCGAGAGCTCGCCGTAGCAGGATCTCTCCCTCCTCGTAGTTCTCTTCAAGGGTGGCGAGTTCTCCCTCTCTCAGGTGTCGGTAGCCGTGAAGCCTGGGGGTGTGTCCTTCGATGATCGACAACCACTGCTCTGCACTCTCCAGCTGTGATCGGGCCACGGGGATCGACTTCTCATCCATGGCACATCTTGCAGCATTGAGATGGCAGACCGCCAGATTTGGATAATCGTGGAAATACCTCAACCTCTTCAGGAGATCTGAATCGGACCAGATTTCCAGGGCGGCGCCAGATTGCCCCGACTCCCTCAGGAGTCGTGCGATCATCATGCGAATCCGATCGGCACAGTGGAAATCGAGTCCCGAAGAGATGGGGAGTGCCGAGTTGAATTCCTGGTGTGCGACCTTGTAGTTGCCTGCGTTGAAGGCAGCCTCACCACGAACAAAGTCGACAAGCGCATCTCCCCACATCGTCAGAACATCCGATTCCCGAGTACCGTGTGCTTCCTGTCTGGCTTTGATGATTCCTTCGATGTCCACGGGTTGATCCTGGTAGATCGATCGAAGGCATTCGAGATACAGGGCGTGGGAATAGAAGGGAGAGTTGCTCGGAATGTACGGCTCCACCGTATCGACGTACCGGATGTGTTCATTCGCAGAGATGTCGAAGTAGTCCGTTCGTGCGATGAAAAAAGCACACGCCAGCTCCCGTGCCGAGATGGAGGGTATCTTCTGTGGATCCATCAGGATCGGGATCAGCTGTTCCGGGCTGGCGTCGATGCAACTTCGCATCGCTTCGATGAACTGGCTGGAATCGCAATAGCCCATCTTTTCGAGGAGGACACCATGTTCCGATGCGATGAAGTGAATGCGACCCAGTCGCGCGAATGCGAGCCAGGCGGCATGCTGATTTGAATCAGAGGCTGGGGTTGTGTGGTTCATGGCTGCACCTCCAGATCGACATGCCCCCCGTTGGAGGTCGCCTGCCAGGAGATGGTGCTTCGCCACTTCAACGGTTCGCCAGAGGGGTTCGATTGCTGTCCCGAGAGGCGCAGGAAGACCCTTCTCTTCTCTTGCCAGCACTCGACGCCGTCGAGTGTGGTATCGGGTTGTTCTAACCAGTCACGGATCGGTTGCAGTTCGACCGGTGTCTGTCCCGGTTGCATCCAGTCGCAGACCTGGATCAAGAGATCGAGTTGCAAGACGGAACCGATGATCGGGAAGGGCGGGCGATTGGTAGCGTCGATGGGAGTCACCTGTACCACGAAGGTGTCCTCTGCCAGGTCCGGGGGTGCGCTGCTGTCCTGATGGAGGTATCCCCAGCGGGCGATACTGATCGGCGCAAGTGGTGGTCCTTGACCGAGGGAGATCGGCGCAGGATCTCCGCTGACGAGGAGACCCCCCATGTACACGGCGGAGCCACCGGCGTCGATCACCTGCTGGAATCGCAGGGAGATGACCGGGTGGCGCGCCAGCAGATGAGGAACCAGGAAATCATCCCGCAGCGATTTCAGGGAGTTTCCAAGACACACCATCTGGGGAGGGGTGGTGACCACCGGTCCATCCTGGCCCGGACCGCCTGGGGTCTGAGCCTGCGCCGATGTCGGCGACAGCAATGGCGCCAGGAATAGTAGAGCGATGGCTACGGTGGATGTCAGGGATGAGAAACGGTGAAGCCATCGACAGAGGGGGGATGGCTGTAGCCGGAGAGCCGGCATCGCGGCATCCAACATGAGCACCTCCAGAGGTAATCCGGGAAGCGGTCCGCAGCGGTCTCCTACACGAATTTGTTCCGAACGAACAATATCGAATAAACACCGGAACTACGAATCGATCCCTGTTCAGCGGCGGGCTGAACCGGAGCCTCTCCGTCACACCTGAACGGAAGAGAACCCCCGATAGAGTCAACCTACACCGGGCATCGGGCCAATTGCAAGATTGCAACTACCCAACATGCGTCCGGTTACGGACAGCCAATTCAACCCCTCGTAAAGCGTCGTTATTGGGCAATTGAACGGCATACGCCATATCTGTACCACAACAGTGCAATTTGTTATTTGTCCAATGGAAGCGATGTGCACCTGGTCGACAATGCCGGTGTCGACCGGACAGGGTCGCTTCTTCTTCCCCCTCACGGTGAGTATCCTGCCCTGAAAGCACCATCTGACCACCAACAGCCTGAACACTTTCAGCCTGAACACCCCCTGGAGGCGCATCGATGATCACCCGCTGGGATGAACGCTACGACCAGGAGACCTTCATCTTCGGTACCGAGCCGAACGATTTCCTGCGCCAAGAAGCACACCGGATTCCTCGCAGAGGAGATGGGGGTCGCGTGCTATGTCTCGGCGATGGGGAGGGGCGAAACGGCGTGTGGCTCGCCGAGCAGGGCTATGCCGTCACCGCAGTCGATCTATCCCAGGTGGGCCTGGCAAAGACGCAGAAGCTCGCTGCCGAGCGCGGTGTCGAGATCGAAACCATCTTCGCCGATCTCGCCGACTTCCCCATCGAAGCGGCGCACTGGCATGGAATCGTCAGCATCTTCTGCCACACCCCGAGCGACATCCGGGTGCCCCTACACCGCCGTGTGGAAGATGGATTGACGGTGGGCGGCATCTTCATCCTCGAGGGATACCATCCCGATCAGATCGAAAAGGAAACCGGCGGCCCCTCCGATCCCGAACTTCTCATCACCGCCAAGACCATCGAGAAGGAACTCCCCGGCCTCGACATCATCCTCGCCCACGACATCGAAAGAGAAGTGATCGAAGGCACCAACCACAGCGGCCAAGCCGCCGTCACCCAACTGCTGGCGCGACACACCTGATTCAAACCTAACCCAAGCCATACCCGGCCCTTAGACACGCCACCGTTAGATATCAATACTGGATAGAGACAGTTCCGTACCGCATAATCAAAAGTCCGGAATTGGACGGCTCCCAACTCACGGGCTTTTCGGCAAACCAAACTCACCAGGCCCCCAGGCCAGAAAGGCGCCCGCCATGGACACCCCAAAATTTGGATCCCTCACACCTGTAGATCTCAGGGAGTGCTGGGCTCGAGAAGATACTGATTTCACCCCATGGTTAGCCCAGGAGGACAACATTGCCCTTCTTGGGGAAGCCATCGGTTGTCCCGAGTTGGAAGTAAAGCAACAGGAAGCATCCGTCGGTCGGTTTTCTGCAGACATCCTTTGTCGAAATGTAGCGGATGACTCAATGGTGGTGATCGAGAACCAACTTGAACAAACTGATCATTCACACCTTGGACAATTAATCACCTACGCAGCTGGCCTGGATGCCAAGACGCTGGTCTGGGTGGTCAAGCAATTTACGGAAGAGCATCGAGCGGCCATCGACTGGCTAAATCTACACACCGACGAAGACTTCCAGTTTTTCGGTGTTGAAGTAGAGGTGCTCAGAATCGGAGATTCTCCCCCTGCTCCACGCTTTGATATCGTAGCCAAGCCCAATGATTGGGCAAAGGTGACGCGG
>CBFIET010000139.1:0-1571 GCA_965661685.1 Planctomycetota bacterium
GGTGAACTGGGAGTGACCGGTCGCATCGATCGCATCGATTTTCATGAGCAAGATAAGCTCTGGAGACTGCTCGACTACAAGAGCGGCGACTCCGGGAAGCAACCCGATAAGGAGCACCGCAGGGGAACCAAGAACAACAAGAGATGGGTGAAGTTACAGTTGCCACTCTATCTCCAGTTCGCCGATCAACTGGGGATTCCGGGTCTCGATGAGAACTCGTCGGTAGAGGTCGGGTACTTCCTGCTCCCCGACACTGCCGCCCGCACCGGAGTGGAGATGGCTCACTGGAGCGAAGACGACCTCGATGATGCCCGATCACTGGCAAAGGAAGTGGTCTCGGGAATCCTCAAGGGGGGCGAAGTACAGATTTCGATGCTGAAAACACCATGGGATCGTGCGTTGGCGGGAGTCACCGTCGAAGAAGCCGCCCGTCTCGATGGGATCAACGATCAGCAGGAGGAGGAGGATCCGAGATGACCTTCTCACCTCATCTCCTGATCCGGGCCAGCGCCGGCTCTGGTAAAACTCATCAGTTGACCAGCCGCTTCATCGGATTGCTGGTGGCGGGGGAAGATCCCTCTGGAATCCTCGCCGTCACCTTCACCCGCCTCGCTGCCGGCGAGATCATGGAACGTGTGCTCGATCGGATGCTGCAGGCGATTAGAAACAAGAAGTCTCTGGAACAACTGCAACAATCTCTCGAATCTGTCGGTTTTTCACGGCCCACCTCCGATGAAGTCGGAGCGGCACTTCGACGACTCCTCGAGAAGTTGCACCTTTGCACCGTCTCCACCCTGGATGCCTTCTTTGCGAGGATCGCAACGGCTCATACCTTCGAGTGTGGACTCACTCCAGGTTGGACCATCCTCGATAATAATCAGCTGGATGCGGTACAGATCGGGGCGATTCAGAACTTGCTCTCGAACGGTACCGATGCCGATGCACGGATCTTGATGCACCGATTGAATCGAGGGAGATCTTCTAGCCAGGTGGCAGATCAACTGCAGGAAATCGTCACCTTCGGCCACGCCAAGTACCTGGAATTTCCGCGAGATGCATGGCACAACCCTGAACTGATTCCGGCCCCACATCAGGCCGATCTTGACCAGGCACGACAACTGCTGCAATCGGTAACATGTCCGAAAACAAAGGCAGGAACCGATCACAAGAACTGGCGCAAAGCCCTCGATGAACTCTCGTACTGGTTCGAGGATCCACAGCGCTTCGACCCCCTCGGTCTGTTCGAATCGGGGATCGGCAAGGCGGTCCTTGCCGGCCAGGATCGATTCCATGGAGTCCCCATCGCCGCTGATCTGTTTGCGGTGATGGAGTACGTTCAAGATGTTGCCCGTGCGCAGATCTCCCGGATCATCCGGACGCAGAATGAGGCGACCGGAGAATTGCTCTCCAGGTTTGACCACTTTCGAAGTCTCGGTCTCCGTGCCCGGGGAGGGGTCGCATTTCAGGACATCCCTCAGGTACTGGTCATCGCCGGAGTCCTCGCATCGGCAAACACCATCCTCTATCGCCTCGATGCCACGACCAAGCATCTGCTCCTCGACGAGTTCCAG
>CBFIET010000140.1:0-13327 GCA_965661685.1 Planctomycetota bacterium
TTACTGGCGGCACTGTCGATGGCATCGAAAGAGATGGCGGCGACCTTGCCAGCTGCCATGGTGGCGGTGGCGCTGATCGCACAAGACGGTCCTCGGACGCGCAAGGAGTGGCTGTCGTGGAGTCGGGTGGCGATCCCGACGCTACTGGTGCTGGGTCTCCTGTCGATCCGCCTTCTCACCTTTCAGGATCCAGGTGCCGGAGCCCCTTACTGGGGTGGCTCCGTCGGCAACAGTGCGTGGACGGTGGGGCGCGCAGTGATGCAGTACATCGCCCTCTTCACCTGGCCCATCGGATTGTCTGTGGATTATTCGTACGGTGCGATCCCCGCCTCCAGTGGTGCGCTCTCCCCCGTCACCTCACTGCTCAGCTGGATCGCAATCGTCGGTGGGCTGTTGCTCTCCTGGAGGTGGTCACGGAGTGGTTGGTACAGTGCAGCCATCGTCTGGCCACTGTTTCTTGCGCTGCTATCTCCGGTGTTACAGATCTTTCCTCATCCGGAGCGATTTGCGGAACGATTCCTGTACCTGCCGATGGTGGCGCTGACGATACCACTCGTTTACATGCTCGCATCGCTGGAGCGACGATCTCCGGGATCGCGGTTGCCGGTGCTGTTGATCTTGCTGAGCCTCTCCGCCCTGATCACCAGGGAGAGGCTCTCTGATTGGCAAGGTCCCTATCCACTGTGGAGCAGTGCCGTGACGGCGCAGCCACAGTGCGCACGGGCCTGGTTCGGCCTGGCGGAAGCAGCACGAGGTCGCCAGTGGAATTCGGAGGCGGCCAGCGATCTTGGCAAGAGCATCGAGATCCTCGCTCCCATCTCTCGCGATCGCCTGCAGCAGGGGATCTACCTGCAGTCGTTGCAGATCCGTTCCGGACTGCTCGCCGGCTTTGGCGGCGAAGGAAATCTTCGAGTAGCGTACCTCCACCTGCAGGAGTTGCTGGAGGAGAGTGATACCGACGGCACTCCGGTCAGGATTCAATCGGCACCGTGGCGAGAATATCTCAAGGTGTGTGAGCGGCTCGGCGAGTATGAGGGGGCTCGGGAGGCTGCGCTGGAACTGGTGAACCTCCCAGCAACGCAGCTGGCGGTTCGATTCGAAGCGACGCTGTACCTCTCTGCTACCTCCGAGGGAGATGACCGACAGCGCTACTTCCAGCAGGCGAGAGAACTCGCCACCACCATCGGAGATCGAGCCATCTCCAAGGTCTCCTATCAGCAGGGGATGGTGGCCCTGGAGGAGAAGCAGTTCGCCCAGGCGAGAGAGTTCTTCGACGAGGCGCTGCGCACCCTGGATGAGGAGGGGAGGCGAAGCAGTGCCCGCTACCGCAAGGCGGAAGCGTGGCTCGGACTGGGAGAGACGGTACGGGCTCGACAGACACTGGAGGAGTTGCTCGGGGAGGATCCCCAGCATCTGCCTGCGCACCTGTCCCTCGGCGAGTTATTGCTCTCCACCGATCAGGTGGAACTGGCTCTCGAACACTTCCGGACGGTACTGGAGGTGGTCCCCGACAATCCCCAGGCGTTGCAGGGGATCCGTCAGGCTGCGGTGCGCAAGAAACTGGAAGAGGGGACAGCAGAGGCGTTCACCGATCCGACTCGCATCACTGCCTTGACGATGCTGGCGGATCGGATGCTCGGCAAGGGAGAACCGGCCAAGGCGAGAGAGGCTCTCGTCGAGGCGTGCAAGCATGCCGAAGGGCCTGCCGAGAAGGATCGTCGCATCGACCTGCTGCTTCGCATCGCCCGTCACGATGCCCAGCAGAACGATTGGCCGACAGCTCTGGAGGGATATCGGCATTTACTCGAGTTTGCGGAGATCTCTCGCCAGGGCGATTTCATCCTGGAGGCGGGGGAGGTGTTCCGAAGAGTGGAGGGAGCAGCTGCTGCGCTGGAGATGCTGGAATCTCGACGGCAGGCGGGAGTCTCCGAACCGAGATTGCTCCGTCAGATGGGAGCGATGGCTCATCGAGAAGGCCAGTTTGCCGATGCCGCCAACTGGTACAGGAAGTACCTGGATGAGGCGACCGAGGAGGATCCCCAGGTGAGGAGTCGAATCGAGGAAGCACTACAGGCTGTGGAGAAGATCCTCTCGGAGGAAGCAGCGGATGGGGAGGAGTCACCATGAGTCCCCAGTGGGTTCTGGCTCTTGTCGGCTCGGCAACGATGCTCCTGGAGATCGTACTGGCCAGGCGACTGGGTACCATCCTTGGCAATGCCGTCGACGGTGTCGCCCTTGCCATCACCGTCGCCCTCGTCGGTTTTGCCGTGGGCCAGATCATCTCCGCATCGGTGAAGGAACGCAGGTCGCTTCCATCCACCTGGTGTCGCATCGCTCTGGTCGGGTGCATTCCCGCCGGGGTGTGGGTCGGATACTTGCTGCCAAATCTGGTGGAGCACTTCGCTTTCATCAGTACCGTACAGGGCAAGATCCTCGTCTCGCTTCCGCTGCTGTGCGGATCGATCCCTCTGGGGGTGGTCGTGACCACCGCCTTCCGGGTCCATTCCCGTGAGATTCTTCAGCGCACCTCCGGAGGCATCGCCGCCATCGATCTGGGAAGTGCCTGCGGCGCGATCTTGACTCCACTACTTCTGCTGCCGGTGATCGGCGAAGCAGGAACGCTGGTGGTGAGCGTATTGCTACTGGTGATCGCTTCCATCGCCGAGAAGCAGCCGGCACAGACCGAATCGGAGGTGGTTCGTAACGATCTTCCGGTGTCGAGGCGATCGATCATCACCGTGTTCTGGGTCGGGTTCATCGCCTTCGCCTTGCAGATGGGGTGGGTTCGAGTGCTGGGTGAGGTGCTCGGTTCCAGTCTGCTGGTCTTCGGAATTTCCACCGGGGTGTCGCTGTTGGGGGGGGCCGCAGGGGCGTTGTTGATGCCGGAGATCCGCAAGATACTGGGAGCTCGGCGGCTTCCGAGAGTTGCGTGGGCCACCTGGCTGGTGTCGCAGGGACTCTCGCTGCTGATGATCTCCTTCAGCCCGTACTTCTATCTCAGTGTGGTCCAGTGGTGCGGAGAAGGTTTCTTCATCTCGTTGACGGTGTGCAAGGCTCTGATTCTGCTGTGCATCCTCGGATTGCCGGCATTCTGTAGCGGCCTGTTCGTCCCTTCGTTGATGGTCGAGCATGGCGAAACGGGAAGACTCGATCGTGGAGCCGGCATCCTGCAGGGATGGAACCTGATCGGTTCGATGCTGGGCGCGCTGGTGACGACCTTTTACCTGATCCCGTTCCATGGTGTCCTGCCGCTCTTTCTCTTCTGTGGATTCCTGACGGTGCTGGGGGGGGTCCCGGAACTGCGTCGGGGGAGTCGGGGAGGTGCGGCTTCTTCATTCCTGTGCGGCAGCCTTCTGCTCGGTGCTGCCAGTCAGTTCTGGGACGCTCCACTACTGGGTGCGGGTGTTTTTCAGTGGTCGCGGGGCGAGATCATCGAGGAGACTGCTCTACCCGCATGGCGAAGAAGAGAGATCCTCACCAGTGTCCAGGGGCGACTGGGGACGGTACAGATCGAGCGAGATCTGCAGCACAACGCCAGTTATCTACGGGTCGGCGGACGCATCGAGGGAAGCGTCGCCATCGATCCCGAGAAATCGACACTCGCCGACCTCCCCACCGAGTTGATGCTGGGACTCCTGCCCAGCTGGATCGGGCCGGGGCGTGGACAGATGTTCGTGGTGGGACTCGGCGGTGGAACCACCGTGGCCACGGCGGTAGCCACCTGGGACGGGGATATCGTCGTGTCGGAGATCGAACCGGCGGTGAAACAGGTGCTGCTTTCTCCCCAGGGACAGGTCGCCTTTCCCGATGAGCATGAAGCATTGCTGGGTCGGAAGGCCCCCAGCATCGTTGTCGATGATGCACGGGCGATGTTGACTCGAGATGCTCGCCGCTGGGATGCCATCGTGATCCAGCCCTCGGAACCGTGGCTTCCCTGGTCTGCTCCACTCTTTTCCCCCGAATTCCACCGGTTGATCGGCAGCCGTCTCGCTGCCGATGGGGTGGTGGTGCAGTGGCTTCAGCTGTATCGGATCGGAGTCGATGAGTTTGCCGCCATCCTTTCGTCGATTCGCCAGCAACTGGGGCCGGTGCAGATCTGGTATCCACCGGGGACCGGCGAGGTGATCGTCGTGGCAGGAAACAGCGACTCCCCCTCCGGCGATGGAGCTGGAACGGTGGAAACCGAGTGGAATCGCCGTCTGGGGCCCTCCGTGGCGCTCCCTGGAGCCCCCTGGCTCGACGACGAGGCGGTGGGGCGCTGGCTGGAACAGGCGGGAGGAGGCGATGTGGAGCGGCTCCAGGAGCGTCTCGAACACAGATTGCCGCTACTGGGTGAATCGGGGGTCGATCGCTCAGGAGTGCTGTTGAGATCCCTCGCTGAGGTCCTCGAAGGAACTCCAGAATCTCCCGGGAATTGACGGAAATCCTTGTCTGATCAGTGGATGGCCGTTGACAGGAAAACCCTCCGGAAATAGGATCCGGGCTTCCGTCTGGCACTTTGAGCCCCTTCTCGCCACGGTGAGCATGGGAGGGGTGACGGTGCAATCAGCAACAGGATCTTCCACGTCGCATGCGACGCGGGGATCACAGGGTGGAGAAGATGCAAAATTACAGTCCCCAGCGCACGTTCATTCAGCGCAAAGAGGATGTGGTTCGAAACTGGTATCAAGTCGATGCCTCGCAGGAGATCCTCGGTCACATGGCCGTGGAGATCGCCAGCATCCTGATGGGAAAGAACAAGCCGACCTACACTCCCCACGTCGATTGCGGCGATTTTGTCGTCGTGACCAACGCACGGGAGATCCAGGTGACCGGTGAGAAGCGGGCTCAAAAGTTGTACCGCTACCACACCGGATACATGGGGGGGCTCAAGAGCAACAATCTCGAGTGGATGCTCGACAAGAAACCGGAAGAGGTGATCCGCATGGCGGTTCGCCGGATGCTTCCGAAAACTCGACTCGGGCGCAAGATGCTGAGCAAGTTGAAGGTCTTCGCAGGCCCGGAGCATACGCTCGATGCGCAGCAGGCTCATTTTGAGCAGGTTCAATTTACCAAGAAGAAGGTCTAGGGACTGACTTGAACAGAGTCCTCCGCCGAGGAGTTGACTCGATAACAGGAGGATCGTTTTGGCGAAGCCAGATGACTACGTGTGGGGAGTCGGACGTCGTAAGACTGCCGTGGCGCGGGTGAGAATCCGCGAAGGTAGCGGCAAGATGACCATCAACGGTAAAGAGCACTCCGATTACTTCCGCCTCGCTCCCGACCAGGCTCGTCTCTTTGATCCACTTCGTGCCGTCCAGGCGGAGGGATCCTTTGATGTGTGGGCGAACATCAAGGGCGGTGGTACCACCGGTCAGGTGGGCGCAGTCGTCATGGGATTGGCCAGGGCATTGTGCCGGGTCAGCGAGGAGCACGAGGTAACCCTGCGTAAGGGAACCTTCCTCACTCGTGATGCCAGGATGGTCGAACGGAAGAAGCCCGGCCGCAAGAAGGCCCGCAAGTCGTTCCAGTTCTCCAAGAGGTAGAAGGTCGCTCCACTTTCAACGAAATATTGCGGTACGCCGGGTTTCTCGGCGTACCGTTTTTTTTGGTGAAACTGATGAGGGTGTCTGGCGAAGAGGGGGTTCCAACTCACCGTAGTAGATGAGTTGGTAGATGAGTTGGTGTCGCTTCGCTTCGACGGGAAATCATCAGGCTGGGTTGGTACCGGAGGTGGGATTCGAACCCACACGACCGTAAGGTCAGCGGATTTTGAATCCGCCGCGTATGCCATTCCGCCACTCCGGCTCGTTCCACCCTGATTGCGAACTGCCCCTTCCGGGCTCTCACATGGTAGTGCCCTGGACTCGTCTCGTCACCTGATCCGGCGACAGCTACTGGGAAAGAGGATCCTTCTCCCGGAGAGATACGGGAGGTCCCAGAATCTCGCGCCAGATCAGTCGCTCTCGCAACTGGTTTCGTGTCAGTTTCCACCGCTTATTCGAGGAGCGTCTACTGACCAGAGCCGGTCCGGTACTGGCGAGGAGGGGCGGGTGCGGGCTTCTCTCTTCAATTTCCCCCACTTCATCATCGATGGCGTAGGGATCTTCGGTGTCCTCCTCGAAATCGTCGACATCCAGTTCACGGCGGATTTGTTCCAGCACATCGAGGGGATGGGGCGGCTGATTGGTGAGGGGGTCGAAAGACTCCAGCGGGGTCTGTTGAGGCAGTTGCGCCACTTCGGTCCAGCCACCACCGAGATTCCTTCCGGCAGAGGGAGCAGCCGGTGACCGAGATGCACCAGGTTGAGCCTCCTTGACGACGACCCATGCATCGTCGGAGTCCTTGTCGGTTGAGACGTTTCGCTGCCTCTGACGCTGCCTCGCAATCGGCGGAAATCGCTTCTCCGCGTCACGTGCATCGCTCTTCTGTGACTTCTTCTGTCCAGCCTTCTCGATGATCTGCTTGATCAGCGGAAGAACTACGAACAGCAACAGGTAGATCCAGCTCATGTCCTTCATGAGGAGTCGCCTTATCTAGTCGTGGGGTGTCTCGGTGGTTCCGTCGTCGTCGTCACCGATCGATTCTCTCATGCTGGTGTCCGCCTGCAGGTTCTTGAGGCGGTAGTAATCCATCACTCCCAGGTTTCCCTTGCGGAATGCGTCGGCGATGGCCATCGGTACCTCAGCTTCGGCGAGCACCAGTTTTGCTCGGTTGGCGGCGATCTCCGCGACATTTTCCTGTTCCTGTGCCACTGCCAGGGCTCGCCTTTTCTCCGCCAGAGCCTGGGCGACGCGCTTGTCCGCTTCCGCCTGTTCCGCCTGTAGTTTAGCCCCGATGTTCTCGCCCACATCGACATCGGCGATGTCGATGGAGAGGATCTCGAAGGAGGTCCCTGAATCGAGTCCCTTTTCCAGGACCATCCGCGACATCATGTCAGGGTTTGCCAGCACATCCTTGTGTGTGCTAGCGGAGCCAATGGTGGTGACGATTCCCTCGCCGACCCTGGCGATGATCGTTTCCTCGGTAGCTCCACCCACCAGTCTTGCCAGGTTGGTCCGGACGGTGACCCTGGCCCTGGCTCGCAGCTGGATTCCATCTCCCGCCACCGCATCGACGGTGGTTCTCGCCTGATCCCTCGAAGGACAATCGATCACCTTGGGAAGTACGCTGGTTCGTACCGCATCGAGCACGTCACGGCCTGCCAGATCGATGGCTGCGGCCTGATCGAAGTTGAGATCAATCTTTGCCTTGTGCGCTGCAACGAGCGACTGAACAACACGGCGGACATTGCCCTTGGCCATGTAGTGCGCTTCCAACTTATTGGTCTGGACATCGGTGACCCCTGCCTTGGTCGCCATGATCAGGGTCTCGACGATGATGCGAGGGCTTACCTTTCTCAGCCACATGCCGATGAAGGCGAAGACGCTGATCTTTATACCGGACGAGATCGCCTGGATGTAGAGACGCCCGAAGGTGATGAAAAAGATGAAGAGTACAACGCCGAAGGCGATGATGACGAAGAGCAGGATGATGTCGAAAACATCATTCCCGCTCTGTGCCAGGGATAGGTAAGACGCGAGGGAATTAATTAAGGACATCGAGTTCTCCTGTCATGCGAGTCAATCGCATTGATTATTCGTCTTGTGATTCTTCCGTCGATTTCCGTACGAGGATCCGATTGCCATCCGATTCGATGATGACCACGGAATCACCTTTTTCGATGTAGCCGGTGTTGGCTACGACATCCAGTCTGCGACCGGCGATCAGGGCGATCCCTGCCGGGCGCAGGTCCGACACGGTCAGTCCTCGTTTTCCGACCAGTTCCCTGGCCATCTGCACATCATCGCCGAGGGAGTCTCCTTCGTCGAGGGTGGTATGGAGACCGATCTTGCGGACCCAGAACTTGAAGAGGGCGACGGTGTACAAGATGGTGAAAGTGCAACAGATGATGGCCAGAAGGTGATGGTCCTGGAGCCACAGTTCCCAGATCGAGTAACCGATGCACAGGATTGCGGCGATGGCGAGGATTCCACCGCTGGGGATGAAAACCTCGAGGAAGAGGAGGATCAGACCGGAGAGGCATAAAACAGAGAGGAGCCACCATTCCATCTAGGCCTCCTCTACCACGGGTCGAACCACTACCCGGTTGCCATTCATCTCGATCACTTCCACGGCGATATCTTTATCGATGTAGGCACCTTCCGAGATGACATCGACGATGGTGCCGTCGAAGTTGACCTGTCCCGAGGGGCGCAGGTTCTGTAGCGACTGGCCCTGCTGGCCGATGTCGAGGTCGCCTCCAGCAAAGCCGGGGGACGCGATGGTCGGGTCGTCGGTGGCCAGGCTAGATTTGTCGATCAGTGAGCCAGAGGCTGTCGAGCGACCGGGAATGACGATGGACAGGATCAGCAGGGAAAAGAGTCCACTCGACAGACCCGCTGCCACCAGCACCGAATCCTGGCTCAGTTGCTTCAGATTGAGTGCTGTATCGACAGGCTGATAGCAGAGTGCCAGGGAGATACAGACCACCACCAGGCCGAGGATTCCTGAGATTCCAAAGCCCGGGATCACGAACAGTTCCAGCGCAAGCAGTGCGACTCCCAGGCCGAAGCAGGAGAGTTCGATCCAGCCGACATTTCCGTCGGCGTAACTGCTGAGCATGAAGATTCCGAGGAAGCCGAGGGAGAGCATCGCGCCGATGCCGACACCGGGCAGCTTGAACTCGAAGACGAGAGCCAGTGCCGCCCCGAAGATCAGCAGAAACTTGATGAAACGGCCCCAGTCACGGAATCCATCGAGGGCAAATCCTCCGGGGACACCGGATCGTCGCTTGCCCAGTAACTCCTCCGCCTCCTGTACGCTCATGTTGGTGAGCCCGTAGTCGGTGAGCAGTTGTTCCCGGGTAAGGCAGATGTGAGAGATGAATCCGTACTGGAAGGCTTCCTTCTCATCGATGGTGAGGATCTCACCCTTTTCGACCACTCGTTTCGACTGGCTCTGATCTCTGACCTGTTGTGGGAGATCTTCGTACTCCTGATCGGTGAGGTACTGGGTCCCTCCCTGGGTGGAGCGAACCTCGCGCACCGCGATCTCCTTGGTGACCATCGCCTCGGCAAGGGCCACAGGATATCCACGGTCGCGGGCCCAGCGACGCATGTCGGCACGGACGGTGGTCTGGATCTTCTCCGGTAACTCGTTGCCAAAGAGATCGATCGGCTGCACGTCACCGATGCGGCTGTTGTCTCCCATGACCAGATTCCGGCAAGCGAGTGCAACCATCGTTCCACCGCTGTAGGCTTGCTGGCCGTTGGGCACCCAGCCGAAGGTCTCGACGCCACTCTGCGAGAGGTTTTCGATGCTCTCGGCGATCATTCGGCTCGCTTCGATGGTCCCCCCGGGAGTGGAGAGTTCGATGATGACGACTCTCACCTCGCGCTTCACCAGGGAGTCGACCGTCTGCTCGAATCTCTTGGCCAGTTTTGAATCGATCTCTCGGTCGATTTTTACCACCACGGCGACATTGCGAAGGGATTCCTCGATGGGGGCTTCCTGGGCACAGATCGGCAACACCGCGGCGAACGATAGTATCGCCGCCAGCAGCCATCGACTGGGACCCTTCAAATCAAGTACGATGCACGATTGAAACGCTGGCAATGGCGACTCTCTTCCCCAACGGTTGACCTGCGGGATCTAGTGGAGCAGGTTCCGTCATTGTCAGGAGAGAGTCCGGTCGAGGCAAGACTTCTTCCGCAACTCCGAGGTCGCTATTGGCAGTTCAAGCGGATGGGGAGGAAGCGCCTGACAGCCATTCGTCGCAGCGGGGAGCGATCTGGTAGGCGATCATCGCCACCAGCAAGGCGGCGATGAGGCCCGTGAATACATCCATTGTGTAGTGAGCGCGGAGCAGGATGACCGCTCCCATCTCGAAGCTGGCTACCGCCACGGCCAGCAGTTTCCACGGCCCTCCCCGGTGGAACAATTCGGTGGCTCCGATCACCGCGATGGCGGTGTGTCCCGAGAAGAAGAAATCGTTGGCCACGCTGTAGGTGACCAGTAACGAAGGGAAGCCCGGGTCGTGCCAGATCATGCCGATGGGGGCCGGTAACGGGCTGAGCGCCTGGCAGATCTGTCGCAGTGAGAAGACCAGCAGCAGGGCGAGAAAGGGTCGCATCGTGCCGCCGAAGATGGAGAAGCCGATGATGACGAGACCGAGCAGGTCGATGATGAGTGAACTGCTGATGAGGAGTCCGTTGGCGATGGAGGGGGAGTCGAGCAACTTCTGGTGGAGGGGAGCAGTCCACTGGAAGAGAGCATCCGCTTCGCTGAGAACCTGACCGGCGATCTCTGACTGGTGCTGCCCCGAAGCCAGTTCCCGTGACCCCAGCCACCCCTGGGTCAGAAACCACACCGCCAGACCGACGATGACCACCACTGTCCGACGCCAGCGGATCGAAGTTGATTTACTCATGGGGGATTCCCAGCGATCGTGCCAGGCTCCGTTCGACCTGTACCATCAGGTCCTCCTGGGAACTGTCCTTCTCGCTCGGTACCTCGATGGGGTCGCAAACGTGCAGCGATACCCGCTGGGGAGGATGCGGTCGTGCGAAATCGGTGAGATCCTCCTCGAATCTTTCCACCGTCTCCAGGAATCGTTCGGCAGGGGCATCTTTCGACAGGTAGCCACGGGGGTAGAGGGATAACTGCTGTGCCAGGTAGATGGCGGCGAACTGTTTCCAGCGACGATCACGTTCCTCGTCATCGATCTCACCGGAGACCATCCCCTTGAGGAGCGCTGTACGCAGGTTCTTGCTCCGTTTGACCACGCCCCCCGACTGGGGACCCGCCAACCACTCCTCCTCGAGGGGGTGCAGCAGGTGGTCGATCAGTTTGTCGACCCGTTCGAACAGGTCCCCCGTCTGGGTTTCACCCAGATGCTCGATCTCCTTGAGACTCAGCAGGCCCCGTCCCACCTTGCGAATTCGCTCGAGCATCTGCAGATGGCCCTGAGGTTCCCACGAGAGTCTGCGCTCGATCTCGGAGAGAACCGGCTCCAGCGTTTCCTTCAGATCTCCCTCGAAGTGGTAACGAAACGCCAGCGGGAAGATGACCACCTTGCCTCCATCGCCCTTGGCCCGCTTGCGTGCCGCTCCTCGTGCGATGGTGGAGATCCCCTCCATCAGTGGATTGAGGAGATCATTGGTGCGGCTCACCGCTCCCTCGGGAAAGATCACCAGCGGTCGCTGCGCCTGTTCCAGGATCTCCATGGCACATTGCAGGGAGGTGCGATCCATTCCTTCACGGTAGATGCTGAAGGCACCCATCATGCGGATGACGAATCGCTGCATCTTTCCTTCCATGAAGATGTGCCAGCTGGCCATGGCGTAGAAGAGGGAGTTGGTCGCCCTGCACAACGGGTAGAGAGCCATCGGATCGGCGGGTCGCGGATGATTGGGAGTGATCAGGATTCCATGACCGGCATCGATCGCCTTTCGGATTTTCTCCGCTCCGACCACCTCCGTGTCGACGATCCCGTAGCGCTTGCGTAGAAGTCTGGGAATCAGCAGGTGTCCCAGCAACCGGGGGAGGAACTTGCCCCGGTGTGGAGGTACGAACTTGTACGGTTGATCGACGACGATGTCCTGCACTTGCCTGCCTCCTGCGTTGCATATCGACTGGATCTGTTCCCATGGGATATACACCGGCAGAGGTCGGTGGGACAGTACCGAGTGATCGCCAGGGCAGCGGGTGGCAGATCACTCACGTCGGTCTCCCCGGCAGTTTGCGGTTGGCTGGAGTCGGCCCATCGATCATCATCGGAGCGCTGTCGTGGTATTGCGAGTTGCACGGGAATCGCCGGGGGAGGTCCACTGGAATCGTATCTGCCGGTCGAGATGCTCGCCTCCTTCAACTATTACCCTTCCACCCCTGCATTGGTGCTGGCTGCAACGGTCACCATCGGCACCATCGTTGCGATCCGTCGCCGTGGGGTGCTGAAGTCGATGGGGGCCGGCGCCCTGGTCGGTGCCATCAGTGGCGCCATGGCAGCACTCGCCGGCAGTGGCGATATGCGTGAGTTGACGGCGATCCCCTTCGCCCTGCTGGGCGGGGGCGCGGCGATGCTGGTGGGGGCAGTGACCGGATGGCTGTCCACAAGAGGAGCCCTCCGGGCCGCCAGCGACACCGATGAATCCGCCGGTGACAGTCCCGGAACAAAGGCCAGTTGAAACGTCTCGACGACCCCGGGGAGCCTCGGTACACTGCCTCCCCGATGGGGTTTCCATCTCCGAACAATCTGAGTTCTCCGTCGGTTTTCCGGTGTTCCGGAACGATCGAGCCACCTTCCACGACGGATAGGTGCGATGGGGTGTGGGATTGATATAAACGATTCACGGTAAACCGATGAGCGTTGAAGATGAGAGGTAAGCATGGAAGATGTGAGCAAGTGTCCAGCACTGGGAGGAGCCGGCAAGCATAACGCTGTCGGATCGACTTCAAACCAGCACTGGTGGCCCAACCAGTTGAACCTGAAGGTTCTCAAGCAAAACTCTGCCAGTTCCGATCCGATGGGACAGGACTTCAACTATGCGCAGGAGTTTCAGAGTGTCGATCTGAACCAGTTGAGGAAAGAGATCGAGGAGGTGATGACCACCTCCCAGGAGTGGTGGCCGGCAGACTACGGTCATTACGGCCCCCTCTTCATCCGCATGGCGTGGCACAGCGCTGGAACCTATCGCATCGGTGATGGTCGCGGTGGAGCGGGTTCAGGCACCCTTCGCTTCGCTCCACTCAATAGCTGGCCCGACAACGCCAACCTCGACAAGGCCCGTGCGTTGCTGTGGCCGGTCAAGCAGAAGTACGGCCGCAAACTCTCGTGGGCTGACCTGATGGTGTACACCGGCAACTGCGCGCTGGAGTCGATGGGGTTCAAGACCTTCGGCTTCGCCGGTGGTCGTGAAGATGTCTGGGAACCGGAAGAGGATATCTACTGGGGCTCCGAGACGGAGTGGCTCGACGACAAGCGTTACAGCGGCGACCGAGAACTGGAGGGCAATCTCGGTGCGGTGCAGATGGGACTGATCTACGTCAATCCCGAGGGGCCCAACGGCAACCCCAATCCCATCGCTGCAGCGAAGGATATCCGTGAGACCTTCGGTCGTATGGCGATGAATGACGAGGAGACGGTCGCACTCATCGCCGGCGGGCACACCTTCGGAAAAGCACATGGGGCCGCCGATGCCGATGAGCACGTCGGGCCCGAGCCGGAAGGGGCCACCCTCGAAGAGCAGGGCTTCGGCTGGAAGAACAGTTACGGCAGCGGCAAGGGCGTGGACACCATCACCAGCGG
>CBFIET010000141.1:0-10187 GCA_965661685.1 Planctomycetota bacterium
GTCGAACTCCCGCTGCCGCTCTGGTCGACACATGCCTTGATGCACTTTCCAGATCAGCTTGAAGCAGTGCATCGCGACTACCTGGAGGCGGGATCCCAGGCGATCACCACCGCTACTTTTCGAACTCACGGTCGAACTCTCGAGAAGGTGGGGCTGGAGCATCGTCGTCAGGAACTGACGACGATCGCAGTGGAGGTCGCAGTGGGTGCCCGAGATCAGGTCAATCCGCAAGCGCTGGTGCTGGGATCGGTGGCCCCGCTGGAAGATTGCTATCGACCCGATCTGGCTCCCGATGCAGAGACGTGCCGTAGGGAGCATCGACAACTGATCGATGATCTGCGCGGTGCGGGAGCCGACATCGTCCTGATCGAGACGATGAACAACTTGACCGAGGCGACCGCTGCCATCGAGGTTGCCGAGGAACGGCTACCTGGCCGCTGGATGGTGAGTTTTTGTTTCGATACGACGAAGCAGCCGGGGACGCTCCTGAGCGGCGAGCGGATCTCGGCGATCACTGAAGAGTTGAAAACAGCCTCGATGGTGGGAGTGAACTGCGTCGCCGCTCCAGAGATGGCAGATCAGGTCCAGCATCTGGTGCAATTGCTGCCCGAGGGTCGTGTTCTGGCATACGGGAACATCGGCCACGCCGATGGGGAGGGGAACTGGCATCGAACCGATGCGATCTCCCCCGACCGTTACGCACAATACGCATCGAAGTGGTTCGAAGTGGGCGCACGAACTGTTGGAGGATGCTGCGGAACGACCCCCGATCACATCCGCGTGATTCGAGAAAAGAGACCTTCTTGAGTGTAGTTTCATCAGTGAGAATGCTGGCGATATGATCATGCCGATGGCCTGATTGGCCTTCGCTCACCAGGTTGCGGAAAAACTCGTTGCAGTGGAGGAAGTCGATGTTCTTGCCCTTGATCCTTGCCCTCTCAGTGTCTCCAGTGGAAGAAGCTGCACTGCCGGAGGTCGGGTCGCCACCTCCTCCGATGATTCTCGAGAGACTTGGGCAACATCGTCGCCATGTCGCCACCGATTCGCCATCAGCTCGTCAGTGGTTTGATCAGGGGTTGGCGCTGATGTTCGGCTTCAACTTCGATGGGGCGATCGACTCCTTTCTGCAAGCCACCGCCATCGATCCTGAGTTCGCCATGGCGTGGTGGGCAATCGCTTACTGTTCAGGTCCCAATCAGAACAATCCCACCATCACTCCTCCCAAGGATCAGTGGTCATTCGCTGCCGCCCAGCGTGCGCTGGAGTTGAAGGAGCGAGAGAGTGGAGCCAATCGCGCCCTGATCGAAGCGCTGGTGCAGCGGTATCAGTACCCGCTACCGGAGGATCTCACCGATCAAAACAACGCCTACCTGGAAGCGATGAAAAAGGTCCGTGACCAGTTCCCCCTCGATCCCGATGTGGCGACCTGGACTGCGGAGGCGATGATGGTGACGCAGCCGTGGGAGTACTGGTCCCTCGAGGGAGAACCTCTCAATTACACCCCCCAGTTTCGCTCGATCCTGGAGGGGGTGCTGAATCTCCATCCCGATCACCCGGCGGCGAATCATCTCTACATCCATGTCATGGAATCTTCCCCATGGCCCGAGATCGCCGAACCGGCAGCGGATCGGCTGATCGACCTGATCCCGGCAGCGGGACACCTGGTTCACATGCCGTCCCACATCTGGATGCAGACGGGACGCTACGATGATTCGGCGGATTGCAACCGTCGCGCGGCTGCACTGGACGATGCCTGGTTCGAGGGTGACCCCGACGCCGGCGAATATCGCTTCTACATGGCGCACAACCGGCACTTTCTGGCGTTTGCTGCGACGATGCAGGGTCGCCGTCGAGAAGCGCTGAGTTCTGCCCGGGCGATCACCGAGGAGATTCCGGCACCGCTCCTGCAAGCTCTCGGTTTCATCAGTGATGGGGTGGCTTCTTGCAAGTGGCACGTGCTGGTCCGATTTGGAATGTGGGAAGAAATTCTCACCGAGCCGACTCCCCCGGAATGGGCGGTGATCGGTAGATCGCTGCGCCATTACGCACGTGGCATCGCCCTTGCCAACACGGGAAGAATCGACCAGGCCCGAGAAGAACTGGTCGCATTCGATGCGGCCGTGGAGGCGATTCCCCAGGAGGGATGGGAACTTGGTGGTCAGCCCGCTGTCGAGGTGATGCCGCTGGCTCGCCTGGTGCTCACCGGGGAACTGGAATTCAAGGCGGGAAATCGGCCACAGGGTCTCGAGATCCTGTCCCGGGCGATTCAGATGGAAGAGCGACTCGAGTACGCCGAACCGTCCACCTGGATGATGCCGGCGCGCCACGCCTACGGAGCCCTGCTCATCGTGGCAGGCCGTCACGAGGATGCGGAAAAGGTATACCTGCGAGACCTGGAGATCTTTCCCGCCAACGGTTGGGCGCTGCTCGGTCTCAGGGATGCACTCCGAGGTCAGGGCAGGCTAGCTGAAGCCGACCACATCGACAGGTCCTTCAGAAAAGCGTGGAGAAGTGCGGATGTGATGCCTCCTGCCTCCTGCTATTGCGGCGAGGCAGTTGCCCGATGAACGAATCCAGGCACGGTGAAGTTGTAGGAGTGTCGTCACCGGATTCACCTACAGGTGGCGGGGACTCGAGGATCGTCGTCAGGGAAGCCACCGAGCACGATCGCCAGCAGATCTATCGTAGCCGTCACGATGTCTATTCAGCGGAACTGGGCCAGCACCCCATCTCTGACGATGGAATGCTTCAAAATCAGCTGGATTCATTCAACCGCTACTTCGTGGCGACCATCGATGGAAAGCTGGCGGGGTTCATCAGCCTCACTCCTCCCGAAGGAGGTGAGTACTCCCTGGATGGTTACATCTCGAGGGATCAGTGGCCCTTCGACATCACACCAGCTCTCTACGAGGTTCGATTGCTGACGGTGATCGAAGAGAATCGTGGATCCCTGCTGGCAACGGCACTGATGTATGCCGCGCTTCGTGCGGTGGAGGCGAGTGGTGGAGATCGGATGATGGTGATCGGGCGTACCGATCTCACCTCGATGTACCAGGGAGTCGGTTTCGAGAAGCACGACATCGAACTGGTTCGGGGAAAGGTATCCTTCCAGCTGATGAGTGCCTCGGTGGAGGATGTTCGAAGGAGAGCCGACAACTGGCGTGGTTTGATTCCTCGACTCGAGCGTGAACTGGACTGGCAGATGCCGCTGTCGTTCCGCAAACCCGCAGCCTGTTTTCACGGCGGTGGATTCTTCAAGGATGTGGGTGACGACTTCCAGTCACTCTCCCGGCATGGCGATATCATCAATGCAGATGTGCTCGACGCATGGTTTGCTGCCGCCCCGGCGGTTCTCTCGACGATACGGGATCATCTCGACTGGTTGATCCGGACCTCACCTCCGACCGGGTGCGAGGGATTGATCGAGACGATTTCACGGGTCAGGGGGGTTCCCATCTCCAACATCCTGACCGGCGCAGGATCTTCCGATCTGATCTTTCTGGCCTTTCAACAGTGGTTGACCAGGGAAAGTCGAGTTCTGATCCTCGATCCGACCTACGGTGAGTACACCCACGTATGCCAGCAGGTGATCGGCTGCCACGTGGAACAGTTCCTGCTCGAGCGAGAAAAGGGCTTTCAGATCGATGCCGAGGCATTACGAGAGAGGATCCTCGAGGGGGATCTCGATCTGGTAGTGGTGGTCAATCCCAACAGTCCAACCGGCAGGCACCTGCCCGCCGATGATCTGAAGTCGATCATCGCCGCGGCAGCGGGCAAGACTCGCTTCTGGATCGACGAGACCTACATCGAATACGTGCAGGAACAGCCGACGCTGGAGAAGTTTGCCTGCTCCCAGCCCGATGTCGTCGTTTGCAAATCGATGTCAAAGGTCTATGCACTGTCAGGCGTGAGGTCTGCCTATCTGTGCGCTGGCGCAGCACTTCTGGAATCGCTGCGTGCGCTGACACCACCGTGGGCGATCAGCTTGCCCGGGCAGGTGGCTGCGGTGAAGGCACTGGAAGATCCGCAGTACTACCGTCAGCAGTACGCAGCCACCGCTGCTGCTCGTGAGGTGCTCCTGGAGGATCTGCAAGAACTGGGAATGGAGGTGATCCCGGGGGTTGCCAACTTCCTGCTCGCGTTTCTTCCCGCGGACGGCCCCTCTGCAGCACAACTCACCGAGCAGTGTCGTCGCTACGGGGTGCACCTGAGGGACGCCTCCAACATGGGCAGTGGCCTCGGTAGTCATGCGATACGCATCGCCGTCAAATCCACCGAACAGAATGCGGTCATCGTGGAGACGCTAGCAAGGGTCCTGCAGGGAACCCCGGCGTGAAGATTCGCTGCGGACTTTCCTCTTTCGATAGAGGAGGTGGCCGCGCAGAGGGTGACCTTCGGGGAGGCCAGGATGTGAGAAGTCGCCGGCGGGATCATGAGTCATGCCGAGCTTGTTCATGATACCGATCGATGCGATGTTGTCGGGAACCGTGAAGGCGACGATCTCCTCGAGACGGTGCTCCTCGAAACCCCAGCGCAACGCTTCCAGCGCAGCTTCCGTTGCATAGCCGTGTCCCCAGTATCCAGGGTGCAGGTGCCAGCCGATCTCGACGCAGGGGCCACAGGGTAGCTCGCGGGTCGGAATCGACAGTCCCAGATAACCGATGAAGTCCGCTTCGTCCGGTAATTCCAGTACCCACGGTCCCAGCCCCGTCGATTCGATCTTGTGCTGGATCAACTGGAACTTCTCGACGGCGGCACTGCGGGGGAAGGGACCGGGCATGAAGCGGTTGTAGAGGGGGTCTGCCATCATCTCGGCGAGCGGCTCCTGGTCGGAGGGGAGCCAGTGGCGCAGAAGAAGGCGTTGGGTGGTCAGTTGTGCAGGGATTGCCATCGGATCTTTCTCCTGCAGGAGGATATCTGTAACTGTGGGAGATTGCCAACGGGCAGGAATGGGGGCACGATTCAGCCACGGCAGGTCAGTGAGTCCGGGAGAGGACAAGCGATGGAGATCGATCTGGAGGGCAATCCCGATTTCGGGGAGGCAAGGGTTCAGCTTCAATCGGGGGAGCGCTTTCGCGCTGCCTCCGGTGCCATGAACTGGATGGTCGGTCCCATAGGTCTGAAGGTTCGCCTGCTCGGGGGGCTGCTCGCATCGGTGGGCAGAAGAGTCCTCGGCGGGACATCGTTCCTGATCACCGAGTACTCTGCCAGCGGCGATGGAAAACTGGTCGTCAGTCATGCTGTGGCCGGGTCACTGGTCCAGACCTCCGTCACGCGAGAGGGACTCCTCCTCGCCGGCGGAGCCTTCACCGGTTGTACCGAAGGAGTTCGTCTCAAGACTCGCTTCGGCGGCTTCAAGTCGTTCTTCAGCGGCAAGGGGGCGTTTTTCATCGAGGCATCGGGAGAAGGAGAACTTCTCTTCGGGGCGTACGGTGCGGTGGTGGAGAAGGAAGTCGATGGGGAGTTGATCGTCGACAATGGCCATGTCCTTGCGTGGGAACATACCCTCGACTGGAAACTGTCAGCCCCGGGTGGACTGAAGAGTACCTTCTTCTCCGGAGAGGGACTGGTGATGCGTTTCTCGGGACGGGGAAAGATCTGGTTGCAGACCCGCCATCTGGTGGGCACGGCGGGGTGGATCAGTCCATTCCTGAGAGGGTAGGTAGCGACGATGAAGTTCGAGATCGTGGATCAGGGAGCATTTCAATCGGCAGTGGCTCACTTCCAGCCAGGCGATCGTCTCGTCAGTGAGTCGGGAGCGATGGTGCGTGCCACGGGAAATGTCGAGGTCGATGTGACCACCCGTTCCAAGGGTGGTGGCGGAATCCTCTCGGGGATCAAGCGATTGCTCGGTGGCGACTCCTTCTTCCTGTCCACCTACGAGTCTACCGATGGTGCAGCTGGTGAGGTGGGGCTGGCCTCGGTCCTGCCCGGTGAGGTGAGGACCATCGACATCAGTCAAGGAGTGGAGTGGAAACTGGCGGGAGGTTCCTTCCTCGCCGCAGGAGGAGAGGTGGAACTGGACTCCGAGTTCCAGGGGCTCGGCGGCATGTTCGGTGGCGAGAGTCTCTTCTTCCTGAAGATCATGGGGGAAGGCACCGTTCTCGTCGGTGCATTCGGGTCACTGCGCGAGGTGGAGGTGGAGGGAAAGATGACCATCGACACCGGCCACCTGGTGGCCTATGAATCGACACTCAGCTATCGCATCAGCAAGGCGGGGAATTCCTGGTTCCAGTCGATGCTCGCCGGAGAAGGATTTGTCTTCGAGTTCGAGGGGCGTGGTCGGGTTCTGGTTCAGTCCCATGATCCTGTTGGGTTCGGTCGGGTACTCGGTCCCATGTTGCCGGCGAGGGGTTAGCGATGCGTTACAAGATCGACTGTCATCCCGGATTCTCATACCTGGATGTGGAATTGAACCGGGGGGAATCAATCTCCGGTGAATCGGGGTCGATGGCGTGGATGGATCCCACCATCGAGATGGAAACCTCGACCCGAGGTGGAGCGCTGGCGGGATTGAAGAGAAAGGTCCTCGCAGGGGAAAGTTTCTTCCAGAACACATTCACGGCCAGCGAGGATGGAGCCAGGCTCAGCCTGGCCCCGGGGCCGGCAGGATCGATCCAGGATCTCGCCCTGGACGGGGATGAGTTGTACCTGCAAAAGGGTGCCTATCTCGCATCGCATGGCGATGTCGTGATCGACTCCAAGTTCGATGGCTTGAAAGGCTTCTTCAACGAAGGTCTTTTCATCCTCCGCTGCTCGGGGACCGGACAGCTCTTCTTCAACGCCTACGGTGATATCCAGCAGATCGATGTCGATGGTGAGTACATCGTGGACAACGGTTATGCCGTGGCGTGGGATCCTTCCCTCTCCTATCGGTTGACCCGGGCAAAGAAGATCCGTTCCTTCCTCTTTTCCGATCAGTTTCTACTGCGATTCTCGGGGAAAGGAAGGGTGTGGGTCCAGTCCCGATGTCCTCATGCCTTCGCCAGCTGGATCCATATGTTCCGTCCGCAGAAGAAGGACAACAGCTAGGAACAGCCAGGCTGAAAAGGGTGGGTAGACCTTTTTGATTCGGTTAGAATGTACCTCACCCTGATTCAAGGGCCGGTTGAAATGCCCCCCCTCTTCGAGAGTTAGCATGGAGCGTATCGATGAATACTGATAGAGATCAAGTCCACTGCCTGCCTGAAGCTGCAGTCCACTGCCTGACCAGCATCGGAACCCGCGTCGAGGTAAATAGTGGTGACGAGTTCATCCATGAGGGAGAATTTGACGAGACCATCTTCCTGGTGGTCGAGGGAACGGTCGAGGTGCGTCGAGGGGGAGAGGTGGTAGGAACCATTGAAGAGGGGGACGTGGTCGGCGAGATCGCCTTCATCGATCGCCGCCCGAGAACTGCTTCGGTGGTTGCGTCGACCGCGACGGTTCTTGTGAAGGCCAAGCGAGAGGATCTACTTCGAGAACTGGGGCGAAATCCTGATCTTCTGGTGCAGTTCGTACAGGCACTCGAGGTGAGGAGATCAGCACATCTCACCACTCCAGTCAGTGGTGGAGTCGATGAGTTTCTCAAGGTCGTAACCGAGGAAGCGGTATCACACAGGGCTGTCAACCATCCATACCTGCTGGCCCTTCGTAACAAGGAGTTGCCTGACATGAAGTGGGCACTCGCAGATTTCGCTCGTCAGTACAACGGCTACTCGTCGCACTTTCCCAGATACCTCACCACGGTCATCGGTCGCCTGGAACTTCCCGAACACCGATCGGCACTGATGGAGAATTTGACGGAGGAGTCAGGGATCTACGAGCAGGAGGAACTGGACGAACTGAAAGATATCGGAGTCGACCCGCAGTGGGTCGACGGAGTTCCCCATCCGGTGCTCTTCAGTCGCTTCTGCAAGGTCGCAGGGGTGGAGACTGGAGGGAGCGATTCCGACTGTATCGAGGTGATGTGCTGGCGTGAGATGTTCCTTTCGGTGCTGTCGGGAGGCTCCACTGCAGAAGCCCTCGGGGCACTCGGTCTCGGAACCGAGAATGTTGTCAGCACCATGTACCAGCACTTCCTGCCCGCCCTGGATGTGCTCGAAGCTCCTCCCTCCGAAACGGTCTTCTTCCCACTGCACGCAGCGGTGGACGACCACCATCAGGAGACCCTGCTCGATATTTCCAGGCACTACGCTCAGGACGAGGCGGGTCGAATCGACCTCCTCAAGGGAATGAGAAAGGCCCTCGCTCTGCGCGCCGGGTTCTGGGACTGGCTGTACCAGCGAGCTCTCAGCGGTGGTACCTGCGACAGGAACAGTATCCAGCGATTCGTTCACTAGATCATCAACCCGATCGATCGTTACTGGCAGTCGTAGATTCCCGAAACCCACTGCCTCAGCAGTAGTCGTGGGGCGGCGGGATCATCGGTGTACTCGGTACGATCGTGGAGTGTCGTGGTGTTCTCGACCCACAGAGATTCGCCACGGGTGAGCTGGAAGCTGGCCACGGCCTCCTCCTCGGCGAGGCAATCGTCGAGTGCATCCAGTGCTTCCTGAAGGCGGGAAGGGGGCTGAATCTGCGCCTTTTCGTACCCTTTCTCGATCCAGAAACGCATGTACCGGCATACGATTCCTCGCTTCTCCTGACGATCGAAGACGGGGAACTGATTGCGTATCCGCTGACTCTGGTCCGCCCCGGGAGTGACGATGTCGCGGAGGTGCGGCTGTTCGAGCAGCTGAAGGAGTTGTGGTTGCGTCGATTCCAGTCGCTCGTATGCACGGATTGCACAGGCGATGCGCGATTCCCCACCCTCCATGGCGGGACGGATACAGATCAATCCGACCAGGTCGGGGAGGACATCGATGGCGCTGGAATCTGTATGTAACCGGGTAGATGCGCTGGTCTGGCTGACCGGGATGGCAGTCTTGGTGTAGTCGCCTCCTCGATCCTTGACGTCGTAGAGTCTTCCGTAGTTTCCGAGGGGAGTTCCGAGGTGCACTCCGAAGGCGAGGTAGAAGCGACGGAGGAAGGCATCCTCCACCTCGTCGACCGGTGGCGGCTGGATTCTCGCCACTCCGCTGCCGCTGGTCATCTCCGTGAGGGCGCATCTGGCGAGCTGGCGGAGGTGAGGCATATCCTCGACATCGGCTGCGGTTACCTCATCTTCCACGACCTCCGGACTTCGATCGATCCAGCGGTTCACCTCGTCGACGATTTCCTTGTCGAAGTTCAATCGGTGCTCCAGCCTTGATTGCAGCTGTGAAGCACTCCAGGAGGGTCTACTTGCTTTCATCTATTACCTCTCTACACGGAACGCGATGTGCAAAGGAAGATCGAGGAGAGGTGTGAAGAAATCTGGATCTGTTTTGACATGTTCTTCGGTGACCGAGAGTTCCTTGAAGTCAGGGAACTTTGAAAAGCCCGCCTCTTGCAGGCCATGCATCACATCTTCGAAGATCTTGTGGAAGCAACGAACGACGACCTTGTTGCCATCTTGCATCGCCATTTCACCCTCGAACTCCTGGTCTCTTCCCGTGAACCAGCCTCCGGAACGCTGGAAATGAAAACGAGAATCATCAGAGGGTAGGAATGGATTCACCGGATGAGGGAGGGAGAAGACGAACTTGCCACCTTCTGCGAGGGCGGCATGAACCTGAGACATCGAATTTTTCATCTGATCGATGGTCATGTAATTGTAGACGAAGACTGCGGTGATCAGGTTGTACCCGTCACCCGGATGGGCGCTCAGATCTGTGGCACAGCCGACCGAGTATTCGATACCCAGGGAGGTTTCCTTTTCCCGTTCCCTCGCCTTGACGATCATGCCCGGGCTGATATCGAACCCGGTGACGCGCTCGGCTCCCGCTCGGGCCAGTTGTCGAGTGAAGTATCCCTCTCCGCATCCGATGTCGAGAACGCTCTTGCCCTCCAGCGGAAGGCACCACTGCAGGAGATGAGGTCGGGCAGTCCAGTCGGAAAGAAGGGTCGGTTCATCGCGGCTCCACTGGTCGGAACTGTCATCGAAGATCTTTTTGGCACTGTCACCGGACAAGTGAGTTCTCCCTACTGATTGGTGCTTTCGATCAGGATCGTTCCAGCGAGGTCCCCGTCGCGGGCTCCGACTTCTCCTCGTGTTCCACTCCTGGCAACGATACCGCCCCGGCGAGATTGGGTCCATCGCGATGAGCACTATTCATCGTCAGGAA
>CBFIET010000142.1:0-4503 GCA_965661685.1 Planctomycetota bacterium
GTCCCTCGGCGCTGATCGGTGGGCATGGCAAGAACCTGTCGGAGACCCGACTCGCCGTGAACGGGGAAGGGATCGGAAGCACTCCAGCGCATGACCTGCTGCCCCGGCAATAGATCGACGATCTCGGATGTGTGTGGGCCAAAGGCGGTTCTGCCAGATCCTCGCAATTGCTGCGTCAGCACCTCTCCGGCGGCGTCGGTCGCCATGGCACGGATGGTGACCACGCGTTTCCACGGGTCGGTGTCTTCAGCAGTGGCGATCTGTTTCAGGTGCGCCTCGATGACGGGATCTGCGCCGAGACCGACACGTTCGATCAGTCGACACCCTGCCAGCTGGACCAATCTCGATGGATCGGTGATGGCCCAGCGAGAAAGAGTCTGGCTCGTTTCGTTGTTCAGGGAACAGGCGTGAAGCATGGCCGCACGCTGATTGGGTTGGCGTGCCTGCCACTCGGCATGAAGCCGCAGCTCATCTTTCCCATGTTGTTCCAGCCAGTTGCGAGCGACTTCCACCGGTGGGGTGTACTTGCCATCTCCATCGGCATCGATGAATACGGGGTTGGTCACGGCGATGGGCAAGATAGGTCTCTTGGGACCGGGCACGATGGGATCGAGGCTGTCGTCACCTTCCACCCGAAGAGAGATCCAGCCATCGGTTCGGACCGGGATCTTTCGTTCATCGACGAGGCGCACGATTTCGCGGGAATCGGAAACCGGGATCGTCTCGACGATGTCTCCATCGACGATGACCAGGACTCGATCGACATCGATCCAGTCTGCAGCCTGTACATGGGTCTTCAGTCGCACCGCAGCTCGCTTGGCGGTGACCAGGTCACCCATCGATGCTCCATCCACCGAGAAGGTGACGAAGGGACCGAAGGTGGTGAAGATCTGACCTTGTTTGACGGTGTCGCACACCTCTTGCACGGGAATCTCGGCGGGAAGATCGCTGGAGGCAGGGAAGTAATTGCGCGGCCAACCGGCGAGATTCGCTGAAACGGTGTGGCTGTCGGAGTTGCCGACTCCGGTGATTCGAGCACCATGGTTCAGCAGGTTGTGCCAGTCCTGCAGCACCCAGTGGCGGCTCGATCCAACCATCATGTCGGTGTCGTTGGCGTCGTAGTAGCCCCATCCGGCGTTCTCGTTGAAGATTTCGATGCTATCGAAGTCGACCGACCAGTTCTTGTCGGTGGAGTTCCCGGTGATGGGATCGAGACCGGCGACCTTGAAGTAATCGATGCCCTCCCAGCGAGGATGATTGACCTGAACTACCGGTACGATCCCCGACTGATCACCACTGGCACGAACCGCTCGAAACAGCGCTGGACCGTTTACAGATTTCTTGTCGACCACCGTTCCCCAGGGTTCGAGGGGGAATGCATTGAAGTGGCCGAGTGGAACGGAGATCTCGTTACCGACGATGCCCTGGAATCGATCGCCGGCACCGAGTTTGGCGATGATCTCCGAGTAGTCGGTGTGAATGTTGTGGTCGGTGGCGATTCCAACTTCCAGAGCCTCGCTTGCGATGCTGATGATCCGTTCCGGCATGTTGCTGTCGCCATGTCCCGAGTGGGTCAGTGTGTGCAGGTGATAATCCGCTGCTGCCCAGCCGCGGGTATCCACCTGATGCTCCAGGTTGAAGACTGCATCGAAAGTCTGATCCTTTTTGATGTCTATGCGGCTGTCATCGATGCTCCACTCCGGTCCGCGACTGGCGTGGACGACCCACTCTCCAACCGGAACCGTGATGCTACCGGCACCCGATAGCGTGCAGATGACATCGGCTCTGACGGCGAGATCGTCGGGATTGGCGTTGCGGTTGGTGAACAGCTGGGGAATCGAGCCTTCGGGAGTTCTGAAGGTGAGACGAGCGGAAACCGGCACGCCCTGTGCGTCAAGAATCTGGAAATTCAGAATTCCCTGATCCGAAGTTGCACCGGCTGTGTCTGCGATATCCGGAGTCCGTGGATCGGTTCCCGATAGCGATCCGACCAATAAGAGTGCCAACAGCATCACATCCTCCTACTCATCCGTTCACGGGATGGTAGCAACAGAAGTTGCGATCGGAACCCTTCAGCAGCGATAGATGTGGAGATCCGGGTGGTCGTGCAGGCAACTGCCGGGGATCTGCGGATCGTACGGTCCCTGCAGGCAGCGATCGAGGATCTCCGCCTTCTCCGCCTGGGGAACCAGCAGGTAGATTCTCCGGGATGCCTGCAGTAGATCGAGACCGATGGTGATCGCCTGCATCTGATCGGGGACATCCCCGGGAAAGTTGTCGGCCAGGGTATCGCCCTTGAGGTTGACGATGTGATATCCATCTTCGGGATGGTCGCATGGTTCATTGAATGCGATGTGGCCATTCGATCCGAGGCCGAGGATCGAGGTACGCGGAGTTCCCATTCGATCGATCAGTTGATTCAGTCTGACCACCTCGGAACCCGCTTCCGCGCGAGCATCGATGGAGTGGATCCGTTCCTCGGGAACAGCGAGGGGCGCGAAGACCTGATTCCTGAGCGTCTCCTGAAAGCTGATGGAGCCGGGTGGTGGATCGATGTATTCATCCAGTTGCAGAAAGTGCAGTTGCCGCCACAGTTCTCGGGCGGACTCATCGGTGACGAGGGCCTGGTACAGAGGTTCTGGAGATCTGCCGGTGGGGATGCAGATCAGTTCTCCCGGCTGAAGATGGGTTGAGAGATCCGCCAGTAACCGGAGGGAGAGTCGCTCCACGGAGGATTCCTGGATGATCTGATGCGACATCTTCGTTTCCCGATCTTTCCGACCTGACTGCCCTCAGAGCCTGGATAGTGAGCCCCGATGGTGCCCTCAGAGTGCGAAGCCTAGATGATGGGGAGTCCACGGCCAAGGGGCCTCGGAGAGGAAATTCCCCACGGGGGCTCGATTTCCTGCGGTTGCCATCAGGAATTCGATCCGGATTCGTGTTTCCCGGAGCCCTTGCCATTATGATCTGAAGGTCGAGTGGATGCGCTGCTGGATGGTTCCCCCGGGGGGACCGGGATCATGGTTCAAGGGTGATACAGGGGTTCAAGGCGGAGTCATGAAGATTCACGATCACATCCTGGATACGGTGGGGGGTACCCCGCTGGTGCGCTTTCAAAGGCTCTCTCGTGGTCTCGATGGGATCATTGCCGGGAAACTGGAAGCCTTCAATCCTGGTGGCAGCGTCAAGGATCGCATCGCCATTCACATGGTCGACGCAGCGGAACGTGAGGGAACCCTCAAGCCTGGAGGTACCATCGTCGAATGTACCTCTGGCAACACGGGGCTAGGACTTGCTCTCACCGCGTGTATCCGTGGATACAAGGCAGTATTCACCATGCCGGACAAGGTCGCCGAGGAAAAATCCAAGTTGCTACGCGCATTCGGAGCGGAAGTCATCATCTGTCCCACTGCGGTGGAGCCGGATGACCCTCGCTCCTATTACTCAGTGGCGAAGAAGATCACCGAGGAAACCGAGAATTCCTACTCTCCAAACCAGTACTTCAATGAGTGGAACCCGGACGCACATTACGTCAGCACGGGGCCCGAGATCTGGGATGACACCGATGGAAAGATCACCCATCTGGTCGCCGGGATGGGTACAGGCGGAACCATCAGTGGTATTGCGAAGTACCTGAAGGAAAAGAATCCTGCGGTCAAGGTCATCGGAGGGGATCCGGTCGGCTCACTCTACAAGGAGTACTTCGATACCGGAGTGCTGGGAACGGCAAACTCCTACAAGACGGAGGGTATCGGCGAGGACATGATTCCAGGGACCATCGATCTGAACCTGGTCGATCAGGTGATCCAGGTCAGCGATGTGGATGCCTTCTCGATGGCTCAGCGATTGGCTCGTGAAGAGGGGATCCTCAGCGGTTCATCTGCAGGGACTGCGGTGTGTGCTGCGCTCGAGGCGGCCCGGGAGATGAAGGACGGTGACCTGATGGTGGTCATCATTCCGGACACCGGGGAGAGATACCTGAGCAAGGTTTACGATGAAGACTGGCTCCGTAGAAATGGACTCACCGAGAGCGGGCTCAACTTGACCGCAGGCGAGATCCTGGATCGTAGAGGTACTCGCAATCGGGTTCTTTTCTCGTTACAGCCCAACGAAAAGATCCGTAGTGCCATCGAATTGATGCAAACAGAAGAGGTCAGTCAGATCCCGATCATCGAGGATGGTGTGCCAGTAGGCAGTATTCGTGAAAGTCTGGTGATCGAACGGATGCTTCATGGCGAGACCGAACTGGATCGCGAGATCTCTGAAGTCATGGAAGAGTCGTTCCCCACGGTGGAGGAAGGTGCATCGTCCGATGCCATCTTCAACTTGCTTGCAAATCGTCCTTCCAATGCAGTTCTCGTCAAAACCAGTGAAGGTCTCCGCATCATCACCAAGTACGACATGATTCACTCCGTCAGCGGAAGAAGGTCCTGAGTTGAAGTTCTCGACGCGCGCCATCCATGCCGGGCAATCCCCTGATCCGCACACGGGGGCGATCATGAC
>CBFIET010000143.1:0-58834 GCA_965661685.1 Planctomycetota bacterium
CCTTCGAGGCTCACCGACATCAACGGCTCCAGAACTTCTGGTTTGCCCGACATGTACATTTCACGGAAGCAACCCTTGGCAGCAGCCTGGAATGCCATATCCGACGAGTCGACCGCGTGATATCCGCCGTCTGTCAGCGTCACGTGGAGACCGTCGACAGGAGCGCCGATCAGCAATCCCTTGTCGAGGCATTGACTGAAACCCTTCTGAACCGAAGGGATGTATTCACGCGGAACGTTTCCTCCGGTGACCTTGCTCTCGAAGTGGAATTCTCCATCTTCGCTGGGAGTAAGTGCGCCGATGATGCGTCCAAACTGACCTGATCCACCGGTCTGCTTCTTGTGGGTGTAATCGTATTCGATGGTGCGGGTGATCTGCTCACGGAATGCTACCTGAGGAGCACCGACCTCCACCTCTGCCTTGAATTCTCGCTTCATCCGCTCGACGTACACCTCGAGGTGCAACTCACCCATTCCGGAGATGATCGTTTCACTGCTCTTGGCATCGAAGGCGACCCTGAAGGTCGGGTCCTCCTTGGTGAAGCGTTGCAGTGCCTTGGACATGTTGTCGGTGGCCTTGCGGTCAATCGGCTTGATGGCGAGGTGGATCACCGGTTCGGGTACATGCATCGTGGAGAGCACCAGATCGGTATTATTCGATCGGAAGGTGTCTCCTGAAGCACAGTCGATGCCGAACAGTGCGACGATGTCGCCGGAACCGGCTCTGTCGATTTCATCCATGTTGTCGGAGTGCATCCGGACGATGCGACCCAGTTTTACCTTCTTGCCCGTTCGTGCATTGTAGACGAACTCTCCCTTGACCAGTTCTCCCTGGTACACCCGTACGTAGGTCAACTGTCCGTAGGCGCCGTCTTCCAGTTTGAAGGCGTAGCTCAACAACTCGTCAGCACTGCTATTGGTGACGGCTACCGTCTCTTCTTCGTTTTCTGGATTGAATGCAAAGTTCTCGACATCCAGGGGACAGGGCAGGAGTGCGTTGACGGCATCCATCAGTGGCTGCACGCCCTTGTTCTTGTAGGCCGATCCGCAGAAGACAGGACAAAGTTCGAGGGAAATGACTCCCTTACGTGCGGCTTCGACGATCAACTCCTCGGTGACTTCCTCGGAGAGCATCGCTTCCATCAACTCATCGGAGAACATCGAGACCGCATCGAGCATCGTCTCACGGCGCTCTTCGGCTTCGTCTTGCATGTGAGCAGGAATGTCCTCGATGCGAATGTTTTCGCCGTTATCCCCGTCGAAATACATCGCGTTCATGCGGATCAGGTCTACCACTCCATCGTGGTCATTTTCGAGTCCGATGGGCAACTGGAACATCACCGAGTTGAGACGGAGTTTCTCACGAAGCTGGTCACAGACCTTGATGGGGTCTGCCCCGGTCCGGTCGCACTTGTTGACAAACGCCAATCTCGGGACATTGTAACGACGCATCTGGCGGTCGACGGTGATCGACTGACTCTGAACTCCGGAGACTGCACACAGTACCAGGATCGCTCCATCCAGTACCCGCAGCGCACGCTCGACCTCAACGGTGAAATCGACGTGTCCCGGTGTATCGATGATGTTGATATGCTTGTCGCCCCACTCGAGATAGGTCGCGGCGGACTGGATGGTGATTCCACGTTCACGTTCCAGTTCCATCGAGTCCATCGTCGCACCGACGCCGTCTTTTCCTCGAACTTCGTGAATGGCATGGATGCGGTCGGTGTAGAAGAGGATCCTCTCGGTGAGGGTCGTCTTTCCACTGTCGATGTGGGCACTGATGCCGATGTTACGAATCAGCTTGAGATCTTCGCTCATTCCATCTCTCCTGGGACGTGGTCCCGCTTGTGTACATGTCTCGGCCAGCCCACAGAAAATTCTGTGGGGGGCGAGGATCGCAGGGCGATTCTCGAACCACGAGGATATCGTTGCAGCACCGCCCTGTGGACACAATCTGACGGTTTGTACGATGGTTTCTTGGGCTCTTCTGAGAGTGCCAACCAGGAGACAAAGGTAAGCCACTACAGTGGTTGCGAGCAATTACGGCGATGATTTTCGCTGCCGGAAGGAGTGGTGAGGGAGTTTTCAGGACCGATCGGATGCGGGTGGAATCGTCCAGCGGTCCCTCGGGATCACGTTCTTGCCGTCGTCGAGAGGCTCGTGAAGCAGGCGCGAGAGTACCTTGCCCGTCTCGATGGGACCTGCCATCAGTTCCGAAACGTCCTCGCTGGTGACGCTGGAATACCAGTGTCCATCTGGCTCGATGGCGACCATCGGTCCATGTCCGCACTGGGCCAGGCAGCCCGACTTGACCACCCGGATTTGATCCCGCTTCCCCGCAGCAGTGACCGCCTCCCGCAGGGCATCGCAGGTCTCCAGCGAGCCCTGCTGTGGGCAAGACCGACCATGGGTACAGACGAGTACCAGTTTCTTATAGGGGCGGGACACTCGTTTACTCCGAATCGTTGAGGAGTCGCTGGATGATCTTGCGGTACAGTCCTTCGTCCCAGAACATCGGATCGATCACTTCCCACTGGATACGGCCGTCGTTATCGATGGCCATCAGCAAGGTGCCTCCGTGGGAACCGAGGTGGCGCTCGACCACTCCCGCGTCGATTCCGGGCTGCACTCCGTAGGTCCAGTTCAACTTCTTCTCGAGGGCGATTCTGGTGAGAGAAGCCAGTTCCTTCTCGGTGCGTTGCTCCCGGAGAACCGTGCTGATCCACACGACTCTGAGTCCTTCGGAGGAGTATTCCAGTTCCAGCTTCTTCAGCAGGTCGATGAAGCGGGACTGTCTTGCACCGGCTCGGCTCGAATCGCAAAAGAGGCGCATCTCGATCTTCTTGTCAGGATCATCCTGGGGAGGGTTGGCCCATCGCATCCCGTCGAGGGAAGGAGCCTTCTTACCGTGCAGGACATCGATTCTCTGCGCCATCGGAAGCGACTGGAAGTCGAGGTAGGTCTTCGTGGCCATCGAGATCTCTTCACCGGTATTGATTCGTTCATTGAGATCATCGTTGAACTTGAGCAAGGCTTGCAGCGCGAGTTCACGCTCACCGAGAGCGAGTTGATAGAAGCCCTCGTAGAATCCAGCCCGATCCGCCATCAGCAAGAAGTCGTTCTCTTTTCCGTCTGGTACCTGCCACTTCACTTCACTCCCTGGAAGGGTGATCTCACCTCCCGCAGCACCGGCGCGAAGAACGGGACCCCAGAGTCGCCACAGATCTCTCCCCTGGCGAATCAGGCCGAGGTGACGGTGCCCCTTGTGGGTGAAGTAGACGAGGTGGGGAAGGAACGGTGATCGGGGGTACAGGTCGAGAGCTTCATTCCCCGCTTCCACCATCTCCTGGTAGCGTTCAGCGACTTCCAGCGCTTCGATCTGTTTGATTCTCATCTCATCCGGGTCGCTCGAAGAGGTGTCCAGTTTCAGTGCTCGCCCGAACGCATCCGCAGAACCGGATGGATCCCGCATCTTCAGCAGGCAATCTCCCAGGATCACCTCCGCTCGGCAGCGCAACGCCCCGTCGAGGTCGAGAGTCAGTGCCTTGGTGATCAGATCCCGGACTTCCAGCAGGTAGGTGACCGTTTCCTGCAGCCGTTGATCTGCGGTGAGGGCGGCTCCAAAGATCTTTGCTTCTTCATTCAGCACACCGATGTGGCGGTCGACGTTGAGGATCAGCAGCCTTCCCAGATCACAGCTGACCAGCCCCATCTCTTCCCCTTCCGGGTACTTGAGGACGTACTGTCTGCCGGCGGCGATGCCCTCGTCGAGGATCAGGAAGATGCGCGGGAGATCCTCCCGTGTGAGGCTGCGGGGATCTGGAATCGACAATAATTTTGCGCTGACGAGAGAGGCCAGATGTTCAGGGCCATCGGAGCGATCCTCGGGGGCCGGAACAGGAGTCGTCGTGCTCACCTGAGCACCGAGTTGCACTGCGAAGCAGCAGCAAAGTACGAGGATCCAGGACCGGGAAGAATTTCTCATCGAAACGCCTTTCGTTGGCGGTATCCAGTGGCGGAGAGGTCTCCAAACGGGTGCATCTCTGTTGTCGAGGGTAAAGGGGCAACTCTCTTCGCCTGAAGAGTACCACATCGGCAGGTTTGTTCGGAACTGGACTGCCGGGGTGGGTACAGCTTTCCGACGGTGCTGAATAATAATTGTGTCGATGGTAGGATGATGGGGTGTGGATCGAGGATCCATCGCCGGATGCAATCGGGGGACCAGGTCGCCCGAATCCTGCGATTCGCCACGATTCTGGACCCGCTGGAAGAGGTAGCCCTGATGATCGCACTGTTCTCCGCCATGATCCTGTTCTCAAGCCTGATTCTCCCGATTCAGGTGGCCCCTGAGGACACCCCCAAGCCAGTGGATGCCGTGGAGCAACCGGCTCCCATCGCTTCTCCCATCGATTTACTGGGAAAGGAGGCACCAGCTCTGGTCTTGCCGGACCTGGAGGGCAACAACTTCGACCTGACCAGCTTGTCCGATCAGGTGGTGGTTCTGGAATGGTCACTTCCGGAATGCCGCTTCACCCAGAGACTCTACATCCAGAAGAGGATCCTGCCGATGATCCGTCGCTGGAAGAAGAAAGACGTTCACTGGGTCACCATCAACTCCTCCTTCTATGCGCACCCCATCAAGATCCAGCCGTGGATCGAAAAGTACCCCATCACTCACCCTTACCTTCTCGACAAGGATGGCAAGGTCTCCGAGGCGTTCGGGGTCACCAACTGCCCTACCTTCCTGGTCATCGATCACGGCAAGGTCGTCTACCATGGCTCGATCGATGATGACATCTGGGGCCGAAATCTCGATCGGACCTATTACCTCGACGATGCCATCCGACAGGTTCAAGAGGGGGAGCAGGTGAGTAACGCCTTGACCCGCCCGTACGGGATGTCGATTCGCACCCGCCGAAGCGAGGACGAGCGCCGCGCCTTGATCGAAAAGGCACGTCTCGAGCAGGAGAAGAAGCAGTCGGAGACCGGGTCGACAGGTGGCAAGGACCGCTAGCTCTTCATCCTTCCCGAACGGATAGTGGCTTCCCTGTCCTACAGCCTGACGCTACCCTGCGTTCGTCGTCGGCGTCTCATCCGATCGAATGCGGGGGAATACCTTGTTCTACTGGCTAGGGCATCATTTTGAACAACTGTGGGGACCGATGCGACTTCTTCAGTCGCACCTGGTGCTGTGCACCCTGGGAGCATTTCTGGCGGCCATCGTCTCTTATCTGGTTCTCCATCGCTGGGGAAAGACGTTACCCCTCGACCGGGGGCGAGATCATGCAGGGGATTCTGATAGCGCCCTCGGAAAGCCGACGGGAGCGGGATCACTTTTCATCCCCGTCACGGTGCTGGTATCGCTGCTGGTGGCGCCGTGGGATCCGTTCCGTTCGGTGATCCTGCTGGGAGTGTTACTGGCGATGGCGGCTGGATTCCTCGACGATCGAAGTCCCAATTCCTGGGGACGGGCGAAGAAGGGCCTGATCGATCTGGCCATCTCCGCCATGGTGGCGTGGGCGATGCTGGGTGGGGAATCTCGCATGGAGATCTGGCTACCCTTTTACGCTCCCAAGATGGGACCGGAGGCGTTGCTCGATGGGACGGCGGGAATGCTCGCCCCCATCCTCATCGAGTCGTGGATCTACGGTCCCTGCGCCACAATGCTCCTCTTCCTCACCATCAATACCACCAACTGCACCGACGGAGTCGATGGCCTGTCGGGGAGTCTACTGGTACTCGCCTTCCTCGGACTCGGTGGGGTGCTGTACGGAGTGGTGGGGCATGTCGAGTCCGCTCATTACTTGTTGGTACCCTTCTACGCCGATGGAGCACAGTGGGCGATCATCGTATCGACGACCCTTGGATCGCTAGCAGCCTATCTGTGGTTCAATGCCAATCCCTCTCAACTTCTGATGGGAGACGCAGGCTCCCGAGCACTGGGACTTCTTCTCGGGGTCTTCGTTCTGGCGACGGGGAATCCAGTCTTGCTGGGGGTGGTTGCCATGTTGATTCTCGCCAACGGCGGAACCGGGTTGATCAAGATCATGTTGATCCGATCGTTGAGGAAGCCGATCCTCGAGGGGTTACGCTGTCCCCTTCACGACCACTTCATGGTAAACCGGAATTGGTCTTCCACGCAGGTGCTGATGAGGTTCGTGATCTTGCAGGCGGTTCTGGCCCCCCTCCTCATCGTGATCCTGCTGAAGGTGCGTTGATCTACGGAATCCGCCATCGGCTGGCCTGATCTCGCAGCCCCGGGCTCCTCATCAATAGGCAAGGAAAAAGCCCCTCGACGCTTGTGCGTCGAGGGGCTTTTTCGGTGATCCGTCTTTGAAGTCAGGAACCGTTCTCGCCATCAGCAGCCGGTATTCTGGCAGTCGAGGGCATCGGTATCTGTCGGATCAGAATTGCAGCCGTCCTGGATATTGGGAGCTGGAATCGGGGCGGATCCCGGTACGAAGAGGCTGGTGAGGAGGAACACCGCATCGGCGACGTTGGTGCCTCCATCATCGTTGACATCGCCGGCGTCGAGGCAGCCGAGTGGATCCCCTCCCGGTACGAAAAGGCTGGTCAGCAGGAACACTGCATCGGCGACATTCACGCCCAGGTCCAGGTTGCAATCGCCACGGATGAACTGGTCGGTGGGAGCACAGGGTGTTGCGATCTCGATCAGTGCCAGGCCGTTGACGTCGTGATCGAGGGTTCCCAGTAGAGTCTCGGTGCCATCCGCAGCGACACTGTAGACGGAGCGATTGGTATCTCCCTGCACCCAGATGAAATCCTCGGTGTCATCGTTGTAGGTGATGGTCCGCACCGGCTCGTCTGCGATGGCGGTGGGGAGTGGAATCGACAGCGACTGGCAATTGCTGCCTCCGGTATTATCGGGTCTTTCCAGCTGTGCAGTGCCGCTCGTGCTGTAGCCGCCGGATGCACGGAACACCTCTTCAGTGGCTCCGATGGCGATGGAATCGCCTCCGTCACTGCCGTCGTACTGACACAGGTCGGTGGGGCCTCCGGTGATGGTACTCAGTGCGCAGTAGTTCGAACTTCCGGTGGAAAGGGTGTTGGTGATGGCACGCAAATCGCCGGAATCGAGGAAGTCGAGGTCATTGAAATCGAGGACGGTGAAACCGACCGGATTGATGGTGATGTTGATGGGGTCGTATTCGAGGAGCCACGGAGAAGGAGCGGGGGAGACGGGCAGCGATAGCATTCCAAGAAGAAACCAGTTGCCGGTGGTGGGATGCACGGCGATGGCGCGGATCCCATCGATCTCGACGGCACCGGGGATCGACAGCGAGACCTCATCGACCACTTCAAGTGTGGTCGTATCCACCGTTCTCACCACATCGTCCTGGTCGGAGACGGTCAGATAATGGGTCACGTAACAGACCTGGGCCTGAAGGCTCCCGCCGACGAGGCAAGAGAGGATGAGCACCGCAACGGGTACCAGGACCCTGGTATTTCTGATGATAGTGGAAAGCATCGATCGCTCCTCTACTGCACCTGCATTTGTCGCCGACTCGTCATCGCCGGCGTGTTTCCATCATTTTCTCAGGGCTTTCTGGAGAGACGCCTCCAGCTGGTCATAACTCTGATAGCCCGGACTTCTCGAGACGACATTCCCCTTACGGTCGATCATGTAGACAGTGGGGAGCCTCTTTAGATGGTACTGCTGAAATCCAACTCCGTCGCCCCGTAGTAGCATTCGTTGTTGAAGTCCATTTTCCTCGACAAACTCGCGAATCCGGCCTTTTCCGTCATTGTCGGCATTTATTGCCAGTACTTCGACATTCTTGTTCTTGAAGTCCTTCTGGATCTGACTGAGGTGCGGAGACTCCGCACGACAGGCACCTCACGAGTACCCCCAGAAGGCCAGCATCACCGTCTTGCCCCTGTAGTCGGAGAGTTTGACCTCCTTGCCTTCGAGATCCTCCAGGGCGAAGTCTGGGGCCGGTTTCCCGAACATCTTCTTGGCGCGCTCGTCAGGATCGAGGGGCTGGGAGGCGATCTTCTTGCTCGACTTCAGCAGATAGGCGACCTCATCGACCACATCTGCCAGCGGGCCCTTCTTGTGGTCTCGGCGCCCCTCGTCAAACATCTTCTCTGCCATCTCGACTGCGGCCAGCGACATTCCCTTGCGCAGAACGCGTACCACAGGTGCCAGGAACTCGTATCCATCCTGGACCTGCTTCGACTCCTCCTCCTCGATCAGTCCCGCCTCGAGTCTCTCGACGGTGAGCGATCTCTGTTCGGAGCGCACGTTTTCGTCATCTCCGCGCAGGAGGGTGGCGGTCCATTCGGCGGATTTCAGGGAACCACTGCTTCCCAGGTGGAGAGTCTCGGAGAACTCACTGAGTCTGAGGGCACGGCTACCTCCGCGGATCTGCGTGGTACCCCCGGCGAGTTTCGCCTCGAGAATCACTTTTCCCTCGGCAGAGACCTGTTCGGTCCTCTCCACGGGGATCTGACGCCTCAGGCCCACTGCAGTCCCATCCGCCCAGCCGAGTCCTTCTCCCTGATTGCCGGCTCCGTGAACCGAGAGCAACATCTCCATCACTGCGGGGGAGAGGGGATCGAACAGTTCGGGACGGGGCTTGGCGGATCCCTGGACCAGCATCGAGCCGAGCGGAAAACCGCCGGGATAACTGCCGTCATCTGCGGTGGCGAGCCATACCCAACGATGACCACCGGGAGCGGGGACCTGAAAGATGGTCACCTCGTAGTCGGTGGAATCCTCGCCACGGACTCGATTGACCTTCCACACCGCACGAGCGGCGGTGGGCCCCGCTTCCTCATCCCCGTCGTTGAGCACGGTGGAGGAACTCGGTTTCATCCCCTCGAAAGCTCCTAGAGCCGCCCCTGAACCGGATGCGAGCAAGAATACAACCAGGATCAGCCACTGCCGTATCGGGTACGAAACCGACTGCCGATCAAGATTCATGCCTATTTCCTCTCCGCCGACCCGGTAAGAGTCAGCACGGTCTAGATTTATCGGAATCTTCAAAAATTTAGACTCCCCGCTGTCATTCCACCGTAAACGGTAATATGCGCCCACTTCCGGAGCAAGGGGGCATTCGGTGTCCAAGTGAATGGTGGTGAGGATCCTTTCCGTGGTTTACACTTGAGGGATCAGCCGCAGGGGGGCGATGGATTTCAGAAATCCCGAGGGATGGATGAGATTCGGGACGTCCTCCTACTGAGTACATTTGAACAGGTTCAGAGGGGGAGGGTGATCCTCACTCCTCTTGGTCAATAAGGAGGCTCGCTTTGTCGAACCGAATCCATGGGCTTTTCATCCTGGCCCTTCTTCTGATCGTGACACCGGTGGCGATGACCACCGTCTTTTCTGCCGACGATATCGGTGGGCTGCGTAAGCCGCTCGATGTCCCAGCTGGCGGAGCGGGAAGCGATGATGAAGAAGAAGATGCGCCGGAAGCGATCCGTTTCTACGGTAACGAGTTCGAAGGGGACACCTTCGTGTTCATCGTTCCTGCGTACGGCTTCTGTGGTGAGACCGACATCTTCGACATGATTCGCCAGGAAGTATCTGCGACCTTGAACCAGCTCTCTGCGGCGGTGGACTTCGCCATCGTGGCCTACAACTCCACCACCTACATCTGGCGTCCCGATTGCTGTCACGCTTCCCCTGCACACAAGGCTTCTGCGCAGGCCTGGATGGGAACGCTTGCACCGATCGAGAACCATTGTCTGCTCGATGCAGCACTGGCGGGACTGGGCCTTGCCCAGCAGTCCGCAGGTGCTCACAAGCAGGTCATCATCTGTGGAGCCCGTGAGCCGTACTGCAATGGCTCCGGCGGTGGCAACTACGCTGACATCTGCATGGAGTCGATCACGGCAGCAAACTTCGAGAATCTGCCGATTCACACCATCTACTTCACCAGCTCGTTCTACTCCGGTGAGCAACTGTTCTACATGAACCTCGCTGCCATGAACGGCGGTACCTTCCGTCAAGTCGACTACTAGACTTCGACGACCAATCAGGATGAATCAGGCCCCGGACGTGGAATCGTCCGGGGCCTTTTTATTGATACTCCCGCCTGCTTTACAGGTACTCCCGCCTGGCGGCCTGTGCCGGTCACTTCTCGACGTCCCGGCAGCAGTGGCTCACTGGCTTCGGGTGTCACCCGCGATTCCATCGGATATCCTCCCAGGGGTACAGCAGTTGCCGGAAGGCCAGGCGATCCCGGGAGGATTTCGATGAATGTAGAGGGAAGCGGTTTCGAATTTCCAGAGCCACCTCAGTCTCCAGATTTTCCTCAAATGGAAGCTCGGGTGCGCACCTTCTGGGAACAGAACGACATCGAAACGAAAACCCTCGATTCTCGCAGAGGGGCCGAGCGCTACGTCTTCTTCGAGGGGCCACCCACCGCCAACGGAATGCCGCACCCCGGCCATGCCCTGACCCGAGCGATGAAGGATCTGTTTCCCAGGTATCAGACGATGCGGGGCAGGTTGTGCGAACGCAAAGCGGGCTGGGATACCCACGGTCTGCCGGTGGAGACGGAAGTGTGCAAGGAGATCGGGATCCACTCCAAGGAGGAGATCGAGGAGTACGGCATCGAGCCGTTCGTTCAACTGTGCCAGCAATCGGTCTTTCGCTACGTCAAGGAGTGGGAATCGTTGACCCGCAACATCGGTTTCTGGGTAGATCTCGATGATGCGTACGCCACCTATCACCAGTCCTACGTGGAAAGTGTCTGGTGGGCACTCAAGAGGCTGTTCGATAGTGGGCTCCTCTACCAGGGAGAGAAAATCGTCTGGTGGTGGGCACAGGGGGGAACCGGTCTCTCCGCCGGTGAGGTCGGTGAGGGATATCGCGAGGTGGACGATCCGAGTGTCTTCGTCCGAATGCCGCGCCTTGCCAGTGATGGAACTGCCGACGGGACTTCCTTCATCGCGTGGACCACCACGCCATGGACACTGCCATCCAACCAGTTCATCGCCGTGCATCCCGATGTTCACTACTGCATCGCGGTGGATCCTGAGAATGGGGAGCGTTTGATCCTGGCCGAGAGCCTGGTGGAGACCCTCGCCGGAAAGTTGAAGCGGGAGTTGACCATCGAGTCGACGATGCCGGGAAGCGATCTGGTCGGGTCACGCTATCAACCACCCTTCGATTTCTACCGCGATCTTCACGGCGATCAGCAGGTCACCACCAAGGCGGGCCAGGAGATCCCCGCCATGTGGAGAGTCGTAGCTGCTGACTTCGTGACCACCGACAGCGGTACCGGCGTGGTCCATCAAGCTCCGGCATTCGGTGAAGTGGACCACGAGGTTCTGATGAGTGAGCGGGAGCAACTGGTCGATCCGGCCGGGCTGCCTCTGATCTGTGCGGTGCAGCCGGACGGATCCTTCAGCGAGGTGGCTGGACCCGATCTGCAAGGGCGCTGGGTCAAGGATTGTGACCGGGATCTGATCCGATCGTTGAAGGAGCAGGGCACGCTACTGCATCAGGAGGTGTATCGACACGATTACCCCTTCTGCCCGCGCGCGCGAGAAGATGCCCTCATCCAGTATCCGCGTCAGTCCTGGTTCATCCGCACCACACGATTCGTCGATCAGATGCTGGCCAATAACCAGAAGATCGATTGGTTGCCGGAGCACATCAAGGACGGGCGATTTGGCAAGTACCTCGAATCAAATGTCGACTGGACCCTGTCGAGAGAGCGATTCTGGGGCACGCCCTTGCCGATCTGGGTGTGTGAGGAAACGGGTCAGATGGATGCGGTGGAGAACTACTCGGAACTGGAAAAGAAACCGGGTTTCACCGGGCAACAACTGTTCGATGACGCTCAAAAAGAAGATCCCGAGCTGGACGAGAACCTACGGATCCATCGTCCCTACATCGATGCCATCACCTACGACTCACCATTTTCCGATGGTGCGCGGATGCGCCGCGTTCCGGACGTGATCGATTGCTGGTTCGATGCGGGTTGCATGCCGTTCGCACAGTGGGGATTCCCGCATCAGGGAATAGAAAAATACTCCCAGCAGTTTCCTGCGGACTTCATCAGCGAGGCGATCGATCAGACTCGCGGCTGGTTCTACGCACTGCTCTCCATCTCGACCATCCTGTTCGGGCCTGATGGTGCTGCCCGTGACGATGATCGGGTACCGGAGGATGTCTTCGAGGAGTGGCCCCATCCGTTCCGTTCCTGCATCGTGCTGGGGCACGTGATGGGCGAGGACGGGCTCAAGATGTCGAAGTCGCTGAAGAACTACAGAACACCCGACTACATCTTCGAAAAAGAGGGTGCCGATGCGATGCGCTGGCTCTTCTACGCCGGCCAGGCACCGTGGACCAGCGTGCGCTTTCAGGAGCAAGCCATCACCGAGGGGCAGCGCGAGTTTCTACTGCGGCTGTGGAACATCTACTCCTTCTTCAGCATCTACGCACGCCTCGATGGGTGGCAACCATCCGGCGATCTGACGGCGTCTCCCGCTCCAGATGTGCAACTCTCTGAGCTGGACCGCTGGGTACTGGCAGAGTTGAACGGAACCATCGAGACGATGCGAGAATCACTCGATGGTCTCGACAACTTGACAGCAGCAACCGCACTCAACGATTTCGTCGATGCACTCTCCAACTGGTATGTACGGCGAGGGAGAGATCGGTACTGGAGCGAAGGGATGAATGCCGACAAGGAAGCGGCCTATTCAACCCTCTATCACTGCCTGGTGACCACCACGCAACTGGCTGCTCCCTTCGTCCCCTTCATCACGGAGCACCTCTACGGTGCGCTGGTGCGCTGTCGAGGCGATCAATACCCGGAATCGGTCCACATGTGTGACTATCCCGAAGTGGACCCGGGTCGATGTGATGAAGAACTTCGATCCCGGATGGCGATGATCCGCGAGATCGCTTCGCTGGGCAGAGCGTGTCGATCGCGGGAAAAACTGAAGGTGCGTCAGCCGTTGCCCGCCGTGCGCATCGTGCTTGCCAACTCTTCCCTGGTTTCCCAGCTCTCCAGTGACTCGGAGTTGATCTCGGAGGAACTGAACGTCAAGGGCGTCGAGTTCGTGGAAGATGCTTCCGAGTTCGTTTCGTACCAGTTGAAACCGAACTTCAAGACGATCGGTCCCAAATTCGGTGCCGATGCTCGAGCCATCGCAGGTGCCCTCGCCAGCCATGAGGACCCAGCGGGAATCGTACAGGCATCCAATGCCGGGGAGTCGATCTCCTTGATCCTGGATGGCGATCGAGAAATCTCTCTCGCCCCCGAAGATCTCGATGTGAGGGTTCGCCAGAAGGAGGGGTGGAGTGCTGCCGAATCCCGAGGTGTGGTGGTGATCCTGTCGACCGAGGTGACCCCCGAACTCCACAGAGAGGGACTGGTCAGGGAAGTGATCAGCCATGTGCAGGGAATCCGTCGAGACCTCGATCTCGGGTATGACCAGCGCATCCGACTCTCCATAGTTACCGAGGGAGATCTCGCCAGGGCCATCGATGAACATGGGGATCACCTGCAGGGGGAGACGCTGTCGGCGGAGATCGTCGCCAGGACTGAAGAAGGTGATGAAATTCGCGATGTTGAAATCGAAGGCATTCCGGTAAAGATTGGCGTTCAACCGATTTGACGAAATATCCCTATCTGTCGAGATGACCACCGAGTTGGTGGACAGGAGCGCTCCCGTGACGAGCAGCATCGCCGGGGTTGATTGGCCTGACTGATTGTCGGATGCTATGTAGCGAGAGTCTGGCAAATCGGATTTCGCAGACTCGATTCTCTCAGGAATGCTGAGGAGTTGCCGTGTCCTCCACTCAGGATCCATTTCCAGAGCAGTTAGGTCATTATCGCATCGAAGCCCTCATAGGGAGAGGCGGGATGGGAAAGGTCTACAAGGCCATCGACACCCGACTCGACCGCCTCGTTGCACTGAAGGTACTCTCCAGGAGTTTTTTCCAAGATGACCAGCGCCTCGCTCGATTTGATCGAGAGGCAAAAGCGATCGCCTCATTGAACCATCCGGGAATCGTCTCGATCTACTCCATCGAGGAGGATCAGGGAGTGAAGTTTCTCGTCATGGAACTGGTCGAGGGAAAACCGCTATCGACGGAGGTGATTCCCGGTGGGGCGATCCTGTCGAGAATCCTGGATCTGATGACGCCGATTGCCGATGCGCTCACCGAGGCTCATCGCACTGGAGTCACCCATCGGGATCTGAAGCCCGAGAACATCATGGTTTGCAGTGATGGTCGTATCAAGGTGCTCGATTTCGGGTTGGCCAAACTGGCTGAAAATTCATCCGATGGGCATCTAGGAGAAACGGATGAGACGATCTCGATCGATGCCAATGCGACTCGTGAAGGCCAGATCATCGGAACCCCTGCATACATGTCACCGGAGCAGGCAGAGGGCAGGGATGTAGATGGTCGAACAGATGTATTCAGTTTTGGTGTTCTCCTGTACGAGTTGGCAACGGGTACGCGCCCCTTCCAGGGGGAGAATCCGATGTCGACGCTCACTTCGATTCTTCGAGATGACCCTGTACCGGTTGCGGAATTGAAACCGAGTTTGCCTCGCTATCTTGGGCGGATCATTTCACGGTGTCTGGAGAAGGCACCGGATCGACGCTACCAGACCGTTGTCGATCTCCGCAATGAACTGGAACAGTTGCACAGAGAGGTGTCCACGGGGGAGTTGGATCGACCTGTCCCCATCGAGCCGCCCGTTTCACGAGGTGGATCCAGGATGGCGATGGTGGTGGTGCTGCTGGTGGCCCTACTGGGGGTGGGCTATCTGCTAACCTCGATGATGTCGGAGTCGGACTCGAATCCGCTGGTCGAAATCCAGAAGGATGCGGTGGCGGTGGTCGGCTTCAGCAATCTCAACGATCCTGATGATGAAGAAAATCTCGGTGCGATTCTCTCGAACCTGATCACCAGTGACCTGTCCAGCGCCGGTGGAATCACCGTCGTCTCTCAACCCCGTGTGGCTCACGCGAAGAAGCTGGCAGGGCAACAGCAAAACTCTGCCTTCGATTCCTCCTCTGCCAAGGAAATCGCCCTGGAAGCTGGTGCTGCTGTGATGATCGTGGGAACGGTCAGTCGCCTTGGCGAGAAGTACATCGTCACCGCTGAGGCGATCCGGGTTGAAGATGGAACCAGCTTGATCTCGGGTCGAGCAGATGCGGATCAGGCCGATGAACTGTTCGCGGTGGCATCGACACTCAGCGGGGTACTCCGGTCACGGCTCGGGGCTTCGTCGCCGGAAGATGAATTCGATGCGAGACAGCGATTCACCGGTTCTACAGCGGCATATCGACATTACGTCAAAGGCACCTCCTTACTACATGTGAGGAGGTACAAGTTAGCCATCGAGGAACTGGACAACGCACTTGAGGTTGATCCCACGTTTGCCAGGGCATCTCTCGATCTGGGAATCGCTCTCTGGTGGAACGGGAATGACGACAGATGCCTGGCGACGATGGAAAAAGGATTCGCTCACATCAATCGACTGTCCAGGGAAGAACAGCACATCTACCGGGCGTTTTACGACCTGCTCTCCGCTCGTGGATATCCCAACGAGGCGATCCGCTTGCTGGAGGAACTGGAGGAGGAGGGCTCGCAGAACCCTGCAGTCTATTACCTGCTGGGGGAGTGCTTCACCCACGCAGAGGTGGTGACCGATTATGAGAGAGCGATGGATCTATTTCTCCATGCGTTGGAACTGGATCCCACCTACAGGGTTGTGTTCAGTCACCTGATGGAGAGTTTCATCCGTTCCGGTCGTGTTCGCGATGGACATCTCTTCCTCGATGAACTCTCGAAAGATGATCCCGATGCCCCCAGCATATTGAGCGCCAGGTCGACCCTGTTGCTGGCGGAAAATCGAATCGACGAGGTACTGGCTCTCTCGAAAAAAATCGTTGCAAGTGGCAGTGCTAATGCTCATACCCTTGCGTTCTGTTACGCAGTTCTCGGCGATGAAGAAAAGATGGCAGAGTACGAGGAAGCCAGCCTGGAACGGTCGGAAGGGCATGCGATTCCCGTCGAGCACCTGTTCAGAAAGATCAGACGGGTAACTCTCGGTAATTTCGGCGACGCTGAATCTGAATGGGAGAGTTCCTGGGAGGGCCATCCGGGGGATCGCTCCAACTACGAGGTCGGGTATCCGCATCATGTACTCCTCGGAGTTGAATACATCAGTACCTTGTTCGTCCGTGGCGAATACGAGAAGGGCGTCGAGATTGCCGACCAGTTGAGAAAGAGAAAAAAGTTCCAGCGAGTGACCCTGTACTGGCTGGCTCGATTGCTCATCGAAAAGGGGGAACTGGACGGAGCCCGATCGATTCTGGGACAATTTCAAGAAGAAGTGAAGGGTGTCAATTCACCCTACGTGGATGGCCAGATCCTGATGCTGGAGGCGATGATCTTCCATGCAGAAGGGAATCTCCCTGCAGCGTTGGAGAAGATGAAGACTCTCTCCAGCATTTCTCTGATCAATAGAGATTTCGGAGTGGAGAGGTTGTTCATGGCAAGATTGCACAGGGAGTCGGGCGATCTCCCCGCCGCCCTGGAAGCACTACAGGAAGTGCGTCAACCGGTGGGGCAGTTCTGGAGTCCGGCAGCAATGAAAATCGATGGCATCTACCAGCTCGCAGTGGTGGAGCAGGAAATCGGGGATGCAGGCAGTGCAAGAGCGCACCTCGAGGAATTCCTCGACCACTGGGGAGAGGCAGACATTCCGCTCGAATCGGTAACAGATGCAAAGCGAAGGCTGAAGTTTCTCAATTCCCAGTGATGAAGAAGAGCGAAGAGGTACATCGATGAACTGGCATTCGACCCTGGAAGATGCAGCCGTTGCAGCGGCCACCGATGAGAGGCCCATCCTCATCATCCTCGAGGCCCCCGGCTGACTCGGCTGCAAGCGACTGGATACCGTGACGTATCTGGACCCGGACTTTTCTGCAGCACTCGACGCACTGGTCGCCCCGATTCGGATCAACATCGCCGATCGGCACGCAGATTTTCGCGATGCAACGGTGATGACCAAGGTTCCCTTCTCTCCTCGATTCCGCCTCTTCAGTTGCGACCGTAAGCGGTTATTGCGGGAATGGACCGGTTGGCTACCCACCGCGGAACTGATCGCTGAGTTTCACATCGCTCGCGGCATCGATCGTCTGGAACGGAAGGATGCGGCAGCAGCGGCGGGGCAGTTCGATTCTGCGCTGGCGGCTGCCGAGGATGGACCGGCCACCGCAGAGATCCTGTACCGCAGGGGGATGGCCGCCTTCATCGCAGGGAAGTTTGACTGGCAGCTGCTGAGGAGAGACTGGAACCGAGTGGTCGAAGAATTTCCTGGTACTCGCTGGGCGCACCACGCATCGGTCATCGAGGATGCTCCGCAGTGACCGGTTCGCCAGAGCTCTACTGATCAGGGGCGATCTGCGTAGCTTTCGGTTCCTCCGCAAGAGGCTTCCTCGCAACCATGATCAACTTGGGACCGAACAGTAACGCCGGGCTGAGAATCTCCTTCTGGATGTCATCACGAAGTTGCTTCGGAGTCTCGAAGCGTCGGTTTCTCCACATCCGCCGGGTACCCCACCACACCAGAGGATACATCAGGGGTGCCAGCAGGATCGAGTTCAGTGAGTATCGGGTCGCTTCGACTCCCACAACATCGAGACCGACATGAGTCATGTAAAAGCGCAACTGGAAGGCGTTGATGAGGAAGACATGGCCGTAGTAGGTGTCTTCTCCGTAAACCTTGGAGCCACCCCAGTAGCCATGAGAGTCGGTGACCAGCCAGCGTCGAGGTCGTGGATGGCCCGACATCATCGAATCGAGACGGGCGGAAAGAAACAGGACGTTCGGGGTCGTCACGATGAGGACTCCGCCCGGCTTCAGTACCCGCTGTAATTCTGCCAGAACTGCGATCTGGTTATCGACATGCTCGATCCCCTCCGAGTGCAGAACTCCCTCGAAGGAGTTGTCATCGTAGGGAAGTGGTGCGGTCATGTCACAACTGGTGCAATTGAATCCGTTGTCCCTGGCCCGGTCGGGAAAAAGGTCTGCACACTCCACCTCGAAGCCTGAATCGACCAGATTTCGGGCATTGACTCCGTCGCCACAAGGGATGTCCAGGATCTTTCCTGAATCGATGTACTTGCGAAACATCTGGCCGACTTGATTGCGGATGTGTCCGTCGTGTTTGAGGCGTTTGACTATCGCCAAGATCCAGTTCCCCTCTGACTCGATGAAGTTTCAGCTCGCTAGAATTCCGTCGGGTTAAGAATTACCTCAGACGAACTTGATCGTCAGTGGATATTGCCACAATTCACCCTGGTTCGCCTTTAATCCGCCGATGAGGGGGAAGGCGATGTTGAGGATTCCGAGGACGATCAGGATGGGGATTCCTATCACCACGAAGACGAGGAAGAACCCGATCAGGCTGTAGATGAGATTGGAGATGAGCCAGTTGGTGACGGCGCGCCCGTGTTCATCGATGGATGGCAATTCGTCCTTCTTGACCTGCCAGATGATGATGGGAGCGACGAATCCTGCGATGGGAACCAGATAGCCGGCAAACATCGAGAAGTGAAGGTACATCGCCCACTCCCGCGCAGTCTTCTCTTCAAAACTATCTTCGAGGGGAAGTTCCTCGTTGCTCATCTACTCTGTCCCTCCGGGGGTCGGATTGCTGACGGGCTGCGGCAAATGATACACCAGGGATCGATCAGGGGCAGCCTGTCGTCGGAGTACTGCAATCGAGTGGATCCTCGGTAGGATCTTCACCGCACAAGCCGGGACCCGGTGGTGCTGGTGGAGTGGACCCATTGAAGAGACTGCCGAGCATCGAGATCCCATCTCCGATGTTCAGATCGCCGTCATCATTGGTGTCGCAGGCGTCGAAGCACCCCGGTGCGCTGTCGCCGGAGAAGAGGTAGCCGAGCAGGAAGATCACATCTCCGATGTCGAAGGAAGCATCATCGTTACATAGTCCCCTGCGAAATGTCGGGGCCGGTGGTGTTGTCGGTGGAGTCGCTATCTCAACATCGATGAAGGGGATCGCCGAGGGGGCATGGACCCCGACGTTGCCGATGGAGATTTCTGGCGGGGCATCCGCATCGAAGCCAAAGTTGTAGAGGAATCCCCAGCGGATCGGATTGGCGGCGTTGCCACTTGCGTGGTCGGTGGTGGCCCAGGTGATCCCCTCGGCATCACGGGTGGCGGACCACTCGGTACCTGAGAACTCGACGCTGAGGATGACCGGAGCATGGAAATCGATGTTGGAGATCTCCACATCGGAGGCGACGGGGATTCGTAGTGAGCCGACATTTCTCGACATGTCGTGGTTGTAGATGGAGTACTCGTAGTGCCAGGTTCCATCGCCATTGTCGGTGACCTTGTGTGCCAGGTAGCAACGACCATCGATGGGTGGGAATGGTTGTGCCACCTCGATGGAAGCTCCAGGCCAGGCAGCCTGAACAGTTCCCAGTTGGCTCGGTGCTGACATATCCATCGACCAGTTACCGCCCGGGCTTCCGCTGACTCCGATCGGTTCCCAGGCATGGTTCGAGACGTGATCGATGTCTCCCGGGTGGACCACCGAAACCTCGGAGATCCACGTCGAGTCGGGATGCAGGGTGGGGTCGAGGTCGTCATCTTCTACCCATAGTCTCTCTTCCACCTGATCCCAGGGACCGGTATCGGATTGCAGGTAGGAACCGTCGTAGACAAATCCTCCGGTCCACGGATTGATCTCACTGCGTGGACCCATGGTGTTCTGGTTGGCATTGCCGGAAGCACCGTAGGTGTCGGAACAGCCGACCCCGGTGTAGGTGCTGGTGGGGCTTGGGTTGCAGCCGAAACCGCAGGCATTGGCCTGTGCGGATGACCAGCCGTGCTTGACCCAGGAACCACCGATCTGGATGAGGCGATCGGAATCGAGTCGAAACATGTTGAACGCCATCATCGGATGGCGTGGGTCTGGATTTGCGAACCAGTCGAGAGGTTCGGTGCCTCCGTTACACATCACCGATTCCGAGCCGAAACTCGCCTGTGATCCCTCACGACCAACCATCACCAGGTTGTTGGAGTCTCCGATGATCAGATCCTGTCCCGTGTTGGGGACGGGTGCGGTGTCGTAGATCCGTAAGCACCACTCCTCCAGCACTCCCACCTCGCCGGTCACCTCATCGGAGACGCTGAGTGTCCACTGACCGATGGGGTTGGAACCGGTGAATGCGGAGAGATCCCCGACCGGCTGCATCCATCCGCCCGCATCGTAGGGAGGTTGGTTCTGCGATCCACTCTGCCACCAGGTGACATCGATGGCGCCGCTGCTTCCCTGGGGAGTGTCGTGCAAGGTCACCAGGGTTCCTGTACCGGAGTAGATCTCGACGATCAGCTGGTCACAATTGTCGTGTGCAATGGTGGCATCGATCTGCAGGTCCCACAGGATGGTGTCGGGATCGCCGGAGATCTCTATGGTGCTCTCCACAGGTTCTCCTCCATCCGGGATGGCGACAGCAGTCGAACTGCACCCCTCCAGGGAGATGGGACCGGTGATCGCGATCTCGGAACAGAGACCTTCTCCAGGGGCTCCTCCGATCAGCGGAGTTGCACACACTTCGACCATCGTCTGGATCGCTGGAGAGTCGAGGGTGGCGGAGACGAGGTCGCCCTGGGAAAAGGGTCCACTGACCTGGACCAGGGGACCACCGAAGATCTCGAATTCCACGGCATCACAATCGCCGAGCAGGGTCACTTCCGCATCGACGGTGGCACTGCCGGGAATCGATGAAAGGGTCAGGGTAGAGAGAAGCGACGGAACGAACTGGAGGGAAAAGGTCCCCTCGCCAGCATCCGATCCGCCCCAGCCACCGATGCGAAAGAGAAGTGGCTCTCCATCACTCACGGAGAGACCCTCCACACGGGATGCGTAGGCAGGTCCCGATCCCTGAAGCAGGCAGCCGGAGAGATCTCCGCTACAGGCGATCTGTACCTTGGAACTACAGGATCCCGAATAGACCACCAGATCGGTGTCGAAGTTGACACTTCCACAGGTACTCACCGTCACCGAACCCTCACCGGGGGAAGTCCACTGGAACCACAGGTCCTGGTTCATCTCTCCCAGCGCATTGCAGTTGATTCCGGTGTAAGAATCACCGCTGTCGGTGGCAGCGCTGGTGTTGATGATGTTATCACCGATCACGGCCAGAGCTGCACCATCACACTCGTCGTGCTCCATCCCCGGCGGCGGAGGAGGTGGTGGTGGGGGGGCGGATACCATCGACAGTTCAAAGGTGCCGCCTCCGATGTCGAAGTCAGCCCAGCCGCCGATGCGAAGGATGTAGGTCTCACCGGAGAGAACCTCAACATCGGCCAGGATCGTGTTCCATGAGTTGGTGGTTCCTTGCACGAGGCAGCTGGCGGAGTCGCCGTGGCAGGCGACAGCCTCGAGGGCTCCACAGACGCCGGAGTAGATGATCACATCGGTATCGAAATTGATGGTGTCACAGGTGGTTACCGTCAGCAGTCCGTCCTCCACCGGGGTGAACTGGAACCACACATCGGAATAAACTCCACCCAGTGCAGTGCCGGGACAGGTTGCGGTCGGTATCTCCTCGGGGCTGTTGGTGGCCTCGAGAGTGTCGATGCTGTTGATGCCCAGGACCACCTCGGTGGCTCCCGAGCATTCGTCGTTGATGGCCTGACCGTTGAGGTCGGCACCGGAGCAAAGGAATACCAGCATCAGGAGAGCGCAGTGGGGTGAATAGTACTTCATGAGAACCACCTTTCCTCGACCTCATCGATTGTACAGCGGGTTGCAGGGGATGACAGTATGGCGGTGTGCAGAGGTGGATACAAACGACAGGTTGGAGAACCATGCGCTCAACCATGCGCTCGGTGGTGATACTCGGTGGTGGTATCGTCGGATTGCTGCTGGCGAGGGAGTTCAGGCTTCGCGGCGTGGCAGTTCATCTGCTCGAGGCGAGAGGTGTTGGGCAAGGATGCTCGAGAGCCTCCACCGGCATTCTCAAACCTCCCGAGCACCAAAGAACTCCCTTCTTTCAACTACGACAGGGTGGCTGGGAAGCATGGCCCGATCTGGCCCGTCAACTGCGGGAGGAGACGGGGATCGATCCCGGCTACCGCCGCTGTGGGGGAATCGATCTGAGAGCGGGAACGATTCGAAATCCCGCCCGTGCCCGCGAGCGACTTCTCGACTCGGGGGGGCAAGTCGAGATCCTCGACAGCAGACAGATCGGAGAGTTACTCCCCGACCTGGGCTGGACCCCTGCAGCTGGGTTGCTGGTGGAAAGGGAGGCTCATCTCGATGCGGAGTCGACGTTGAAGGCACTGAAGTCATCGTGCCTCGCCGCCGGAGTGGTCATCGAAGATCAACTGGGAGAGATTCGCGTCGAGCCGGCGGCGGAGCAGCAGATCACCTTGCGATCATCCTCGGGGCGAGCATTGCCGACCATCAGCGCTGATCAGCAGGTGATCGTTGCGGCGGGCTGGGAGAGTGTTGCCGCCACGGTTGCGATGGAAGGAGTGTCCCTTCCACTCGATCCGGTGTGCGGAGAAGCGATTTCCCTCGACATTCCAGCTCCTCGTCACATGGTCCATCTCGATGGGGCGCCGGAAGGTCGGAAGGATCCGTCTGGAAATCGTTTCAAGTACTCCTGGATCGCGGCTCCTGATGGAAGTTCCTGGCTCGGGAACAGTGTCACCGAGACAACTCCGCACGGTGAGTTTGCTACCCGTGGTGATGCAGATGTCACGGCCGCGGGGCGAGAAGAACTACTGACCGTTGCACGTAAGCTATTTGGAGCCACGGTGGAGGAGAAGGTGATCCACCACTGGGCAGGATTTCGACCGAAGACGATGCGTCACGGTGGACCGTTGCTGGGGCAGTGGCCTGGCCTCGATAGGTTGTGGGTAGCGACCGGTCACTATCGCACCGGATTTCTGGTTGGGCCATCCAGTGCATCTCTTCTGGCGGATGCGATGCTCGATGGGGAGCCGATCCCGGAGACCTTCAGCATCCCCTGCTAGCGGGGAGTTGTCGCCGCAGCGAGGATCCATGCCACCTGCTTCTTGCCGTGTCTCAGCAGTGCCAGGGTCCAGCCACCACCATCTCCACGAAACTTGCGCAGCAACTTGGTGGGATCCTCCTGGATCCCTCGCGTCTTGACGACGGCGATCCCCTCGCCACGAGCACGAAGCCAGCGACTGACTTTGTCTACACGCCAAGGCATCCGTTCGATCACCTCGAAACTGCGGAACCAAGGGGAATCGAGCGGTCGGTCCCCCGCTTGCCAGCCGAGGCCTGGATACAACTCTGCCAGTTGCAGCGGGGTTTGCAGGGAAGCGATCAGACCCGCTCGCTCCAGCACCGGAATCGGTTCATGAAGCCAGCCGGGGCGCTCGTCGCTGTAGACATCGAGTGGTTCCTTGTCACCGGAGATGCTCTCGCCGGAGGGCAACAAGGTTGCCCGGCGTCGACTCCCTCCGTCAAGGTCACCGCGCCACAGGGTGGCCTCCACCAGATCCCCTCGATCCTGGATGAATTCCACCTCTCCCGAGGGGATCTCATCGAGGTCGATACCGGGACCGCATTTCAATGCGGTATGGGGGTGACGCTCCATCAGAGCCTCGAGCAGCGGAGGACCCGGGAGCATCTGCGAGTAACGATGACGGCGGGATCCATCGAGACGACGATCGGGATCGATGTGCATCGGCAGTGATCGTAGGGGGAGTGCCATCGCATCCGCCTCCAGCGCCCAGCCGCGACGCTGTTGCCATTCGACATTGGCCAGTGCCAGTTCCAGTCGACAGCGATCCCGATCGACCAGGATCACCTGACCACCCCGGGAAAGTTCCACTGCGTCGCTGCCGATGCCACAGCAAAGGTCGATGATGGGACCCTCGCCGAATACCTTTCGCATCCGCTGCGCCTTGTGTTCCGCCACGCTACTGCGGGTGGCCTGTTGCAGTGCTTCCGCTGTCAGCCACCATCGATGAGGTTCGACCAGCCGACCTTCAGCCTTGCGTCGACACTCCCAGAGCGACAGGACCGCGGATACCTCCTCGCGGTTTCCAAGGCGGCGCAACTGCTCCAGTGGGCCCAGTTCTCCAGGCAGTACGGGACGCGCTGCTTCCAGCAGCGGGTCCAACTGCCCCGACAGGATTTTCTTCCACAGAGGATTCATGCCCTGATCCTATGGAATCGACGCTTCCAGGGGGGAATTCCTGAAGGAAATTGGTGCCCGGATCGGTTGTTTGGGTTGCCAAACACCCCTCCCTGTGGTCCCTTGTTGGCCTCGCTTCGATTTGTTTGGGTAGCCAAACACATCTCCGGGGTGAGGCGATTTTCGAGGGGTTTGTCAGAGTTGAGCAGGGGAAGGCAGGGTTGATCATGTTGCACCACATCCGTCACAGGGTCCGTTTCATCGGAACCATCCTGCTGCTTCTGATCCTGCAGAACGCCAGTGGTACAGCGGTCAGTGGTCAGGTCACCGACGATGTGGAGAACGAAACCTTTCGCGACATTCGACTGGGTGGCTATGTCGATCTGGAACTGTTCGCCAGTTCCCAGCGCTTTGATTTCAAGAACCACCGACTGGTTCCGATGATCGATGCGACGGTGAGTCGAGCAGTCCATTTCTCCTGCGAGATCGAGTTCGAGTACGGTGGGCCACAAAGTGCTGCTGGCGATGGAGAAGTGAAGGTCGAGTTCGCCCATCTCGACATCGACATGGGGGGCTGGCAACTACGCTCCGGTGCCATCCTGGTGCCGCTGGGATCGACCAATCTCCATCACGATTCACCGCTGCGGGAACTGACCCAGCGACCGCTGGTGGCTCGAAGCGTCATCCCGTCCACGTTGACCAGTGCCGGTGTGGGTAGCCTGTGGCAATCGAGTGACGGCGACCACTCCATCGAGGCGTACCTCCTCAACGGATTCAACGGTGGAGACGCGATCAACGGATACAACATCGATTCCAGTGCAGGATTGAGATCCGCACGGCCCAGTCTCAAGGTCAACGGGGATCGATCAGCCAGCTTCTGTGGACGCTGGGGATGGACTCCTTCGCTGGGTACCGAACTGGGGTTCTCCACATGGGTGGGAAGCTGGGATGAGGAGGGTGAACTCGATCTCGGAATCTCCGTCATCGATCTGACCTCCGATCTCGCTTCTCTCTCCGAATCACTGGCCAACTTCGAACTCGAGGTCGAGGTGGCACAGGCCACCATCGATGTGGATGCGGCGGCACTCGCCGCAGCGGTGCCGGAGGAACTCTCGGCGTCCTCCTTTCAACTGACCCGGCGATTTTTTCCGACAAGCCTGGAGGATCGGTTTGGCCCCGAGGCATCGTGTGGTTGCACCATCCGGTGGGAGTCGCAGGATCTTGGCGCAGGTGAGAAGACGAGGACCACCCTCGGTTTTCATCTCCGGCCCTCCGACGAGACGATTCTCAAGTTCGATTACGAGCAGGAGCAGATGGAGGATCAGCCCGATCCCGATGGAACTCTGATTCTCTCCGCAGCGACCTACTTCTAGGAGTCTTGGAATGAGTACTACGCTGATCCTGACACTGCTTCTGATCGGAACTCCTGCCGAGAAGGAGACCGCTGCTCCCAGGACCGTACCCCTGTCTCGAGCACTCGCTTCGGTATGGCCGGGGCAGCCCCTCGAGGTGGAGATGGTCGAACTCGAGATGAAGGGGGAACTTCGTCGCAAGATCGCCAAGCGCTGTCGGTCGCTGGTTCCTACCGATCCGGTGCGACTGCTGAGAATTCGCGATGAATCCTCTCAACTACTCGGGCATGCGGTGGTCCTCGACGAGATCGGCAAGTACCGACCGATCACCTTCCTCGTGTCGATCGGTATCGATGGAAAGGTGCGCGATCTTCAGGTTCTCGTCTACCGTGAACACATCGGCCAGCAGATCGAATCGGCTCGATTCACCAGACAGTTCCGTGGCAAGGCAGTGGATCAGGAGATCCGGCTGCACCGCGAGATCAGGAATCTCGCTGGTGCGACCCTTTCGGCTCGTGCCTCGGTGCGCGCGGTTCGCAGGGCACTGGCAACGCTGGAAGAAGGCAAGAAGTCGACTACACGACTCCCCTGGCTACCGTTGCCAGGGAAAGATGATGACGCTCAAGATGTGAGCAGCGCGACCACCCCAGGGCCGCTGCCTCCTGCTTCCGTGATCCAGGCCCGGCCCAGTATGGGAACGGTGTTGCGGATCGAGGTGTACGGGCCATCTGCGCAGGTTGCGGTGGAGGCAGCATTCACCGAGGTCGAGCGGATCGAGTCTCTTCTCAGTCGCTGGCGCGAAGAGAGCGACATCCGTCGCGTCGAGCGAGCTCAGGTGGGGGAGCCGGTCGAGGTCTCTGAGGATACGATTGAATGCGTGATGGCCGCACTGGAGGCGGCACGTCACAGTGAGGGTGCCTTCGATCCGACGCTGGTCAGTGGAGGTTACCGTTGCATCGTCGTCGACCCTGTCGACAAGACGATCACCCTGCTGAGAGATGATCTGATCATCGATCTCGGCGGAATCGGCAAGGGATACGCCCTCGACAGGGCCGGTGCCTTGCTCCGTCGCCTCGGCAATAGCAGTGCACTGCTCGATTATGGAGGTCAGATCCTGGCACTGGATCCACCACCTGGAGAATCCGCATGGCAGGTGGCACTGGTCGATCCTCGGGATGATCGCAAGATGCTGACCTCCATCTCTCTGGTCGATGCGAGTCTCGCCACCAGCGCCACCTACGAGCGAGGAGATCATCTCATCGATCCGCGAGGAGATCAGACGGCAGCGGTGGCTCTCTCGACGTCGGTGCTTTGCGCCGATGCGACGGGTGCAGATGCGTACAGTACCGCTCTGGCCATCCTCGGCCCCGAGGAGGCAGAGAAACTCCTGAAAAGGGTTCCGGTGCAGGGCGCCCTGATCCTGGTCGAGGGCGAAGATGATGCCAGGCGACATGGGAATTGGATCGGTGAATGACTGCCGAAATTCCAGACAAGCGTCGCAGGGTGGTGATCGTCGGCAATCCAAATGTCGGCAAGAGCACCATCTTCAACGAGATCATCGGAGGAAACTCGAGGATCTCCAACTATCCGGGAATCACTGCAGAATCCCTGGTGGGAGAGACGACGGTGGCAGGAGAGGTGATGCAATTCACCGATCTGCCTGGAACCTACAGTCTCGACCTGGACCTACCCGATTCCCTGCTGTGCAAGATGGAACTGCGTGGAGAAGATGAGGTCGATTTCATCATCGTCGTCATCGATGCCATCGGTCTGCGTCGAAGCGTTCAGCTGATCTCGGAACTGATGTCGCTGGGCGTACCTATGGCAGCGGTCTTGACCAAGGGAAATGAGGCGAAACTTCGCGGGTATCAGGTACAGGTCGATGCACTCGAGAAGGTGCTTGGAATTCCCACCGTCGAGGTCGAGGAGCGCGGAGCAGTCCGATCTCTCGACATCGCCACCCTCATCGAGAAGGCCACCGTTCCCGATCCCGTCGAGAAGGGGAGCGGCGATGATGATGCCTCTGCAATCCAGCAGTGGGGGACCGATCTGCTCGCCAGGGTCAGTCGACCATTGCATCCGGAGGAAGCGAAGAAACGCAGCGATCGAGAGGACCGAATCGACGGTATCGCCATCCATCCCCTGATGGGTCTCGTCATCTTCCTGGGGGCGATGGGAGTCCTCTTCGGCGCCGTCTTCTGGTTGGCACAGATGCCGATGGAGTGGATCGACATGCTGTTCGGTCAACTCGCCAGCTGGACCGCAGCAAGTCTTGACGAGGGACCAGTGAGGGGCTTACTGGTTGATGGAATCATCGGCGGCATCGGCGGAACCCTGATCTTCTTGCCGCAGATTCTGATGCTCTTCTTCCTGGTCTCGCTGCTGGAAGAGACCGGTTACCTGGCTCGGGCTGCGTTCGTGGCAGACCGATGGCTGCGGCCCTTTGGACTGCCGGGGCAGTCGTTCGTCCCGCTCCTTTCCAGCCACGCCTGTGCGATTCCGGGGATACTCTGCACCCGTTTGATTCCCGATCGACGCGATCGGCTAGCGACGATTTTCGTGGCTCCGTTTCTCTCTTGCTCCGCTCGCCTGCCCGTCTACATCTTGCTGGTGGGAGTTCTCTTTCCCGGTCGTCCCATCGCAGCGGGGTTTGCCTTCGTCGGCTGTTACCTCCTGGGAGCGGCAGTGGCGGTACTGTCTGCAACTCTGGTGCGCCGCACGCTTCTCCCCGGGCGAAGTTCTCCGATGGTGCTGGAACTTCCGCCCTATCAGCGTCCCTCGATCCGTGAGGCGGGGCGTGTCGCATTGCATCGAGGATGGACCTTTCTCACCAATGCGGGCAGCGCAATCCTCTGCATCTGCATCTTGTTGTGGTGGTTGAGTAGTTACCCGGGAGTGGAGCCATCGGTCCAGTTGACCAGCCTGCAACAGCAAGCATCTCGGATGGAGGACCCTGTCCGTGCGGAGCAACTGGCGCAGGAGGCAGAACTTCTTTCCCTGCGGGAAGCGGCCAGAGGATCCTATGCAGGGCAACTCGGTCGGTGGGTCGAACCTGCGCTGGCGCCGGTGGGCGCAGACTGGCAACTGTCGGTGGCGGTGATGGCGAGCTTTGCAGCAAGGGAAGTGTTCGTTTCATCCCTGAACGTGATGATCGGGGTCGGTGATGACTCCCATCACCGATCGACTCGAGAACGTGTTGTCGCGTCGAAGCGTGACGACGGTTCCGCGCTTTTGCCTCCATCTTCGGCAGCGGGATTGCTGGTCTTTTACGTCCTCGCGATGCAATGCTTGCCGACCCTCGCAGTCACTCGTAAGGAGGCAGGGGGGATTCACTGGGCGCTCCTGCAGCTGGCATGGATGACTGCAGTGGCGTGGATCCTGGGTACGCTGACCCGCCTGGGGCTGATCGCCATGGGGGTTTCCTGATGGTGGATTTTCCCGTCGAGGATTTGCAGTTCTGGGGAGTGACGCTACTAGCAGTGGTCGCTGTGGGAGGATTGCTGATTCGACTGCGCAAGGGGACTCACGAAGATGAGCCCGGTGGTCGCTGCTCCGGCTGCTAGAGCCAATGCAACCTGGAATTCCCCTCAATTCGATGATCTGATGCGGTCCTGGTCGTTCAACCACTGCGCGAAGGAGCTGGCGATGCTGATGGTATCCACACTGATTCTGGTGATTCTCACCCATCCCCTGCACGGGGGCGTGATCGATGATTCTCCACAGGCTGATCTGACCGAGGCACAGCAGCTGGAGGCAACGGAAGCGCTGACCAAATTACGGGAGCGGATGGAGGAGGCGTGGCAGAAGTATCTGCAGCCGCTGAGGGATGCCAAGACCGCCGAAGAAAGAGAGAAGGTGGAACTGGATCCGGCTGCCAGTCCATCGGTGAGTTTCTTGCCGGAGATGCTCGAGTTCACCACCAAGTATCCTCGAACCGATGCGTGCCTCGAAGCCTACAAGGAACTGATCGTGATGGCTGCCAGGGACGACAAGAGTCAATGGATCCTGGAGAAGGCGGTGGAGACGATTCTGGTCGACTTCATCGAGGCGGAGGGACTCAAGGACCTGGTTCAATTCGCTCATTACAATCCTCCCTCCGACACCATGTTGAGATTACTCAGGGCGGTGGCAGATCGCTCCCCTCACCGGGAGGTGAGAGCCGCATCCTTTTATTCACTGGCGAAACTGCTCGGCAAGGATGAGTCCAGTCGCACGGAGTCGAAGCAACTTCTCGAGAGGGTACTCAAGGAGTTTTCCGATGTGATCCTGATGCGCAAGAAAACCTATGGAGAGGTGGTCAAGGGAGACATCTTCGAACTGGAGCACCTTCAGATCGGTCATGTCGCTCCCGAGATCATCGGCAAGTCCCTCGATGGCAACTTGCTACAACTCTCTTCCTTTCGGGGCAGGGTGGTGATGCTGGATTTCTGGGGAAATTGGTGAGGCCCTTGCGTGGCGATGTACCCACACGAGCGGTCGCTCGTGCAAAAACACCCTGCTGATCAGTTTGCAATCGTCGGAGTCAACTCCGATGCCACCATCGAGGAAGCACGAGAAGTAGTGAAGAAGAATGACCTTGGCTGGGAAAACTTCTATGACGAGGGAACCAGTGGTCCCATCGCAACCCGCTGGAACATCAGCGGCTGGCCGACGATCTTCATCATCGACGCTGCTGGCGTGATTCGCTACAAGGATGTGCGTGGGGAAGAGCTGGACCGAGCCATCGAAACGCTTCTGGCGGAACGGGCCAAAACACAGCAGGCAGGCGAGTAACTCCAGCAAGTAACTCGCTGGTCACGCTAACTGTCGCCATTCTCCTCGGCCTGCTCGGTGTCGTGACCGAGGGGGCAACCGGAGGATCGTTTTCCCGCTCCAGGAAAGAGCGGAGACGGCGCTTCCGGCTCGGGCTTGCCATCCCTTCTTCGACGTCTCGGAGCCCACCACAACTCGTCGAGACAGGCGAGCGACCCGCAGGTAAGGACCAGGATCATGCCACTTCCCGCCACTCGCATCAGGAGAGGTGCGATGGTTCCCCCGTCGCGGATCCACCACGGGGAAGCGAGCATGAACATCAGCGATCCGTACCCCAGCAGCGAGAGCACGATCTTTGGGCCGTCGTTCCACGGAGTCAGTTCGACCAGATGTAGAACGACGAACAGTAGAATCGCCAGCGAGAAGATGTGGTCGTGCACCAGTGACAGAAGTTCACGGGAACTCTTGGCGGGGATCAGTTCCTCGGCCTCGAGATCGGTTTCATTTCCGACGATCCACTCCCGAGCATTGTGATCGGAAAATCCACCGGCTCGCTGGGAATACTGCAAGACTGCGACGGCGCATCCGGCGAGAACCGAGATCAGGAACAAGCTGATGAGGACTCGCGTCGAGGGATTGGCCCTGGCCAGGGTGAATCCTGCTTGCTTGTAGAATCTTGTCACGGGACCAATCCGTCGGGAAAGGGTGCTCTAGTCGTGAATCTCGACGGCGAGAATCGACGAGGCCACCGATTCACTGAGACCCAGCCGACTTCCTCCCATGTCGAGGATGCAGGTTCCCTTCGACTGGCAGACCTGAAGTTCGCAGTCGGAGCAGAGCCCCATCGCTTCGAGCAGAGGACGATGACTGGTGGGGACGGAGTCGGCGACCAGGCGGATGCGCTGACCACGTTGTAGATCCTGCAATCGTCGAGGAGGGCAGGAGCGAGCCGCGGCGGGATCTGGCGTGTAATCACCCGCTTGTTGAAGATCCCTGTACATCCCTGATTCCTCTTCCAGACCCGATTCCCGGCCACCGGGCGCGGGGAGCAATGGAGTCGATTGTTTCTGCAGTCGCTGGCGGCTACCCTCCGAGGATCGTCAGACCGGGACGGAAATTCCACGCTGCGCGATCATAGTGTAGCGATCTGTTCGGGTCCCCGTCAAGTTGTTTGGGTACTCAAACTACCCACTGCTTTGAAGCCCTCAGGAGGAGAATTTGAGCGACTGGCGCGAATTTGATCAGAATCCGGTGAGCCATTCGGCAGCACACCACCTGACGACGATCCAGCAGTTGCACGACGAATTCGGATATGCGCGCGTCTCCGACGTGGCTCGCCACCTCGGAATCACCCGTGGCAGTGTCTCCGTGACCCTCAAGGGATTACGGCAGCGCGGTCTGGTGGTGGAGGACGATCACAAGCACCTCTCCCTCTCGGAGGAGGGATTGCGCATCGCCAGGGGAATTCGAATCAAGAGAATCCTCATCCAGGCATTGTTTCGAGAGGTGCTGGGAATTCCAGACGAGGTTGCAGAAACGGATGCCTGCAAGGTCGAGCATCTGGTCAGCGATGTCACCGCCATCTCTGCAGCCAAACTTCTCAAGCACCTCGAAGAAGGGGAGTCGTTCGCCGACTTCTCACCACTGTCAGATGAAGTGGCGAGTGGTGCTTTTCCCGATGACATGATCCAGAAAATTGCCGATCAGATGGAGCGTCGAGAGACGGGGGACGGAAAAGGTCAGTAATGAGCAGCATGATGCACCGCGAAGAAGCCCTGAAGAGATTGAATGAATTACTCTCGGAGGAGATCGAAGCCTCGATTCGATACCTGCACCTGAGCATGATGGTGCATGGAATCGATCGACTGATCGTGCAGAAGATCTTGCAGGAAAACCATCAAGAGACACTGGAGCACGCCCAGCAAGTTGGGGAGAAGATCTTGCAACTGGGGGGGAACCCGAGCCCACGGATTCGTGTCGAAGTAGAGGGACGTCGAGTCACGGGACAGGAAGCCATCGCAGAGGCATTGATCTTTGAAAAGGCCGCTCTCGAAGGATATCGGGAACTTCTCGAGCGTATCGATGGAAGCGGCGATGTGGTGCTTGAAGAGTTCGCCCGCCAGCAGGTTGCGGTGGAGTCCGAGCACGTTTCCCAGCTGCAGATGCTACTCGTCGAGGAATCTGATGTCCGTTAGTGACAGACCCGGTGGTCTGACAGCCCTGGCTGTACTCAACGGCTTTTTCACGCTCACCCTCGGCGTTCCTGCCCTGGAGCAACTGATCACCAGCAGGCGACTTCTGGCATTTCTGGAAGATCCAGAATCCATTCGATCGGAACGGCTTCGCGGTCACATGAAGTCCTGGTCAGAAGCGGGACTGGAACCAGGCCACCTGATGTGGCTCGGTTCTTTTGGCCTGGTGGTGGCGGTATTGCTGGCGATCTCGGTGTGGGGGCTGATGCGTAAACATCGTTGGGCGGGGAAGTGGTGCTCGACTGCCGCGGCTTTCGGAATGATTGCCGTTTCCCTGATCGGGATCGAGATCCTGCCCCGTGAAAATCTCCAGGCGGTGGGTTTGACCCTGATCCGCCAGCTCTTTTATCCGCTGTTTCTGCTGTTCATGGTTCAGGTCATCTTCCGCAACGATCTGGGGCCTCGATGAAGAGTAGATCCCACATCATGCTCCATGCACGAAACTCGATGACACACTCCCTTCGATCGGGATCGGGAGTGGCTTTCGTGGTGCTGGCGACCATCGTCGGGCTCTTCATCGCAAGCCTTGTCTTCATGCCCATCGAACTCGACTTTGTCGATGCCGATGAGTACAGGACGAATGCCGCCAAGGCGGTGGGATTTGTCCTGTCGATGGCGACCCTGCAACCGGGAGATCCGAGACAGTTTGATAATCGGTTGGAATCGGGGGATCTGATCGAACTGGCGATGTGGGCACAATATCTGGTGCTGGAACGGCCGGTGCTGCTGTCGCTGACGGTACTCCTGCTGGCACTGGTATTGCCGTTGCTGCTGCCACTCGGTTCCTTCGCTTCCATCTCAGGAGATGTGCAGCATCGCTCGATTCGTTACTTGCTTCCGAGAAGTACCAGGACCTCCCTGCTTCTGGGGAGGCTGCTGGGAGCATTGATCCTCACGTGGATCGTACTCACCTTCCTGCAGGTGGCCATCGTGTTGTACCTCGGCATCGTCTTGCCCCTCGATGGATGGGAATCTCTGGTGATCTGGGGTCTTCAAACCCTGGGGGTCCTGCTGATCCTCAGTTTTCCGTACGTGGCTCTGGGGGTTCTGTGTAGCACCATCTTCCGGGCACCGATGGTCGCCTTGATGGGGGCAATAGGCTTGACCATCGCCGTTCCCGTCCTCGCCTTCAGTGCGTGGCGAGCATGGGAGCCGCTGGGCAACCTTCTCTACCTTCTGCCGTGGGGATATGCACACAATTTGCTGTCCCCGGATTCGGGCACCGTCACCGAGGCGGTGTTTTTGTGTACGGCGCACGGGGCAGTCTTTACCTTTCTGGCCGTCTGGCGATTGAAGAGGATGGACCTGTGACCGATACCACCCCGTCCCTGAAAATCGAGGGGCTCAGCCACCGATTCGGCGACAAACTTGCAGTCGATCGCATCGACTGGACGATACCGCATCGTGGTGTGGTCGGTCTGGTGGGGCCGAATGGAGCGGGCAAGACCACCCTCTTCTCGTTGATCGCCGGATTCCTCAAGATCCAGCAGGGCAAGGTGGAGGTACTCGGAGCGCCGGTGCCGGGACATCGAAGCCTCATCGGGCGAGTGGCGGTGATGCCACAGGATGCAATCTTTGCACGGGATGTGACGATCCTCGATCAACTGCTCTTTCTGCGATCCCTCGATGGAGTCCACGGGATCCGAGCAAGACAGGAGGTCGAGGAGGCGATGGAGCGGGTCGGCCTGGAGAAAGAACTGCATCGTGGTGCAGCAGTACTCTCCCACGGGATGGGCAAGCGACTGGGAGTTGCTCAGAGCATCCTCGGATCTCCCGAGTTGATCCTGCTGGATGAACCCACCGCTGGACTCGATCCGGCGAATGCCAAGCAGGTGCGAGAATTGATCCGCGAACTGGGGGAGAAGGCTCTCGTCATCGTCTCCTCCCATAACCTGCTCGAGTTGCAGGATCTCATCAGTGAGATTGCGGTCATCGTCGATGGAAGCATGGTTGAAAGTGGTTCCGTTGCGGACGTGACGAAGAGAGCCCGTCGATTCGAACTGACTCTTGGCCGAACTCCTGCTGCTGAAGAGATCGATCAGCTGAAGCAACTGCCACTGGTTCGTCAGATCGAAGTGGATCAGAAGCGTATCACCATCGATATCGATGCGAGCGGGGAAGAGGGGATCGACGGCGCCTTGTTACAACTGCTGTCGACGATGCTTGAACAGGAACTCCCCCCTCACCAGATGCGCGAAGGGGCTAGCCTCGAAGAGGCTTATCTTCGTCTCACAGGGGAAGAAGAAGCGTCGTAGTCGAGACCGTTCCTTCCGCGAGGAATCGCTGATCAGCGTTGCTGAGATTCCAGTTCCCGCAGGCGATTGCGGAAGATCTGTGCTTCATCGTCGATCCCTGCTTGCTCCAGCAGAGCAGCGATGTTGAGGAGCAACTCCCGGTCTTCACCGATCCAGCCGATCAACTGCTGTAGGTGACGGGCAGCGGCCTCTGGCTGCGGTGGATCGAGTTGTAGAGCGGCGAGGGCCATCCTGCGGGCGAGATCACTGCGCAAGGCAATCAGCGAGGCGCGATTTCCTCGCTGCTTGCGCTGGGCATCGAGCCAGAGGCTCAGTTCCCTGGGGCCCTGTTGCAACTCGACCAGTTGACCGAAGCGGGTCAACAGATCGTCACTTTCCGATTCGAGCAGGGCCAGGCTCCACCATCTCCGTGCCGCATCGAGATCCCCTGACACTGCACTCATGAATCCGAGACGTTCCTCGAGGACGGTGCCGACAGGCTCCAGCAGGGAGTATCCGCCACGTTGGAAACTCAGGTTTTTTTCCAGGTAGCGGACCGCCTCGGCGGCAGCCTCCTGCTTCTCCATCGGTACCGCAGCACGACCGGGGATCAGCACCTCGTCGAGATTGATCTCCGCTGCCACGAAGTAGTGATCGGCCAACAGTCGGTTGTAGCGATCGGTTCCGGCCAGCACCGTCAAGAGGAGACAGATGGCGGTGCCCGCCATCAATATCTTCGCGCCGAAGGTCGATGCGCCTGCTCTTCGAAGAGGTCTGCCGTGCAGGGAAACATCCCGTTCGCGGAACAACTGGAAACACTTCCACAGCAGAAAGGTGAGGCAGATCGAGATTCCCGTCGCCATCAGCATCGGAGTCTGAAAGGTACCTCGCCAGGCAAACCAGCAGCCGACGAAGATCGCCGCCAGTAGCAGTTCCCCGCCGGTGGATAGGTCGTTACGGGACCGAGAAGGAGCCGTGTTGCGAGGCACATCGCGTACTCCCGTGCCGTAAGAGAGGACCCCGTTGGGGCAGATGTCGACGCAATCGAGACACTTCATGCAACCGCTGTCGACCACCATCGAATACTGACGGATCTCCCGCGAGATCTGAACATTGGAGGTGCAGTTGGCAGTGCATAGTCCACACGATTCACACGCATCCATGTTGGCGACGATGCGCTTGACGGCGACCCTGTCTGCCACCGTGAAGATCGCACCGTAGGGGCAGCCATAGTTACAGAACGCTTTTGCGCCGAGGAGGTAGACGGTGGCGAATCCGCAGATCAACAGGAATGGAATGGCGATGACCCACGAGGGAAAGGTGGCCCAGAATTCCTGGACCATCAGGTGGTCTGAAAAACCTGGCCACGGCAAGGGTGGATTCAGCCACCTATCGAGTCCCAGTGCCGGGACCGCCCAGCGTTTCAAGGTAGGCCACAGGAACATGTAAAACGCCAGCAGGAAGGGAACCCAGCCGAGCAATCTGGAACGAAACGGTCGAGGTTTGATGCCGATCTTTTTCATCATCCAGCCACACAGATCCTGCAGTGCAACCATGTGGCAGGCCCAGCCGCAGAACCAGCGACCGAGTAACGCAGTGGTCAGGATCGCCACGATGAAGAAGATGAAGCCTGCATTCACCTGACCATTTTCGAGGGTGTACATCGACTCGGACGGTTCTACGGGGGACAGGGTGGTGCCGGTGATCGTCCAGTGGAGCAGGTGTAAACCGATGAGCAGGTGTACTGACGCCAGGGCGAGGGCACGGCGGCGCCCCGACCGACCGGGAACCTTGTGGGCCGGTCGCCGCGTCTCTTCACACCCCTTCTTGCCGCTGACATCGCTCGACAATCGATCCCCCCGTCGCCCTGATCATATCCACAGGAAGCACTCCGGTGAACTGGACCGTGTCGCTTCCGTCCCCGGCACCTTCTCCCCGGTAGCAACAGCACGGTGATCACGGTTGGGAGCAAGAGAGAAGGGGTAGCCCGGCATTTCCACCGGGCTACCCCTTACAACTATTGTGCCTTCGAGATGGTCGTCACCGGTCGCTCACCTAGTGATCGGGAACCCCGTCACCATCGTGATCGTGTCCGTCGCTGGCATCGTGGTCGATTCCATGGAGGGCATCCTCGATCATCTTCTTTCCACGCTCATTGCCGCTGACGAGAGGATCCTTCAGCATCCGGGTCAGGAATGCCTTTGCGTCTTCCTTCTCGCCCTGCTCCACCAGCCACGACTGGCTGAACCACAGAGCGTTGAGAACCTCCGGACCTTGCATGTCGGGGTGCTCCTTGAGGAATCCAACCAGTGCCTTGAAGTCCGGCTCTTCGGTGTTGAGGAGCGCTTTCAGCGCCGCATTGTTGCGGTGAGCTGCGACCTTCTTGGCAAGTTCGGGGTTGTCAGATTTTTCCGCCATGTCGAGAAACTTGGAGAAGGCCGGATGTCCCAGCAACTCCTGCGAGACGAGGACCTCGAATGCAGCCTCTAGCATCTTGGCCTGATCCGCATCCTCGGCGGCGAGCAGAGCCTTGATCTTCTCACCACCGGTACGTAATTCAGCGATGTGCTCGAGGTATTTCTCGGGACCACCCGCCTGGTACCCGGTTCGTGCGTAGGGGCGCATCTCTGCATCGGCCAGGATGATGGTGGGGAAACCATCGACGCCCATGGAGACTCGCTCCTCCATGTTGAGGGCTTCATCGACCACCTTGGCCTTGGCTTCCTCGCTACGAGGAAAGTCGAGGTACAGGTAGACGTATTGCTTTCCGGCAGTTTCATTGAAGATGGAGTGGACGAACACCTCGGCATCGAGGCGCTTGCACCAGCCACACCAGTCGCTGCCGGTGAAGTTGATGAGGATATCCTTACCCTCGAGGCGAGCCATCTCCTTGGCCTTGGCGATATCCATTACCCAGGGCAATCCCTGCTCAGTAGCGGGAGCCTCCGGTTCATCCCCGATCATCACGGGTGACCAGGCGAGCAGGGTAGACAGGATCAGTATCGACATCAGTATTCTCCTTACGACCCGAACCGCTGGGGAACCAGGGCTATCGGAACGGGCAACCAGTGGCCACCAGGACTCCCAGGATCAGGAATCGCTCTCCGGTGGATTGTCCAGAAGCTTCAAGATACCCCATCGGGTGGAACCCGGAAAGACGCTGTAACGTGCCGGTAGGTTCCCCAGTGTCGAAATTGGCAGAGCCGGCGGGTCCTGGGGCAAGCAACTCGACAAGGGGGACTCCAGGGGGGACAAATGGGAGGTAGTGAAACGGGATCGACGAGATGAGAGGGAGAGGGATGGCCCGAAAGGTGGTCTGGAGTTCTGCAGGGGATGATTCCCATCGGCCGAAAATCTGCACCGGTTGCGGTCAGGTTCACGAGGGACCGTGCGCCGCTAACTCGGCGACCAGTCCTGCACGACTGCGGCTCGAGAAAAGAAGAGGGAAGACGATCACCATCATTGCAGAGGTTCCATTGACCGGCGCCAGTCTCAAGGAGTGCCTGAAGGAGTTGAAGAAGCGCTGCGCCACCGGGGGAACCGTCAAGGGAGGTTGCATCGAACTACAAGGTGATCATGTCGCGTCGGTGCGGGAGTACCTCGACAGCCGTTCGATTCCTCACAAGGGTTGGCACTGATCGCCGCCGGTGGCACGCATCCACGGGAACGAACACTCACCACCTACCTGGCACCTCGGTCTTCTTCACTCCAAGGTCGGGAGATGACGCAGGCGTTGATTCCTCCCACGCCCATCGAGAGCTTTCCGGCGTATCCTGCCGGTAAAGGCGATGGTGTATCACCGACAAAGTTGTCGTGAACCCTGGCGATCTCCGGGTTCAACTCCGGCTCGGTCAGGTCGGTGGGAGGCACCGAGCTACTTTCGGAAGCGAGCATCTGAGCGGTCAGTTCCCAGCCCCCGCAGGTTCCCATTCCATGTCCGAAAGTTCCCTTCCTCGCGGTCATCAATACCGATTCCGGTAACAATCTGCGGGTGTTCTCCACCTCCAGGTAATCACCGGGAGTCGCGGTGCAGTGTAGATCCCAGGTGGCGATCTCCTGCGGGCTCGCTCCGGCACCGGCAAGTGCCATCTCGATGGCAGCCTGTGGTCCCTCTTCACTGGGAGTGATGATGTGGTCGGCATCGGAGGTGAGGCCAACCGAGAGTGGTTCCATCCCCAGCGGCTCGAATCCGCGAGCTTTCATCTTTTCAAGATCTCCGATGATCCAGATGCAAGATCCACCACTGACGTGGGTTCCGCGCAGACCGGTGAGGGGCTTCGACACGGTTCCGTCACTGGAGAGTACCTTGGCGGCACTGAATGCCCCCACGGTGAGTGGGCAGGGTGCGGGATCGGTGGCGCCGATCACCACCGCTTCCGCTTCTCCTCGTTCGATGGAGTCGAGTCCCAGCTTGAGAGCGACCCCGAAGGTGGAGCAGGCGGCAACCGGGGCGAAGGAAGGGCCGGTGATCTTGCCCATCATGGTGATCTGGGTGGCGGGAGCACTGTGGATGTTCCACAGAACATTGGAACTGATCGCTGCCCATGGCTCGGTGGGGGCGCCCCAGTCTTTTCTCAACCTGGCGGAGCGTTTCATCTTCTCGCGGAGTACTGCCGATTTGCCCGACTCGACCTCTCCCTCGACGCTCAGGTTTTCGATCTCTCGTAGTGCCGACAGGTACTCCAGCAGTGGTGCGGAGTGGGATGCCCAGAAACTGTTCCAGACGCGTCGCCCCTCTTCTCGTTCACTCTCAGGCAACTGGTCAGGGGCTGGTGGCGCAGATTGTTGCAACTCCGGGGAAGAATCTCCCGCCTCGAATGCTGCGCGCAAGGGGCATCGTTCGGGATGAGACCAGAAGGCGTCCCATTCACGCTGAGCTCGGTCCGCCTGCAAGGAGACCTCTGAGATGGTCGGGAGATCTCCGAGCCCGGTTCCCACGTAAACGTGTGCTGCCGAACCCATCTGCTGGAGGGCAGTCTCGATGCCAGGATTCTGCTGCAGCGACTGGATAAAGGCTCCGACTGCGTAGAGTGTCGGGCCTCCCATCTTCGACTGCAGTTGTGAGAAGCGACTGGGCGGAAATCTCTCGTCGACCCACTCGTGGTACTTCTCGAATTCGAATTGAGGCTGACCGACAAGGAAATTGCTGGGGCCGAAGTCCTCGAACGGTTCCAGCCACGATCCACCCTCGTAGAGTCGATGACTGAAGGTCTCGATGTCGGGACATCCAGGCGAGACGAGTCCCCAGCCAAAGATCCCCACTCTGCGGCCACTCTTTGCTTGTTGGGTGTTCACCCGAGCCTCATTTCATGCACCCATCTTCGCCGATTCAGGATGGGAAGATAGCGATCTTACGGCGATTCCCGTCCCTCATAGTGCCAGAAACCAGCGGTGTAGTCGCCTATCTGAGGTCAATTCGGGGTGAAAGGTGCAGGCCACACAACGATCCTGGCGAACCGCCACCACCTCCGAGCCTCTTCGAGCCAGCACCTCCACCGAGTCGGAGGGTTCCAGCATCCGGGGAGCACGGATGAACACCCCTTCGGCATCTCCGGGGGGCGGTCCGGAGACCCACTCGACGGGGCCGATGAAGGAGTTCAACTGGCGGCCATAGCCGTTGCGCTGCATCTCGATGTCGATGAGGTTCCAGCGCATCGGAGCGTCCTCGGAGTGACCGCCCATCAGGATCGCCCCGGCACAGGTTCCCAGCAGGGCCAGTTCACCGGTGGCCACCTGTTGAGGAATCCTCTCCGAGAGATCGTGGAGATCGAGAAGATGTCTCAGAGTGGTGCTCTCACCGCCCGGGATGACCAGGTGAGAGATCCCATCGAGTTGCTCCGGTCGGCGCAACTCGACCGGATTCGCTCCCGCATCGAGCAGTGCTCGCATGTGTGGTTCGACAGACCCCTGCAGTGCCAGAACAGCCACCGAGTTTGCAGACAAGTTACCAGCCTCGAACCTGGAGTCGCTCTTCATCCGGGAGCTTGGCCGCATCGATGCCAGGCATCGCTTCACCCAGGCCACTCGAAGCTTCGACCAGTTGTTGTGGGTTGTCATGGTGGGCGGTGGCATGAACGATGGCTTGCGCAGTTTTCAGCGGATCTTCCGACTTGAAGATGCCGGATCCGACGAATACCGCTTCCGCGCCGAGGCGCATCACCAGCGCTGCATCGGCGGGTGTTGCCACTCCTCCTGCAGCGAAGTTGGGAACCGGTAACCGGCCATCTCGTGCGACCTGGCACACCAGGTCGTAGGGCGCGCCCAGCTCCTTCGCGATGCTCATCCACTCTTCCGACGGAACCAGTGTGAGATTGCGGATCTGCTGATGGATCAATCGAAGGTGGCGAACCGCTTCGGTCACATCTCCGGTACCCGCTTCTCCCTTGGTTCGCAGCATCGCAGCACCCTCACCGATGCGGCGAAGTGCTTCTCCGAGGTTGGTGGCACCGCACACGAAGGGCACCTTGAAGCGACTCTTCTCGATGTGATGGGCGTGATCGGCGGGGGTCAGGACTTCCGATTCGTCGATGAAGTCGACCTCCAGCGCTTGCAAGATTTCACCTTCGACGAAGTGTCCGATGCGCGCCTTGGCCATCACCGGGATGGTGACCGTTTGCTGGATCTCTCGCACCTTGTCGACGGGAGACATGCGGGCGACGCCGCCGTCTCTGCGGATGTCGGAGGGAACCCTCTCGAGGGCCATCACGGCCACCGCTCCGGCGGACTGTGCGACTTTGGCCTCTTCTGCGCTGGTGACATCCATGATGACTCCACCACGGAGCATCTCTGCGAGACCCACCTTGGTACGGAATTCTTCACTGGAGCCGGTGCCCCGCATCGGTGCTGACAGGTGATCGTTCACGGTATGGTCCTCTCCTGGCGGGTGGATCGAGATCCCGCCTGTTGGCATCAAACCAGATCTTGCCTTCTCGACGTGCAGGATGCGAGTGGATCGATGCCCAGACAGTACTTTCAGGGAACCATTGGAGCGTATACCCTGACGGCAGAACTACCGGATTGCATTGGGGAAGTATCAAAGGTGCCTGGGGAAGTTTCCGGATTTTTCGGAGATGGGGACCTATATTTTCGTTGGCAGACCCGCAGGACCTGCGGGTGAGAGCCGGATGGCGGTCTCTCGATACCATGACCGATCAGGGAGCCCCTGATGGACTCGTTCTTCTGCGGATAGGAGATCCGTATGGAGATGCGGTGGATCTGCAAAAATCAGTCAACAGGCCGAAAATCAGAGGGAAAATGATGACGAAGATGAAGCCCAACCGTTCTCTCCCGTTGCGCATCGGCAGGGGGGAGCCTGTCCGCGCGGCAGCCCATCTCTCCAGGGTTTGCCTGCTGCTACTGCTGCTGTGTGGTTCTTCCACGTCGTTGCTGGCACAGGGATTCTTCGCCAGGGATGTGGTGCTGGAAGGGGTACACGTTCCGCGGCCAGACGGAACCGTCGCCGAGGGGGTCAATATCGTGTTGCGCCAGGGCCGCATCCAGGCGATCGGAAGTGACGCAGAGGGCAACATGATGTCTCGCAAGCCGAAGGTGAGTGGACTCTATGCCACCGCCGGATTGACCGATCTCTCTTCGACACTGACGCTGACGCCAACCTCGAAGGGTTCGGCGATTCAGAGGGCATGGGATGGATTTGACCGCTTCGATTCGAAACAGATCCTGAAGGTACTCGCCTCCGGGATCACCCGGGTCCACCTGGTACCGACGGGATCGGGCGGAATCGTCGGTCGCGTCACCTCCGTCTCGCTGCAGGAGCGCGACAATGGTGGGTTCGGAAAACCGAGCGATGACGATGTTGCGCTGCACATCGATCTCAGCGTCGGAGGCCCCATCCAGCGGATCCGCACCTACGAAAGTCTGCGCAAGGAGTTCATCTCAGCACGGGATCTTCGTGATCAGTCCGATGATTACTCGGATGATCTTGAGGAGTATCTCGAGGCGCTGAAAGAGGCGGCGGAGAAGAAGGAGAAAGAGGGAGAAGAGGGAGAAGAGGGGGAAGGCGAGAAGGCGGACGAGTCCGAGAAGGACGGGGACGCTGAAGAGGAAAAGGGTCCCGAGAAGCCGGGTCGTCCAGGAAGAAATCCCGCCGGCGATCTCGTTCTCAAGGCGCTCGATCACGACCTGCCGGTACTGATCACCGCTCGCCGCAGCGAGGATCTGCAAAATGCCATCGACCTCATCGAGGAATTCCAGCTGAAGGCGATCATCCACGGCGCCGATGAGGCTCATCTGCTACTGGAGGAACTCCAGGGGCTGGAAGATGTCGAGTTGCTCCTCGATGGAGGGAGCGGCCAGTTTCAGCGAGGAGCCACTCCTCGCCACGATCCCTCGCTGATGAGCCGTCTCGACGAGGCGGAGATCCCCTGGTCGCTGGGCAGTGGTGGAATGAGCACGTCTCTCTGGAGAGTGCTTCAGCAGCGAGCGGGGGCAGACCCCGACACCAATCCGTTGCAACTGGGCATCCGCCAGGGGAGGCAGGGACGCGCCGGAGGCTGGCTTCGCCGGGGCAGCAACGAGATCGTCCTGTGGAGCGGCAACCCGGCAGTGGACCCAACAGCCCGTCCGGAACGAGTGATCATCAACGGCAAGGTGCTGTGGCAGCGACCTGCCGGTACCCGGGAAGGGAGTTTCTGATGCGGCATCTTTCGAAAGTTGTTCTGTTGCTCTTCTCGTCGCTGGTGGCGCTGGCTCCCTCGCAGATCGGGCTTGCTTCTTCAGCACCGATCAAGTCTCTCGTCATCACCGATGTCGGAGTGATTTCAGAGGACGGTAGCATCTGTCCTGGAATGGCAGTGGTGGTCGGTGTCGATGGAAACATCGAAGGGGTAATCCCCTCCGACCAGATCGATGGCGACGAGTTCCGCAAGGTGCAAGCACCCGCTGGAGCGGTTCTCGCTCCCGGATTGCACGAACTGTTCGGCTCCCTTGGAGGTCGCGGTTCGTTGCAGGCGGGGACCAAGTTGTGGGACTGGGATTTGTCTGCCAGTCACGGATTCGATTCGACCGATCCTCACCTGGGACAGGCGGCCAGGGAGGGAATCCTCTACACCACCATCGCCGCTGCCCCCAGTGGGCTGGTCAACGGCAAGACGGCGACCTTCCTGTGTCAGTCGAACGCCGAAGCGGTATCGCTCGGCACTCATCTGCCCTTCTTCGCCCTTTCCGCTTCGGTTCTCGATTCCTCCCGTGAGCCCACCTCACGGATAGCGATGGTCGCCCAGTGGAAGACTGCGCTGCGCTACGATGGGAACACGACGAGCCACACCATCCGCAGTAACCCCGGGTTCCTCTACTGTCCCGAGGCGATCGACCTGAGGCAGGCTCTCGATGCCGGTTGGGGACAGTTGCCGGTCGCAGCCAACGATGAATCAAAAGGTAACTGGGGAACGCTTCCGGTACTGATCCACGAAGGAGATGCACGATCTCCCATCGATCGTCTCGCCGCTCGCACCGATGCGTTGATGGTAGTGGGCCCTTTCCAGGAAGGGGCTGATTCCGCAGCGGTCGATACCGCAGTTCGAGCCGCCGAGGTCGGTGTCGAACTGGCATTTCGTGGAGGGTTGCCGCGCCACGATTCCGATCACCTCAGACGCAGCGCAGCCATCGCCGTGGCGGCGGGACTCGAACCGGAAGCAGCGCGCCGAGCGCTCTTCAGCAATCCCGCACGGGCTGTCGATGCGAGTAACACCGGTGTCATCGCTCCGGGAGCGAGGGCAGACCTGGTGCTCTTCAGCACCGATCCCCTCGATCCGGGAGCACGGGTTCTCCAGGTCTGGGTGGGAGGCGAGCGCCTTCCCATTCGATCCACGGAAGCCATCAGCGAACTGGGAGGAAACCGATGAACAGTACAGTCCCGATGCGGAGATCCTTGCCGAACAATCGCAGCTGGCAGTTACTCCTGCCGTTGTTGGCCCTCTTCTGTCTGGTGGGCAGTGCCGCCGCAACGGAAGAAGAGTTGATCCGTGATGTGGTCATCCTGGCGGAGCGGGCTCACATCGGCGATGGCTCCGTCGTCGAGCAAGCACTGATCACCATCAAGGATGGAACCATCGTGAGCGTGGAAGCGGGGGCCACCGTCGCAGAAGATGCGAACGTCCTGCGGGTTTCCGACATCACTCCTGGAATGATCGATGCCAACGCCCGCATCGATGTGGCGGACGCCAGCGATTTCCCGGGTGAGGCTCCACGACTGCAGATTCTCAAGGCGATGGGGCTGGAGGAACACTACCACGGTGGCGATGTGTGCCCCTGTGGAACCGTCTGTCCGGCAATGACCTTGCACGTCGAGGAAGAGATGTGTCTCTACTGTGGCTGGCCCGAGCACGATCCCCATCCGCATGATCCGACCGAGGAGATGATCGAAAGCCTCGTCAGTGGAAATCGGGCTGCCGGAGTGCCGGCGCCCAGTGGAGTCGTCAACGAACAATCGAGTGAGGTGGTCCCGCAGTTCGAAGTTCTCGATGCCCTCGATCAGGGATCGGACGATTTCAATAGACTGTTGCGTGAGGGAGTGACCACCGTCTATGTCAGCCCCGATTCCTCGGCGGTGATCGGCAGTCGAGGATCGATGCTGAAGACGGGGGGGCCACTCGCGTCCCGATACATCGGAGCGGGTGCGGTCAAGGGCGTGCTGGGCAGCGATGCCTACCGCTACGGATCTCGGAATCGAAGTCCATTCCGCACCCTCGTGAGTGTCTATACCCGTAGGCCCGACAGCCGGATGGGAGTGGCGTGGGTCTTCCGGAAGGCGTTTCACGACGCATTCTTGCGAGCCAATGGAATCAACCCCACCGGTGCCGACACATCGAGCCCGGAAGCGTCGCGAGTGCTGTCGCAGGTGCTCGCCGGGGAGATCCCCCTGCGCATCCAGGCGCGCACTGCACCCGACATCGAGACGGCGTTCCGGCTCTGTGGAGAGTTCGGTCTGAACTTCATACTGGAAGATCCGGTGGAGGCGTGGAAGCGTGTTGATCTGCTCGCCAGTCGAGATGTCGAGGTGGTGTTCGGCCCCATTTACGACCGTCCCAGCGGCATCCTGGCAGGCACCAACGAGAGTCGTGATTCGCATCTCAGTACCCTTCGGGATCTGATCGACTCCAAGGTGGATGTGTCGTTGAGTGCTCAGGACCTGAGAGGTGAGGAGGGGCTCGCCCGTCAGGTGATGCTTGCCATCCGTCACGGTGTGAATGCGGGGCAAGCGCTCAAACTGGTGACCCAGAATCCTGCTCGTTTACTCGGTATCGAGTCGATGGTGGGAACGATTGAAGCAGGAAAAAAGGCAGACCTGGTCGTCTGGAGCGGAACTCCGTTCTCGTCTCTCTCAAGAGTTGAAAAGGTTCTCCATGAAGGAGTGATTTCCTTCAATGCAGGCGGAGGATTGAAATGATCATGAGGATCCCTGGAGGCAAGCAAGCGATGAAGCTGAAGAATACGAAGACACTTCCACTGGTGATTGCCATTGTGGTCACCATTTTCGTCACCCTGTCCGCCGAGTCGGCGGAAAGGGCCTCGAAGGTCGCATTCACCGGAGGCACGGTGATCACCGTCTCGGGACCGACCATCGAGGGTGGCGTGGTTCTGGTGGAGAATGGAATCATCACCGCCGTCGGTGATGGAGCAACGGCGATCCCCTACGATGCGATGGAGGTCGATTGCACCGGCATGACCCTGGCACCGGGATTTGTCGATCCACATAGTGCTGACGGGCTGGATGTGCCCAATGAAAATCTGCCCTCAGCGCCCTTCGTCGATGTCTATGACGCCATCGATCCTTCCCGTTTCTTCTTCGAGGATTCCCTGCGCAATGGGGTCACCACCATCCATGTCATGCAGGGCAACAACTGCGTGGTCGGTGGGGTCAGCCGGGTCGTTCACCCCATCGGACTTTCCCCCGACGAGATGACGAAGATGTCCGGAGTGGCACTGAAGATGTCAACGACACCCAGAACGGGATACGAGAGGCAGCGCCAGCTCGCAGAGTTGCGCGAGGTTTTCAACGAACTCGACCGCTGGAGAGAGGATCTCGCCGAGACGAAGTACGAGATGCACGCAGAAAAGGAAGACGATGCCGATCCGTTGCCTCCTGAAGAGGCTCGAAGCAAGGGGATGGAACTGATCGAGGACGAGGATCTGGACGATGCTCACCGTCACCTCTCCTATCTCGAAGACGGAAGGCTGGGAGCTTGGATTTACTGCGGAGCCGCCACCGATGTGGCTCCGGCACTTGCTCTGATCGAGGAGCGCCAGTGGCAGGGACGAGCGGTTCTCGTCATGGGAGGGGATGCACACCTTGCCGTGGCAGAGATCGCCGAAGCAGAATTGCCGGTGGTTCTCGGTTCTGAACTGATCTTCCGCAAGCGTGATGCCATCACCGGTGACGTGAAAGAGACCTTCATTCCAGCGGTCTACCTGAATGCCGGGGTCAAGTTTGCGATGCAGCCGGCTCGTTCCAATGCCATGCCGGAGAGGTTCCTCGGTTACCAGGCGGCTCGCCTGGTTCGGGCCGGACTCGATCCGGAAAAAGCACTCCATAACATCACCCTGGGTGCCGCAGAGGTGTGCGGGATCGCCAAGCAATACGGTTCCATCGAGGCGGGGAAGATCGCCAACCTGGTGATGTGGACCGGCAATCCTCTCGATTTCAACTCGTGGGTGCAGAAGGTTTATGTCGAGGGAATCCTCGCCTATGACCGCGAAAAGGATGCACGCCTCGAGAAACTGTTCCCCGAACCGGAAGAAGAGCCAGCACCGCCAACCCCTCTCGGGGATGGAGAGGACGCAGCGGAGGAAGGTGCTGACCCGGAAGGGCAGGATTCCGAGGCAGGTGAGTCCGCCCCCGACGCTGGGGATGAGGCTGACGGCAGCGGCGAACCGATCCAGGAGAACTCGGAGGAGAAATCACAGAAGAAGGATCAGTCCGAGGAGGATCCGCCAGCGAAGGAACCGGATGGCAGATCAACGGATCAGCCGGCGGGGGGAGGTCGCTAGGATGCGTTTACCTGTGATCCTGACGGGGATCTTGCTGCTCCTGTTTCAGCCGGTGCAATCGATTCAGGCAGCCGATGGGTTCCTGATCCGAGCGGGTACCGTTCACACCGGCACCGACGTCATCGTCGATGGAGCGGTGGCGGTTCGTGACGGCAAGGTGGTACGCAGTGGACCGTGGCAACAACTGTCGGAAGACGAGGGCCTGTTCGATTTACCGCTGATTCACTGGCCGGATGCCTACCTGACACCGGGCTGGGTTGCCGCTTCCAGTTCCATCGTTGCTCCCCACACCGCACCGGAAAATGTCTCTGCTGCGTTCCAGGCAGCGGACGGTTTCGATCGCTACGGGGATTATCGTCCACAACTGGAAACGGGAGTGACCAGCGCACACATCAGTCCAGGAGAGCATCGGCTTCTCAGTGGACAGGGTGCCGTGGTCAAACTGGTCGGCAGCGCAGATCAACGAGTTCTGAGTCGTACCGCCGATCTTTCCCTCGCGATCACCGATGTCGTCGACAATCCGAGACCTCTGCTCGAGATTCCGTTTCCCGCATCGAGTGATGTGGCCATCACCGCACCCACTCCTCAGAGGCCCCGTAGTCGCATCGGAAGATTGCTGGCACTGAGTGAGGCGATCGGAGCGGCGCAGAAGGATCCACGAAATCACGAGATCCTCGCCAACGCCTGGGCTTCCGACTTGCCGTTGCGGATGGTCGCTTCCAGGGCATCCGAGATCCTGGCTGCGGTCTCCTTCATGCGTGGAAAAGATCGTCCTGGATACATCGTCGGGGGAGAGGAGATCGGCAGGGTTGCGTCGGCGGTCACCGCCGCCGGGATTCCTCTGGTGCTGCGTGTCGCCGCTCCCAAGGGGGATGTCGGTTTCAACGATGAGCCGGTCGAAGGACTCGACAACTGGCCGCTGCTGGGACCGGATGCACTGGTGGCTCTTGCGCCCCCGGGCAATGATCTCGCTCAATTGCGGTGGGCGTTGATGGAAGTCGCCGCACACATGGAGGATCCAAACGATTCGATTCCTCTGGTCACCTCGCATCCGGCAAGGATCCTCGGAGTGGCTGACCGTGTTGGAGAACTGAAAGAGGGTTCCGACGCAGACATCGTCATCTGGAATCGTGGACCATGGAATCTCTCGGCACAGCCGATGGCGGTTTATACCGATGGCCTTCGTGCCTGGGTTCCTCGCCAGGAAACTGCCACGGTGATCCGTGGTGGAACCATCTGGATCTCGCCAGATCAGCGGATCGAGGATGGTGAAGTGCTGATGGAAGATGGCAAGATCGCCGCGGTCGGTCATCGGGTTCCCCATCCACCCCATTCCAGGGTGGTGGATGCCGGTCCTGATGGATTCATCGTTCCCGGTTTCATCGACAGTTACGGACACCTCGGATTGCGCGGAGACCAGGGTTCAGCGGGAACCGGAGATCGACTTGCCCGGATCATCGGCGCCGCCGACGAGCCGGAACATCGTGTCGCTCGCGCGGGAGTGACCTCCCAGTTGTTGACCCCCAAGCGATTGCAGCGTGGGGCGGGCACCGGAGTGATGGTGAAGACCGCCGGGCGTACTCGTTCCGACCGGGTCGGCAGCAACGTCACGGCGTTGCTGCTCGAGATCGGTGGTCATCCAGACGATGCACTCGATCGAGTGAAGATGTTGTTGGGACAGGGTAAGAAGTACCTCGATTCGTGGACAAAGTACGAGAAAGACCTCGCGGAATGGAAGAAAAAGAAAGCTGCGGGGGAAAAGATCGAGAAGAAGGAAGAGGTGGAGGAGGCGGTCGTTGAACAGAGCGGTCCCGATCCTCTGACGGGAATCTGGGAACTGACCGTCAGCGGCGGTCCGATCCCGGAACCGGAGGAGGTCAAGCTCTCCATCACCCTTCAAGGCGAAGAATTCGAGGGGCGGGTGATCGATCCGGCACCTCCGATCCCGGTCCGGGTCGTCGGAACCCTGTCGGGAACCACCGTCGAGGGAACCATCGAAGTGGAAGATGGAGTCCTCCCCGAGAAGCCAAAGATCAGTGCCGAGTTGACGGGTGAAGACTCTCTCACCGGCAGTATCTCCATCTTGCAGTTCAATGCCGATGTGGTCGGCACCAGGACCAGCAAGGAGGCAAAGGCTTTCAAGGTCGAGCGTCGCAAGAAGCGAAACGAGGACGGCCGTCCCAATCCTCCACGGGTAAACCTGGCTCTGGAACCGGTGAGAGCGGTTCTCGAGAAGAAGATTCCCGTCGTGGTGACACCGAGTGGTCTCGATGTCACGGCAGCGGTGATCGATTTCTTCGCCGAGCAAAAGATACCACTGACCGTACGCCTCGGAGCGGACATGTTCTATTACAGGGAGATGCTCGCAAAGAAATCGGTGTCGGTGATCCTGCCGCCGACGGCGACCAGTTCTCTCAAGGATGAAGAATTTTCGCCCGGCTCCTTTCTCAGCCGAAGCGGGATCAACGTCGCCTTCCAGAGTCTTGCAGCGGATGGTGCCAGGATCTTGCCGAGAAAAGCACTGGAGGCGGTGGAGCGGGGTATGGGTGCGGATCAGGCACTTCGAGCCCTGACCACCGGAGCGGCAGAGGCGCTGGGGAGTTCCGATACCGTCGGCTCCATCGAGAAGGGCCTGGATGCGGATCTATTGATCTGGGATGGACACCCGATGGAGACAGGAAGTCGTCTCAAGAGGGTATTCATCGGTGGAGAGGAGGTTCCTCGATGAGGAACTGCACGATTTACTTACTCACCGTTTTTCTCTGTGGTGCGACCGGCTTCTTGCCGCTGGGGGAGGCTGTCGCTGCGGAGACGATGGCGTTCCGTGTCGGCAAGGTGATCACCATGGATGCCGAGGACCGCGTGATCAACAACGCAGTGGTCATCGTCGTCGATGGCAAGATCACTGCGCTGGGGTCTCACAAGGAGGTTGCGATTCCCGCTGGGGCCACCGTGATCTCGAAACCAGATCTGTGGCTGGTCCCAGGTATGGTGGAGTGTCACAACCACACCGGTGGATCGAGTCCCGATCTCCACGATTACGTGTACTTGACCAATCCTGGCCTTCGTACTCTCGAATCGATCGTTCCCGACGGTGTCGAGATGGAACGGGCACGGGCCGGTGGAGTGACCACGGTTCTGACGATTCCAGGTAGTGGAAACAACATGTCGGGCTTCGGTACCATCCTGAAGACAGCTGGAACCGGTACCGTCGAGGAAGCGGTGTTGAAGGCTCCCGGCTCCCTGAAGATCGCCCAGGCAGGAAATCCGGAACGGTACTTCTACGGGGTCGGTCGTTCCTTCATGAACTTCAACACCCGTCAGACGCTGCAAAAGGCACAGGATTACCATCTCGCCCGCACCGCATGGGAAGCGGGAGAGATTGAAGCAGAACCCCCCAAGGATCTTCACTGGGAGGAGTTCAGACCACTCTTTCGCAGGGAGACGGTCGCTTCGGTTCACACCCAGATTTACCAGGTCCTGATGACCACGGTGAAGATGGTCGCAGGCGATTTCGGGATTCGAACGGTACTCGATCACTCCACCTTCGATGCGTGGAAGGTCGCTCCCCTCGTCAACGAGAACGAATCGATCTACACCATCAATGGACCTCGCCAGATCCACTTCGATCGGACCCAGCGTCGCATCATGGGTAACGCTGCACGGTGGTGGCAAGGTGGGGTCAGGCAACTGGGGATCAATACCGATTCGCCGGTGATTCCCCAGGAGGAGTTGTTCTACCAGGCTTCGATGGCTTGCTACTACGGCTGGACGCCGTACGAGGCCCTCAAGGGAGTCACCAGAATCCCTGCAGAGGCTCTGATGATGGATCATCGTCTTGGAAGTATCACGGTCGGTCTCGACGCAGATTTCTGCCTGTGGACAGGAGATCCCATCGATCCCCGATCCGCCTGTGAACTGACGGTGATCGACGGCAAGGTGACCTACGATGCCAGCGGGAAGAGAGTCTTTTGATGATCCACTTCACCTTGAATCGTTGCTTCTGCCTGGCACTGCTGCTTCTCGTCTCGGTGGCGGCGGTTCCTGGATTCACACCACCGCTTCAGGCGGACGAAGATCGAGTCATCGTGATTCGGGCTGGAAGGGTCATCACCGGCACCGGTGAAATCCTCGAGCCTGGCGAGGTGATCGTCGAAGATGGGAAGATCACGCTGGTCGGCAACCAGCTCGAATTCCCCAGTAACGCCGATGTCATCGAGGCGGGGAACCAGACCCTGATGGCCGGCATGATCCTCGCCAAGTCGACTTACGGACTCGCTCCCATCTCCCGTAACGGGACTCACTGCGACTGGTCGCCACTTCGCCAGTTGCGGGAATCGGAGATGCCGTGGGAAGATTTCCTGGAGAGTGGCTTCGTCGCCACCACCTTGATCCCCAGTGGGTCAGGATTCCCCGGGCATGCCGTTGTGGTTCATACCGCACAGGAGAGCACTGATCGGGTGCTCAAGGAGGCGGCGTACCTGCCACTTTCAGGGAGAAGTTCTTCCGGGATCTACTCCTCCGTGGACAAGGCCTTCGGTGCCGCCCGTGGCGAGATCGAGAAGGTCAAGAAAGCCCGGGAGAAGTGGGACAAGGAACAGGAAGAAGCGAAGAAAAAAGCGGAGGAAGAGGCGAAGAAGAAGCCTGACGACTCCGCTGCTGAGGATCCAAAGAAGGATGCCAAGAAGCCCGAGAAGAAGGAGTTTACTGCTCCTCCGATGAATCCAGCAGTTCTTGAACTGGTAAAGATCATCGAGGAGAAGAGCGATGCGCTGCCGATCGTCTTCGAGGCGTCGACGCCGGGATTGATCCTGCATCTCGACTCCGCACTTTCCAAGGTGGATGAGTTGAAGGATCGAGATCCTCTCGATAGCTTCGTGCTGTCGACCAGTCGGGGAGTTTTTCACGAAGTGATCGATCTCCTGTCAGAACGAGAAGCCACTCTCTTGATGCCTTCGGGGCTGAGTGCGCTACCGGACACGTACACGAGAATTCATATGCCAGTGACATTCTCTCGAAGTGGTTGCAAGTTGGTGACCTTGCCGAGGAGTGACAACTTCGCAGGAATGCAGGAGATCCCCGGGAAGCTCGCCGAGATGGTGAGGTACGGGCTCAGTGCAGAGCAAGCCATCGCGTCGGTGACAGCGGAGCCGGCCAGATTTCTTGGCCTAGAGAAGGAGATGGGGACGGTGGAGCCGGGCAAGCAGGCTCACCTGGTACTCTTCGACGCCGATCCGCTGCAACCGGGTGCCAGGGTGATGAAGACGATCATCGCCGGTGAGGTCGTTTGGGATCGAGAGGATCGCCGATGAACCGCAAACTGAAATCATCTCTCCTGGCGCTGGCGGTGATGTTCCTGATCACGGACATCCCATTCAGTGCCCAGCTTTCTCTTCAGGTCGCCGGTGTTGCCGAAGCACAGGATCCGCCACGGCGCAGACGTCGTGGCAGGAGGCCTGCTCCTCCTCCGCCAGTTCCAGAGACTCCGAAGGAGGAAAGCGAACCGGCAGAACCGGGGGGTGAGTATCTCGCCATCGAGGGTGCAACGATTCATACCGTCACGGGAGCGGTGATCGTCGGAGGAACTGTACTGTGCAAGGACGGGAAAATCTCCTCCGTCGGAGTCGATGTTCAGGTTCCTGACTCTGCAGAACGTATCGATGCCGAGGGGTACCACGTCTACCCAGGTCTCGTTGCTTTTCGGTCGAGTGGCTTGGTGGGATCAGGGGAAGCGGAGAAGACGCAGGACCCCTTCTCGCTGGGAACCGCGATGGGTCTCTCAGCAGGAATCACATCGACCTGGAATGGTAGCCGTGTCACCAAGTTGATCCGAGGATCGGTGACTGACCTGACCCTGCGCAGGAAGAGTTTCACATCGATCTCCTACAGCAGCAGGAATCCACAGAAGAAGCGTGAATTGCGCAGGGCACTGGAACGAGTGCAGGAACATCTGCGGGAACTGGAACGTCACCAGGTCGAGAAGAAGGAGAATCCGGAAGCGAAGGCACCGGATGACAAGTGGATTCGCGGGGTCTTTTCGGTGGCGAAGGGCCTGCTCGGGGGAGAAACCGTCGCTCTCGTTCGACTCAGCACCATCTATGATATTCGGGAGATGTGCACCCTCGCTCGCCGCTTCGGATTCAGCCTCGTCATCGAGGGAGCCGAAGAGGCTTGGATCGATCCCGGAGTGATTGCACGCTGCGGAGCATCGGTCGTGCTGACTCCGAGGGCACGAAGAGATCGCGATGAGAGTCGTGGTTCTGCCAGTGGCACCAGTATCGAAAATGCTCGGATCCTGCACGAGTACGGTGTCCCCATCGTGATACTCCCCGGCTCAACCGGGATCGCCATGTGGGGATTGGCTGGCCGAGACCTCGCTCACCTTCCACTGGAAGCTGCCTTTGCGGTAAGGGGTGGTCTTGCAGAAGATGTGGCTGTCGAAGCGATCACCATCGAGCCTGCGAGGGTACTCGGCGTTTCCGATCGAGTCGGTTCCATCGAAGTGGGAAAAGATGCCGATTTCATCATCCTGGATGGGGATATCCTTTCATACATGACACACGTTCGGTGGGCAGTGATCGATGGCCAGATCCAGTACGACAAGGTCGAGGAAGGACTCCTCGATCACATCCGTCCCGCTGGTGAAGAGCAACCAGAAGCTCCTGACGATCACTGGCCTCGTCGACTCGGGGATCCGCTCTAGGAAAATACGATTCCAAACTAGCAATCCTGTCCAACGCTATCGCGCACCCTCGTGGCGGATTGACAGAATCGTAGCGGACGGAAGGATGGATGGAGATCGACCACTCCCTCCCCCGGGAGTTACCATCCCTCGTTCCGAAAGTCTTGTCGATGCGCGTTGGACCCAACAATTCTCCTCATCTATTTCTGTGCCGCGGGCTCACGGTCCTCCTTCTCCTCATCCTGATGTCGGGAATCTTGCCGGGGCAGTGCGCCACCGGGACGGTGGAGATTTTCGGCGTCAGCAGTGGCGACTATCTGGGAAGATCAGTCGCCATCTCGGGAGGGCGAATCTTTGCCGGGGCCATCGGAGACGATAGTGGAGGCCTGCTCAGTGGCAGTGTCAGGGTGTTTCGCAAGACCAGTGGTGGATATCAACTGGAACAGTTGTTGTCAGGAGAAGTCGGCTCCGAGTTCGGAGCATCTCTGGCGGTCGATGGGAATCGACTGGTTGCGGGTGCGACTGGAAACGGGTCCGTGAAGATCTTCGAACGAGTTCACCAGACCTGGACGTCTGTACAGGTGCTGTCTGATCCAGGAGGACAGGTCGGCGATGGCTTTGGAAGCAGTGTGAAGGTATCAGGTGACACCATCGTGGTGGGTTCACCGAATTTTGAAACCGGAGCAGGACCGGTCGGTTGCGTGACGATCTGGAGACTCGATTCCGCGGGAGCGTGGGAGTTCCATGACAGATTGCTCGCCTCTGACCGTGTCCCCGGTGATCAGTTCGGTACGGCTCTCGACATGGATGGCCCTGATCGGCTGATCGTGGGGGCACCAGGTCGTGACCATCTCGGCGCCGATACTGGTGCTGCCTACCTGTTCCAGGGTAACAATGGCAGCTGGATCGAGGAGTTCTCCATCGGGTCGGGGGCAGCGAATCCAGGGGATCGCCTCGGCACCTCGGTAGCGGTGTCGGAGGACCACATCCTGCTGGGAGCTCCCTACTCTGACCTCGGTGGTAGCGCCGCCGGGGCGGTGGTTCACTACCATCGCGAGGGTCAGGTGTGGGTCCTCGGTCCCTACCTACTACCTCCTTCTGGTGCCAGTGGTTGCGCTTTCGGTGCCATCCTCGATCTGCACGGCAATCTCCTTTCCATCGGTGCCCCGACCGATACGGGAACAGAGGCGTTTCCCTCCGGGTCGTCATCGATCTTCCGCTGGCAAGGAGACTGGCAACTACTCGATGTTCAGGTGGGGAATCCAAGTTCATTCCTGGGCTCTGCCGTGGCAGTGCATCGAGGCGTGGTAGTGATCGGTGCGCCCTTCGAATCTGCCAACGCTCCGGCGGGGGGGGATATCGTCGTGAAGATCTACGGAGATGATGATTGCGATCAGGACGGGGTTTCAGACGCCTGTGCCATCGCTGCTGGGCTTGTTCCCGACTGTGATCTCGATGGATTCCCTGACAGTTGCGGAATCGCGATGGGGGTCTCCGAGGATTGTGACGCAGATGGAATTCCGGATCCCTGTACCACGCAGGATGGAATCGTCCCCGACTGCGATGGAGACGGCATACCCGATTCCTGCGCCATCGGTTCGGGGCAGGTTGAGGATTGTGATGGAGACGGATTCCCGGACCTGTGCCAGGTAGACTGTAATCAGAACCTGATTGCCGATGTCTGTGAGATCCTGTCGAACGGAGACCTCGATTGCGATTCCGATGGCCTCCTCGATAGTTGCGAACTTCTCGAAGGCACTGAGGAGGATTGCGACGACAATGCTGTCATCGATTCGTGTGATCCTGATTGCAACGAAAACATGATTCCAGACGCCTGTGATTTCCTCGCAGGGAATGCAGTGGACTGCAACAGCAATCATGTCCCTGATTCGTGTGACCTGGAGATGCCCAGTAGCGATGTGAACGGAAACGGCCAACTCGATGAGTGCGAGATCCGATTCATCCGCGGAGATGCCGATGGGGTCCAGGGAATACGACTCGCCGATGCCGTGCTGCTGATCGGTAGGGTGTTCGGAGAAACTTCGATTCCAGGTTGCCTGGAAGCGGCAGATGCCAATGCTGACGGTTCACTCGACATCAGCGATGGAATTTCACTTCTTTATTATCTCTATGCGGGAGGCACTGCACCTCCGCCACCGTTCCCCGATTGCGGGATAATTCCGGCAGGGGCGTTCTTTCCCTGCGATGAGCATCCGACCTGCCCCTAGAGGGAGACGATGTCACCACTACGGATCAGGGCCACCTTCAGGTCGATCTGTTGCGGATCGATCTTCCAGATGGTGTTCACGGCCTGACGGTAGCTTTCGAGTTGCTGACGGTGCCTGGAAGCGGTGTCGACAGCATTTCCGTCGATCCGGTCGGTCTTGAAATCGATCACCTCTGCTGCCACTGGCTGTCGTTGGTGAAGCCGTAGTACCAGTCGATCGATGATTCCGCTGAAGAGTGCCCCGTCCATCTCGCAACTGAAGGGGATCTCACGCTCCACGATGATCTCGTCTCCATCCTGGTAGCCCAGTCGTTTGCGGGTCGCTTGGAGATCGAAGAGATCCTTCATGCACTGCTGCTGAAGAGCATGGCGAACGATATCGATCGACTCGTCATGGAAGTGCTGGATACGGGGTTCCTCTTTCAGCATCACTTCCCGTAATCGAGCAGGTTCTTCAGCTCCCCATTCGATCTGCTCCATCGCCAGGTGAGCGAGTGTTCCCATCGAGCGGGCACGGAACGAATCCTCGGTGGTGAAGAAAGAAGTGGAATGTGACGGCGTTCTCGACGAAGGCGTGCTACGGCGAGTCAGTTTCGGAATTTTCGCTTCCTTCGAGGGTTGTTGCTCGCTTCCCCCGATCGCTTTGATCGAGAGAGGGTCTCCCTGCTCGTGGAGAATCGTACCGGCAGTCAGCGATCCCTCCTGCCCGAGAGTTTTCCAGAGCAAGTGTGCGGAGGAAGCCTCCGTCAACTTCTTCTCGGAGGGGATGATCATCGTCAACGAATGCCTGGCACGGGTCATCGCCACGTACAGGACACTCAGTGATTCCTGCAACTGAGATCGACGCACTTCTCTGTGCATCTCCGGATAGGGAGAGCCGAGCAGTGTGCGAGGTGTTTCGGCGACGTATCTACTGATCAGCTTCGAGTCGGTTGTTTCGTCGGTCTGAGATCGTTCCAGCAACTTGGGGAGCATCTTGAACCAGCCCGCGGCAAGTTCGGGAAGGATCACCACATCTCGGCCAAGTCCCTTGGCCTGGTGCACCGTCATCACCTGAACCGTGGATCCGGTGGGGGAGGCGAGGCGGTGCTGCCTGAGATGCTGGATGAGGTTCTCGAGGCGACTCCCTCGAGCATCGTGAATACGGATCTGTTCCATCATCTGCTGGAGACGAGTTCGATCCTCCGGGCAGCACGATTCGGCCAGTTCGCTCACCAGCCCAGCGATGGAGTCGGCGATACCCTGTTGGTGGATGCGATTTCGAAGCGTTTCCGCCACCTCCACTGCGACCTCCCGCTGCAGCCAGTCAGCGGTGGGGAATCCGCCGATCCTGGCGGCTATTGCCGGCAGGGGGGACGAGGCGATGGCCAGCCGCATGGTGGCATCTCCGGGGTGCTCCACCAGTTCGAGAAGAGCAACGACTCTTCCCACCGCCGGTGAATCGACCAGCGGGTTTCCTCCCTCTTCGCTGGCATCGATGCCTCGCTCGCGCAGGGCAGCGACCAGGCGTGCAATGTTCTGATTCTTGCGAACCAGCACCGCGATGGTCGCCTCCGGGGCGATCCCCCGCACCCTTTCCACCTCCTCGATGGCATCGATGTAGGGGGCAGCTTCACGGGTTCGATCTTCATGAGCCTGTGCGACCTTCAGGACCACATGTCCCGGCGTGTCGCCGGGTCCACCGGGTGCGGTGAAGTGATCGTGGAAGTTCTCACACCAGCTGGAGACCGCCTCACGGTCTCCAACGAGCCAATCGGAAGAAGGTAAGGTGCCGAATACCGAGTTGACCGACTCGAGGATCTCCGGCGATGACCGGTAGGAGGCCTCGAGTGTCTCATCGGATCCTGGAAGCAGGTACTTCTCCAGGTGATCGAGGACCTCGGCACGGCCGCCGCGCCAGCCATAGATCGCCTGCTTCGGATCTCCGACGCAGAAGATGCTACGACCACCGGCGGAGTCGCTGGCGATCTCCTCAACAAGTGGGCGTATGGCGGCAAATTGTAGATAGGAGGTGTCCTGGAACTCGTCGAGGAGCAGATGCTTGGTCGTGGCATCGAGGCGATAGAGGATGGTGTTTGCCGATGCGAGGACTCCGGCGATGACCAGTACCTGAGGGATGTCCTGAAATGCGACCCCTCCCCGGGCACGGAGACCGAG
>CBFIET010000144.1:0-2555 GCA_965661685.1 Planctomycetota bacterium
TACCGATCCGGAAGCACTCGGCATCGGAGACCTTGCCGGGGTAGATGACGAAGCGACGCTGCTTCAGCTGTTCGTAAAACTGCTGGAAGTGGAAGGCATCGTCGGCCGGATAGTAGAAGGAAGTGATCACCGGCGAGTGCACCGAATCGGGTAACAGCGTCTCGAAACCGAGTTGCCTCATACCCGCCACCAGTCGCCTCTGGTTCTCGGCGTATCGCTGGTAACGCTCGTCGACACCCCCCTCTTCTTGCAACTCTTTCATCGCCTGGTGAAAAGCGAGCAGCACGTGTGTCGGAGAGGTGAATCGCCACTTGCCACCGGCGGCTTCCATCATCTGCCACTGATCGTGAAGGTCGAGACTGTGGGAGCGTGCTCTTCCCTCGAGGCTTTCCATCATCGATCGTGCAGCGACGGTAAATCCGAACCCCGGCACTCCCTGGATGCACTTGTTTGCGGAAGAGATGATGAAGTCGGCATGAAGAGATTGCATCGTCATCGGCATTCCACCGAAGGAGGACATGGCGTCGACGATGTATCGCTTGCCGTGTCGAGCCACAACCTCCCCCACCTCGGCGGCGGGGTTCAACATGCCAGTGGTGGTCTCGCAATGAACCATCGCCACGTCGGTGATGGCACCATCCTTCGACAGTACCTCGTCAACCCGCTGCGGATCGGGGACCGTCTGCTCTCCCACCTCGAGGTCGACCAGGTCGATCTCCAGCATACGTGCCGTCTTGACCAGTCGAGCTCCGTAAGCACCGTTATTGATGACCAGCAGTTTGCCGTCCCGTGGAACCGTCGATCCGACCGTCGATTCCACCGAAAAGGTACCGCTTCCTTGCATCAGGGTGGCTGTGTATCCATCTTCTTCGGTGGCCAGTGCCACCAGTCCGGCACGGACCTCCTCGACGATGCAGTTGTAATCCACATCCCAGGTGGAGAGATCGGTGGCCATCGCTGCCCGCACCGAGCGAGTGGTGGTCAGCGGACCGGGGGTCAGCAACAGGTACGGAATATCATCGTCCACGAGATCCTCTTTCAGCACTGATGGGTCGTGATGCCTTCCACGAAGTGGAAGTCCCACGATGGCAACGCCGCCTTGAATCGGCAACCGCCTAGATCAGAATCTTGTTTCGCTGGTGATCGTAAGGGGACTGAAGGTGGACCGTCGCTGCGACCCGCTGACCTGCCACATCGATCTGGTACTCCCCTTCCCGTACGAATTTGCGGGAGATGGGGTGATCCGCCCGGACGTAGCCGAGAGCCACCGACGCCCCCAGCGAATGGCCGAAAGCAGCGGACGAGGTGTAGCCGATGCACTCTCCATCGCGATAGATCGGTTCGTCGTGCCATAGCATCACAGCAGGATCTTCCAGCACGAAGCTGGCCAGCCTCTTGTGGACTCCCTCCTCCTTCTGGCGCACAAGAGCATCCCGTCCGATGAAGGGGATCTCCTTGTCCCACGCCAGCGCAAAGGAGAGTCCCGCCTCCAGCGGCGTATCGTCGGGGGAGAGTTCCGCTCCCCAGGCACGATATCCCTTCTCCAGGCGCAGCGAGTTGACCGCATAGTGTCCGGCATCCCGGATGCCCAGATCTGCTCCGGCAGCGACCAGAGCATCGTAGACCTCCACCGCCCCCTTCACCGGCATGTGCAGTTCCCACCCCAGTTCGCCGACGTAGGTGATGCGGGCCGCACACAACTCGACCGATGCGATGGTGACCTTCCTCGAGGTACCGAAGGGGAAGGACTCCATCGTGTCCCCCGTCACCCGGGCGAGTAACTGCCTGGAATGGGGTCCCATCACGCCGAGCACTGCATGGTCTTCGGTGATGTCGGTGAGGGTGACCTGCTGATCGGAAGCGACGTTGCGGCGAATCCAGTTCGCATCACGCACTCGTTGCGCCGAGGAGGAAACGATGTAGAAACGATCCTCCTCCTCTCTGACGATGCTGAGATCTGATTCGAAGGTCCCGCGATGATTGAAGAGTCCCGTGTAGACGACCTTGCCCTGGGGAACATCCAGATCGTTTCCACACAGTCTTTGCAGTACCGGCAAGGCATCGCGTCCTTCGAGGCGGAACTTGCTGAAAGATGTCTGATCGAAGAGGGCGACCGCTTCCCGCGTCGCTCGATGTTCCGAACGGTGTGACTCGAACCAGTTCTGGCGTCCGAAGGAGTACTCCACCTGTGCCGTCGTCGAGCCGTCGGAAAACCAGTTGGGACGCTCCAGCCCCATCTTGCTGCCGAAGCAAGCGCCACGCTGCGCCAGTCGCTGGTGGAAGGGAGACCTTCGAAGATCCCGGCACGTCTCGAACTCCCGGTTGGGCCACCCCATCTTGTAGTGCAACCCGAGAACCTCTCCGACCCGTTCCCTGAGGTACCCACGATCATTCTGTGAGTTCATGAATCGACGCGGATCTACCGTCCACAGGTCGATGGGCGCTTCCCCGTCGGTCATCCATTGCGCCAGTGCCTTGCCCGCTCCACCGGAGCAGGCGATCCCCGCCGAGTTGAAACCGGCGGCGACGTACAGGTTGGAGATCTCGCCCGTCTC
>CBFIET010000145.1:0-16213 GCA_965661685.1 Planctomycetota bacterium
CACCAGCCTCCGGAACCGGTGCCTCCGGCACTCGACGAACGCACCGAGCGAAAGGTGCGCAAGGTCGCTCGCTGGAAATCGAAACGGGGGAGCCGATGAAGCCACAGATGGCCAGCCGCCTGCGCCGTTCCCTCCATCGAATGCCGACACGGGGTCGATCGCCCGTGGCCACTGCGGTGGCAGATTACGATGCCATCGTCACCGATCAACTCTCTGCCAGTTGCGTCGAAGAGACTCCCGAATCGACCATCTTTCTCGATCTGGAGACAACCGGACTCGATGCCCACCGCTGTCTCACCTCGTTGATCGGGATCCTGTACCGGCAAGGGGATCAGTTTCGACTGCAGCAGTGGTACTCCGGCGATTGCATCGACGAGGCGAGGCAACTGCATCGATTGATGCGGTTGTTGTGCAATTTCGAGCGGGTGGTGACCTACAACGGTGACCGATTCGATCTCCCGTTCCTGGAGACGCGCTGGAAGTGGCACCGCCTCGAGAGCATCCATCGCCTCACCTCGGAGGATCTGTTGCCGCTGGTTCGTGGGAGATATCGTCGAGAATGGCCCAATTGTCGTCTACCCACGGCGGAGGAGCGGCTGCTGGGAATCCCCCGCAGCGAGCAGGACGTGCCGGGTAGTGAGGCTCCACGGCGTTTCCAGGATGTGGTGGAAGGGGCGCCAGCCTCGGTGGTCGAACCGATCTTCCTGCACAACCGGCGAGATCTCCTTTCACTGGTGGCATTGAGAAAGGTGCTGATGGCAGCGACAATCTCCTCCTGAAACGGGAGGGGTGGATCATGTTCGATCCGCGCGATCCGCAACAACCTGCTGAGCCGTACCGGAAGATCGCCAGGGGCGATCTGCTGGTGGCGACTCCATCGATGCGCGATCCTAATTTTCGTCGGTCCGTGATTCTCATCTGTGATCACGATGACAGTGGCACCTTTGGCCTGGTGATCAATCGACCCACTGACCTTCCCCTCCAGCAGGTTCTTCCCCCCGACGATTCGAATTCTTGCGGGGATCAGTGCGTTCATTTTGGTGGCCCGGTCGATCACCAGAAGATCTTTGCTCTGCGCCACGGCAGTGGCGATGACGAGTCGGAAGAAGAGGTCGGTTCCGATCTATTCATGCCCGGGGATCTGGAACGCTCGATGGAACGGATCTGTAACGGTGTCGAGGACGGAAACGACTACCTCTTCTTCCTCGGTTACTCCGGCTGGGATTCGGGTCAGTTGCAGCAGGAACTGCAAGAGAGTTCGTGGGTGGTTGCCAGCAGTGCCTTGATCTCCATCACCGAGACCCCGGCGGATCAGATGTGGTCGACGATCCTTCGAGAGATGGGCGGGGAGTACACCCTGTGGTCGTGGCTCCCGGAAGAACCGGACTGGAATTGAAGCCGGGCCCCGACGGAAGCGTGACTTGCTTCGGTCGGAGCCCGGTGTCGATCTGAACGATGCCTTGTGCCGAGTGACTCAGCCAGGGCGATTCAGGCGATTGTGGTCTTGATCATGTGCAGCGGCTCGGAGGTGGCACCACCGCCAGAACCTCTCTGCTCCAGCTGCTCCAGCACCGGCTGTCCCTCGACCACTTCCCCGTAGATGGTGTGGTTGTCATCGAGATGTGGGGTCGCGGTGAAGGTGATGAAGAACTGACTTCCGTCGGTGCCGGGGCCAGCGTTGGCCATCGACAGCAGTCCACGACGATCGTGGCGTGCGGCGGGGGAGAACTCGCCCTGAAAGCGATATCCTGGGCCACCCATGCCAGTCCCATCAGGACATCCACCCTGGGCCATGAAGCCGGTGATGACGCGATGGAAGATGAGGTCGTCATAGAACCCCAGCTCGGTCAGGTACATCGTGTTGCGAACGTGATCGGGAGCAACATCCGGCATCAGGCGAACCTTCATGGTGCCGTGGTTGGTTTCGACCATCCAGAAGATCTCATCGTCGGCGGAGACCGCCGTCTCGGGGAAGCGAGGAAGGGAGGTTCTCCAGCCCTTCGCCTCGGTGTTGATTTCACCGGCGGCTTTCAGTGCGGTGACCGCTTCTTTCATGGCATCGATGCTGGGATTGCTCATCGTGTTCCCTCTTTCTTTGGCTTCGCAGCGGGCTTCTTTTCTGCCGGCTTCTTGTTGACCGGCTTCTTCGGACTGGCCTTGCTCTCGACAGAGACGGTGGCTTTTTCGATGGTCAGCGATTTCGATGGTCTACCGGAAGGTGAGCCACACTTCTCGATCTCCTTGAGTATCTCATCGCCAGCACGCAACTTACCGAAGATGGTGTGTTTGCCATCGAGCCACGGGGTCTGCTTGAAGGTGATGAAGAACTGACTTCCGTCGGTTCCGGGTCCGGCATTGGCCATCGACAGCAACCCACCCTGGGTGTGCTTGACGGAGGAACTGTACTCACCGGCGAACTTGTAGCCCGGATTGCCACGCCCGGAGCCCTGCGGGCAGCCTCCCTGGGCCATGAATCCGGGGATCACCCGGTGGAAACCGAGTCCGTCGAAAAATCCAAGTTCGGTGAGGTAGATGAAGTTGGAGACATGGTTGGGAGCGACTCCGGGGAGGAACTCCAGTTCCATCTCGCCCAGATTCGTCTTCAATTTCCAGACGTAGGTGCTCCCCTTGGTGTAACTCAAGCTGGGGAACCTGGGCAGGCGCGATTTCCATGCGCCTTCCTTGTTCAACTTGCCCGCTTCAGTTTGCTTCGCGATGTAACTCTTCACAGCGGTGATGGCGGCATCTTCTGCGACCACCGTGGCTGTCGCCACCGACGTCATGATCGCTACCACGCAGATCAGACTGATGATTATCTTGTGCATTCAATCTCCTTATCTCGGCAATTGAGCTCAGGCTTGCTGGCTCTCCAGTGAATCGATTTCATCTTTTACCATTCCGATCAACTCCTCCAGCATCGGCTGTGAGAAGTCGAAACGGATTCCCGCACCGCCATACAAATCGGGGAGGGATTTGGTGTTTCCAAGGGACAGGCCCGCTCTGTAATCAGTGATGGCCTTGTCTGGATCCTCACGGTAGTTCCTCCACACCTGCAACGCACCCAGCTGGGCGATGGCGTACTCGACGTAATAGAAGGGGACCCCGAACAGGTGTGATTGACGCATCCAGCGCGTCTCCTTCACCTTTTCCAGTCCAGTCCAGTCCATCACATGAGTGCTGAATCTGTCCATGATGCTGAGCCACTGCTGACAACGCTCATCCCGGGAGTGGCCCGGGTTGGTGTAGAGCCAGTGCTGGAAGGAATCGATCATCGCAACCCATGAGAAGAGGCTGATGACTCCCTCGAGGTGTTCGATCCGTGCCCGCGTGATCTGCGCAGGATCGTTGTAGAAGACATCCAGGTGAGGCGCGCCGAGTAGTTCCATCGCCATCGAGGCGACCTCGCAGAACTCGATGGGGGCGCCTCGGTTGGCGATGAGGTCATGGTGTCGCGCTTCGATGCTGTGGAAGGCGTGACCGCCCTCGTGGAGCAGTGTCTCCACATCTCCCTGCTTGCCGGCAGAGTTCATGAAGATGAAGGGAACACGGATCTCCTCGAAGTTGTACTGGTAACCGCCAGGAGCCTTGTTCTCTCGGGATTCCAGATCGAGAAGTTCACGGTCGATCAGCAGGCTGAACATCTCCTCCAGGTCGGGATGTACCTTGCTGAAGATCTGCCGGCAGCCATCGATGAGGGTGGCGTTCCCCTCGAGTGGGCGTAGCGGTGGACGTCCGAAGGGGTCGACTGCAACGTCCCATGGACGCAACTGATCGACTCCGAGTGCTTCCTGTCTCTTGATATTCCGTTCCCGGGCCAGTGGCAGGATCACCTTCTCGATCGACTGGTGAAATTGCATGCACTCGTCGGGGCCGTAATCGAATCTCTCCAGCTGACGGAATCTCAGGTCCCTGTAGTTCTCGAATCCAGCGTTGAGTGCCATCTGATGGCGCAACTTCAGTTGCTCATCGAAGATGTCCTGGATCTTTTCGTCATCCTGGCCGAATCGATCCCAGATGCTGCGGAATGCCGCCTCTCTGCGATCCCTGTCGGTTTCTTCGAGAATCCTGCCCATGAAGGGAATTGTTCGCTTCTCGCCATCGAAGTTGACCGTCATGGCACCGATGACCTTGTCGTATTCCGAGTCGAGTTTGGATTCCTCGGTCTGTAGCGGAATGTTCTCCTCGCGGAACAACTCGACGCTATTTCGTACCGACTTTGCCCAGGTTCCAAACTTCTCCTGCGGCAACGACGAGAATGCAGGAGACGCGATGAACTTGCGGTCCATGTCGAACATGATGCGCTTGATGGCAGGTCTGATCTTTTCGAGCCATTCCTTGTAACGCTCGATGATCTTCTCATCGGTGGTGTAGCAGGTGTGGTCCACGTATCGACGTGCACCTTCCTCTGCCAAGATGGAGTCGATTTCACTCCACTCGGCACACCAGTTCAGAAGGGACTCCTGGTCATCGATATTCCTGCTCAGCAGGTCGTTGTAGACGGCTTCGATCGCTTCAAGACTGTCTGCGGTGAATTCTTGAGGCAGAAAGCGTCTCGGAAAGACGGTTTGTTGCATCGGCGAAATTCCCTTTCTGGGGGTAGATTCACATTGCTCTGCACGTTCCGGAGCGTGATTCTAACCCCAGAAGCCGATGGAATCACGGCCACCTGAAGAAAGGGAGAGGGTCAATTGAGAAGATTTCAGGGACCTCGTGGCGAATTGAAGGTGGTTCAGTGCCCCTCGAAGCTACTGGAGGGGAATCCTCTGGGCGATCCAGCCATCCGCGATGTCGCGCTCTGGACCCCCCCCGGATATGACGCGGCCTCTTCGCAACGCTACCCCCTGCTGGTCGATCTGGCAGGATTCACCGGCAGCGGGCTCAAGCACATCTCGTGGACTGCATTCAGCGAAAATCTGCCGGAGAGACTCGATCGACTGGTGGCCAGCGGTGACATGAAACCGTGCATCGTCGCCATGCCCGATGGATTCACCTCGCTGGGAGGAAATCAGTACATCGATTCTCCAGCGGTGGGGAATTGGGCGAGTTTCCTGGTGCAGGAGCTGGTTCCCTTTCTCGACGATGGCTGGAAGACGCTCGCTTCTCGTGAGCACCGAGGTGTGTTCGGGAAATCGTCGGGAGGATATGGTTCCATCATCCATGGAATGACTCACTCCGAGACATGGGGCGCGATCGCCTGTCACAGTGGCGACATGTATTTTCCCTACGGATACCTGCCAGACTTCCCGGTGGCCATCGATACCCTGAGAAGATGCGGCGGTCGCGAGGCCTTCCTCGACAAGCTCGGGAAAAAGGTCAAGCTTCGCTATGCCGATGTGATGACTCTGATGATCCTTGCCATGGCAGCTTTTTACGATCCCGACGAGGAGAATCCAGGTGATTACCATCTACCTTTTGATCTGGAGACAGGAGAGATCATCGAGGAGAGGTGGAAGTGCTGGCTCCTCCACGATCCGGTGACGATGGTGGAGCGACATGCGGATGCACTTCGATCGCTGAAACTGCTCTTCATCGATTGCGGGTTCCGGGATCAGTATCGCCTGCACCACGGTGCCCGTCTGCTCTCCAGCAGGATGAATCAACTGGAGATCGACCACATACACCAGGAGTTCGATGACGATCACTCGTCGGTGGATTATCGACTCGACGTCTCGTTGCCGCTGATGGCGGAGGCTCTCTCCGGGTGATCGGCGTTTCGTATCCAGGATGAGAAGAAGGCCCCTGCCGTGAAGAACGGCAGGGGCCTTCTCTCATGATTCATCTCCCGCAGGAAGTTGGCTTTAGCAGCCGTTGAACTCCTGGCAGGTGAGATTGTCGATGGAGTCGTCGGAGCCGCAACTGCCCGCCGGTGCGGGAAGGGCTGCCCCTCCCTCGAACAGGTATCCGAGAAGTGAGATGGCATCGGCGATGTCGACGATTCCGTCGTCGTTGGTGTCTGCGGCATCGATGCAGGTCGAAGGAGCTTGTCCCGATCCGAAGAGAGCCTGCAACAAGATGGTGACGTCGACGATATTGATGCTGCCGTCACCGGCCAGTTCACCGCGAATGAAATCAGATCCGGTACCGGAGAGGTCTCCCGAGAGGAGGTAGATCGTCGAATTATCGCTGCCCACCAGGTAGGTCACCGGAGTTCCGAAGGGGCCGTTCTCGGTGGAGGAGATGCCGCTGATGTCACCGGAGTTGGCAGAAGGTGCCAGGTCAAATCCGATACCACTGGAGGTGCCATCTACTGCCCGCTCGATGCGGCTCACACCGCCATCGGAGACGGAGCCCACTGCGAAGTCACAGACGCTCGTGGATCCGGTATCTCTGGCAGTGATTCCTCCGATGAAGGCGGAACTGCCGCTGGGAACGGGAGGGATCGATTCCAGTCCGGGGCCGGAGGTCCCGTCCGCATCGAACTCGAAGATGGAAGCCACCGAGCGATCGATTCCGATGAAACGACTGCGAGTGGTGGAGTAGGTGATTTCACCGAGCTGTCCGAAAGCAGGAGAAGCGAGGGTCGCCGACGAGAGGGTGCTACCCTGCAGGTCGGTGATGATCAGGTCTCCGTCCTGGTTGAGCCAGGCAAGGGTGTCGTTACTGGCATCCCAGGCGATTCCGACCAGTGCGGTTGCCGCGGTGAATGGTCCGGGGAGACTCCCGGCAGGAGTCAGATCGTTGCCGTAAAGCCATGCGGTCAGTCCCGAGTCATCGGCGACCAGCAACTGATTGCTACTGCCGATGAAGGTGGTCGGTCCAGGTTGTGTTCCACCGTGGGGAGCCTGTCCCAGGAGACGACCGAATCCGACCACGACACTACAGGTCGCTGCGGGAAGGTCGGTTCCACTGGCAGGGACCGGTTTCAGGGAGTACTCGTAAGTGGCAGGGTCGAGATCGCTGTCGACGTAACTCTGTTCGCCGGCACCGAGGGAGGCGATTTCGACTCCGTCACGGGAGACGACGATGCTGGTGTAGGTGATGGGATTGGTCCACGTGAGGGTGACATTGTTGTCCCCATCTGCGGTGCAATTGACCACCGAAATCGACGGAGCATTGGGATCCTGTACCGGAATCTCGACGATATTCTCATTGGTGTAGTCGACGACGAACTCGCTGGGTCCTCCCCAGCTTCCGGTGGCGGTCCATGCGATTCCAGCGATCCAGCCGCCGAGAGCATTGACTCCGGCGAGGGGATAGAAGAGCCCCTGTGTCGCTCCCGTTTCATCGACGCGGACGACCTGATTGGCACGCTGTGCAGAAGGGGGGCCAACCGGCAAGTCGAAGAGGTATTCTCCGGTGATGGGGTCGAGAATGATGGCGAGTCCAAGTCCGAAAGCACCGGCAGTGGTGGAGGTGGACTCGGGATTCTGGAAGGAGTTCCCCGTGAAGGTACCGTCCGACTGGAGCTCGAGGTAAACATCGTTCTGGAGATCGTTGGTCCACAGGTTTCCGCTGCCGGCATTCCAGTCGAGGCCCGTGATGGTCGAGGTTCCTGCGGGCAGGGTCAACTCCGTCTCGGAGATGAGATTGCCACCCGAACTGGAGATCGCCAGCTTTACCGAACCCTGGTCATTGACCAGCCAGTAGAGCGCATCCTCGTCACTGTTCCAGGCGACGCCGAGGTAGGTGGCGGGGCCGAGAGGGCTGGCGTACTGCGAGGAAGTATTGAGGTTGGCGAGATCGAGCTTGAAGTACAGCCCGCTCAGGTAATCGGAGACCACCACGACCGATTCACTGTCGATGACGGTGACTGCGTAGGGAAGATCGCCGGGGTAACCGCCGGACTGAACGAAGCAGGTTCCGTAGGGGGGATCTGCCGCCGGACAGGTGACCTGAGCGGACAGCGATCCTGAAGTTCCACACAACAGGAGCAGTGCCAGCAGCAACGCCGTGAAATCGACGCGGGTGAGGCCACCTGGGGTCAGGTCCAGGGAGAGGGATGTTCGAGAGATCATGGGTTGTATTTCCTCGCTTCCGGACCTCGCAGGGGAGCCGGTAAGATTCTTCCTCGAAAACACCTGGAGAAAACTGGGCAGTAGCTGCAGATCTCACCAAGGGGTAACTGCGGAAGGATCAAATCCTTCCCCAAAACAAAAAGACAAAGCGTGCGGAGACGTGGGTGGACTCATCTCCACCTCGACCCGACGATTTCTTCTCTTCGATGGAATCGGTACCGCAGTGACGATCTCTTTACATCCAGTACGGAGAACGTCTGTGGGACCACCCACAGCAAATTATGGGGCGTCTGGACAGGAGCCAGACCGGGTTCCATCACCATATAGAATTCTATCCGGCAGCGTCTTCGTGTCAATCGGCCCAGATTTGATCGGAGTGGAACGGCAAAGATTTCCGGCTATTCGCCGGGAGCAGGGATCTGACCCGCGTTGGAGGACATCTCCCGGATGCCGAAATGGCGGCCCACGGCGCGTCGGGCTCGAACCAGGGAGTCTGCCACCGCCTGTTGCGTCACCTTGAGGCGTTCGGCGATCTCCTGCTGCATCAACGCTTCCCGGTAGTAGAGGTGGACCACCTGCTGCTGGCGTGGGGTCAGGATCTCCAGGTTGTCGAGGAGCACGTTGACGGTTCGCAGTCCCATGTAGAGGCGGGGAAGGTCTTCGGAATCGACCCGTCCCTTTTCCATGCTGGGGATCAGATTCTCGACCAGATCACAGATACGACGGCAGCGGGAGTGCATCGGGCATTTCGAGCACTGGGGACCGTAGGAACCAGGCTCCAGAGGCTCCTGGTCTCTTCGATGGCGATTCAGATGAGGGAAACCGTTCGTATTGCCAGCCGCTGGCATCGTCTTGCCCTTCGCAATTGAATCGGAGTGAATCCCCGATGGCCTTCTCATCCAGCATACACCACAACGGGGCATCCGGACATCATCCCGTTTCTGGACAAAAAAGAGAAGCCCCGGCGGGTCGTCGACCCGCCGGGGCTGCGTCGTCAAGATGTCACCGGCGACATCCCTCCTAGTAGGGGGAATCGATGCAATCGAGCATGTCGTCGGTCGGATCGAGCCCTGCATCGGGGTAAGGAGCCGCGGGCGGAACCAGCGGAGTTCCCTCGGCGTGCAGGTAGTAGAAGATCATCAGCATCGCATCGCCGATGGTGACGATTCCGTTGTCATCGAAATCTGCAGAATCGAAGCAGGTCGGTTCCTGACCGCCGATGAAGAGCCAGTTCAGCACCCAGATACCATCTGCGATGTCGCAGTTGGTGTCGCTGTTGGCATCCCCACGAAGGAATCGCTTCACCATGCCGGAGCAGGTTGTCGAAGTGGTGATTCCATCGGCGTGCTCCGCCCAGATCCTGTAACTGTAGGTTCCCTCGGTGGGGACCACGTCGATGGTGCTGGTGGCAGCTCCCGGGATCGACGAGATCAACACGCCGTTACGCTCGATGTGAATCGTCGTGTAGGCGGCGTTGTTTTCCCAGTCGAGGTGGACCGGGGCACCGAAGAAGGAACAGGCAAGATTGATGGGCGCAGGCAAGATCGTCACCGAACAACTGATCGGAGCGGTCTGGGAGCCAGCAAGGGTCGCAGTGATCTGGTAACTGTAGGTACCCGGGCCGAGGGGGAAGTCGGTGAAGGTATCGGTCGATCCTCCCACCAGGCCAACCACCACTCCGTCGCGGGCGATCTCGATCACATCGTAGCTCTCGCCATTGCTCCAGCTGAGAGTGTTTCCGTCTCCTATGGTGCTACAGGCGATTCCTGACATCGGTTGCGGCACGACGATGGTGCAACAGGTGGTAGCACCGGTACCGTTCCCGATGTTGACGATCAGGCAGTACTCGTAGGTACCCGGTCCCGGGTTATCGGTGGCACTGGTTGCCGTTCCGGAGAGGGAACCGATGGGAGCACCGTTACGAAGCAGGCTGATGAAATCACCGCTGGCGGGAAGATCCCACGCCATCTGTACCTCGGACCCGCCCGACAGGGAGCAAGCCATGCTCTGCGGGGTCGAGGGGACCTCCTCGGAACAGGAAGCGGTGTCGGAAGTACTTTGATCTCCAAGATCTGCGATCAACTCGTAGGTGTGTGAACCATGAGGCTGCGCCGGATCGGTGTAGCCACTGGTCGAACCGGGGAGCAGTGCCAGCAGGGTTCCGTCACGCATCAGCGTCAGGGTGTCGTAGTCGTCGGTGTTGGTCCAGCTGAGAACCACGTCTCCCGAACTGGCAACACAGCCGAAGCCGGCCGGAGCAGAGATCACCCTGGCGGAACAGCAGGTGGCGGCACTGGTGCCGGTTCCGATCATGTTGACGACGCAGTACTCATGAGTACCGACGGTGGCTCCGGCATCCTCGTAGGAGGTAGCGCTGCCACCGAGGGTTGCGATGACGGTGCCGTCGCGGCTCACCTCGACGGTGGTGCCTGCGGTCGGAAGGGTCCAGGAGAGGGAGACGGTGCTTCCCAGTGCTGAACACGCCATGTCGGTCGGGGTCGAGGGCACATCGACGGTGCAATCGACGGTGTCGCTGATGCTGAGATCTCCCGCATCGGCGGTCATGTCGTAACTGTGGGGGCCGGCACCGGCGGTGGCATCGTGGTAGGAACTGTCACTACCGCTGAGGATCGCCAGCAACTGTCCATCCCTGTTGAGGGTGATGGTGTCGTAGGTATCGGTATTGGTCCAACTGATGTCGACCTCACCGGCATTGGCAGCACAGGCGAAGTTGGTCGGGGTCGAGAGCACCCTTGCGCTGCAACATGTGGTGGCACTGGTGCCGCTACCGATCATGTTGACGATGCAGTACTCGTTGGTACCCACCGGCGCACCCACATCTTCATGGGAGGTGGCATCTCCTGCGAGCATGGCGATGACGGTGCCATTTCGACTCAGAGCGATGGTCTCGCCGGGAGTGGGCAGGGCCCACGATAGCGAAACGGTGGAGCCGAGGGCGGAACAGGCCATGTCGGTGGGGGTCGAGGGGACATCCACCGAGCAATCGACGGTGTCGCTGATGCTGAGAGCTCCAGCGTCGGCGGTCATGTCGTAACTGTGCATGCCATGACCGGCGGTTGCGTCGTGGTAGGAACTATCGCCACCGCTGAGGATCGCCAGCAGCTGTCCATCCCTGTTGAGGGTGATGGTGTCGTAGACATCATTATTGGTCCAGGAGATGTCGACCTCACCGGAGACCGCGCTGCAGGCAAAGTCGGTCGGCGAAGCGAGCACCCTGGCACTGCAGCAGGTAGTTGCGCTGGTGCCACTACCGATCTTGTTGGTGATGCAGTACTCGTGTGTACCGGCAGGTGCGCCAGCATCATCGTAAGAGGTGGCATCGCCGGGAAGCATTGCGATCAACGCACCATTGCGAGTCAACTCGATCGTCTCACCAGGCGCTGGCAGGGTCCACGACAGTGATGCAGTGGAGCCGAGGGCGGAACACGCCATGTCGGTGGGGGTCGAGGGGACATCCACCGAGCAATCGGAGGTGGCACTGGTGCTGGACGGACCGCCGTGGGCGGTCAGGTCGTAACTGTGAGCACCGTGCGCCGCCATCGCATCCTGGTAGGAACTGTCGCCTCCCGAGAGGATCGCCAGTAACTGGCCGTCGCGATTGAGGGTGAGAGTGCTGTAGTTATCGTTGTTGGTCCAGGAGATCTCGACGTTGCCCGAGACTACCGAACAGCTGAAATCGCTGGGGGAATCGAGGACATGGATGTTGGTGCAGATGGTCGGACTGGTTCCGTCACCGATTCGCATCGTGACGCAGTACTGGTAATCGCCAGGTGCCAGACCGGTATCGTCAAGAGACTGGGTGGCTGCCGGTAACGACGCAAGGGGCATGCCATTGCGGGTCAGGTCTGCCTCGGTACCAGGACCACTGTGGGACCAGTCGAGGGAGACGGTCGAAGCGAGAGCGCTGGCTGTCAGGTCGGTCGCTGCCGCAGGTACTTCCTCGGAGCAATCGATGGTCGAGGAACTGTTGCCATCCTTGGAACCACTGAGGGTGTAAGTATGGGCACCAGGCTCGGTAGCGATGTCGGTGTAAGAGGTTGTGCCCCCCGGCATCACGGCGATGACGGAACCGTCACGCTCCAGCGTGATGTCGTCGTACTCCTCGTTATTGGTCCAGCTCATGTCGACATCTCCGGCGGTGGAGAGGCAACTGAAGTTGGTCGGAGGGGCCGGGACCAGCAGGGTGCAGCAGGTCGAGGCACTGGTCTTGGGACCGAACACGTTGATGACGCAGTACTCGTAGGTTGCAGGAGCCACTCCAGAATCGGTGTAGCCGGTGCTGGTCGGCGGAAGATCCGCAATCTCGACCCCGTCTCTGAGCACCTTGATGCTGGTGGACGGCTCGGTGTTGACCCAGGTCAGAACCGAATCGGTTCCCCCGGCCACCGAACAACTGAGGTCCGCCGGCGGGTAGGGCACGGTCACTTCACACCAGATGAAGCTGGATTCGTAGACGTCGATTCGCCCGCTGACCTCGTAGATGTGAGGTCCCGGTCCGGCCATGGTATCGACGTATTCGGAAGTGGTGCCGCCCAGGTCCTCGAGGATGGTTCCACCATCTCTCTTCAGGATGACATTGTCGTAGGCATCCATGTTGGTCCAGGAGATCGTCGCGATGGCGGAATCGACACCGCATACCATGTCGATCGGTGGGGCCGGAACGATGGCACTTGCACAGCTATCGGAACTGTAGTTCTGGCCGATCATCGCCTGCAAGCAGTAGTTGTATGTTGCAGGAGACTGACTCGGATCGATGTAGGCGGTGGCGGCGGCAGGAATCGTCGCGATGGGGATTCCATCGCGGAAGATCCTCACATCGGTGGCATCCTCGGTGGGAGCCCAGGTGAGGAGCACGTTGGTGCCTTCCAGCAGATTGGTCGTCAGGCCGTTGACCGGCTCTGGCAGCGTTGTCTCGCAATCGGTCGGATCGCTGGCGCTGTTGCCCTTCACCGCTCGAAGGGTGTAGGAGTAATCGCCCGGCATCAGCGGGGTATCGATGTACTCGGTGGTGGTTCCAGAGACGGTGGCGATGACGGAGGAACCGCTCATCACCTCGACACTATCGTAGGAGGGGGACGGATTGACCCAGTTGAGTCGCACCTGGTCTCCTTCTCCGAGACAGGTCACCGATTCTGGGCTACGAAGCACCCGCAGGCTACATGCCTCCGCAGCACTCTGACCCTGACGACGACGCGCCGTGATGGAGTAGGTGTGGTCTCCGAAATTGACACCCTCATCGGTGTAACTGGTCGAACTGCCAGGAACGGAAGCAAGCGGGAGGCCGTCCCGGGTGATGGCGATCTCATCGTAGGTACCGCCATTGGTCCATTCGAGGAACACCGACTGTCCCGTAGCGGAACAGTTGAGCGGCCCGAGCGGGTGCGGCACCGTCAAGGTGCAGCAGGTTCGTCCACTCTCTGCAGTGTTTCCGAAGCGAACACCGCGGATACAGACACTGTAATCGCCGGGCCCACCAGCGATGATGGTGCTGTAAGACTGGCTGTTGCCAGGAATGGCTGCGATTTGAACCGGGGGGGTGGACCCATCACCGGGTCCGAACTCGATGACGATCTCATGGTAGAGATCGGCATTGATCCACGTGAAGGTGGCCAGATCCACATCGGAGGAGCAGTCGAGTTCCTTGACCGAGAATGGATTGGTGATCTCGCAATCGGCACGGGCACTGATGGCACGGCCGTCATCTGCGATTCCCTCGATCTCGTAGAGGTAAGTTACACCCTCGACGATGGTGTCCTGGGTCGAGGTGGCGTTTCCGTCAAGGGTCTGGTGCAGAGATCCATTGCGGTAGATGTTGATCTCCTGAAATCCGTTCGGATTCGGCATCAGGTTCCAGTTGATGGTCGCGATGATTTCGTTCGAGGCGTTGGGACCCGCGGAGCAGGTCGCCGTGTATGGAGGTTGCAGCACCGTGATGTCACAACCGGTGGAGAGGGTGGTGGTGCGATCTCCACGCTCGATCACGCTGTACTGGCGTACTCCGAAGGCGGCATCGACATCCTGGTAGGAGGTGCTACCACCTGGCAAGGTTGCGATGAGAACGCCATCTCTGTACAGATCGATGTTCTGGTAGGTATCGGGATTGCTCCACTGGATGGAGACATGTCGATGCAGGGAGGTGCAGTCGAGGGCTGCGATGGGAACGAGTACGCGGATGTCACTACCACGCTTGACGGTGTTGATTCCCCGTCGCCGTCCACGTACCGAGTAGTGATGATCGCCGTAGTCAACTCCCAGATCGGTGTAGGCCTCGGTGCCTCCCGGCAGAGTTGCCAGCAGGGTTCCATCCCTGAACAGATCGACCTCGTCGTAGAAGGCGCGATTGTTCCAGGTGATATCGACCGTCTGACCCAGTGCTTCTGTTTGCACGTTGTTGGGGGAGCGCAGCTTCTGGCCGTAGAAGATGAAGAGAGTTCCCGCCTGCTCACGACCGTATGGCTTGCTGCCCGGTGCGCCGATCATCAGATCGTTACCGCGGTCGTCGTTGAAATCGCCAGCGGAGCCAGCGGAGGTTCCGACAGCTTGGCCTTCCTGGAGGCCGAGGTAGCCACGGCCTTCATGCTGGAAGAGGTCGAGAAGTTGTGATCCACCGAGATTCTGGCCACCATTGATCCGGTGAGCCATTCCCTTTTCCACATCGAGGATGATGCTGCGAGAGATACCCACGATGTGGTCATCCACGCCATCGCCGCTGACGTCGAGGGTCGTGTGAACCGACTGTCCTTCTTCGTCGTTGTCGTAGAAGCTCATGTAGCGGGTGACCCACGGTGCAGGGGTGGCAAGGTTGATCTCGGCAAGTGCCAATCCTCCACGGATCAGGTAGGCCACATTCGCAGTGACTTCCGGATTGTGGTCGTGAAGAGAGCGACTGATGAGCAGTTCACTGTCGCCATCGGAGTCCGAATCTCCGGCACAGGCGATCGATTGTCCCAGTTCATGGTTCGGATGTGGAACCCGGACAGTGGTACTCATCATTCCGCTGGCTGCAGTGTCGTTGAGCTGGACCGCGGCAGGGGGAGTGGATCCGCCGTAGAGAATCCAGACACGGCCAGCGTGCCCCGCCATGCCATCGGAGTGTCGAAGTGACGCGATGGCGATGTCCGAGACGCCGTCCCCGTTGAAATCTTCCAGGTCGGTGACGCAGGATCCGACCTCCTGGTTCGGTCCACCGGCATTGAAGACGGTGACGTTACCGTGGGAGTTCTTGAGATCCATCGTCTGGGGAAGAGCAGCGCCCCCGCGGATCAGGAATGCACTTCCACAAACCACGTCCGAATCGTCAAAGTCCTCCGGGGCACCTATGATCACGTCGTCGAATCCGTCGTTATCGAAATCGCGGGCTCCAGAAACCGAAGCTCCGAAGTGTCCTCCTTCGCGAGCGCCGATGATCTCTACCCCCATCGATCCGAGACTCGAAACGTCGATGGTTGAAGGTGGATTTGCTGAACCGTAGATGATGTATGCACGGCCAGCTTCACCCTCTTCAGGATTGCTGCTCGAGGCACCTGGCGCACCGATGATGTAATCATCGATGCCATCGCCGTTCACATCCCCAGCGTTGGAGACGGAGGAGCCGAGCATCGAGCCACCCGGGGCACCGTCGATGACGATGACCGAGTTCGGATGAGAGTTCTTGAGATCGATAACTCCCGCTGGAGCGGAAGAACCGAGAATGATGTAACTCTTACCGCCGGTGTTGTGGGAACTGTTGTAGCTACCCGGGGCACCGACGATGATGTCGGGAATCCCGTCGCCGTTGACATCTCCCGCTCCTGAAGAGGACGCACCGAGGTGATCTTCACTGTGTCCACCGATAATCTTGACCTGTGCGGCATCGATAAATACCTGGTCAGAAGCCTCGATGGGCTGTGGTGCGATGAGGAGAATGAGAGCGAAAATCTGGACCAGTAATCTTGCGGACATAAGACGAACTCCCGTAAAAAAAATATGACACACGAAATCCCCCCCCCAGACGATCAGGTGGGGCGGATCCACTCCTTCAAAGACCCGCCGGGGAAACCCGTCAGGTATATTCATATATCGCAAGGATAGTTCTAGAATGAGAACATTCAAGAACTCCAATTTTAACTTGTTTGTATGGTCAGAATAATCTGGTCTTGAGCGGGCTCCAGCAAAACTCATCTGAAATGCCTGGAGAGTGGGAAGATGCCATAAGATGGCAGAAAGGTGCCCTTTTACGGGCACCTTTCTGCAGTTCT
>CBFIET010000146.1:0-3542 GCA_965661685.1 Planctomycetota bacterium
TCGGATACCTCGACTGGAGGCGTGGCACGGCGATCCCGGCACCAACTACAGTTACTCGGGAACCGAATTGACACCTCACCGCTGGACTCCTTCCCTCGAGCGGATTCGCCACCAGCTCGGTGAGTTCCGTTCCGATCTTCAGTTCAATGCGGTACTGGGGAACCTGTATCGAGGAGGAGAAGATGCGATGGGGTGGCATAGCGATGACGAACCGGAACTGGGTCCCGAGCCAGTGATCGCTTCACTCAGTTTCGGAAGCGCGAGGGACTTCTGTCTGAAACACAGGAGTCGAAAGGATCTGGATACGATCCGGATCAGGCTGGAAGCGGGTTCCCTGCTGATCATGGAGGGCAAGACCCAGCACAACTGGGTGCATTCGATTCCCAGGCGCAGGGGAAGGAATGCACCGGGGGAACGGATCAATCTGACCTTCCGCACCATCCGCAGCGATCAGGCCAGCGATAGACCGAGGGCAGTGAGTGCGCCGGAGAAATCATCGGGAGCATCGACCTGAAAACTCAGCGGTTCCATCGACTTCGGATGCTGGAAAGAAAGTGTCTCTGCATGGAGCGCTGGACGCTGGATGAAGGGAGAGGTGACTCCGTAACGTGAGTCTCCGATGATGGGTAACTTGATGCTGCCGAGGTGGACACGGATCTGATTTCTTCGGCCCGTTTCCAGCCGCGCTTCCATCAGGGCGTGATTGTCTTTCGCATCGAGTTTCTTCCAGCGAGTGATCGCTTCGATACCCTGTTCATCCTTGCGACAGATGTGGACCTTCAACGACCTTGGATCTTCCCACAGCGGAAACATGCAGGTCCCCTCTGATGTCGAGGTGGTTCCCTGGCAGATGGCGATATAGCGTCGTTCGACCTTGCGGCTCTTCAGTTGCCTCTTCAGGGAATCTCGAGCATCCGGAGTCCTGGCGATGACGAGAACACCGCTGGTGTTCCTGTCGAGCCTCTGGATCACGAAGAGAGGCGGTCGCTTCTCTCCTTCTCTCCGTAACTTCCTGGAGATTTCCCCGAGCAGACAGATCTCCTGCTCATCCTCATCGGTGGGAACGGTGAGTAGACCCGACGGTTTGTTGACGACGATGACGTGGCGATCCTGATGCAGTATCGAAAGCCCTTTCGACAGCATCTTTCGCTGGGCAGTTCTGATTCTCATCGGTTCCGAATCGGCCTCGATGGAGTCTCCTGCCTTCAGTCGAAAACCGGGGTCGGTGACGACATTGCCGGCGACCTGAACACCACCCCTGCGGATGATCTCACGGGCACGGCGGTGGGGAACTTCCAGCTGGGCTCGAACTTCAGCCTGAAGCGCCCTATCGGCATGGTCGGCGGTCCATCGGTGATTCCTGCTATTCATCGGCCTCCAGGGGGGATGCTCCACCGGACAGGGTGAGATGTCCAGCGATGCTCGACGATTCCTTGTCATACTGGTATGCTGCGAGGGTCGATGATCTTCTCCGGGTTGCCTGTGATCAGGATAGTGCCCGGGCATTTCATCGAACTGTGGACCGATCTCTGGACACCCAGCGATCTCCGGCAAGCGAATGCTCCCCGGTGATTTGCCCATGAAACCGCTACTGACCCCGGTCACTGGCGGTAGAGGATGAAGATGACAGAAGCACAATCTGCACACCAGTATCTCCCGATGACGAGGCAGGAATGCGTCGATCGAGGCTGGTTACCTGGTCCCCGGCAAACCCATGACCCCCGAAAACATGGCATCGACTTCGTACTGGTGAGCGGAGATGCCTATGTCGATCACCCATCTTTCGCCAATGCGGTGATCGGCAGGTTGCTGGAGGCACGTGGATATCGGGTGGCGATCCTCGCTCAACCGGACTGGCGTTCGGTAGAACCGTTCCGTAGTTTCGGGGCTCCGAGAATCGCATGGCTCATCTCGGCCGGAAATCTCGACTCTCACCTGAATCACTACACCGCCCACAAGAAACCGAGATCGGATGACCAGTACTCACCGGGAGGCAAGGCAGGGATGCGTCCCGACGGTGCCACCATCGTGTACTGCCAGCGCTGTCGAGAGGCATCCAAGGAGGTCCCCATCATCGCTGGCGGGGTCGAGGTTTCGATGCGCCGCATGGCGCATGTCGACTACTGGTCAGAAAAGGTCAAGAGGTCGATCGTTCTCGATGCCCGGGCAGATCTTGCCATCTACGGAATGGGCGAGAAGGCGCTGGTAGAGGTGGTGGAGCGTCTCGAAGCGGGGGAAACCATCGATTCGATTCGTGATGTTGCGGGTACCGCCTATGCCATCGGAAAACATGGACGACCCCACTTCGTTCCCGAAAGTGACTGGCAAGACGCAACTCCCTGGTGGGATCAGTTTCGGTGCGATCCACAGCAGCAACTCGAACTACCGACCTACGATGAAATTCGTGCGGATGATCCGGTCAGCAAGGAGCGGTTTGCCAGGGCGCAGCACCTCTTTCACAGGGAACAGAATCCTGAATCCGCGCCGATCCTGCTGCAGAGACACGGCGATCATACCGTCGTGGTCAACAGGCCGATGAAGGCACTGTCGACGGAAGAACTGGATGCGGTATTCGCGCTTCCCTTCACCAAAGAACCGCACCCGCATTACGCCGATGAGAAGATCCCAGCTCACGAGACGGTCAAGTTCTCCATCAACATCATGAGAGGTTGTTTCGGTGGCTGTACCTTCTGCGCCATCACCGAACACCAGGGCCGAGCGGTCTCATCGAGGAGCGAGGAGAGTGTCCTCAAGGAGGTCGAGGCACTCAATGATCTCGATGGATTCAAGGGCGTGATCAGCGATCTCGGTGGTCCGACGGCCAACATGTACAAGATGACCTGTACGAGACCAGAGATCGAAGCCCGCTGCCGGCGCCCATCTTGCGTTCACCCGACGATTTGCAAGTTGCTAGGTACCGACCATGGTCCCGTGAAGCAGTTGATGGAAAAGGTCAGGGAGTCCGACGGAATCAAGATGGTCCACGTCGCATCGGGAGTTCGCATGGACCTGGCAAATCGCGACCAGGAGTACATCGACGACCTGGCTGCTCATCACGTCGGAGGGCATCTGAAGGTGGCACCGGAGCACATCGATGATGAAACCCTTCGGCTGATGAAGAAGCCGGGGATGGATACCTACGTCGAATTCGAGAAGCGATTCGAGAAGGCCAGTGATCGGGCAGGCAAGGAGCAGTATCTGGTTCCATACTTCGTGTCCAGTCACCCGGGCTGCCAACAGGATGCGGCGGTACGCATCGCAGAGTTCCTCGAAGCGCGACGACTCAAACCACAACAGGTTCAGGATTTCATCCCGACACCGGGAACCCCCGCGACATGCATGTGGTGGACCGGCATCGATCCGACGCGGATGAAGCCGGTCTTCGTCGAGAAGAAGATGCGCAGTAAACGCAAGCAAAGAGCGATGCTGCAGTGGTGGAAGCCGGAGAATCGGCAACTGGTGCTGGAGATGCTCCGGGAGAGTGGCCGTGGAGATCTGATCGGCGATCATCCGGGAGCTCTGGTGGGAGCATCTGCCGGGGC
>CBFIET010000147.1:0-13969 GCA_965661685.1 Planctomycetota bacterium
ATCTATTTGACCACATCTCAGTCATTCTCGATAGCCTCGGCCCAAGCACCGCGAGGGGGCCCTGAGGAGTCCCTGGTGCCACCCACTGCGGTGACGAGGGGGGATATCCATGACCGCCGGGCACGGCAATCACCACCGTTGACGGGCCTTTCCCTCCAACGAGGTCTGGGTTCGTAGAGCCAGCAGCAACACGATGGAACTGGCCAGCCCCACCAGCGGTAGTTCCACCCCAGGAAGAGCAGAATCGCGCTGCTCCACTCTCGTCCCCTCCACGCCTCCGCTGCCGACGGCGCTTTCCGATTCTCCGCCAGCCCCGCTCGCACCGGGGAAGACCCACAGCAGCACGCTCAGAAACAGTGGGAGCAGCGACACCCTCGAGATCGTGTCGAGTTTCAAGAGAACTCCTCCCCCACCAGCAAACCGATTTCCGTCGCCACAGGTCGACGCCTGATCCATTCACAACTCCGCTGGACAGGGTACACCCAGGAAATCGAGGATCAATCCGCCACGGCCCGGCAAGCTGCCACTTCGAATGGGAGAGCACCTCTTGCCGTCGCCGGTCGCATCAGAGACCATCCGGGGAGACTCACCAGGAGGACACTTGAACCAAGAGCAGCGCATTGTTCGAAATCAAACGCGAGCGATACAGGTAGGCACCATCACCATCGGGGGAGAAGCCCCCATCGTGGTCCAGAGCATGTGTGCCACCCCGACCAGTGATGTCGAGACTACATCTCAGCAGTTGCAGTCGCTGGCAGATGCCGGAGCTGGAGTGGTGAGGATGGCAGTCGATTCAAAGAAGGAAGCAAATGCGGTCATCGAGATCGCTTCCAGGGTCGAGGCCAACATCTGTGTCGACCTGCAGGAGAACTGGCGTCTCGCCGAGATCCTCTCCCCTCACGTCTCCAAGATCCGCTACAACCCTGGACATCTTCACCATCACGAACGGGGAACTCCATGGCGTGAGAAGGTCAATCGCCTGGCCCAGTGGGCGCAGTCGGGAGACACGGCACTGCGAATCGGAGTGAACTGTGGTTCGGTGGATCCGGCGCTGAAGGATGCATGGCCCGCCGATGATCCTGTATCCCCACTGGTCGCCAGTGCCCTGGAACATGCGGAGTTTCTCGACTCCATCGATTTCAGCCGCTATGTCGTCTCCCTGAAGGATTCCGATCCACAGCTGGTGATCGAGGCGAACCAGAGGTTTGCAAGTCAACGACCGGAGGTCCCGCTGCACCTTGGAGTCACCGAAGCGGGACTACCACCGGATGGAGTGATCAAGACGCGGGTCGCCTTCGAGCAGTTGATCTCCCGCGGCATCGGCGACACCCTTCGTGTCTCACTGACTCTTCCCAACGAGGACAAGTACCAGGAAGTGATCGCCGGCCAGAAGATTCTCGATGACATCGCCGCAGGACGAGTTCGAAGTGTCGTCCGCTACCAGAGCGAGGGACCGAACATCATCTCGTGCCCATCTTGTTCCAGGGTTGAAAATGGAGCCTTCGTGGAACTGGCCCAGCAGGTCAAGAAGTTGTCCGCTGATTACGCTCAACACCAGTTCACCATCGCGGTGATGGGATGCCGCGTGAATGGGCCGGGAGAAACCGATGACGCCGATCTCGGCCTGTGGTGCGCTCCCAGTTTCGTCAACCTCAAGCGCGGAGCAGAGAGTCTCGGTGCTTTCCCCTACGATGAGATCCTTGAAAAACTACAGCAAGAAATTGAAAGTTTGATCGAGGATCGAGAATCCGCGTCCTGAGCAGCGCCCATCAGGGTGCGCTGTCGGAAGCACCTTAGCCGTCGATCACGATGAAATAGTCCACTCCCGCAACAAGGTCGATGGCCACCAGCCGCGAGCGCCAACCATTCTCTCCGCAGGCGTCGTCGTTGCACGCCACCTGCATTCCGGAATTCGAAACGGTCGGGCAACTGTCGCTATACAGTTAGGTGTTTCCGGTGGCGAAGAAGGGAATCGTGCCGATCACCTCAGCGGAGGCGCAATCCTCTCCGCCGGTCCCCTGGGCGGAGAGCGGTGCAAGGAACCAGAGAAACATCGTGAGTGAACACGCGACGCGAAAAACGATTTGACCTCCACTACTGAGGATCACGAGTCCCCAGAATCGTCGGTTATCAATCAAAAAAGGCTCCCGCACCCTTGCGGGTAACGGGAGCCTCTTGATTCGTCACATTGAAATTCCAACTCAGGCGGTGAATCGCATCACGGACACTGCGGGAAGGAACTGCATTCCAGAACCGTACCGGCAGGATCCTGTCCGCATGCCGGGAATGGCGCAGGAGGCGCAACTCCGCCGGCAAACAGGTAACCGAGCAGGAAGACGGTGTCTGCAATGTTCACGCTCTCATCATCGTTGACGTCCACGGTCGCCTGACACAGAACCGTACCGGCTCCGAAGAGATAGTCGAGACTTGCCACCGCATCGCTGATGTCATGCGCTCCATCGACGTTGATGTCCCCTCGTATCCAGTCCTGCACGGCACACTCGTCCGGTTCGCCATTTCCATCGACATCGGCACTGGTGCCGCTGGCGATATCGCACGAATCGGGGATCGAGTTGGCATTGCAGTCGGGCACGGTTCCGGAAGCAATCTCGCAGGAATCGAGAGCTCCGTTGAGATTACAATCGAGTGCTGGCGCAGTCGCGATATCACAGCTGTCAGGCGTGGAGTTGCCATTGCAGTCGGAGGCGGTGCCCCCGGCGATGTCACAGGAATCAAGGGTTCCGTTGCTGTTACAGTCCTGGGCCGGGTCGCTGACGATCTCGCAACTGTCCGGGATGAAGTCGCCGTCACAGTCCACCACCGTTCCTGCGATGATCTCGCAGGTATCAAGTATTCCGGTGGAGTTGCAATCGACAGCGGGGTTCGAGGCGATCTGGCAGCTATCCAGCTGGCCATTCAGATCGCAATCCGCGGCTCCTCCTGCGAGGTCACACCCATCGATCTGGCCATTGCCATCGCAATCGGTGCCTGCGGTCTGATCGACATCGCAGGTGTTGGGAATTCCATCTCCATCCAGATCCGAATCACAATCGTCAATCGTTCCGTCGCCGTCGGTATCCACCTCGCAACTATCGGGAACACCATCGATATCACAATCGGCAGCCCCTGTGGCAACGTCGCAGATGTCAGGAATCCCGTTGGCATCGCAATCGGGAACGGAACCGTCTCCGGTCGAGCAGTCGTCAGGAATGCCATCGATATCACAATCGAGACTGGTTCCAGCGGCGATGTCCTGGTCATCAGGAATGCCATTCAAGTTGCAGTCGGTGATCCCGGAGCAATCGACATCTTCGTAACGGAAATCGTCAATGGCAGCTTCAACGATCGATCCGGATCCAAGATCACTGGCAGTGAATCTCACCTGAACGGTGGAACTCAGCAGGACGAAATCGGAAGCATTGAAGGCGTGTTCGAACCAACCACCTCCGGTTCCGGTTCCGGTGGGACCTACCGTTTCCACGGTGATCCACGTCGTCAGATCATCGGAGATCTGTACCACGAAAACATCGGCGCCAGGGGAGGCACCGCTGTCATTGGAGTACCAGCGGAAGTAACTGATCAGCGGATTGGTGGCACCTGTCAGGTCCATCACCGGTGTGTACAGGGTCGTCGATCCGCCATCGATATCATTCTCTCCCAGGGATCCGCCCACCGATCCTTGCCCGGTGAACCAGCACTGGGTACCGGGATCGGTGTGATCGTTCTCGGGCTGTGCAGCGGTCCCGAGCGGATCGCCACGGGTCCAGACTCCAGTGGTCGCATCGTTGGGAGTCCCCACCGACCAGCCGGCAGCGGTCTCGAAATCGGTGATCTCCTCGGCGACGCCATAGGCGGACAGTCCGAGCACCGGAGCAGTCGCTCCTCCCTGCGGATAGGAAACCAGCTGTCCCGATGCACTTTGCGCCTCGATCCACCAGCCAAACTCCGTACCACAGGTCACCGGGGGAAAGGTCATCTGGTAACTGAATCCACCCTGGAAGGTGAGGGGAACGGTCTGCACTCCCGCACCGATCTGGATGCGAAGCACTTCACTACCGGCTTGTACCGACGATCCCGCTACCGGGGTGATCAAGACATCGAAGGTATCTCCACCGAGTGGATTGAAGACGACCGGATCGCCTCCCACCACGGCGATGGTAAGAGCTGCGGTGACATCGATGGGGCAGGTCACCTCTCCGGATGGAACCGCAGCAACGGAGGCATTGACCCCGTATGTGTGAGTTCCCGGGGTCGTTCCCGCGTCGATGTATGAGGTGGCAGATCCGCTGAGGGTTGCGATGACAGATCCGTCGCGGGAGATGTCGATGGAATCGTATATCTCGCCGTTGGTCCAGGAGAGTTCAACCTGTTCGCCACTCTGCACGCAGCCGAGTCCAGTGACGGGAAGCGTGAAGTCTCCACTGGGAGCCAGTACTTCCACCGTCGAACTCCCGCCGCCGGAGAAGTGGCCGAGAGTTGCGGTCACCGCCGTCGGCGGAGCATTGGCGATGAAGCGGAAGTTGTGGAGAGTGCTCCAGCGGATGGCATTGGCGTTGGCATCCTGATTGGAGGTCTGGGTAGCCCAGCGGATCACTCCGGCATTCTGAGTTGCTGTCCACGGCGTCGAACTGAACGGCTCGCCACTGTGGTACGCCGGATGATGCGAACCGATTGAGTTGAGGGTCACACCGCCCGCCAGTGGCATCTCGAAAGAGGCCACCGACCGCGTCGAGTTCATGTTGAAGATCGCGTACTCGTAGGAGTGCTGTCCCCCTCCCAGATCGGTCACCTTGTAACCGACGATCACCAGCCCGTTGTCGGCATCGATCGTCTCGACGAGAGTCACCAGCGGATCATTATCTTGCCACGCCTGGATCCCCGGTTGTTGCCGTTGCGTCGATCCGGTCAGCGTCATCGAACGGTTGGCATTGGTCGCGAAGGTCACGGATCTGTAAGAGCAATTGTTGTGTGCGTTTCCAGCCGCTGCATCGTCAGGGGTCACGTAGTGTCCCTCGACAAAGTAGAGCGCGCCTGGATTGATTGCCGGATCGTTGTCACTGGCGTTGATCCGCAATCTCTTGGCGGTCAGATCGGTATTGGGTGGATTGAGGTTGATGGGATACAGGTATCCCCCGTTGGCAGGATCGGTAACCTCTGAACGTGGTCCCAGTCCAGACTGCTGTCCATTGAGTCCTGAGGAGTACGGATCGGAGCAACCGACCCCGAGTAACGATCCACTACCAGGATTGTTACAGCCACATCCACAGGCATTGTTGGCGAGGGCGAGGAAGCCGTGCTTCAACCAGCTCATGCCGATCTGTTCGAAGCGACCGCCATTGAGACGATACAGGTTCTGCCCGATCACCGGGTGCTGATTGTTATTCGCGATCCACAGCAAGGTGTCGGTGCCGATGTTGCAGGAGGTGGTTCCTACCGAATATGCGAAGTGTCCAGCGGCTGTTCCGTAACTCTGGGTTCCGGTGAGCACTCCGACGACCACGTCAGGACCGGTGCCACCAAAGCCACCACCGGGATCACACGGCTGTGAGTGAACAACGCCGGAGAAGCCGGTAAAGCAGAGCAACACCATTACCTGCAGGATCCCCTTGGGGGAGAACAAATTTCGCATCACATTCCTCCTGGATTGGCGAACCAAATTGGACATCGGTATGCACCTCACCTGAATAGAGCGGCGGACTATCTTGTTGGCGGAAACCCCCGCCAATCTCACGAAAGCACACTATCCCCCATCTTATCACCACGCTGTGATCAGACCTAGATCGTGGAGCCAAGTTGACGGCTATTCAGGACATTCAGGGGATGCACCCTCGATTGCCCCCTGAGGTCGCTTCCTGTCTCCCTCCGGGAGTCGCTCCAGATACCCTCCATCGGTAATAAATGGACGATCGGCAGCGATCCCGCCACTCCAATCGCAGTGGTAGATCGCCGCGGAGGGTCGCAGAGGTTCACCAATTGAAACGGGACGCCGACCTCCAGAGAGGCGCGGCGTCCCGTAAATTTTTGGTAGCGGGGGCAGGACTCGAACCTGCGACCTTCGGGTTATGAGCCCGACGAGCTGCCAACTGCTCCACCCCGCGATAACTCTGCACAAGATCGAAGAAACTACGCAATCCTCAACAAGAGGTCAAGTGGACTCCGACCAATTCCTTCTCATCAGGCGAGAAATCAACGCGATCTCGCCGATGGGTAACCCGGTTTCAGACGCCACCTGTTCAGCAGATTGGCCCTCTCCGAGCATCCTCTGCGCTTCTTGGCGGGGATCGGCACCATCTCCAGCAGCGACCTGATCGACCCGCTCCGGCTCAAGAAGAATCGATTCCCCACCGAGTTGTTGCTCCTTCAGGAGCAGTCCCAGTTGATTCGATCGACGATCGACCTGCGCGACCAGGTCGGAGAGGATTTGCGCCTTCGCATCGAGTCGCTTCTCTGCATCTCGAACTTCCTCGCGGATCATCACCACCAGCGCCTGACCATCTCCAGGGAGTTGATCATCAGCGCGGGTCTCATCACTCTCCACGCTGTTGCGGATGTGAGTCCTGTAAATTCTCATCCAACCCCACACCAGTAGCGCAGTGAGTGGCAACAGAAACCACAGCGAATCGTAGAAGGGCAGCGGCTCAACCGAACCGATGACGGCATGGAGCGGAGACTCCGTTGCACTCATCGCCCCTCCTGATCCACTCAAAGAAGTGCTCCCGTCAATTCCCATCGCCCCCTAGCAACCTTCTACGAACTCGTCGATCAATCGGAGAAGGTGGGTCGTATCCTCGACGGTGACGGCTCCCATGTGTCCGATCCGGAATGTTTTCTCCTTCAGGTCGCCGTAGCCATTCGACAGGAACATGTCGTGTTCCCTCAACCTCGTGTTGAGATCAGCGATGGAGATTCCACGGTTATTCTCGATGCAGGTCAGCGACACCGATTCGAATCCTGACTCTGCAAAGAGACTGAAACGATTTCGCGCCCATTCTCTGGTCACGTTTGCTCGCTCGACGTGACCTCCGTACCAGGCGTCCTCATCAGCGAGGATCATGGCGAGGCGGTCCTTGAGCGCCTGCATCAGAGCGATCGTCGGAGTACTGGGAGTCTGGTGCTTCTTCCACGACTTGTGCATCGCCAGAAGGTCAAAGTAGAGACCTCGATTTTCGATGGTCTCGGCTCTCTCCAGTGCCCTCTCCGATATCGCCAGCAAGGCCAGCCCGGGAGGCAACGCCAGAGCTTTCTGGCTGCCAGTGGTGAGGTAATCGATACAGGCCATCTCCCCCAGGTGAATCGGCACCGCCGCGGCACTGGTGATGGCATCGACCAGCAGAAACACATCGTCATGTTCCGCCACCACCTCGGCGATGTCCGCCAGCGGACTCATCACCCCGGTGCTGGTCTCGTTGTGAACGATGGTCACCGCATCAAAATCGCCCCTGGAAAGTTCTTCTCTGACCGTTTCCGGCTTGATCGCTTCTCCCCAGGGAATTTCGACCCGGGTCGCTTTCTTACCGTTGGCCACGCAGACCTTGTAGAAGCGCTCGCTGAAGGCTCCATTGATGAAGCACAGCACGTTTTCACGAACACCGTTGCGAACCGCAGTTTCCATTCCGCCGGTTCCCGATGAGGTCAGGACGTAGACGGGGTTCTCGGTTCGAAAGAATTTCTGAGAGGCTGTATGCAGTTCTTTACCAAGCACCGCGAATTCCGGCGCGCGGTGACCGATCATCGGTCTCGTCATCGCCTGGAGGATTTCGTCCTCCACCTCCACCGGTCCTGGAATGAATAATTTGGGCACATCTCTTCGGACTGGATGGTCATCCATGACTCTCATGAGAGCTCCTGTTCGTCGATAAAACGAGCCACGACTCCGGTGGAGATCTTCGGCTCGAAGAAGGTAGTTTTCGGTGGAAAAATTTCGCCGGCGAGAACTCGGGTCCAGAACTCGTCCCGACCCACAGGTGGCAAGATACAGAATACGGCGCGCTCGGCACCCTCAAGCAGCTCCTGTCCAGCCTCTACATGATGGGGCGTCGCCGGTGCGCCCATGCCTCCGATTTCCTCCACCGCATCCGCCAGTCTCCTGGCGAGGGTCGGCCTCGATGCATCCTGGCGGCAGTGCAGGGTGACCCGATCCCCTCCTGGAATCTCGATGTGCCAGGGGTCCCCTTCGCCGTCATCGAGCACCGACACCAGCTGGTCCCTGACCTGTGCCGAGGAGAAGTCGCCGTTGGTCCAGTTCCAGACCCTGTGCGTCGGACGGATCCTCAAACCCGCCTGGCGGTGGTCGCACAGGAATGCCAGTACCAATCCGGCACCAGGCAGTTCCTCATCCCCTTGCAGAGTCATGGCAGTGGTGTACCGGTGATGACCGTCCGCAACCGCGGAAGGCATCGGCTCCATCACCTGCTCCATCGCTGCAACCCGTTGTGGATCATCGATGCGTCGCAAGATGTGTTTCTCGTCATTCCACGCCTGGCTCTCGAAGATCAACTCTCCGGCATCAGGACCTGCGCCAACACTGTCCAGAGCTTCCTCGAGCCCTTCACAGGTCAGCATCACCACCCCGGTATCGATTGCGGTGCAACGAGATTGCTTTACCAGGCGTTCGACGGTGTGCGGTCTGATCTCTTCATGTCGAAGAACTCCCTGCCCCCATGGCAACGCTTCCACGGCAGCGAGAACACCATCGAGAACATTGGCTTCTCCATTCTCGCTTCGGTAGTGGATGCTATACCTGTAAAAGGACCGGTGTTCTTCTCTCAACAATTTGCCATCAGAAAATGCGCTCCGAAGGGCATCTCCGCAGCTACGGAATACCGAATCGGTGAGCGGTGCATCCGGATCGGCACCGAGGATCCAACGAACCGCGTTTTCCGGCGAGTGGTCGAGCAGTTCCTGGTGCATCTGGGGCGAAATCACATCGTATGGGGGGCAAATCACATCCCCTGGATCCACCGCTTCGGGTCGAGCCCTCAGGCCGCGGATCGCTTTCATCTTTGGCAAGCTTATTTCTCCATCGTCTGGTAGCAGATGTTCAGGGCTTGTAAGGCGTACGCAGTCGCAAGTACAGGATCCCCCTCCCACCAACGATCCACATCGTTGACCCAGGATCCGTCTTTATTCTGACGGGCAATCAAGGCTGCGGCCATCTCCTTTGGCCAATTGTGGGCGATTCCTTCCCCGTCGACGACCTCGGTCATCTCCAGGACTTGCAGGGTTCTGGCCATCACCGCCAGGTAGTAGTAGTACCCCATCATGCCCCGCTCGGGCCTCTCGACCGTGGACATGCCGGGATTCTCGCTGACGGTCCAGTGGGTACGGATCCACGTGAGGGCATCTTCGAGACGCGGATCGTCCTTCTCGAGACCTGCGTAGATCAACGACTTGACGGCGGCATAGGTCATCGAGCCGTAGGAGGAGAAGGATTTGGTGCCGTCCTCATTGGTCAGGTGACCCGCCTTCGATTCATCGGGGTGGTAATAAAATCCCCCGTCCTCGGTGGAGGTACTGGTCCCTGCCACCAGTGCATCATTGGTCGCCTTGCGATTCTGACACCGCGAGATGAACCGGGCGGCTCTCTTCCACACCTCGGAATCCTCCGAGAGACCGGCAGCCTCCAGAGCTTCCAGGGCGAGTTGGGTGTTACTCAGATCGGGGCGCCGGTCACTTCCGTAACCGATTCCACCCCACGAATTGATGTGCTTGTCCCGATCATAGGCGACCGGTGTTGAATTTTCGGAGCACTGGATCCCGCTGATGTAGTCGCGCATCCGTGCGACCTCTCCACGGTACCTCGGTTTCTCTCGACCGGCATCGAGGGCGGTCAGTGCCAGCACGGTGACCGAGGTCTTGTAATTCATCAGGCCCTGGTCGGGGACGTACACCCCGCCATCCGGTTGCTGATGGGAGAGGAGGTACTTCACTGCACTGGTGATGAAAGGACCGTCTTCTTCACGATAGGCTCGCGGGGTATCGACCAGAGCCTTGAGAGCCATGGCGGTGATCCCTGGATCTCCCGCGAAGGAACCCCACGATCCGTCGGGACGCTGGGAATCGATGATTCGATTGGCTGCCCGGTCGATGGCGGATTTCACTGTGTCCCGGTCGATGGGGATCTGCTGCTCCTGCTTCTTCCCATCCTGGTTGTCTTGATCGTTGCTGCTGTGGCCATAGCTGAAGCGATCGGCAACCACGCAGATGGTCAAGAGCAGCACGGGAAGTAGCCAGCGACGACCGGTAAACCGATCACGAAGTAGTTCAGCAACCATGCTTCATCCCTTTCGGACGGATTTCATCCGTCTCCACAGTTGCAGCAGCAACGAGACCGCCACTGCCGTCAGCAGTACACCCGGCCAGTTGAGAGGAATCGGCGACTCCTGAGCGCCCTGGTCGACGACTGGCGCCGCTTCCAGATCTTCAGGACTCACCGATTCACCCTCGGAGTCGTTCGGAGAGGTCTCTTCTCCACCCGGACTCCCGGCATTCCCGGGGTTGTCATCGGTTTCCAGTCTCTCCCGATCCACTGGTCGTGGCTCCGGGGTCTCTCCGACCGGTTCTTCCCGCTCGGGAAGTTCCATCCGTAGCGCATCCCCATCGATCTCCGCTTCGTGCGCCCGATGGATCAACATCGTCACCGGAACCGGATCATCGCGCTGCGCCGCCGGAAGCACGTCTGTATACGCAAAATAGTCGCCGTCGGGAAAGGGTAATGCCAGTGGATTATCGAGGATGGACCAGGGCCTGTGACACAATGCGACGATCTCACCGGTCACTCGTGCCATGAACTCTTCCCGGGCAGCAGTGCCCTCCGGTGCCCCCGGAGGAGGCTCGAGCATCTCGAAGCCGGAACCGGTGAAGGCGAAGCCGCAGCGAGCCATCTCCCGGGCCATGGGAGCGTTGATCAGACAGTTCTCCGCCCGGATGGTGCGGACCCACTGCTGGCCAGCGGCATCTCGCACCGGGTAGCGCAGAGAAATCACCACCCGATCCCCGCCGTCGAGCTGTTCAAGATCGTAGTTGGATAGGGGTCGTCGAGCCTTCTCCAGCCCCATCAGCAGCAGCGCACCCTGCAGATCCGCAGGATCGATGTCGATGGAGATGAGAGTCTCGTGGGGCCGAACCGAGGGCAAGCACGCCAGGAATTCGACGAAGCCGCCGGTCATGTTGAAATGACCATCGATCTCGATCCGTGAGGTGGTCGGGTGGAAGTACACCGAACCGAGGGGAATTGCCCCTGCCCTGCCCGGTTCGGTGCCGGGTACGACGTCCAGCGGAAGTCCGTGGATCGACGTGAATAGCAGTAACAACAGGCAACTCGAGGGCATGGTGATCTCCAACCCTGGCATCATGGCACGGCCCTGTAGCCATGTCCAATCGACCGGTCAGGTGCGGTTCAGTTGAGCCGCCACTGTCATGTCACTTGCCCATTCCACTGCCGGCAATCACGATTCCTACCCCGTTGACGACGGCCATCGATTCCCGGTTCCGGAAACTGCACCCGGGCCCAGAGCCCTCCCCGGCCACGGAAAATTGCCGAACTGCCGTGCCTCCTTGCAGGAATTACCGTATCCCGATAGGCTTCTTCGTTACGCTGAATCGAACGGATCCCGAAATCCTGGTCGATCCGGTGACGGTAGCACCCTGATGTGGGATGCTGCCGGCGGGGAGAACAGCTTCGCAAGCCCCCCCACTGATGGAGTTGGAGACCTCTTGCCAGATCAAGAACTTCCAAAGATAGCTGCCGGCTCCCGACGCTGGAGTGTCGTGGCGGAAACGGAAGCAGGGATCCTCAGGCTCCCGGTGGCGAGGATCGACGACCGAGAAGTGCTGCTCGAGACATCGATCAAGATGCGAACCGGAGATCGCTTCGAACTGATCGTGGAGCGCCCCGACGGACATGCAGAGTTGATCCATGCGGAGGTGAGCCAGCGCAGTTCGGCGGGAATCCTCATGCGCTGGAAACCTGCCCATCCCCGCGAGATCACCGCCCTCGAGAGGCTCTTCGCCGATTCGACATCCCTGGAGGATCACCCCAACCTGGAATCTGCGCTGCGGTCGAGATCGAGGCTGGTCAGGACCTCCGCCATCGCCGCACAGCGCGACAGTGTTCGGGTTCTGAACCTGTCGGCGATCCAGGATCTGATCAAGGATGCGGTCGAAGACACATTGCACGAAAGCGGGCGGCTACTCGACGAGACGGAGACCCTTCGCCTGATCAAGGAATCGGAGCAAGGTTTCCGCAAGAAACTGGAAGAATTCCAGAACGAGAACGCGGATCTACAGTCGCGTGTACAGGGGTTGTCTGGCAGACTGCATCGTGCGCAGGATTTGCTCGGACGTGAGAAGAATCGCGAGGTGGAACGGGAGAGATTCACCCTCTCCGAGTCCGCCCTGATCGAGATGGAAACCTCTCTCGGGGCGGTCATCGAGGAAGCGGTCAAGACTGGATCGGTTCCAGGTGAACTCGAGAAGGAACTTCGAGGCGCCATGGAGCGATCGCTCGATTCGGAACGTGAGAGAGCTCGTGTGCAGGAAGAGCAAGCTCGAAACGAGAACATCCAGCTGCTCGAACGCAAGATTCACCGCCTCGCTCGAAGCCTCGATGAGGCCAGGGGTGAACGAGATTCTGCGCGAGAAAGTGTGCGGCGTGCCGAATCGAAGGATGCCGTCAGTTTTGGTGGCAATGGTGCGGAACTGGTGAAGGGTAGCAACGACGACGATCCGCACAACGGACGACGCCGGGCGTTACTGCTCGATCTGATCAAGGAGAACAGAGAACTGCGGAGCAATATCTCCGCAACGAAGAAAAAAACACAGATCGCCGAGAGTGATCTCGCCTGAGGGGCAGATCACCTCGAGTAGGAAGAAGTCAAGATGAGCGAAGTCGTCTTTATCGGGATGGACCTGGGTACCAGTCGTACCTCCATCACCACCTCCACCGGAGTCCGAACCACCGTCTGGTCCTATGTCGGGTACGCCCAGGATCATGTCAGTCGCAAACTGCTCGGCGGTCGCGACAAGGTGTTCGGAGAAGAAGCGGTACAGAACCGTCTCTCCGTCAATCTGGTCCGTCCACTGGACAAGGGTGTGATTCAGGATGACGACATCTCGAAGCAGGCGGTCAGAGATCTGATCGAGCACGTCATCGAGCAGGCGGAGATCCCCAGCGATTCCACCATTTACGGTGTCATCGGAGCACCCGCCGAGGCGAGTGTCGATTCGAAGTCGCACATCCTCACCGCTGCGTCCGAGTTCATGGACAGCATCGTGGTCTGCTCCGAGCCCTTCTCCGTCGCGTACGGTCTCGACTTCCTGGCGGATACGCTGGTGGTCGACATCGGAGCGGGAACGGTCGACCTGTGTCGCGTTCACGGAACGATGCCCAAGGCGGAAGACCAGCGAACTCACCATTACGCAGGGGATGCCATCGACGGCAAGCTTTCGGAACTCCTCACCAAGAACCACTCCGAGGCACAGTTCTCGTCAAACATGGTTCGCGAGATCAAGGAAGACCACGCCTGCGTCGGCAGCCACATGGATCCGGTCAAGGTGGAGTTCCCCGTCCAGGGCAAGCCGACCGAGTTCGACATCACCTCCGAGGTGAGTGAGGCGTGCTACGGCATCGTTGCGCCCACAGTCGAAGCTCTTCAGGATCTCATCGCCACCTATGACCCCGAGTTCCAGCAGAAGATGAGAAACCACATCCTGCTGGGAGGTGGTGGTAGTCAGATCACCGGACTCTCCCGTGCCATCGAGGAAGCCCTCGTCGAGTACGGAGGGGGTAAGGTCAAGGCGGTCGAGGAGCCGCAGTACGCCGGATCGAACGGTGCTCTGAAGGTCGCCCTCGATATGCCCGAAGAGTTCTGGCAGGAGTTCATCGAGTCTCACGACCAGCAAGCCTGATTCCCGGCGATTTCAACGATGAAAGAAGTGGCCTGCACGGGTCTACCGTGCAGGCCACTTC
>CBFIET010000148.1:0-1890 GCA_965661685.1 Planctomycetota bacterium
GGTGGAAACGTAGCGATCTAGAGGTCATCATGGAATTGAAAGAGGTAGCATGACTCAGCCGATAGAACTCACCATCGACCCGGTGGAGGCGAACTCCGATACCTGCGTGATCCGGACCAACCAGGTCGTTGCCAGGACACCCGAGTACTTCTCCTCGGTGGAGGAAGCCGAAGCCAATCCACTGGGCAAGAAGTTGGTACAGATCGAAGGACTGGAAGCAGTGTTGATGCAAGATCGAATCATCACCCTGCTGAAGCCGGTTCCGGGTCCAGAGTGGCAACCCATCGCCAACGAGGCGAGCGAGATCATCACGGCACATTTCGAGCAAGTGGCCAAGGTTCACAGCGAGCGATCGCGTGAGATGGATGAGGATGAGAAGCAACTCTTCGTCGAGATCCAGAATCTCCTCAATGACGAGATGAACCCGATGGTCGCCGCCCACGGTGGATTCATCGAGGTCATCGATGTCAAGAATACCGATGTGTTCGTGCACATGGGTGGCGGCTGCCAGGGTTGTGGGATGGCGGCGATGACACTTCGCCAGGGAGTCGAAACCCTGATCCGCCAGAAGATTCCACGGGTGACAAACATCCACGATTCCACCGACCATGGTGCCGGTGAGAATCCCTTCTATGAGTGATGAGACGGGAGATCTCCCGCTGGGAGATTGTCCGGAGGGCCTGAACTGGTTTCCACTGTGCAAGCCGGGCCAGGTTCCAGACGAGAGCCCGATCTTCACCTCTGCAGGTGGAGTCGATCTGATGATCGTCCGTCAGGGGGCCCGGATCACCGTTTTCAATGACCGCTGCCCACATATCGGCGCTTCGATGATGGGGGCAAGGGTCGAGGATGGCTGCATCGAGTGCCCTCTCCATGGAGCCTCCTTCGATGCGAGCTCTGGTACGGTGCTGGATGGTCCTACCACCCAGGATCTGGTGTGCCACCCGATGAGAATACGCTCTGACCTGATCGAGGTTGGATTTCCTGCTCCCGAATCCAGTGGCTGACAGAGGGTCCTTTTCAGGACACTTCTTGCCTCATCGCGGTGATGCGGGAAACTGCTTCCGGCACTGCGAATACTCCGTACCGAGAGGCATGAAGATGAGCCGACTATTTCTGTTGCCGTGGATTCTCGTTCTCTTCTGTGGCTGCATCGTCGTCAAATCCGATGCGACGAGGGTCGATCCCGAGACCGGCGCGATCCATGTCGATCTGACTCATTCGGGAGATCCTGAAGAGGCTGATGATCCGGAAGAAGAAGCTGACGACCCTGATGATGGCAAGGTATCGACCCAGCGAGACAAGGTCGAAAAACTGGAGCGAAAGTTCCACCAGGCCGAGATCAAGATGGAAATCGCTCGGTTCCAGAGTGAACTGGCGGAGGATGAGCAGCACCATCAGGAGCGTCAGGAGGAGCGCGCCATCGAGGAGGCACGGCGCGAGTTACATCTCTTCCAACGATTTGGAGAGCCTGAAAAGCGCCACCAGGCGCAACAGTCTCTCGACCGTGCCCGCAATGCCCTTCGAGATGCGGAGGCGGAACTGGAGCAGTTGACGACCCTCTACGAGGGATCGGAACTGGAGGATGGAACCGCGGAACTGGTGCTGACCCGTGGCCGGGTGGGGCTGGAGCGCGCCCGCCGGTCTCTGCAGCAAGAAGAGCGGGATCACGAACTCACCATGCAGATTGAAATTCCCCACCAACGGGAGGCTCTCGAGAGAGCGCTTTCCGAAGCTACTCGATCACAGGAACGTGGGAGGATCGAGAGGGAGATTGCAGGCATGGAACGGGAACTGGAAGAGGAAGAACGACAGGTCGAGTTCGATAAGATGCAGGAAGAACTGGAAGAGGCTCGACATGACCTCAGGGAGTTGACGGGAGAAGAGGTG
>CBFIET010000149.1:0-1839 GCA_965661685.1 Planctomycetota bacterium
CAAGGATGACAACGGAGAAGCGATTCACGATCTGGTGGCGGGATTGAAGTACGAGACCTATCTGGGTCGCTTCGAGAACTGCGAGCAGGTCATCGAGGGGGAACAGGTCGGTGAGGGATATGCCACCAGGATCTCGGTGGAACCGAAGCCGCGGCAGGACAACTTTGGCATCCGTTTCTCCGGCGAGTTCTGGGTGGAAACGGCGGGACGCTACGAGTTCTTGCTGGCCAGTGATGATGGATCGAAGCTGTGGATCGATGGAAAAATGATCGTCGATAATGACGGAGTCCATGGTGAGGTGACCAAGAGAAACAGGACCGACATGACCCGTGGTTGGCACTCCATCGATGCTCGGGTGTGGGAGCATGGTGGCGGTGAGGTGATCCGGGTGCAGTGGTCAGGGCCGGGGATCGACAAGCCCCGCGAGTTCTTGCCCGAGGAACTTCGAACGATGACCAGCGTTGCCTCTCCGCAGGAGCCTCTCTTTCGCCTCGATCCACCGCGAATCATCCGAGGAGGTCACGCCTATTCCCTCTACGGCTGTAGCGCCTGTCACGAACCGAAGGCGAAGCCGCAACAAACACCGTGGAAGCAACTGAGGGCGGATCGAGTCGGTTGTCTGGGGGACAATGCCCATCCGAGGAGCCCCGGATACTCCTTCGACGATTCGTTGACGCAGCGAATCATCGAGGTGATCGAATCGAACGAGATCGAGATGGCTCTCGAAGCGGGTATGCACGCCGACATGCTCATCGACGATGCCGGATGCACCAGCTGTCACCAGAGAAATGGCAGAGGTGGACCCGATGCCGAGAAGAACAAGACCTTCCTGGGGACTGCCGAACTGGGTGATGAAGGTCGTCTTCCGCCGCTCCTCGATGGAGTGGGATCGAAGCTGAAATACGACGTCCTGCATGCCACCATCGCAGAGGGGTTGAAGGTGAGACCCTATGTCGTCTCCCGGATGCCCTCGTATCCTGCTGATGTCGCCGATGAGCTGGCGCGAATCATTTACGCCGGGGACAACGATTCGCAGACGGAACCGATCACCCCGACCTTCAGTGTCGAATCGAGACAGGCGGGGCACATGCTGACGGGAACCGATGGATTCCGTTGCATCGATTGCCACAAGTTTGCCGGTCACGATTCGCTCGGAGAGCCCGCATACGACCTGGCGAAGATGGCTGCCCGATTACAACCACGCTGGTTCCACGAGTACATGAAGGATCCGCAGTCGAAGCGACCCGGAACCCGAATGCCAACCTTCTGGTTCGATGATGTGAGCCTGTTCCCGGACCTGCTGGAAGGGGATACCGATGCCCAGGTGGAGGCATTGTGGACTTACCTGGCCGGGGGATCAGCAGCTCCATTCCCCAGCGGCCTGATCATCAATCGTAGTGATTTCGATCTGTTGCCCAGCGCCGATGAACCGCGCATGGTCGGGGTCTTCATGCGAGGTCTCAGTGGCCGGGTGGTGGCGGTGGGGTACCCCGACCGCGTCAACATCGCCTACGACATGGAAAATGTACGACTCGGTAAGGCGTGGCGTGGCGACTTCATCAACGTCAAGGGCACCTGGGTCGGTCGTGCCGGCGCCCTGGAAAATCCGGCGGGAACCGATGTCATCGATTTCCCCCCCGGTCTTCCCGTCGCCATCGTCAACGGCCGAGATGGACCGTGGCCCGACGACCCGGTACGGGATCAGGGGTGGCGCTATCGAGGCTACCGTCGCGACGATGCGAGGAGACCTGTTTTCCGCATCGCCGGGCCGGGTGCCGTCGAGATGACTGAATCGGTGATCCCGATGATCGCCGCCGACGGGGTCCACCTGGTCAGAAC
>CBFIET010000150.1:0-42126 GCA_965661685.1 Planctomycetota bacterium
ACTCCAGCGGATCCGCTGGACGATCAGTTTCTGGTGACCCGACAGGAGGCGAGTGGTTTCACTCTCCTGCTCGAGAAAAGACTCGATCACGAGAGTTCTTTCGGGGTTTCCTGCAACCTCTACGAGCATGCCGAAGATCCCACCGAGGAGAGTCGCGATTTCGGCATCTACTTCACCCGTCATCTCAATCAGAACAATCGTCTTCGTTTCGAGATTCGCACCTTCGAGGATCTACTCCTGGAAGATGAAGGAGTGGAAGAACTGGTCGATTTCACCGCCTATTCGATCCAGTGGACTGTCATGCTGGGGTCACACGGCCACTCTGAGGAGCATCCCGGAGAACCATTCCGCCGCTGATGAACAGGATTTTGCCGGGTGATCCTGTCGGGGGACTCCGAGTTGTTGCAGGCTCACCGCAGAAGGAGATTCCATGAATATCGAGCAGGATATCGAACAACGATTCGCACATCTCGAACGGTCCCACCGCCGGCTGAAGAATGGGCTTCTCTCGCTCACCATCGCCATCACCACCGTCCTGATCGTCGGCCAGGCGAAGCCGGAGAAGGTGCCGGCAGTCATCCGGGCGAAGTCGTTCGAGGTGGTCAACGACAAGAAGCAAGTGCTGGTGAAGATGGAGGCGCCGAGGGGCCGTCAGGGTCGTCTCGGCATCTTCAACACCGAGGGCCGGTTGGTGGTGGGTCTCAGCACCACCGACAAAGGGGTGGGCGGGGTCAGTACCTTCAACGGTAAGGGCAAGTCGATGGTCTCCCTGGGGGCATCCGGGGACGGCAAGGGAATCGTCACCACCTTCAATGACAAGCAGCAGAAACTGGTGCGATTGGGCTCGAGTCCCGATGGCGAGGGTGCGGTGGTCGCCTTCGACGACAAGGGACAGATGATCGTGTTGGTGGGGGGGATCATGAAAGGTGTGGGGGGAGTCATGACCTTCGATGGCGACGGTCAGATCACTGGCAGCCTCGGCGTCGATTGAAGTGGTCTTGCCACGATCATCATGTCAGTGAACCTGTTTGCAGCCCAGCTGGGCGGCCGGCGATGGAGTAGGACTGAGTAAGACCGCAGGGGTAGACGGTCCAGCGTGCGACTATTCCAGGCGGAACGAGTCAGGTATCTTCAATGTCGAAGGAGACGACATGGACACACCACGAAGATCGTCATCACCCTTGATGCTCATGATGCTGTTGTTGTTCTCATTGGGGGTCGGTTATTTCGTCGGGCAGCAAACGCCAGCACCAACGGCAGCACCAACGGCAAGAGAAGAATACGAGGCCACCAAGGAGTTGTTGGCTATCGCAAAAAATAGGCACTTATACACTCGGGCGTACTTTCGGGTATTGATCGGCGAGGGTGCGAATGTCAACGGCAGGGGCAATATGGGCGAGACCCCGCTGATGTGCGCCGTCAATTCCCCATGGGACCTGGAGTGGATCACGCAGTTGATCGAGGCGGGTGCAGATGTCAACGCCAAGGAAGACAAAGGTGCGACCCCGCTGATGTCCGCCGGCGGATGGCGCCCACAAGGCACCCCCACCACCCCCCCCGGAGATCTTCACGCTGCTGATCGAGGCGGGTGCGGATGTCAACGCCAAGAACAACGAGGGCAGAACCTCGCTGATGGGAGCAAATACTCAGTTGAATCTCCTTCTAGAAAAAGATAGCACTCCCAGTTCCCGGCTTCGTTCCTCTTCAATTGAAAAGCACCGCGAGATCATCAAAATCCTCAAGGCCGCAGGTGCCAAGGAGTGACTACGGAGTGACTACGGGTGGAGCCACGACTACTGGTGACCGAAGGAGTGATGCACGCCGGGAGGCACACGGGGCACTATTTGAGTGTCGGGGCCGACAAATTACAAACAGCGTCCAGTCGTAAGACCAGACGCTGCTTGAGTTTCAGATTGGTGGGCGATACTGGACTCGAACCAGTGACCCCTACCCTGTCAAGGTAGTGCTCTAGCCAACTGAGCTAATCGCCCCGTTTCGAGGTGACCTCGAACGGGGCAGTGTAGCGATCTCTGCGAATCCTGCAAGTCAGCGGTGGCTAGAAGCCACCGAACCACTGGCTCAACTGGTCGAGGAACTGTCCGCAGCGGTACTGGAAGGAGATTCCGACGCCGTTGAGGGTCTGCATCATCTCCGATCCTGGACTGGCCCGGTGGACCAGCAACGCTGCCAGGCTCGGCAGGGTGAAGAACAGCGTCCACACCGTCACCGTGCCCTGCTGAACCGCAACCTGCGGCAACTCGGTGCCCTCCTGCGCCTGCGGCGCAGAGGTCGAATCGCTGTGGGGATCGGTCTCTTCGCACTCCTCGAGGGTGTCGAAGAAACCGAGGGATGTCTCGACTCCCAGCTCCTCGTTGAAGGAGGTGGGAAGGGTCGGAGCAGCGGAGGCGTTCTCCTCGATCTGGTCCTCGACAGGGGGAGCGACGGTGATGATCTCTGCATCGTCGCTGCACTTGTTGTCCGCTGCCTCGAGAGCAGCGGTGGAAGGGGCGGTGACCGGGGGGGGAGTGACCGAGATGCTGCCGACCGCTTCGGTCAGCGCGGGACCGGCACCGTCATCGGCGAAGATGTCGCCCTCGTCTTCCCCGAAGAAGGGGGTGCTGACGGGGGTCTCTTCGGTGATGGCGGGGGTCTCTTCGGTGATGGAAGGAGACGCTGGGAAGGAGGTCTCCTCGGTGACAGCGGCGGGAGCATCGGTGGTCTGTTGCTGTGGCGTGTGGCCAGTCGACATCCGCGGCAGGCTCACCTCGCCGTCAGGATGAACGACCATGCAGGTCTGGCAGCGAGGGCAGCTCAACTTGCTGCGTGTCTCCACCGCCTGGATGCTGAGGCTTCCGGCACAAGCGAGGCACTCGAAGGTCCAGCGATCGAAGGTGGGCTCCGCTGTGCTTCCATCGAAGGAAGAAAAGTTCTCCTCGACGCTGTCGTGGCTCTCGTCCTCATCGGTGACGAGACGCAAGCTGGTCTCTCCGGTAGGAGTCTTCTTGGTTCTCTTCTGGGCGATGGTTTCGCTGGAGAAGAGGTCGAGATCCTGGTCACCGAAACTGGTCCGAGTGGTACCGGTGGACGGATCCACCGCAGGCTCGTCGAGGAGGGACAGTCCGCTGGTGGCGGGGGATTCCTCGGTGGCTCCTGCACAACCCGGGCAGTGAACGGCTCCGTCTTCGGGTCCGTGATTCTTGTCAGTGATCGATCCGCAATCGTCGCAGTACAACATGGTAATTCTCCCCTTCAAGCCACTGGGCCGAGGACAAAGAAGATGGCGATGGCGCACAGTCCCGTGTTGGCGATGAGAGGTAGACCCGCCATCGAGCGAGTCTCCTGATTCACCACCAGGACCGTGGCAGCGATGATGCCCAGCAGTCCCTGGATGATCGCCACCGAGGTGACGATGCCTGGGAGAACTGGACCACTTCCTGCCGAGAAGTGAATCGCCAGGGCAAGGCAGACGCTGACGACGATGGCGCAACCGAGGGAGATCGCTTGCAGGAACTCTCCGCGGGTAACCTGCAGGTGTCCCGACGGCATCAGACCGATGCTGACCATCACCAGGCTCAGGATGGCGAGGACGGTGTCGAAGGGTGATCCACTCATCAGCACCGCCGAGACTGCCTCGGGGAGTTGCGGAAACGCCTCCAGCGCCTGACGTGGACCGTCGAGGGCGATGAATGAGAATCCGGCGATGCCGCAAAGTACCAGTACCAACTTCCAGGGGGTCATGGCAAACCTTCCAAATCTTGTTGTCATGGGGAAGATCTCGCCCGGCGGGCAGGGAACTTCCCTAGCAAGAGTACGATGCCGGGGTGGAAGGCGTCGAATCGGCCCGAGGATGGCGTTCTGACCCCCTAGTGCCTCAACGAGGACCCAGGAAGATGGTATTCTCCTGCACCGGCAGGGGAGATACACAACCACCACGCCTCCAAGGGGTTGCGGGGTGGGATCGGTGGCGAGTCGGTGAGAGGAGAGCCTGGTGGGGATGCCTGGACGATACGAGGCGCGGGGAGAACTGGCGAGGAACTGGGGAAACCCCGATCCCGCCCGCCTCGAGCACCAGCAGATGGAACTGCTCCGCAAGCACCTGCGTGAGAAGATCCTACCTTTCCATCCCCATTACCGGGAGCAACTGGCGGATCTCGATGTGGATGCCCTGCAGAGTTACGCCGATCTGAAGTTGATTCCATTCTCCTCGAAGGTGGACATCGCTCCGACCGCAGAGGTTCCTGACCGTCCCAAGAGTTTCGTTCTGCAACCGGATCAGGATTCGATTCGCAAGGTGCTGACTCCGCTGCAGAAGGCGGGAATGATGTGGACTGCCCTGCGCCACGGTAAGGAAGAGGTGCGCAAGAGACTGGGAACGGAGTACCGACCGGTACAGGCGTTCTTCACCACCGGCAGGACTGCGCTACCGACATCCTTCTTCCTGAGCCGCTACGACATCGATCTCCTGCAGGAGTGCGGGAAGCGGATGGGCGAGGTGATCGGAGTCAAGTCGACGGAGGACCGGATGGTCAGCGTCTTTCCCTATGCTCCTCATCTCGCATTCTGGCAGGTGCACGGCGTTGGCCTCGCCAACGAGATCTTCACCCTGCACACCGGTGGAGGACGCGCGATGGGAACCGAAGGAATCTTGCGGGCCATCGAGAAGATGAAGCCGACCCACCTGACAGGAATTCCCGGGTACGTCTATCACATGATTCGCCAGGGAGTCGAGGAGGGGCGAGACCTCTCCTCCATCGAGGTGGTGTTTCTGGGGGGAGATCGAGTCACCCTCGGATACCGCGAGAAGCTGGAGTCACTGCTGCGGGAGAACGGTTCTCGCAATCCCAAGGTGACCAGCGTGCTCGGATTCACCGAATCGAAGAAGTGCTGGATCGAATGTTCCGGCGGGCGCGAGACGGGGTTTCATACCTATCCCGACCTCGACCTGTTCGAGATCGTCGATCCGGAGACGGGGGAGCCGGTACCGGATGGAACCACCGGAGAACTGGTCTACACCCCCCTCGACGGTCGGGCATCGTTGATCCTGCGCTACCGCACCGGCGATCTGGTCAACGGAGGAATGACCCGGGAGCCATGCCCTGCGTGTGGCAGGACCGTGCCACGCTTCTCCTCCGATCTGAGCCGAGCCTCCAACAAGACCGACATGTCGCTGACCAAGATCAAGGGAACGCTGGTCAACCTCAACGTCATCACCGATCTCCTCACCGATTCCGATCGGATCGACGAGTGGCAGGTGGTGTTGAGCAAGCGCAACGATGATCCCCTCGAGGTGGACGAGATGGGAGTCTCCGTGTGCTTGCGGGAAGGAGTGGGCCGACCCGGTTTCGAGGATTGGCTCGCAACCCAGATCCAGCACGCCGCCGAGATCCGTCCGTCGCAGGTGGAGATCGTGCCGCGTCAGGAGATGCTGGAGCGACTCGGAATGGAAACCCAGCTGAAGGAGCAACGAATCGTCGACCTTCGCAACAGTGCAGGGGGAGGCACGGCGTGAGAGGTGTTGCCGTGGCACTGGGTGGAGGTGGCTCTCGTGGCCTCGCTCACCTCGGTGCTCTCCAGGTCCTCGAAGAGGAGGGGATTCCCATCGAGTCCGTCTCGGGAATCTCAGCAGGAGCCATCGCCGGAGCGCGCTGGTGTCTCGACCCCGACGCGGCGGTGCTGGCGCTGAGAGCCATCGAGATCATGTCCTCCGAGGAGTTCCGGAGTATCCGTCTCGGCGGTCTGATGCTGGCGGCAGCCAGCGATGAGGATAACGGTCCCTTCCAGGCGCTGCGCTCGTTACTGCGCCGAGGATTACACCTGGCGAACCTGGCGCGTCGATCGGCGGTGATCGAGGAGGGTGTGCTGGAGAAGTTGATCGAGGTGCTGGTGGGCGAGGGTACCTTCGAGCAGTGCAGGGTGCCGTTGCAGGTGGTGGCCCTCGATCTCAAGGAAGCTCGGATGGTGACGCTGAAGTCGGGTTCCCTGGCCGATGCGGTGTGTGCATCGAGCGCCCTGCCCGGTGTCTTTCCCCCCGTAGAACTGGACGAGATGCTTCTGTGTGACGCCGGTGCTGTCTCCAGTGTTCCGGTGGCGGCGGCGCGCGCCTCCAGTCCCGATGCAGTGGTGCTGGCCATCGACCCTTCCCGAAGACTGCTTCCCAAGACCAGTATCTCTACCGGTATGGAATCGTTGCAGCGGGTCGCTGCCATCGCCCGCAACTGGCTCACCGAGGTGGAACTGGAGGAGGCGGATATCGTCGTCCAGCCCCGTGTCGGAACCCGCACCTGGAGTGACTTCTCGAACCTCTCCAGCATGGTGGAGGCGGGACGGACCGCCATGAAGGCAGCGCTTCCACAACTCCACGAGGCGGTCGCCAGCGACTGACACCGATCGGTGCTCCTTGCCGTGGACTCGGGACCGGGCTAGTGTGCTTCTCGTCACCAGCATGCCCAACTTTCCGGAGGTCTTCGATGCGTTCGAGCGACGCCAGCAATTCCCAGCAATCCGCAGGATCGACACCGGCCAAATCGACCTGGCAACGCGATCGATTGCCGGAGTGGTTGCGGATGCCGCTGGCTCCCGGTGCCCTCGGGAGGTCGACCGCCGGCACCCTCAAGGAGCGATCTCTCCACACCATCTGCGAGGAAGCTCGCTGTCCCAATCGCAACCATTGCTGGTCGCGGGGGACTGCCACCTTTCTGGTGCTGGGAGATCGATGCACTCGATCGTGTCCCTTCTGTTCGGTGCGTGGTGGCGTGGTGGAGGCTCCCGATCCCCTCGAACCGCAGCGGGTCGCCGAGGCCGCAGCGGAACTGGGTCTGAAACATGTGGTGGTGACCTCCGTCAACCGCGATGACCTCCCCGATCAGGGGAGCGGCCACTTCGTTCGTTGTATCGAGGAGTTACGACTCGCCATTGCCGACGTCAAGGTCGAGGTATTGACTCCCGATTTTCGCGGTCGAGCCGAGGCCATCGATCGGGTCATCGAAGCGCGACCGGATGTTTTCAATCACAACATCGAGACGGTCCCTTCCCTGTACTTGCGGGCACGGCCCGGAGGGCGCTATCCGCGCAGCCTCGACCTGCTGGAACGGGTTGCTGCTGAAGGGGAAGCCACTGCTGATCGGCCGCGGATGTGGGTCAAGTCGGGATTGATGCTGGGACTGGGAGAGACGGAGCAGGAGGTCTCCTCACTGCTGCAAGATCTCTACGATCGTGGTGTGCGCATCGTGACCATCGGCCAGTACCTGCAACCGGATCCCGACAGTTTGCCGGTGGAGGAGTACATCCACCCCGACCGCTTCGAACAGTGGCGAGAGGAGGGAGAAGAGATCGGCTTCTCGATGGTCTTCTCCGGTCCCTTCGTCCGCTCTTCTTACATGGCCGATGCCCAGGTGCCCCTGTCATGATGTCTCGATTCGTCGCCCTCGAAGGAGCAGATGGTTGCGGGAAGTCGACCCAGGTGGAGGAGCTGGCGCGCTGGTTACGTGAGCAAGGCCAGCAGGTGATCACCGTCCGCGAACCCGGTTCCACATCCCTCGGAGAACGAGTGCGCGACATCCTGCTCGACGGCAAGGAACCACTGTGCGCCGAGGCGGAGGCTCTTCTGTTCCTGTCGTCGAGAGCGCAACTACTGGAAGAGGTGATCGAGCCGGCGCTGGAAGCGGGTCACTGGGTCATCGCCGATCGCTTTCATCTGTCGACGGTGGTCTATCAAGGGATCGCCGGAGAACTGGGAGAGATGCGCGCTGCGCAACTGTGCCAGGTGGTCCTGGGGGAGCGGCGGCCCGGTCTCAACATCGTACTGGAGATCTCCGCTCCCGAATTGAATCGCAGGCTCGAGGAACGCTCCTCCGCCACCGATCGATTCGAGTCGAGGCCGGGGATCGTCGAGAGAACGGTACAGGCGTTCGAAACCGTGGTGGGAATCGCTGGAGATCGCATCGTCCGAATCGATGCGGAGCAGGGGCAGGAGCAGGTCGCCGAACGGATCCGGCAGGAGGTTCAGGATGAGCTTCGATGAGGTGATCGGTCATGACCAGGCGCGGGAGTTTCTGTCCCGGGCATTTCGCCGTGATCGCATCTCCCACGCCTATCTATTGACCGGTCCCGAGGGGATCGGAAAGGGATTGCTGGCGAGACAGATGGCCGCAGCGCTACTGTGCGCTCACTCGGGGATCGGCAGCGAAGAAGACGTTGCAGTGAATCGTTGCGGAGAATGTCGAGGCTGCCAGGCTCTGGCGGGGGGCAATCACGGCGGTTTCCAGCGCCTCGCATCGGAGGATGGGCGCGCCATCGATGTGGAAAGCCTGAGGGAGATGATGCGGTCCCTCTCGTTGCGTAGCGGCGATCGACGGGTGATCGTCATCGAACCCGCCGAAAGAATGGCAGAAACCGCCGCCAACGCCCTCCTCAAGATTCTCGAGGAACCCCCTGCCGGCGTGGTGTTTCTGCTGATCAGCCACCGTCCGGCGCAGTTGCTGACCACCATCATCTCACGCAGCCAGCGGGTGGCGTTGGGACCCCTCGCCGTCGATCCCTTCCTGGAGATCGTCGCCAGCCACGAGATTCTCGGCGCCGAGGCGAGGCAACTGTTCGACGGCGTCGGCGGCAGGCCAGGGGCCGCCATCACCCTGCAACAGGCGATGGAGAGGTGTGGGGGGGAGACCCCCTTCCGCGCCCTGCTGCGGGGAGAATTCACCGATCCACGCGATCTACTGGCGGTAGCGGGACAGGAGCAGGGGGAGAGTGATCGCCACGCCGCCCTGGCCACCGTCGGCATCCTCGCCGATGGGCTGTGGGCGTTTCGTCCGGAGGATCTGCACGGACGCTCCATCGCCGCCGAGAAGGCGACGATGCTGTCGCGGGTCGCTCGCCATGTCGAGCATTCGGGATCGGTAGATCTGGTGCTGGAAGCGGTCCAACTGATCCTATCGGCCCTCGATCTCGCATCCCTGCGTCAGCGTATGCCCCGTTCGCTAGGGGTGGCCTGATCGGCGACCACTCGATATGGGGGTGCGACGCAGATTTACCAACGAATCTGCTCCGGAAGCCTCGATCTGCTTGCCGGAAATCTTTCTGATCCTAACATTCGCCCATCGAGGTCCGGAGGGAAACCGTTCGCCGTGCGGGGTCCCGGACCAGGAGGCGGTCCCGTGGTGGATCCCAGCGCAGAGGAACGATTCGAGACGCTTTTACAGGCGTGTCATGAATATCCTCGTGAAGCGTACGCATTTCTCTTCGATGCTCTCGACCACTCGGTCCGTACCGTTCACGGCCTCGAGACCTATCAGCCCATCGAGACGGACGACCGTCATCACGTGGAAGCTCAACAGTTACTGGATTCGGTGCGACATTTCGCCATCCTGGAGTACGGGTGCCTGGCGGGGTGCGTCTTCGAGTCGTGGGGCATCAGCGGATCCCAGGATATCGGCAGCATGGTCTTTCACCTCATCGACCATCAATTGCTCGGCAAACGGGACACCGATCGGATCAATGATTTTGCCGGAGGCTTCGGTGGATTGACCTTCCAGGAGGTATTCACCATCGAGCCGCACCTGGAGTACTGTCAGGAGAAGCACCGATGGAACGCATCGTACCGCAGCGCATCCTGAGACCGTTGACGCTGATCGGGGTGTCCCTGGTCAGTCTCGCTCTGCTGGTATGGCTGAGATCGATCTTCGCACCGCTACTGGCGGGCTTCTTCATCGCCTACATTCTCGATCCGCTGGCGGGCTGGCTGCAACGGCGCGGAATGCGTCGCTTGCCCGCAGTGGTCCTGATCTTCCTGCTGGCCACGGTGGTCCTGGCCGGATCGCTTCTGGCAGGAAGTGTGGCGGTAGCCCGTGGAGGAGCAACGCTGGTCAGGAGACTGGCGGGGGATACTCCCATCGAGGCGCAGCGAGTCGAACAGTATCCACAGGCGATCCAGGATGAAGCGACGGGGACCTGGTACATCGATCGCGACGGCAACGGCGAGTTCAACATCGGTTGGGTGCGGGAGGCGCAAGCGTACCTGCAGACCAACTTCCCTGGCGCCGGCATCGGATTCCAGCGCTGGAAGGATCGGATCACCGAGCAATACGGTGCCGATGATGAGGAGGATCCTGACGAGGCTCTCGCGCGCAGGGTCGAGGCGGGACTGGACGCCACGGCGGGGCGCGTCATCGAGGCGTGGTTCGGTGCCCCGGAGGCGGGACAAGATCAGCAGGAGATCGATAACGGTCAACTGGTCGAAGCGATCGGTCGCATCGGACAGGAGTCCGCGGAAGGGAGCGGTCCAGGACCGCTGGAGAAGTTGCTGGAACTGGGCAACTGGATACTGCTGGTCCCGGTCTACGTCTTCTTCTTTCTGCTCGAGATCGATCCGATGATCGAACGGATTCGCAAGTGGCTCCCCACCTCATCTCGAGGTCGGGTGGAAAAGGTCGCCGGAGAGATTCACAAGATCCTCTCGGCATTCTTCCGTGGACGTTTGCTGGTGTGTGTCATCAAGGGCACCGTCACCGGCATCGGACTCGAGTTCACCGGAGTTCCGTACGGCTTCCTGGTCGGATTCGCCGCCGGATTCCTGTCGCTGGTGCCGTACCTGGGGGTGTGGTTGGCGGCGATTCCAGCACTGGGAATGTGCTGGTTCGAGAATCATGAACTGATGCTGTTGCTCGCCACCGGTGCCGTCTTCGCGGTGATGGAAGTTGTCGAGGGATTCGTGTTGATCCCGCGCTTCCTCGGAGATGAGGTCGGATTGCATCCGGTCACCGTCATCGTCACCTTCCTGATCTTCGCCCGCTGGTTCGGAGTCATCGGTATGTTGCTGTCGGTACCGCTGGCGGCCATCGCCAAGGTGCTGGCCAGCGAGTTCCTGGTACCGGTGTTGAAGGAGCCTGACGCAGCGGAGCCAGAGTCCTCGTGAGGAGGGGGGAACCGCCCCTTCGTGTCGCGGATCTCGCCTCGACCCTTCGAGATCACCATCCCCTCGATGGGCTGATCGCCTGCTACCCCGACCGCTGGGGTGGCGTCAGTGAGCCACCCTTCGAGACCCTCAACCTGGGATTTTCCACCGGTGATGATCCCCTGGCAGTCATCGAGAACCGTTCCCGCTTGCTGGCAGCGGTCGGCCTCACCCTCGACCAGCTGGTGGTGGCAGGGCAGACCCACGGTTGCCAGGTGGTGAATGTGACGGGGCGGATGCGGGGAGAGGGAGCCAGGGCCCCGTCGACGCGTCTGTCCGGCAACGATGTGGTGATCCTCGAAGAAACCGGGGTTTTCGCCCTGGCGCTGGGGGCGGACTGTCCGCTGGTGGCGGTGGCGGATCCCACCTCGAGAAGGGCAGGAGTGGCCCACTGCGGATGGCGTGGAACTGCCGCCGGCGCCCTCGACAGGTTGCTGGAGGAGATCGATCCGGGGAAGGCTGCGGTGGCGATGCTGTCTCCCGCCATCTCCGGGGAGGCGTATCGGGTCGGTCCCGAGGTGCATGAGGCGTTGCTGGGGCTGCCCGGTGCGGCCCAGGCGCGGTGCGGAGAGGGGGTCGATCTGAGGACGATCCTCGAGCAACAACTGATCCAGGGCGGGTTTGCAGCCTCTCATATCGCCTTCGATCGGCGCTGCACCGCCTCCGAGAGTGACCTCTTCAGCTTCCGCCGAGACGCCGGAAGCACCGGCCGGAGCGGGCTGCTCCTCGGATGGAAATCGTGACTTCTTGGCGAGGTCGCTTTCATGGACCCCCATCGACCTCTAAAATCTGACCCTCAGGATCTGCGATCGATCCCCGGGGAGACTCCAGGTCGGAGTTTCTCGGTGTGCCGACAGGGAGAAACCGTAGCGGTGACCTTCTTCCGGCAGGGCGAAAGGCAGCTTCTTGGGAGACTCCACCGTGGAAACGAAATCGGCAACTTCCGATGATTTGTCAGACTCCTCCTGCGGAGTCGTTCCTTCCTTTTCTCCTGCTCGCATCGAACTTGAAGACGGTACCTGCTTCGAGGGAAAAGCGTTCGGCGCACCTCGTTCAGTATCGGGAGAAGTGGTGTTCGCCACCGGCATGGTGGGATATCCCGAATCCCTCACCGATCCTTCCTATCGCGGACAGTTGATGACGTTGACCTATCCACTGGTGGGAAACTACGGAGTTCCTGCCAGCTGCGAAGGGGATCCTCTCTGCCCCGGCTTCGAGTCGTCGCGGATCCAGGCGGAAGCGCTGGTGATTCAGAGTCTGTCTCAAGATTACAGTCACTGGAATGCAACCCGTTCTCTTCACTCCTGGTTGCATGAAGAAGGAATCCCGGGAATCACCGGAGTCGATGTTCGAGCCTTGACCCGTGTCCTTCGAAACTCCGGCACTCTCAAGGGGCGACTCCTCATCGACGGAAGTTCCAATCGGGAACAGGTCGTTGCCGAGGACTACCAGGATCCAGGGCAGCGCAATGTCGTGGCCGAGGTCAGTTGCAGCGAGCCGATCTTGCATCGTTGCGGAGTCAACGATGCTCCCCGGGTAATCCTGGTCGATTGCGGAGCGAAGACGAGCATCATTCGATGCCTGTTGAAGCGGGGAGCGGATGTGCTGCAGGTTCCCTGGAATCATGACTTCGTGGCAGAGACGGGAGATGCAGTGCTCGTCTCCAACGGTCCCGGAGATCCGAAGATGGCGGCAGAGACCATCGATCATCTGCGCCGCGCCCTCGAGGGAGACAGGCCGCTGATGGGGATCTGTCTCGGCAATCAACTGCTCGCTCTCGCCGCCGGCTTCGACACCTACAAGCTCGATTTCGGTCACCGCAGTCAGAACCAGCCGTGTGTCGAGGTGGGAACATCTCGCTGCTGGGTCACCAGTCAAAATCACGGTTACGCCGTCGATGGGAGCAAGGTTCCCGATGGCTGGGCGGAGTGGTTCCGCAACGCCAATGACGGTTCCAACGAGGGGATCCGGCACGTGGAAAAACCCTTCTTCTCGGTACAGTTCCATCCGGAAGCGAATCCGGGACCGCTCGATGCTTCGGAGTTGTTTGATCGACTCATGGAGGTGGCACGTTGAGCAATCCGAAGTCAGACTCCCTGCCCAAGAAGGTTTTGATCCTCGGAAGTGGTGCTCTCAAGATCGGTGAGGCGGGAGAGTTCGACTACTCCGGCTCGCAGGCGATCAAGGCGCTTCGCGAGGAGGGAATTCGCACCATCCTGGTCAATCCCAACATCGCCACCATCCAGACCAGTGAGGATCTCGCCGACGAGGTCTACTTCCTGCCGGTCAATGCACATTTCGTCGAACGAGTCATCGAAAGGGAGCAACCGGACGGGCTGCTCCTCTCCTTCGGGGGACAGACCGCCCTCAACTGCGGCATCGAACTGGACCAGCTCGGCATACTCAAGAAGCATGGGGTACAGGTCCTGGGGACTCCCCTCGATACGATTCGAACCACCGAGGATCGCCACCTCTTTGCCGAGGTGTTGCGCTCGATCAACCTCGATACGCCGAGAAGCCGCGCCTGCGAAGACCTCGACAGTGCCCTCGAAGCGGCACAGCAGATCTCCTATCCGGTGATGGTCCGGGCCGCTTTTGCCCTGGGAGGCAAGGGGTCAGGCATCGCTCGAGACGCCGAGGAACTGACGCTGATGGCGAACAACGCCTTTGCCAATGTCTCTCAGATTCTCGTCGAGGAGTACCTCGAGGGGTGGAAAGAGATCGAGTACGAGGTGGTCCGGGATGCTCAGGACAACTGCATCACCGTCTGCAACATGGAGAACATCGATGCCCTGGGAATCCACACCGGTGAAAGCATCGTGGTGGCCCCTTCCCAGACACTGAGCGATCACGATTACCACCGATTGCGCTCCATCTCGATCCAGTTGATCCGTCACCTGGGTGTGGTGGGGGAATGCAACGTGCAGTTTGCGCTGCATCCGACCACGGATCAGTACCGGATCATCGAGGTCAATGCGCGCCTGTCGCGATCCTCGGCACTGGCGTCAAAGGCGACCGGTTACCCCCTCGCCTTCGTTGCCGCCAAGCTGGCCCTGGGACAGTGTCTGGTCGATGTCCCCAACTCCATCACCAAGGTCACCGCTTCCTGCTTCGAACCCGCTCTCGATTACTGCGTCATCAAGATGCCAAGATGGGACCTGAAAAAGTTCCGCCGCGTCTCCACCCACCTGGGTAGCGAGATGAAGAGTGTCGGTGAGGTGATGTCGATCGGGCGTCGCTTCGAGGAGGCGATGCAGAAGGCTTGCCGGATGCTTGGAGTGGGAGCTCATGGTCTCGTCTCCGCCCGCAATCATTTCGAGGAAGACGATCTGCACCAGTTGCTGGAGATTCCCACCGAGGAACGGATCTTCGCCATCGGAGAGGCGTTCAAGCGCGGCTGGTCGGTGGAAAAGATACACCGATTGACTCGCATCACTCCCTGGTTCCTGGAAAGGGTCAAGGAGGTGGTGAACTGTCAGTCGAATCTCTCCGAGTTCACACTCGAGCAACTTCCGGAACCGACCTTCCGCCTCGCCAAGGAGCTGGGATTCAGTGATAACCAGATCTCCCGCTGCCTGCAGAGGGAACAGCCGATCGCTCCTGGATACGCTGCTGCACTGGAGGTCCGCGATCGTCGCGAGGATCTCGACATCCGTCCGGTGGTGAAGCAGATCGACACCCTCGCTGCGGAGTATCCGGCACAGACCAACTTCCTCTACATGACTTACAACGGTACCGAGAATGACATCGAGCCCAAGGATCCGCCGCCGTGCGTGGTGCTCGGCGGGGGAGCCTATCGCATCGGTTCGTCGGTCGAGTTCGACTGGTGCGCCGTAAATGCGGTGCAGTCCCTCGCTCGTGCCGGCCATCGTACGGTGATGATCAACTACAATCCGGAGACCGTATCGACCGATTACGATTCCTGTGACCGCCTCTACTTCGAGGAGTTGACCCTCGAACGGGTTCTCGACATCGTCGAGTTGGAGCGATCGCAGGGAGTGGTGATCAGCGTCGGAGGACAGATCCCCAACCAGTTGGCGGTACCGCTGGGTAGCCGCGGGGTCAACATACTCGGGACCGATGTCGACAGTATCGATCGAGCTGAGAATCGAGAGCGGTTCTCGACCCTGCTCGATGACCTCGGGATCGATCAGCCAGAGTGGCGAGAACTGACCAGCATCGAAGATGCCAAGGTGTTCTCGGAGCGCTGTGGCTATCCGGTTCTGATTCGACCCTCCTACGTTCTCAGTGGGGCTGCCATGAGCGTGGCGCACTCCGACGAGGAGATGGAACTGTACCTCAAGGCTGCTGCGGATGTTTCGAGAGAACATCCGGTGGTGGTCTCGAAGTTCATCGCCGGAGCCAAGGAGATCGAACTGGATGGGGTTGCCCAGGACGGCAATGTGATCTGTTACGCCATCAGCGAGCATGTCGAGAATGCCGGGGTCCACTCGGGGGACGCTACCATGGTGTTTCCGTCACAGCGGCTGTACCTGGAGACGACGAGGCGGATCAAACGGATTGCCCGTGGGATCGCCGAGGCACTCTCCATCACTGGCCCCTTCAACATCCAGTTCATCGCTCGCGATAATCACATCAAGGTGATCGAGTGCAACTTGCGAGCTTCTCGCTCCTTCCCCTTCGTCTCGAAGATTCTCAAGGAGAACTTCATCGACTACGCGGTGAGAGCGATGCTGGGTCAAAAGGTCGAATCTCCATCGAAATCTGCATTCGAGTTCGACTTCGTCGGGGTCAAGGCTCCTCAGTTCTCCTTCTCGCGCCTCAAGGGAGCGGATCCCCTGCTGGGAGTGGAGATGGCCTCGACCGGTGAGGTCGCCTGCCTTGGCGACAATGTCGAGGAAGCATACCTCAAGGCACTGCTCTCCGTCGGCTTCAAGATGCCGGAGCGCGGAGTGCTCCTGTCGACGGGGACCATCGAGAGCAAGGCCGCTTTCCTCAACAGTGCTCGTCGTCTCCAGGAACTGGAGTTGCCACTCTATGCGACTCCAAATACTCACCTGTTCCTCGAGCAAAATGACATCCAGTCGACGATGCTGCATCAGCCTCTCGACAAGAAGTCTCCAGGTGTCATCGAAGCCATCGAGGATGGACGGATCGATCTCGTGATCAACGTTCCTCGCAGCCTGGAACGCAAGGATTTGACCAGTGGATACCTGATCCGCCGCAAGGTGGTCGACTACGGTGTCAGCCTGCTGACCAATATCCAGGCGGCCAACCTATTCGTCGATGCGCTGTGGCTGATTCGCGACCAGCAGGACCTGCTGGTGAAACCGTGGAGAGAGTACTGCTAGATTTGCCTCTTCTATCCCGTGAACCATTGGACCTCGATTGGAAAAAATCATGAACTCGAAGATCTCTTCCATGGTGATCTTGCTGATCCTGTTCAGCATCGTCGCCTTCAATCCCCGTGAACTTCAATGCACCATCGGAAGCACTGCGGAAGCCGCTGGGCTGAGTGCACGATTGGACGATTCCGATGAGGAAGAGAGCCCGCTGGAAGAGGCGATGAGCCAGATCCAGTCGGGGGGACGCAGCGTCAGGAGGGCACTTCGCAAGAAGGACGTCCCTGCAGCGCTGGTCGCCATCGGCAAGGCGCAGGCGGGGGTGGTGGCAGCAAAGGGTTTGATTCCGGTGGTCGCAGAATCGGCGCAAGGAGAAGAACGTGCCGCGCTGCTGCACGACTACCGCTCGAGGATGATCGCGGTTCTGGAGCAATGGGTACTGATGGAGAAGGCATTGCTCGCCGGCAAGATCGATGTAGCCAATGCGGTGTCGAAGAAACTTTCCGAACTGAAGAAGAGTGGACACGAGAAGTACGACATCGATGACTAGATTCTCGAGTGCTGGATCCAGCGGATGGTGCTGGATGGAGAGTCGATAACAGGCTGGGCAATGAAAAAGCTGGGCAGTGGCACGATGGCCACTGCCCAGCTTTTTTGTCGTCAGAGGAGGAAGGGCCTAGAGGCTCTCCGACTTCTTCTCTTCGATCTCGCCGATTCCGATCTTGTTGTACTGGGGAATCGTCGAGATCTCGGTTCCCAGGCTGCCCAGCAGGTCGATGATGGCTGCCTGCAACTGGGTATCCTCGACGAAGTCACAGGCGAACTGGGTACCGCGCTCATCTTCCACCAGCCTGCGGATTCTCCGGCGGAGGCCGAAGCGAGCATCTTCCTCGGTGACCATGGTGTCCGATTGCTGTGCGTACCACTCGTCGAATCCGGGCAGTTCCACCTCACCATTGTCATCACCATCTTCGGCGATCTTTTTCAGCAACTCCTTGTTGTCGGTGTAGTTGCTGTCGATCCACTCCTCGAAGGCATTCTTCTCCGACAGGCGTCCCAGCGCTTCGATGCGCCACAGTGGAATCTCTTCCAGTTCGTTGACGAGGTCGGGCTCGACGCCACCTTCGGCGATGACCTTGCCCTCGAGATCTCTCTTGGTGTGAATCGAGCGGCCGCTGGGCAGGTAGTAATGCTGGACCGTCAGGCGCAGTGTCGTTTCGCCACCGAGCAGGCGATTGACCTCGTTATCCATCGGCAAGAGGCGCTGGACGCTGCCCTTGCCGTAGGTCCTGACGCCGATCAGCTTGGCTCTCTTGAAATCCTGCAACGCACCGGAAACGATCTCCGAGGCGCTGGCACTGGAACTGTTGACGAGGACCACCATCGGGTAATCGTCGCGTTTTCCCTTGCTGGCGAATTTCTCCGAGTCAGAGAAGACCCCGCTTTCCGACTTCTGCGAAACGATCGGCATCGAGGTGTCCTCGACGAACTCGTCTACCAGTGCGACTGCAGATTGAAGGTAACCTCCAGGGTTGCTGCGCAGATCGAAGATCAATCCTCGCATCCCCTGGCTTTCCAGATCGTCGAGGGCGGCGATCACCTCATCGACGGCGGTGTCACCAAACTGGGCGAGACCGATGTAGCCGAGCTTGCCAGGAAGCATCTGGTAGAGCACTGAATCGAGCTGGATCGTTTCACGATTGATCTCGAACTCCCGTGCTTCACGCCATCCGCGGCGGAACACCTTGAGGACCACTGGTGTCCCCGGTACTCCCTTGAGCCCCTTGACGATCTCGTCGAGGGCCTTGCCCTTGGTGGAGATGCCATCGACCTCGATGACCAGATCTTCGCTGACGATGCCACTGCGGTAGGCTGGGCCCTTGTAGATGGGGCGGATGATCTTGAGGGTCTCGCTGTCGGGATCGATCTGAACCTGGGCGCCGATGCCGGCGTACTCTCCACTGATACCCTCGTAGAATTCCTTGGTGTCTCCCACATCCATGAAGGAGGAGAAGGGGTCGAGGCTACCCACCATTCCCTTGGTTGCCTCGATGAGCAGCGTCTCCTCATCGACCAGACCTGGGTCGACGTAGAAGTGGCGGATCCTGCGGATCACCTCGTCGATGAGAGGATGGGTACTGGAGGAAGCTCCGGAGTTCCTCCTCGAGAGTCGAGAGATCTCCTTTTCCTTGCGCCTGAGATTCGCCTCCAACTGGAGGATCTCCAGTTCCGCTTCCTCGAGACGTTCATCCTTCTCCGCTGCCACCGGTTGCGGTTCTTTGTCTGCCTCGCGCTCGATGGCTCGCATCATCTGGTTGCGTTCGTAGAGGACCCGGGCCAGTACCCCGACAGGTCCAGGTTCCAGTTCGATGCTGCGTAGCAGGCTCTTCACATCACCGTCGAAGAGGCCCAGCTCGGCGAGGGCGATGGCGGCGCCGATGCGAGCCTCCGCATCATCCACTTCCAGCAGTGGGTGAAGCAGTTCTCGAGCGGCTTTCCGATCGCGGGTGACCATGTACAGCGATTTGCCGACCTGCACCCTCAGGGTCGCATCTCCGCGCGCTTCGCTCTCGGCGAGGCCTCTCAGCGATCGTTCCGTCTTCTTGTCCTTGAAGGAACTGAGCAGCGAGATTCCGGCGGATCGGTGTTCGACGGGAAGATCTCCATTCTCGGCGATGGAGATGAGGGTGTCGCGGACACCTTGATCCTCTCCGAGAGTCAACAGCGCTTTCGAGGCCATCAGGCGCACCGACCGGTTCTCGTGGGCGAGAAGTAACTGAACGGTTCCGACGGCGTCATCTCCGAGAGCCTGCAGTTGCAGCGCTCCTTGCCAGATCTGTTCGAGGGAGCCACCGGCATGACGGTCGACGATGGTGTCGATGGCGTCATCGGTGGGAGGAGGAACCGCTCCATGTGATTGGGTTGAGGTACCGAGCAATAAGGTCAGCAACAACAGGAATGTAACTCGGGTAGCGGTTGTCATGGACCCCCTTCCAGGGTGTTCAAAGACGCCGGACAGGGACGGCCCGCGGTGACCGGATCGGCTCTCTGGACGGGGGAGTATACCCGTTCGTCCGAAATAGGGCCAGAGTGCCACTGGGGGAGTCGATCTGCCCTCGCTAATCTCTCGATGTGGGTAGCAAGTACTGAACGAAGGTGAGTGGTATGGCGTTCCGCTTTTTTTCGGGAGACCTGGAGGGGATCCACGGGCGAGTGGTGGAGGTGGAAGTGGATCTGATTCCCGCCCTCGCTTCCTTCGTCATCAGCGGTCTCCCGGGGAAGGGAATTCGAGAAGCGCGCGAGAGGATCCGCTCGGCACTGGAAAATTCAGGATTCCGTTATCCGGATCGGCATCGAATCGTCGTCAACCTGGCACCCGCCTCGTGGGAAAAAGACGGTGCCGTCTTCGATCTTCCCATCGCCCTCTCCATCCTGGCAGCGAGCGGACAGATCCCCGAGCAGGCGCTTCACAAGTGGGCTGCCATCGGCGAACTGGCCCTCGACGGTAGATTGCGCAAGATACCCGGCTGCCTCGGCATCGTCTCGGCGCTGCGCAGTTCGCCGCGGCAATCGGTGGTGGTCCCCGTCGACAACTCCAGCGATGCCGAGGGGGTCTCCAGCATCCATTCGGTGGGGGCATGTCATCTGCGGGAGGCGATCGCCATCATCGTCGAGGGAGCAGGTGGCTCGAGGAGGTCCCCGCCTCCGATGGAATCGGGCCCTGCAAGCAAGGAGCAGGTGGATCTCGCCGATGTGAGGGGACATCACCACGCCAGGAGAGCGCTCGAGGTGGCGGCGGCGGGGGAGCACCCGCTGCTGATGGTCGGTCCGCCAGGATCTGGTAAGAGTTTCCTCGCCTGTCGCCTCCCCTCGATCCTGCCACCCCTCGACGGAGAAGAACGGCTGGAGGTGACACAGATCCACGATGTCTGTCGACTGCAGCGGTCGTCGACTCCGGTGCTGGAGAACAGACCCTTTCGCAGTCCCCACCACAGCATCAGCTGGGCGGGATTGATCGGTGGTGGGTCACCACCGATTCCGGGTGAGGTGACCCTCGCTCACCGGGGAGTGCTGTTTCTCGATGAGTTCCCGGAGATCCAGAGGAGATCGCTGGAAGCTCTTCGCGAGCCACTGGAAGCGGGAGAGGTGACCATCTCGAGGTCACGTCATGCCACCACCTTTCCCGCCCACTTCCTGCTGGTGGCGGCGATGAATCCCTGTCCCTGCGGTGGGCAACAGGTCTCCTCCGGTCGTCGAGGTCGGTCCGCGGGTTGCCGTTGTTCGACGGCGAAGCTGGCGGCGTACCGCTCCCGTGTCTCCGGCCCTCTCCTCGATCGTTTCGACATCCGCATCGGCGTCGAGGCGATCTCCTCGGCACGCCTCTTCGATACGGCAGCAGATCGATCGGAATCGAGTCGAGTGGTGCGGAACCGTGTCGAAGCGGCACGCCGGAAAGCGATGGGCAGGGGCCAGCAGCGAAGCAATCGGCAACTGGAGTGGAAACACCGCCAGCGGTGGGCACCCCTCAGCGACCGGGCCCGACAATTGATGATCGACCATGCCGAGCAGGAATCGATCTCGACGAGGGGATTGACCCGTCTGCTTCGTCTCGGTCGTACCATCGCCGATCTGCGAGGAGCCGATGACATCGAGGAGGGGGATCTGATCGAGGCGTTGTCCTTACGCGGCAGTGGCTGGGGCAGGGGCTGAGGAGGAGCCACGGATAGGGTCTGCGGAGAGGAGTGGAGCAGCCAATTCGCCTGTTCCCCCTCCTCGCCCCTCCTCCTCGCCCCTCCATCGTCTCGCCACTGTCATTGGCGATGGGGCACAGAAGTCGATATTCTGCAGGAAGGCACGGGCCTCTCGGCAGTTCGAGGGGGTCGGTGCTGCCGAGTAAGGAAGCCGATGGAATCAGCCAGCAGTCCGCAAGAGCAGCCGCAGCCACCGCTGGGGACAGTGCTTCCCCGGGTCGGTCCGTTGCAGATCGGCCCGGTGCAACTGGCGGAGCCGATTCTTCAGGCTCCCATCGCTGGATTCACCGACCTGGTTTTTCGCCGCATCGTTCGGGAACTGGGGGGCTGCGGATTGATGTACACCGAGATGGTGTCGGCAGGGGGCTGGGTTCGTGGCAACATCCCGCCGGAGCGACTGGTCGGCGTCGGTGAAGAAGAGGGTCCGCTGGGAGTGCAGTTGTGGGATCGCGAACCGGAGATGGTGGAAGAAGCCGCTCGCCGTCTGGTCGATCTGGGAATCGCCGTCATCGATCTCAACTTCGGCTGCCCCAAACGTCGCATCATGGGGAAGCAGGGAGCGGGAGCCCAGTTACTGAGAGATCCTTCGACCATCGCTCGCATGGTGGAGGCGACGATTCGAGGTGCGGGAAAGATACCGGTCACCGCCAAGATTCGACTCGGCCCCCATCCGCAAGAGATCACCGCCATCGCGGTGGCCGAGGCGGCTCAATCGGCAGGTGCCTCTGCCCTCACCGTTCACGGGCGCACCGCCAAGGACGGCTATGGTGTCGGTGTCGATCACCACGCCATCGCCGAGGTGGTGGATGCTGTGCAGATCCCCGTCATCGCCAACGGCGACATCGTCGATGGGAGCAGCGCCCTGAAAGCACTGGAAGCGACCGGAGCAGCGGGAGTGATGGTGGCGCGCAGATGTCTCAGTGCGCCGTGGGTCTTCCGAGAAATCGCCGCCGCACTGCGTGGCGAGGAGATTCCTGCGCCGCCTGATCTGTTGCAACAGAGGGAGCAATTGTTGAGGCATCACACCCAGCTGGTCGAGATGCACGGAGATCCCTTCGGCACCATCTTGATGAGGAAGTTCGCAGCCCGGTACCTGACCGGGGTTCCCGGCGCCAAGGGGTTTCGCGCCAGGATCACGGTGGCCAAAGATGCGCAAGACTTCCGCAACGTCGTCGAGGATCTGTTCCCGGTCGACGGGATGGTGGATCCTCATGAGGTGACGAGAGCATCGCTCGATGAGATTCCCGAGGAATGCGGCACGGATGATCGTGACTCCTGATGATGAATCGACCGAGGAGAGGGGAATGACCCGATGAAGTTGACGATCGTTATCACCGTCGGGTTGAGAGGGAAGGACATCGATCAGATGCCCTCGGTGAAGGAAATTGCCAGCAGCGGCTCCGTTTCCTCGTTGATGCCCTCGATTCCTGCGGTGACCTGCACATCCCAGGCGACCTTCCTCACCGGCAAATCACCCGCCGAGCATGGCATCGTCGGCAATGGCTGGTTTCACCGTGACACCCGCGAGGTTCGCTTCTGGCTGCAACCGAGGGATCTGATCGAGGCACCTACCTTCATCGATCGGTTGAAGAGGGACGGGTATTCGGTGGCCAACCTGTTCTGGTGGTTCAACATGGGATGTGGTGCGGACTGGAGTCTGACCCCTCGTCCCGAGTACCCCGCCGATGGCCGCAAGATTCCATCGGTGTACGGCGAGCCACCACGGTTGCCGGTGGAGATCCAGGAACGACTTGGTACCTTTCCGCTGTTCGATTTCTGGGGACCCCGAGCGGGGATTCCCTCGACCCGCTGGATCGTCGATGCGGCACTGGATGTCATCGATGAAAACGATCCCGATGTAGTGCTGGTGTACCTCCCTCACCTCGATTACGACGACCAGCGATACGGTCCCGATTCACCGCAAGCCGCCGAATCTCGTCGGCAGCTGGATACGGAATTGCAGAGATTGTTCCAGGATGTTCGTCAACGGGGGGGGGACCTGATGGTTCTATCCGAGTACGGCATCGAGGAGGTGTCGACCCCTGTCTTCCCCAACCGTTTGCTGGCGCAACGGAACTACCTGAAGGTTCAGGTAACCTCTCACGGTGATCTCCTCGATGTCCATCGAAGCGACGCGTTTGCCGTCTGTGACCATCAACTGGCACACGTGTACCTGTCGCCGGCTGCCGATGGGGAGCAGCTGGTGGGCGATCTACAGCAGCTGGAAGGGGTCGATCGGGTCCTTGGCAACGCTGATCTGGCCACGATGGGTCTCGACCATCGCCGCAGCGGCGATCTGGTACTGCTCGCCGAGCAGGGCTGCTGGTTCGCCTATCCATGGTGGTCCGATGAGAAGAGGGCCCCCGATTACGCCCGAACCGTCGATATCCATCGCAAGCCGGGCTATGACCCAGCAGATCTGTTCCTCGACCCCAAGATCTCCTGGCCGACCTTGAAGGTCGGCTGGAAATTGCTGCAGAAGAAACTGGGGATGAGAACCCTGCTCGACGTGATCTCCACCGACCCCTCGATGGTAAGGGGGAGTCACGGTAGGCTTCCCGGCGACAGGGAAAGTGGGCCGGTACTGGTTCGGTCGTGGGGTGCCACCGCCGACCAGATCGAAGCGGTGGATGTACACGATGAGATCCTCGATAGGGTCCAGGAAGGGTAGGTACCTTCGATGATGGAGATGGACTTCAGCTGGTTCAACGATCCCAACGCATGGATCGCTCTCGCAACCTTGACGCTGATGGAGATCGTACTCGGCATCGACAACATCATCTTCATCGCCGTACTCGCCGGTCGATTGCCGGAAGAGAAGCGTGATCATGCCCGCCGCGTGGGTTTGTTACTTGCGATGGGAACCCGCATCCTGCTTCTCTTCTCCATCCAGTGGCTGATGACTCTGGAGGAGACGCTATTTGAAATCCTCGACCATGCCATCTCGGGGAAGGATTTGATTCTGATCTGCGGGGGACTATTCCTGCTAGGGAAGGCGACCCACGAGATTCATGAAAAGGTCGAGGGGGACAACGCAGACAGTAATGAGTCGTCTGTCGGAGTCAGTTTCATGTCGGTGTTGATGCAGATCGCACTGCTGGATGTGGTCTTCAGCATCGATTCCGTGGTCACGGCAGTGGGGATGGCGGACCATCTATCGGTGATGGTGGTGGCGGTCGTTCTGTCGGTACTGGTGATGCTCGCCTTCAGCGGAGCGGTATCTCGATTTGTTGAAAAGCATCCGACCGTCAAGGTGCTGGCGCTTTCGTTCCTGATCCTGATCGGCATCTCGCTGGTGGCGGAGGGGTGGGAACATCCCATCGCCAAGGGCTACATCTACTTCGCCATGGGGTTCTCGGCATTTGTCGAGGGACTCAACCTGAAGATCTCCCAGCGGCGAAAGAAACGCAGTTGAGTCGCGACTCCTCGACGGTTATCGAGAAGGCTGCTGCGGGGGAGGATCGAGATCCTCCTGGCGTGGGGGATCGACGAGGCGGGCACGCTTGAGCGGGGCGGCACCCTCCACCTGTGAAGCCTGATCGAGGAGCTTCGAGATCGTCTCCTCCCTGTGATTTCCTCCGTGGTCCTCGAACAGTCCATGTTGTCGAGGTGAATCCTCCGCCACCAGGTTTCCGGTACCGAGTCCCAGCAGGCGGATTCCCTCTCCTTCGAGGGGAACTGATCGGAGCAGCGAGCAAACGGTGTCGTGGAGGGCACGAGGCTCCTGCGTCGGAGCATCGAGGGTGTGGCTGCGATGGAGGGTGCGGAAAGAGCCGGTTCGCAACTTCAGTTTTACCGTTCGTGCACGCAGCCGCTGTTGTCTAAGCGTGGTGGAGATCTCCTCTGCTGCGTTGCGGAGAAACCGGTTCACCTCCGGCCCCGGCTGCAGGTCATCGGTGAAGGTTGTCTCCGTCGAGATGGAGCGGGCTTCCCGACCGCTGGAGATGGTTCGTTCGTCGATGCCATGCGCCAAATTCCACAGGTGCTCTCCGGATGAGCTCCCCAGCTGGCTGACCAGCAGATCGAGACCCGCTTCTCGCAGGTGAAGGATCTTGCGCAGTCCGATGTGGTGGAGAGTGTCGCGGGTCCTCGGTCCGACCCCCCAGATCTTCTCGACGGGGAGTGGGTCGAGGGTCTGCTGGATGGCATCGGGATCGATCACCGTCATGCCGTTCGGTTTCAGCAGGTCGCTGGCGAGCTTGGCGAGGAACTTGTTGGGTGCAATGCCGACGCTGACCGTCAACCCACCGGTGATCTCGTGAACCCTGTGGCGCAGTTGAGTGGCGATCTGTACGGCGCCACCAAACAAACGCAACGATCCCTCGATGTGCAGAAATGCCTCGTCGAGGGAGAGCGGTTCCACCTCCGGGGTGAACTCACCGAAGACCTGCATCACTTGCCTGGAGACTTGCTGATAGCGGGCTCCCCTGGCAGGGCGCCAGATCCCCTGCGGGCAGCGTCGCATCGCTTCCACCGAGGGTAACGCCGAGTGGACTCCGAATTTTCGCGCCTCGTAGGAAGCGGTGGAGACCACTCCTCTTCGACCTGGATGTCCTATGATCAGCGGTTTTCCGGCGAGAGAGGGGTCATCGAGGACCTCCACCGCCGCAAAAAACGCGTCCATGTCGGCATGAATGAAGGTCAGCCGAGAATCCTGGTCGAATCGCTCCAACGGGAACTCCTCCCCATGCGGGTACCCCTTCGATGGTGTGCTACTGCTGCTCGCCGTCAAGAAGCAACCCGGGATCAGTGGGTCCGTTGGCGTATCGCGGCTCCTCTGGCTAGAATGATCGCGGAAGGAAGGCATATGCCCAGGATCACCCTCCCCGACGGAAGTCATCGTGACTACGACACTCCCGTCGAGGGCCACCGGATCGCCGGTGATATCGGAGAGCGACTTCTCAAGGCTTCCATCGGAATTCAGGTGGACGGAGTCATCCAGGATCTCTCCTACCGCATCGAACAGGATGCCGAGGTCTCGATCATCACGTCGGGAAACAAGAAGGAAGACCCAGCCGAGGAAGCACTGTACCTGGTTCGCCACTCCTGCGCACATGTCATGGCGGAGGCCATCGAACGCATCGTGCCCGGAGCAGAACTGGTCTACGGTCCGCCCACTGATCAAGGATTTTACTACGACATCCGCTTTCCCGAGGATCGCCCTCTCAGCAGCGAGGATTTCCCCGCCATCGAAAAGGTGATGAAGGAGATCGTCGCGGAGGATCGTCCCTTCCAGAGGTACGACCTCGAGGCGGAGGGTGGTCTTTCAAAACTCCGCGAAGAGGGAAGCAAGTACAAGATCGACAATGCTCAACGAGCGCTGGAGGGTGGCTCGACGCAACTCTCCTGGTATGCGACGGGAGAGGTCGGTAGTGACTGGGAAGATCTTTGCAGGGGACCACACCTTCCCAGTACCGGAAAGATCGGCGCATTCAAGTTGCTCAGCGTCGCAAGTTCCTACTGGCACGGAGATGCAGATTCCGACAGTCTCACCAGGGTGTACGGAACAGCGTTCTCGTACCCTGCGCAGTTGCAGCGTCATCTCGATCGCCTCGAGGAGGCGAAGAAGCGCGACCACCGCCTCATCGGAAAGCGACAGAACCTGTTCCGCATCGACGAGACCGTGGGTCAGGGGTTGGTCCTGTGGCAACCGAACGGTGCCGTGGTTCGCCGCGAACTGGAAGAGTTCATCCGCACCCACCTCATCGCTGCCGGATACGACATGGTCTACACGCCACATGTGGGCAAACTGGATCTGTATCGCACCAGCGGTCATTTCCCCTATTACCGCGAGAGCCAGTTCCCACCCCTGATCTCATCGGAGTTCCTCGACGCCGTGGCGGACGAGGGCTGCAGTTGTGCGGAACTGTCGCAGCGAATCGGCGAGGGACAAGTCGATGGTTTCATGCTGAAACCGATGAACTGCCCCCATCACATCAAGATCTATGATGCCGAGGCGAGATCCTATCGTGATCTTCCGGTGCGTCTCGCCGAGTTCGGAACCGTCTATCGGTGGGAGCAATCGGGAGAGTTGAATGGCCTGACACGGGTTCGAGGATTCACCCAGGACGATGCACACATCTTCTGTACCGAGGATCAGGTGGCGGCGGAGATCATCGGCTGTCTTAGCCTGGTGAAACTGGTTCTGTCGACGCTGGGAATGGATGACTACAGGGTTCGGGTCGGTCTTCGGGATGACGACTCGAGCAAGTACACCGGAGATCCAGCGCGCTGGGACAGGGCGGAGGATGCTTGTCGTGAAGCTGCTTCGACACTCGGTGTTCCCTTCATCGAGGAGGTGGGAGAAGCCGCCTTCTACGGACCGAAGATCGATTTCGTCGTCAAGGATGCCATCGGAAGAGAGTGGCAACTGGGAACGGTGCAGGTCGATTACAACCTGCCGGAGCGATTCGACCTGAACTACACCGGTGCCGACAATGCATCTCATCGACCGGTGATGGTGCACCGGGCACCGTTCGGTAGTTTCGAGAGGTTCGTGGGGATTCTCATCGAGCACTTCGAGGGAGCATTCCCCACCTGGCTCGCTCCTGAACAGGTCAGGGTGCTGCCCATCTCCGAGAAACATGTCGACTACGCCAGGAGCATCGTCGATCGCCTCGCCGCAAATTCGATTCGAGTCACCATCGATGACTCCGATGATCGGGTCAACGCCAAGATCAAGGTGGGAGCGGACGAACGAATCCCGTACCTGCTGGTGGTCGGTGGTCGCGATGAGGAGAGTGGGGCTGTCTCCGTCCGTCAACGAGGAATCGGGGATCGAGGAGCGATTCCCTTCGAGGCATTCCTGGAAGAACTGCTGTCAGATGTCAGGGAACGAAAGTTGCCTGCGGTGGGAGAAGATTCCTGATGATGTTCTCCGTCAGTTTCGGAGAAGTGATCCTGGTGGTGATCAGCATCCTGATGGTGCTGGTCTTTCCAGCGGTGGTGGCGTGGCTCGCCCAGCGTGAGGAGAAGGACCGTTGAAAGTTGCCGTGATCGGCGCCACCGGAGTGGTGGGCCAGGAGATGCTACAGTTGCTCGAGTCCTCTCCTCTCGGCGAGACTCCCCCCCGCTTGCTCGCATCTCCTCGCAGTGCCGGCAAGGAGATCTCCTGGCGAGGTGAGGGATTGACGGTCGAGGTGCTCGATGACAGCACCGATGTTTCCGACCTGGACATCGCCCTCATCGCAGCGGGCTCATCGACCTCGCTGCACTGGGCTCCGAAGCTGGTCGCTGCGGGAGTTGCTGTGGTCGACAACTCGTCGGCGTATCGCCTCGATGATTCGGTCGCACTTGTGGTTCCTGAGGTGAATCCGGAGGCGGTACAGGCAGGTCCTCGAATCATTGCAAACCCCAACTGCTCGACGATCATCTTGATGCTCGCCCTCAAGCCGTTGATGGCACTGAATCCCGTACGAGTGGTGGCAGACACCTACCAGGCTGTCAGCGGAGCGGGACGAGCGGGACTCGATGCCCTGCAACGAGAGGCTAGCGGTGGCGAGTTTCGCGCTGGCGATCCATTCCCCTTTCCGATCCACGGCAACCTGTTCCCTTCCATCGGTGAGGCAGGAGAGGATGGGGTCACCGTCGAGGAGAGAAAGATGGGGGAAGAATCGCGCAAGATCCTCGGGGACGAGGAACTGATCGTTCAGGGCACCTGCGTGAGAGTTCCGGTGGCTCGCTGCCATTCCATCGCCGTATCGCTCCTCTTCGATGGGGATGATCCTGCTCGATTGAAGTCGGCGGTCGAAGCGCTACGAGGTGCCCCCGGTGTAATTTTCGAGGAGGATCCTGACCAGCCGCCAACTCCCGGACCGCTGTCCGGTGTTCATGAGGTCTCGGTGGGGCGGGTGCGTGCTCCCTTCGACGACACCATCCAGTTGTGGGTGGTGGGGGATCAGGTGCTGAAGGGTGCTGCACTCAATACCGTTCAGATCGCTGAACTGTGGAGTCAGGCACGCTGATGAGGCCGACCCATGCGTACCGCCTGATCATCGGATACGACGGAACCAATTTTCACGGCTGGCAACAGAACGATGGGGTGCGGACCGTACAGGGGGAGTTGTCCCGGTGTGCCGCGGTGATCGCTCCCGGTGAGGTGGAGGTGGAAGGCTCGAGCCGGACCGACACCGGAGTCCACGCCCTCGGCCATCTGGTTCGAATCCGACTCTCCGAACGGGTCGATCCGGACAAGTTCCAGCGCTCCCTGCAGGGAGTGACCCCACCCGACATCCAGGTCGTATCCTGTGAACCGGTAGCGAGCGACTGGCATCCCCGATTCGATGCCATCGGCAAGCGATACCTCTACAGGATCTGGAACTCGCCACTGCCGCCCCTGTTTGGAAGCTCTACCCACTGGTGGATTCGCCAGCAACTGGATCAAGAAAAGATGCAACGCGCTGCCGATTCGTTGGTGGGGCGTCACGATTTCGCAGCCTATCGGACCCGTTCCAAGGATGAGAAGGAAGATACCGTTCGTACCGTACACCAGATCGAGATCGCGAGGTGGGAGGAGACGGTGACGATCCAGGTGGTCGGAGATGGTTTCCTGTACCGGATGGTCAGGAATCTGGTAGGAACTCTCTCCGAGGTGGGACGAGGACATCGAGAGGTGGAGGAACCAGCCAGCATCCTGGCTTCTGGCCAGCGAACAAATGCCGGAATCGCAGCGCCGCCGGAGGGATTATTTCTCGTCGAGGTGGCCTGTACCGGGGAACCGTTGCCGGAGTGCTCGTCTGGGCCCTTGCTGCTCTGAAACCCCCTTGTGAGCCGATCAGGGCAGTTGCTCGAGCTTCTGTCAGGGCTATTTTTCCTCCCATGAAACTCCGCTTCCGTGGAACGAATCTCCCCGACATGGTAAACCATGAGACCGTCCGGATTGTCCTCCGGAAGGAGATGGAGCGGAAATCCCTCTGCTCTCTCTGACGGTGTTCCCCGAGATGATCGAGAAAGAGGATGTCGAGTTGAACCCGCAGGATCCGATTACTTCTCCATTCCAGCTGCCGCCTCGCATCGTGGCATTCGGCGGTGGCACCGGCATGTCCTGCCTGCTGGCAGGATTGCGGGAGGAACCGGTCGAGGTGACAGCGGTGGTTTCCGTCAGCGATGATGGAGGATCCTCCGGACGTCTTCGTAAGGATTTTGACATGGCGCCGCCGGGAGATATTCGTAACTGCCTGCTGGCACTCTCGGGACAGGAGCCGCTGTGGGCACGCCTTCTCGACTACCGATTCCAGGAATCGGAGATGGCAGGGCATTCCATCGGCAACCTGTTGATCACCGCATTGACTCGCGTCACCGGCGATTTTGATCTGGCGATCCGTGAACTGAATCGACTGCTGAGGGTGAGGGGACGTGTGCTTCCAGCGAACGGGGGCAAGTTGACCCTCATCGCGACTCACCCGGATGGAACGAAGTCCACCGGCGAAGAGATGGTTGCCAAGAGTGGCAAGCCGATCAGTAGAATCGAGGCGCGCCCGCGCATCGTGGAACCGGCAGCGGATGTTGCGCAGGCCATCGAGGAGGCGCAGTTGATCGTGTTCGGTCCAGGCAGTCTCTTCACCAGCGTGATTCCACCGCTGCTCATCGAGGGAATCCGCCGGCGAGTTCGAGAGAGTTCCGCTCCCAAGGTTTACATCGCCAACGTGATGACCCAGCCGGGCGAAACAGATGGAATGAACCTGCTCGATCACCTCGAAGCGCTCGAGCGCCATTCCTGTGAGGGTCTCATCGATCAGGTGATTGCACATGATGGATCATTCCCCGACGATCTCCTCGAGAACTACTCGCGTCAGGGTAGTACCCCGGTCGTTCACGAGGGGGGACTGGAGGAGCGGGGGATCGAGGTGTCGGTGGCGGATGTCGTCGATCGATCCTCGTGTAGCGCCCGACATCACTCCGAGATCATCGCCCGATTGATCAGCGATCTGGCCAGTGCCAGGGTGGAAAAATCGCTATGAGCGAATTGAGCGAAGTCATCAAGATTACCCATTCATCCGGGCTCCATGCCCGTGCATCGACTGAATTCGTGCGTCTGGCCCAGCGCTTCAAGGCGGATATCGAGGTCAGCCGGGTTGGCGGTGCAACTGTGGATGGAAAGAGCACCATTGCGGTCATGACCCTGGGGGCTCAACTTGGTGACGAGATCAAGATATGCACCACCGGTCCGGAGGCAGAGGAAGCACTGACCGCCCTCTCTGAACTGGTACGTCTCGACTTCCACGGAGTCTAGTCCCGGAGGGATTGATGGAGATCAGGCACGGGATTCCGGTCAGTCCGGGAATCGTCATCGCCGAGGCGCTGGTCCTCGACTCGGAGGAGTTGCGTATCCCGCAACGATTCGTCGAGTCGCAGCAGGTCGAGGGCGAGATCGGTCGTTTCAAGCAGGCGGTCGATGATTCCAATGAAACCCTCGACGTCGAGATCCGTCGTCTCGGAGAAGAGATCGAGATCCATGCCAGGATTCTCGGCGTTCACCGTGATCTCGCTTCCGATCCGGTTCTCCACGCTGAGGTGGAAGAGGCGATTCGAGAGAACTGCTACACCGCCGAGCACGCACTGAGCCGGGTGATGAATCGCTACGTCCGCAAGTTGCAGGATATCAAGTCGCCGATCCTTTCCGAGAGGATCCACGACCTCCAGGACGTGGAGCGATTACTACTGAGTACATTGCTGGGAAAGAGAATCGAGGGACTCTCCAACCTGCAGGATGAAGTGGTTGTCATCGCGCACAACCTGACCCCCGCCCAGACCGCCAAACTCGATCCCAACAAGGTCAGAGGCTTCGCCACCGACATGGGGGGAAAGACCTCGCATACCGCCATCATGGGAAGAGCGCTGGGGATCCCTGCAGTTGTCGGCCTGGAAGATATTGCTACTTCCGTGGTGGGGGGCGATGAGATCGTCATCGATGGATACCGCGGTGTCGTGATCATCAATCCTGATGAGGGACAGCTCGCCGAGTATTCCGCTCGAGCGAGCAAGATGCAGCGCCTTGCCAGAAGGCTGAAGAGTCAGGCGAAACTTCCGGCAGAGACGATCGACGGTCATCGCATCGAAGTTCATGCCAACATCGAATTGCCGAGTGAGGTGGAGTCTGCGGTGGAGTGCGGTGCCTCCGGCATCGGTCTTTATCGTACCGAGTTCATCCACCTGCAAGCGCCCAACGCCGGAGAAGAAGTTCACTACGAGAACTATCGTTCGGTGATGGAATCACTCGAGGGTCTGCCGTTGACGGTGAGAACTCTCGATCTGGGCGGAGACAAGTTGCCGGAGGGGGGGCTCGAGGAGGAGAACCCGTTCCTCGGGTGCCGCTCGATTCGCTGGTGCCTTGCCAACCCCGAGCCATTCCGTGCGCAGATCCGTGCGATTCTTCGTGCCGGATTGCTGGGGCCGATTCGCCTGATGCTTCCGATGATCACCTCCATCTCTGAACTTGATCGCAGTCTCCAGATCATCGATGAGGTCTCCGATCAATTGCGATCGGAGGGGGTGGACTTTGATGAGAACATCCCCATCGGTGTCATGGTGGAAGTCCCATCGCTGGCGCTGATCGCCAGTCATGTCGCTGGACGTGTATCTTTCCTCAGCGTCGGCTCCAATGATCTGGTGCAGTACACCCTGGCCGTCGATCGCGGCAACGAACACGTCGCAAATCTTTACGATCCGATGCATCCGGCGGTGCTGCAGTTGATCCTGCACCTCATCCGTACCGGACAGGATCATGGGGTTCGAGTTTCTCTCTGTGGTGAGATGGCTGCGGAACCGATCTACCTGCCTCTACTGGTGGGATTGGGCCTGAGGGAGATCTCCGTCAGCCCCCAGTTGATTCCCGAGGTGAAGCAGGTGATTCGTAATCTGGTGGATTACGAGGTTCGGGATCTCTCGAGCCGCTGTCTGAAGATGTCGGATGGTGAGCAGATCACCCGAGAATTGCACCGATGGGCCGTGGATCACGTTCCTGAGGTGGTTGACCGCTTCTAGCAATTCCCTCCCCCCGCGCCGATTTGCGCCCTTTACTTCCCCGTCGTACTCTTCTCAGGACCTTCCTGTAGCAGGTCCCATGCCGGCTGCGGAGTTTCGCAGCCGGAGTGCACTGGTTCGAGTCGATCCGCCCGATCGACGGAACCCCGTTGCTCGTCCGCTGGGCGCGGCAGGGAGGCAAGAAGGTATGTTTTCTAGACAGAAATCATTGGTCGGTCTCGATATCGGCACTGACGAGGTCAAGGTCGTCGAGTTGACCGAGACCCCCGAGGGGTTGGAACTGACCGGCTTCGGCTGGGGCAAGATTCCGACGCCGGAAGAAACCCTCGACACCGTCAAGGCGGTTCTCCGAGAATCGGGGATCCGTACCCGCAAGGTGGTCACCGCCGTGTCGGGGCGTTCGGTCGTCATCCGTTACATCACTCTGCCAAAACTGGACAGTGATGAACTTCCAGAAACGCTGCGCCTCGAGGCGGACAAATACATCCCGTTCGATCGGGATGAAGTCACCATCGACGGCCAGGCACTGGAAGAGAACAGCGAGGACTCCGAAGAGAACTCCGAGATGAAGAGTCTGCTGGTAGCGGTCAAGAAGGACCTGCTGCAGGACCACATCGATCAAGTTCAAGATCTTGGACTGGTTCCGGTGGCCGTGGATGTGGATTCCTTCGCACTCGGTAACTCCTTCGAACTACGCAGTGGAGATGGGGTTCGGGAAGAAGATCCTGATCGAGCCTATGCCCTTGTCGACGTCGGAGCGAGCAAGACAAACATCCACATCTTCCGAGGAAATACCTCCTGCTTCTCCCGGGAGATCTACCTGGGAGGTACCGATCTCACCGAGGCGATCTCGCGACGAGAGCACCTCGATGAAGCGGAAGCTGAGGAGTTGAAGTGTGATCCCCAGGGTAATGAGGAGATGGTCGCCAACTCGGTCCAGCCGGTGCTGGACGAGATCGCCGGTGAAATCCTCCTCTCCTTCGATTACTTCGAGAATCAGTTCGACCACAAGGTGGAGCAGGTGTTCATCAGCGGCGGCGCAAGTCGCACCCTTGGTCTCCAGGAGACCTTCGAAAGGGTCTTTGACCGTGAGGTGAAGACCTGGGATCCGCTCGAAACCATCAAGGTTCGTGAGGACCTCGTCGATGTCGACGCGCTCGCCGAGCACAAGGTTCAGTTGCCCATCGCAGTCGGGTTGGGCTCTCGTCTTCAGGATTGCGTCTAGGGGCGCCAGGAAAGGATCAAGTGATGATAAAGATCAACCTGCTCCCCGCCGATCTGCAACGTGCCGCAAGTACACCTCGAACCGTTTTCTATTCGGTTCTCGGTGGTGTGGCTGCGGTGGCACTCGGAGCCGTTGGTATCTTCTGGATGTGGATTGCACAGGGAAGTATGGAAGCACGCGCAGAATCGCAGGCCGCGGATGTCTCGATGATGGAAGAGCGTGCATCGGAGGTCGATAGGATCCAGTCCGATATCGCCTTCTACCGTCAACGCGAGGAGTCGATCATCAAGATCAAGACTCGTCGGATACTGTGGGCGCCGAAACTGGACCAACTGGTCTCACGGGTCCCTGACGAGATCTGGATCACCTCGATGGCGGTCAATGTTCTCGACGAGGGGGAATACCGCTGGGACGCCAACAGCCGCCAGTCAGGTGGTCGCGTGACCCTGGATTGTGTCGCTCTCGGTGACGATCCACTGGTGTTCACACGCTTCCGGAAAGCGTTGAGCGAGGACACTCGCTTCTACGCTGATCTGGTCGATGTCAGTGCCATGCCGGACTCCTTCTTCGGAGACTTCCTCGGCTTTACACCCCTCTCCTGGGAAAAGGTCTCTGCCACCGAGGAGATCCCTGCTCACTTCCGTTCGACCGTCGAGATCGATCTGAAGCCGTTGCAGGATCCCCCGGTAGTAGCAACTCCCAAGCAGACTAGTGAGGCAAAATGAACTTCGACGAAAAGAAACAACTACTGATCGTTGCGGTCTTCTGCAGTTTCCTTTTCGTGGGGGAACTCACCATCGGGTGGACCCTCAAGAGTGAAAACGATGAGATCGCCGGTAGGTTGAGTGATCTCGATGCTCGGAAAGCAGATGCCCAGGCCAAGATCCGTACCATTCCCATGATGCAGGAGAAGGCTGAGTCTCTTTCCAGCATCGTTCGCGACTACACGGCGATCCTTCCCGAGAAGGACGAGGTGCGTCGCGACACTTTCGTGGACACCATCACGGGTCTGTGCAGGGATTCAGGGCTGACCATCGTCAAGGCGGAGCCGGTCAAGGTTCTCGAAAAGGCTCGTGTTGTCAGCAGAAGAGCTGCCAAGAACGCGGTTCCTGAGGCGAAGGAAGCATTCACCCGACACAAGTATCGTTTCGAGATGACCGGAGAGTTCTCTCAGTTACACCGCTTCATCAATAGTGTGGAGAATCACCCCCGATTCCTCAGAGTCGACGGGATCGAACTGTTTCCGTCAGGCGATAGCACTGACCTGGAGGCTGCCTCCAGTCAGGAGAAACGACTGTCAGTGATGATCTCTACCTATGTTTATGAAGATACCAAGAAGTCGTTGGAGGCAATCCAGTGAACAAGTTCAAGAATTTCCTGGCGATCCTGCTGTTGTTGATCGCCCTGCCGCTGGCTGCTGAAGATCCTGCCGTCGTGGAGGATCAGCCTGCAGTTGACGACAGTGCAGCGAACAGTTCCGAGACACTTACTAGCCTCGAGGAGGAGGTAAGAGTCTCCGATCTTCGCCGCTACTCTTCCGATGACATCTCCCGGAAGAACTGGAACCGCGCTCTCGATGAACTGAGAGAGCTGGTCACGATGCGTCCGTATCACGCGGATTATCACCTCACCCTTGGACTGATTCACCGCCGTCTCGAGGACTCCATCCCGGATGGGTCGCACCTGCAAGAGGCGTTGAGGAAGTACGAGGAGTACGCTGATTTCGGCGGGGAAGATGCCATCGCTGCACTGCTGATGGCGGAAGCGTTTGCCCAGGGTGGAGAGCGTGAAAACGCCTTCGAGCACCTGGAGAGAGCGGCCGCGTACGGGATGAACATCGCCCGTGCCGTCCAGCAGTTCCCTTCTCTCAAGAAGTTCACCAGTGATACCCGCTTCGTGAGAGCAGCCCTGCGCCTGGAGCGTTACAACCTCTCGACCACCAGCACCCGTGATCCCTTCACAGGTCCCTGGAGCAACGGGGGAGGCATCGTCCAGCAAGAACGTGTCGGTCCCTTCGCCGTCGATGTGCAGAGGGAGAAGCTGGTACAGGCTCGTGAGGCGATTGCTCGGGTGGAGTACGCCATCCACAACAATGATGAGATCGCAGCGATGGAATCCTACGGGGTGATCGAGCGCATCGGTGAATCGGTGGTCCGCTTCGATCAACCTGAACTGGTTTCCGAACTTCATGCCATCATGGAGCGTCTCGGCGAGATCGAGGAAGGCATCGACCAGATTCGAGTGGCCTACCTCTACGAGTCCGCCCGTTCAAAGATGGACCTGATGAAGACCGCATTCGAAGAGCAGGACTTCAACCTCGTCAACAGGTTGCATGGAGAGGTTCTCGGAATCTCTCAGGATATCGGTCATGTGGGGGAGACCTACAAGGCCGCTGCAGTACTGATCACCCAGGCTGCAGATCAGTTCCAGCAGCGAAGTGAGATCGTCCGGGAATTCAATGGCAAGCAGGTCACCGTCCAGGGTGTTGTCGTGTCTCCGGAAGGATCTCACGCCATCATCGGTGGAACGCTGGTCCCCGAGGGGGGCCAGATTTTCGGAGGACAACTCGAATCGGTCCAAAATGACCGGGTCATGTTCCGGTATCGAGGAGAACTGATCGCCCACCGATTCGGGAGGTTCCAGTAACACGAGATTTCGGCGTCAGGGGAAACCCTGACGCCTTTTGCGTCGGCACTCAAGAAAGCGTCAAGAGTGGTCGATAAGACAAGGTGAAGAACCGGGACTTCCCGGTGCTCGATTGCAAGGTCCTGTCCCATACGGGAGGAAATGAAGCAGATGAAGAAGTTTTTAATCATTGCGGTGCTGTTGATCGCAACCCTCGGAACCAGTCCTCTGGTCGCCTATCAGTCCGCCGATAACAGGGTGGACCTGGTTACCATCGATGTCCGAGAGAAGGACCTCGCAGAGGTTCTTGCCCAGATCAGTGAACAGGTCGATGTCAACATCATCGTCGATCCTCAGGTTTCGGAGCAGGTGACCCTGTCCCTCGATGCCATCGGATGGCATGAAGCTCTGGAGATCATCGCACGTCAGACAAGTTGTGTGATCATCGAGGCGAGCGATCGCCTGATTCGTTTCACTCAACCTCCTTCGGTGAACATCGAGTTCCAGGATGCAGATCTTGCCGTGGTGCTCGATCTCCTGGCCAAGCAGTCCGGCGCCAACATCGTCATCGCTGAGGAAGTTGAGGGCAAGGTCAGCTTGACCCTGCGCGATGTGCCCTGGCGTGAAGCGTTGTACACCATCGTCAAGACCGCCGGATATGTCGTGGTCAGTGAGCGGGAAGGGATCAGTGAGATCCTGCGAATCGTTCACCCCGACAAGCTCGTCCAGCAGCAGGAGACGCGCATCTTCCGCTTGCGCTACATCCGTCCTCCCGAGCAGTACGTCGCCATCATCTCCGACATCGACAAGCAAGCCGGCAACGTGTCGAGAGACAACTCAGCCGAGGTGGAGGGTGAGTTCACGTTACTCAAGGCCCTGCGCAAGGCACTGTCTCCCGGTGGAGACATGGATTTTGATATCAAGACCAACTCGATCATCGTGAAGGACATCGCTCCTCGTCTCGATGAGATCGAGGAGATCATCGCCAAGATCGACGTGGAGCCAGCTCTGGTTCAGGTCGAGGTGAAGTTCATCTCGACGACCAGTGACGACATTCTCGAGGCGGGTCTCAAGTTCGACGATCCCAACACTCCGGGCCGCGATGGATTCCGTCTCAGTGCTTACGGTTCTTCGCCCCTGTCGGGAACTCCCGATCTGTCAGGAACCGGCTCCATCGTCGATCCTGCTTCGGGTCCCATCTTCCCCGGATCGGTGGCGCACAACGGTGGTACCTGGCCCTTCGACATCGGCAACATGCAGTCGATCGGAGTCCCTTACCAGGCGCTTGGAGTGCTCGACTTCACGCAGACCAACCTGCTCCTCTCGATGGTCAAGGACGACGAGAACTCGAAGATCATCCAGCAGCCGTTCCTGACCACTCTCGATAACTACCCGTCGACCATCTTCGTCGGTGAGGAAGTCCCCTTCGCAGTACAGAACGTGCAACAGGATCAGAATGGTAACGTGACCGTCTCCATCGACGAGAACAGTCGTTCTCCCGTCAATGTTGGATTCACGCTGTACGTTTCACCGCACGTGATTCCGGATACCGACATGATCTACATGAACGTGATCCCGAAGGTCTCGACACTGGTGGGTAACACCTCCGATATTCCTGGATTCGATCGATTCCGATTCAGCGACCCGGGAAGCAACACCAGTGCTTACATCGACCTTCCCAGGGAAGCGAGCCAGACGGTGGTCACCTACCTGAGGGTGCGTGATGGCCAGACCGCGGTGATCGGTGGATTGCACACCGAGCGTCGCGTCGAGATCGAGTCGAGATTGCCGCTCCTCTCCGACATTCCTTACCTCGGAGAACTGTTCAAGTGGCGCAGGAGACAGGCGAACGTCGATCACCTGCTGATCCTGGTGACCCCTCGAATCCTCAAGAGCAACGAGGTCAGCGAGGAGATCTACAAGAAGGCACTTCGCGAGGCTGAGCGCTGGGATTACTTCGAGGAGAAGTACGGCGATGAAGGCATCGATGGAGATGACGCCGGTAGTGATGACGAGGTGGGATCCACCTCGAGTGATGGTGTGGAAGGTGAATCGGAGGAGGGCTAGTCGCCTCTTTTCCTTTTCTCCGCAGGGGTCCGTCTGGCGAAACGCCGGACGGACCCCTTTTTTCGTGGGGAATCGCCTTTTCCCGTCTCAAGGGGGTGGGTCCGCTGGATCCCGCAATCGCTGACGATATCTTGGGGAGGTGCCCCGGAGGGTCCGGGCTGTCTCCTGAAGCATGACGGTGGTCTGTCCTGCTCCTTCTCCTGAAGCCGAGGTATCGATGAGGCTGCTGGTTCACTCCCACGATCGTGAGTCGCTGGTGGTCGCCCTCGTCGACGGGGATGGACTGCTGTGGGAGGTTCACGAGGAAGATCGTGAGACGTTTCGGACCCTGGGCAATGTCTACCTGGGACGGGTGGTCAACGTCGAGGCAGCGATCCAGTCCGCCTTCATCGACATCGGTGAAGGGCGTACTGCCTTTCTCCACATCTCTGACCTTCACACGGCGTACCGGGCAGGATCGGCGATCCCCGTCGACCAGATGGGGGAGCGTGGTCAGCGCGAGGTAGGAGAGGGGCGCATCCAGGACCTTCTCCGCAGAGGGCAGGAACTGCTCCTTCAGGTCAGCAAGGAATCGATCGGTCAGAAGGGGCCCACCGTCACCACCTTCATCGGTCTGCCCGGCAGATCGGTGGTATTGATGGCGGGTCTCGACCGACCCGGGGTCAGCCGCAAGATCCTCGATGAGGAGGAGCGGGAGCGGCTGCGGGATCTGGTGGGGCAGCTGCCAGAGGTGGAAAATGCCGGTGTCATCGTGCGAACGGCGGCACGGGTCCTCGATCTCGAGCAGTTGACGACAGAGGTGGAGACGCTGTCCCGTAGCTGGAGTGAGATCTGTGCCCTTGCCGTCAAGGGGGGGGGCCCCTCGCTGCTGCACCGGGAGGCGGATCTGCTGCTGCGAACCGCCCGTGATCTGGTCACAGAGGGGGTCGAGGAGGTGGTCTTCGACGATCCGTGGGTGGCGGAGAAGTTCCTGGAATATCGAGCCCTGTGGAGTTCCGGTAGGGACCCGCTGGTGAGGATCCACAGGGGTAAAAACACCCTATTCTCCTCGTCTGGTATTGAACCCCAGATCAATTCTATCTACGATCGTAAGGTTCCCTTGGCGAGCGGAGGCTCCCTCGTATTCGACGAGGCGGAGGCTCTCGTCGCCATCGATGTGAATTCAGGGAGCAGTACCTCGGAATCGGACCTGGAGAGCACTGCTCTGCGGACCAACCTCGAGGCGGTGCAAGAGATCGCCAGGCACATGCGCCTCCGGGACATCGGGGGAGTGGTGGTGTGCGATTTCATCGACATGATCGAGGCGGATCATCGACGACAAGTCGAGGATGCGTTTCGAGAAGCGGTGAAGGAAGATCGAGCCAAGATCTGGTTTGCCCGGATCTCGAGGTTTGGTCTGCTCGAGTTGACGAGGCAGCGTCTTCGTCCCTCGAAGGATCGAGCAGGACGGGAAGTTTGTCCCACCTGCATGGGACGTGGAACGGTTCGTAGTGCCCGAAGTATCGCCATCGGTGTGATCCGCGAATTGCGGCAAGGGATGGCAACGGACAGCAGTGCGGAAGCGCTGATCACGGTAGGAGAACCTGTCAAGGATCTGTTACTGGGATCGAGGCGAGAAGATCTCGATGCGCTCGAGATTGAGTTTGGTAAGAGGATCGTGGTAGTGGGTGGCCAGGACTGGTCACCGGAACGCTGGACGATCCAGTTTCGCTGATCCGATCAGCGATGTGAAAGAGGACAGATGCACGCGATCATTCGCGACGGTGGTCGACAGTACCGGGTTCAAGAGGGGGAGATCCTGTTCGTGGATCTTCGACCTGCAGAGCCAGGGAGTACCATCCAGTTTTCCGATGTACTGGCGCTGGAGCCGGGTCCCGGTGAATTCGTCTGTGGCACGCCACTGGTCGAAGGGGCTCACGTGGAAGCAGAAGTGATCGGTGAGGCCAAGGGGCCCAAGGTGATCTTCCACCGCTTTCGCCGCAGGAAGAACTCCCATAGCCGCAAGGGTCATCGTCAACGTTACACCAAGGTCCGGATCGGCAAGATCGCCGGATAGAGTCAGGCTCCCGCGGAGCCCTCGACAGGAGTGAAGTCAAATGGCACATAAGAAGGGCCAGGGAGCATCCCGTAACGGCCGCGATTCCAATGCTCAGCACCGCGGGGTGAAGAAGTACGGTGGCGAAGCTGTCGTCGCTGGAAACATCATCATTCGCCAGTGTGGAACCAAATTCCATCCCGGTCTCAATGTCGGCATGGGCAAGGATTACACCCTGTTCGCCCTGACCGATGGAGTGGTGCGATTCGGTACTCGTAGCCGGGTCCACGTCGATCCCATCTCCGCCTGACCGGGCCTGATCACCGGAGAATCCGATGTCCGTTCGATTTGTCGATGAAGGCAGTCTTCGAGTGATCAGCGGCAAGGGAGGCGACGGCTGCGTCTCCTTTCGTCGAGAGAAATACATCCCCCGTGGTGGCCCCGATGGGGGCGACGGTGGCCGTGGCGGCCACGTTATCCTGCGCGCCGCTCCACACGTTCAGACACTCCTCGATTTCATGGGACGACCTGTATACAAGGCGGAATCTGGAAACGCCGGCACGGGGCGCAATTGCACCGGCCGCAGCGGTGCTGATCTGATCCTCGACCTTCCCGTGGGTACCTCCGTCTTCAACCTCGATGATGGTGAGCTGGTCGTGGACCTGGTGGATGAGGAGCAAACGGAGATCGTCGCCGCCGGCGGCATGGGGGGGCGGGGGAATCTCTCCTACGTCAGTTCTACCCATCAGTCTCCCCGTGAGTTCACTCCAGGAGAAGCAGGGCAAGAGAAGGGCTTTCGTCTCGAACTGAAACTGATTGCAGATGTGGGGTTGCTGGGATTGCCCAATGCTGGCAAGAGCACCTTTCTATCGAGAGTTTCCCGTGCTCATCCGAAGATCGCCGACTATCCCTTCACCACCCTCAAGCCACAACTCGGGATCGCAGAACTGGACTCGACCCGGCGCCTGGTGGTGGCGGACATCCCCGGTCTGATCGAAGGAGCTTCCCAGGGAGTCGGTCTCGGCATCGGGTTTCTACGCCACCTGGAGCGAACCCGGGTGATGATCCATCTGCTCGATCCACAGGGGCGATCTGTCGATGCACTGCTCGAGGATCACCAGGTGATCCGCCATGAAGTGGAAAGTCACTCCAAGGAACTCGGCTCACGGCGCTGCCTGACCGTCATCAAC
>CBFIET010000151.1:0-3197 GCA_965661685.1 Planctomycetota bacterium
CGGGAAGGTGAGGACGTCATTGCCGAGGGGGCGAATCCGACCCATCCCCTGGCTCGACCAGTGGGCGCTGGCATCGAGGAATCGACCCTGCCACATCAGTGCCAGTCGCAACTCCTGGGCATCGAAGGCGTAGTGGAGTCCCTCCGGCAAGCCGACGGCGATGCCACGGAATCCGGCGTGCCACAGCTTGCCCCGGTAGAGGATCGCTTCTCCGCCGACGATCAGTTCCTTCTGCTGTCGGCTCAATCCCTCGGGAAAGACCGCCTGCTCTCCATCTTGCAGGTAACTCCACAGCGCCTGGACCTGCTGGTCTGCATCTCCATCGAGAAGTTCCGGGATCATGCTGCGACCTTCGGGCCAGAAGGCGAGCATCTGGGTGCCAGGTCGCAATGACTCGGGGTCGAGCAGGTACCGATGAAACCAGTCTCGGTTCAGTCGCTCGGTGGTGTTGACCAGATCCATCGCTCGCATTCCCACCGATTGCTTGCGATTGAAGTCGTGGCAGAGAACACACTGGAGCATTCCGATCCCGGCCATCTTGTGACCGGCGGCTTTCGCCGTCTCGTCATCTGCGGTCAGTGGTGGAACCACCGATTCCTTGCGATCGATGGTGATGAGGTCTTTCCCGAGACCCTGGACCTGGGGATTGTCGAAGCGAGGCATGCGAGTGTTCATGTATCCACGAACAGAACGACCTCGCTGAATCACATCGTCGAGCCAGTGCGGTTGCAACTTGTCGCCGACTCCCGTCAGGGGAGGGGGCAGCGTTCCTTCGTCGCCCAGTAGCGGGTCGCTTCCCGTGAAGAAATCGCGCCGATCTTCGGGGACACCGCCCAGTTCTCCCCGGGAGTGGCAGGCGGTGCAGCGGAAGGTTCGCATCGTCAGGTCGACTCGCTGATGGGGGGAAGGATCGTCGGGGTCGCTGGCGAGGAATCTCAGCGCCGCCTGCAGATCGTCGCCTTGCTGTGTGGTGAGAGAGTAAGCGGCATGAGGTTGCTGTGCGGTACGACCTGCCAGCCTCGCGAGTTCGGTCCCCGAGGAAGCGGCACCATCTTCATGACAGTGGATGCAGCCAAACTTCTCGTAGAGTTCCTTGCCCACCTGCGCAGATCCTGATTCCGGGGTCCACCTCGGTGTCGGCGCAGGTGGCTCCCGATGGTTGCTCAACAGGCTCGAATCGATGGGACCTCGTTCGATTCCTGGACCGGCCCATTCCAGTTGCAAGATGGCATCTTCTACCCACTGGAAGTGAGAGACCTCGATGCGATGGAGACCACTCTCCAGGAAGATCCGGGCATCTCCCTCGACCACCTTCTTGCGCTGGTAGTTTCTGGTTTGGCCGAGATCGATGACGTCTTCATCGTCGATTCGAAGCCGTCCGATGTCATCGACCTTCAAGAAAAAGTGGTACTCACCACTCTCCCCGACACGAAGCCAGCCGGAATAGTGTGAGGTTCTGTCCACCTTGCTCTGTTCCTCTGTCAGCTGAAAACCCTGTGCAACGGTGGTGGTCCACGGGCGCGACCGACTGGAATCGTCGAGTCCCTTGCGGTGTCCACGATCGATGGCGAGATCGAGCGGTGCGGTGACCTGTGTGTGGCGCAGGAGGAAGTGAGCGATGGCGTTGGCTTCCCGATGGTTCAGACCCATCGTTGGCATCCTGCCCGCTGGCCTGCTCTTGTGAGGCTCCCTCAGGAAGCGTGTCAGTTGCGATTGAGACCAGTGTTCGACGCGTCCCGTCAGTCGGTTGGAGTGGGAGAGAATCGTCGATTCCCTGCCGAGAGGCTCATGGCAACCGATGCAGCCGACCTGGTGATAGAGTCGATCTCCCTCCTCGATCAGTACCTGATCAGGGATGTGTTCCCTCCACCTCTCTCCCGCACGGTCGATCAGGTAGTCGACCAGATACCGCGCAGCGACCTGACGCTCCTCCTCATCGAGGTGGGAGAGCATCTCGGGCATCACGGTGCCGGGATGGGTGGTCGCTGGATCGACGATGAACTCGAACAGGTGCGAGGGAGAGATCCGTGCGGCAGCCTTTTCGAGGCGCGGTGCGCGACGAGGCAGCAGCCAGTTGTCGTCACCGTCGGCGGTAGGGTGGCAAGAAGTACACCCCAGTTCCCCGATCAGCCGCAGACCCTCGGTTACCGACGAGTCGGGTTCTTCAGCAGCCGATCGATCGGTGCCACCGAGGAAGGGCTGCGGTGTCTCCGGTCCTTCGCCAGCGACTCCCCACATCACCAGGAGTAAGAGGAGTGGGCTCACTGGGCTTTCTTCAGCAGATCAGAAGGCTTCAGATCGGCGGTGTGCTTGCCGAATCCGAATCGTGTTGGTTTGTACTCTCCGACAATATCTACCTTCATCTTCTCGTCGATCAGGTCTTCCATCGAGAGGCACCAGTAGCATGCGTTGACCAGCAATCTTCTCGATCCCTCCCGTGTGAAGCAGCGAGAAGCTCCGAAGGTGCTGGAGAAGACCCTCTGCTTGATTCCACCCTTGGCGGCGGGCCGGATGCGAGTCCACGCCACCGGCATCATCGGGTTATTCTTGTCGAAGGTGGTTCCATCGTCACGCTTCTCCACATCGCAGGGACCATCATCGGGATCCATTCCCGACAGTACCCGTCCCAGCAGCAGCGGGGTGCAGCCCACAAGAGGCAGACGAACGGTGTAGACATCCGATGGATCCCAAACATCTCCATCCTTGATCCCCTTGAGGATGGGGTGCTTCTTCTGCTCCTCCACGATGATCCCGCTGCTACTTTGCCAGCCGTGGCCGCCGTGATGGGCAACCCACGTCTCTCCCATCACCTGGGTTCCGAATCCGCCTCTCCATTTGGGGTTTCGCCACGACCACCGGTGGTACTTTCGATCGCCGGGAATATCGAAGGCGTGCGTCGAGGTGCGGAGGCCGATCACAGGCTTACCCGATTGGACGTAATCGACGATGTGTTTCATCTGTTCATCGGGCAGGTTTCGGAAGCGGGTGAAGAGAACCATCAGATCCGCGTCTTCCAGTACCTGCAGGCCAGGAATGTTGTCATTGACCTGAGGATCGATGCAGCCGGTCTCCGCATCGATGGAGAAGAGCACGGTGCAGGTGAAGCCATGATGCTTGGCGAGGATCCTGGCGAGCTGAGGCATCCCCTCTTCCGACCGGTACTCCTCATCTCCGGTGATGAACACGATGTGCTTGTC